>NZ_PVWK01000142.1 GCF_003003795.1 Stenomitos frigidus ULC18 | reverse complement strand
GTGCCGTTACTTTGTCATGAGTATTTGGAGCACAAAAGATTTGCTTCATTCCCCTTGACTTTCAAGACAATCGCTACACAGGCTATTTAATCCACGCTCCTTAGGGAAAGGTTTGATCACAAGGTTATCGGTTAGAGGTCAAGACTCTGGCAAAACCGGCTCGTACCCAACGGTAAATTTTCTTGGAAATCTCCTTAGTTGTTAGAAGGACGCTCACTGCTCAAGCAACGCAAAACGCAAAACTAAGCTCAGAAATCAAAACGAAATAATGAGGAAACTATCCTGGAACTTTGCCCCGGCGACAGGTTTACCACTCAATTCTGGTGGTAGCAGAATATTGCGCCGCTGATCGCCTGCCTCGATCGTAATTTCGGGTCCAGACTGCGTTAGCTTAACCTGCTTCTTATCGAAACCAGGCAAAAAGAGGCTCACCTTACGTTCTGCTACGTTGATCGCGATCGGTCGAGGAGCCTGAGACGCTTGCTCGAAATCTGGTAGCACGTCCATCAGCGGTTGCCAATCGTCGATCGCCTGCGTGGGAATTGGCGTCACCGTAAGCGGTGCAAAGGCTGGCGCGACCGCTCCGCTCTCATGGCTCCGGTTCAACAGCACACCACCTACAGTCAAGCCAACTTGCTGAGCGGCACCCCAGAGATAGGTTGCAGTCGCGATCGCAGCGGGATCGTCCGTCGTGACCAGATAGGCCGCAACCCGTTTGGGATCTGCCAAGGCCTGCTTGCCCTGCTCTAAAATGTTAGTTGCCTGTTGCGCAGCAGGTTGATTGAAAAGATCGTCTGTCCAGCTCACGTTCAGCACGGCGCTGGCGATCGGCTGCAGAAAGGGTGACAGCGTTCGACCCAGATCCGAGTCAGCAAAGACCTTGCGGAACCGACGGGTATACCAGCTCAGAATTTCGGGCATCCCAAACAGGCGTAGCGTTGCCTGATCGCCCGCGCCATCGTAAACAATAACGTCGTACTTGCCGCTCGCATCGTATTCCCTTAAGGCATTCAGCACGAGAGCGTTGTCCATCCCCGGCAACACACCAAGCTCTTGCCCAAAGACTTCCTTAAAGAACGGCGTCCGGAGGTATTGCGCTTCGAGTTTTTTCACCTCTTCCCAACTGCGCTCTAGCAGGGATGCCGCTTGAAGCTGCACCGCAAAGAGGTTGGACGAAAGTTCCTGTGGGTCAACACCCGAAACCTCACCTAAAAGCACATCTAACGCTGGCCCTGGCTCTTGCAATGCCAGCAGCACTCGCTTGCCTTGAATGGCAAAACGCTTGGCAGCCGCGATCGCGATCGTCGTCCGACCGACGCCGCCTTTGCCCAAAAAAGTCAAAATTAGAGCCATTTATCTCGCTTCCACGCCCAATGGATTGTGTGTGCTAGCCGACGTTCCGGCAGCATTCTCTCTTATGGTAGCGAGTGCCTGGAGTCTGCAAACATCCTTTTGATAGGTAACCGTGCCTTGGCGCGATCGACCCACATCTTAACCAGGATTCTGTCAGGATTTTTCGAGCGTTGGCAAGCCCTCAAAAAATAATCCCATCTTCTCTTGCCCGTCAGTTTCCAGGAGCAGGCTGTACCTCATCCTCAAAAAACCAAATGGCTGAGTTATCGGCGAACTTGACCAGAAACCCAACGCCGCTGCCATCCGTCATTTTGTAGTCCTGAATCACACCGACTTCGCCCAACTTTTTAGCAATAACCGGAGACACACGATCTCGCAACCGATACACGCGAACGCTCTGCCCAACTTCCATCACAACTCCAAGACTAACTAACGGGTCTAACTAAATGGCGATTTCGGGGGTGGAAGAGGGGAACCTCTGCTCAGAAGCAAAAACCCAAACCCCTTTTTACAAGTAGTGACCGACGAGTAGTGACAGCGACCAACTTGTAAAACCAAGAATCAGTGTATCAGCGTCGCGTATCGAATCGTATCGATGGGGAAAATTGGGGGAGGAGAGATGAAGGGAATAAGCGCATCCTGACCATCGACCACTGCCACCAAGCACCAAACACTGTTCCCAAAGCTTTAGAATTCAGAAGTCCAATTTTTCTATAGTCAATGCTGGCGAAGCGAATTTTACCCTGTCTAGATGTGAAGGCAGGGCGAGTAGTGAAAGGGGTCAATTTTGTTGACCTGCGAGATGCGGGTGATCCAGTAGAGTTGGCGCAAGTCTATAACCAGGCGGGTGCAGATGAGCTGGTGTTTCTGGACATTACGGCAACGCACGAAGACCGGGGCATCATTTTTGATGTGGTCTACCGGACGGCAGAACAGGTGTTTATACCCCTCACGGTCGGCGGCGGGATTCAAAACTTAGAAACTATTAAACAATTGTTAAGAGCTGGTGCGGATAAGGTCAGCATCAATTCTGCAGCAGTGCGTGATCCTGGCCTGATCGATCGCGCCAGCGATCGCTTTGGCAACCAATGTATCGTAGTGGCGATCGATGCTCGTCGCAGATTGGATGCAGATCATCCCGGTTGGGATGTGTACGTGCGCGGTGGACGGGAGAATACAGGACTGGATGCGATCGCCTGGGCAAAAAACGTGGAGCAGCGGGGCGCCGGGGAACTGTTGGTGACGAGTATGGATGCGGATGGGACTCAAGCAGGGTACGACCTGGAACTAATCCGCACGATCGCGGAGCAAGTTGAGATTCCGGTCATTGCTTCAGGCGGAGCCGGAACCTGTGAGCATATCCATGCAGCACTCACAGAGGGTAAAGCAGAAGCCGCTCTCCTCGCCTCGTTGCTGCACTACGGGCAACTCACAGTGGCTCAAATCAAAACCTACTTGTCAGAGCACCAGGTGCCTGTTCGCTTAGTTTGACCAACCCCAACACCCATAGCAAGGCTGTGATTTTCTTTTCATGCCAGAAAGGGATGACGAAATCTGAGTATCTGTTACAATACTTTAAGTATGCTGATACTTATTCTGATTATTGTTATTGCTTTGGTTGCTTGGGCGCTTCATTTGATGCAGCAGGCAGTCGATCGCAATGAATTTTCACTGATGCTGGCGGGTACCCTGGTGGCGTTCTCCGCAGCAGCAATGGTTGTTGTCTATTTCTTGATGGGTAATTATATCGGCTATGTTACTGGCATGACGCACCCTTCGATCGCGCGTGTCTCATCGGCTAATGTGGCTACCTGGGTAATTGAGTTTGATAGCATTGGGAGCGACGCAGAGGCACCAACCTTTCATCTCTCTGAAAAACCCATTGATGCAGAGACAGGTTTAGCCAGCCCTCGCTTCCCGCTCTACTGATTCATTGATCGAACGTCATTGCTCCGGTTTTCATCGTCAACGGCGATAGCGGCGGCGACACCTGAGGCTCGTGGATTTAATAAAACCGAATGATTGTGTAGGATGGGTAAAGCCGTTTCGGCATACCAGAAAAACGAAGATAACCCATCAACCCCTGAATGCGATGGGTTACGGTTAACGCCTTTAGAGAAGCCATGCCGTAGCTTGCTGCTCGAAGACTAGGCTTTACCCATCCTAGTAAAAGCCGATATTATTTACAGCAGTTTTCAGATCAGTAAGCCACAGGCCTTGGGTGTAGGGTGTGGTTAATCCAAATAAAAACGGCTATTCCTTAGAGGCTATCGAGCGGCCTGTTCCTTCAATGCATTGAGGTAATTGGAGATAGCGTGATCCTTAAAGCGTTGGGTCACAAAGTTAAGGCTCAAGCGAGGCCCCAATCTGTATTCGGCATCCACATGGCTATAGCCCTGCCACGGTCTGGGTAAGGCTGGCACAATATCCATACCATAGACAAAACGGTAGCTTTTGGGCACACGCTGGTTAAAGGAATCGCGGAAACCGCTGTTGCCGACCCTTGGCGAACCAAATGTGTAGAGCTCGACATCAACTGGCGAAAAGTTGTACTGCACATCGACAGCACAGAGCGTTGCCAGTGCCCCACCCAGACTGTGACCTGTAACAGTCACACTGCTGACTGAGTGACTCTTCAAGTACGTATGAATTTGATCGCGCACAGAAAAGTAGGCATCCACAAAACCCTGATGCATTTTCGCACCAGAACTGCTTTCCGCCGCATAGGGATACACCTGCGCTCGGTCTTGCACAATCTGCTCTTGAATCACAGCTTGCTTAAAATTCGCCTCTTTTTGAGAAAATTCAAAATTGGTATGCCAGTCTAGACGCTGCTCACTACCGCGAAAAACGATATAGAGAGAAGACCCGGTTGCATCCAACAGAATGGCACCTTGCGTATCTGTCGTTGCCTGGTTGATCCACCCTGGGGTAATGCCAGGAAAATCAGCAAACTTGAGCTGTGCAAAGTCCTGGTAGATTTCTTGGGAAAGGATGGCACACTTAATTGCTTTCGAGTTATCCATCACCGCGTCTCTCTTGCCTTGTCGGCAGTCAATAGATCCTGTATGAGTCGATCGTCTGCGATCGCATTTCCGAATTTTATCCCGTTAATCTTTTAGCGACTGATAAAAAATGTGTGCCCTCGTCTGTTGACAGCTCGCTCTGCACTGTTCTCAAGCGAACGACTTCATGCAGAGAAACCGTAGAGAAAGGAAAGAAATCGGGTAACTTACAGGCGATCGCGACAAACGCTGTGAAGAAACCCGATTTCCACCTCAATGCTCTAGGGGCAGAGAGTGAGATTGCTGCTACCACCTGGGAAGCCATTGGACACCCAACCAGCCACTGGTTTAGCAATCTGGACCCAATTGCGACCATCGGCGCCCTTCTTAGACGTGGCTGGAGTGGTCGTCAGTTCAACCCGCTCTAGATTGCCCACCCCCCCAACAACAACTGAATCTGGCGACGCTTCTTTACGGATGGCTAGACCCAGCGGTTGCACGACACGACGACAGGTATTGCCTGTAGGGGGCGGCGTAGGGCCACTGCACGGTTTCAAGTTAGCCGTCTGCACGTAACCACTCACGGGGCTACTGATGCCAATAAAACCGCCACTGCCGTTGTCAGCAAGCGTTATTTTCGTTTGAGCATTGAGGGTACTCACTACTGCAGCCGTAGCAGATGCCTGTTTATAGACCGAAACCTTTTTGTTCACAGCACGGCACTGACCAACGAGCGAGCTTGGAACCGGGCTGCTGGTTGGAACCGGGCTGCTGGTTGGAGCCGGACTGCTGGTTGGAGCCGGACTGCTGGTTGGACTCGGTGACGGTTGCGCAAAGACAGGGATGCCGAGCCCTACAGTCGCGATCGCTACGGCGGCAACGCCAGCAGACAGCTGCAAATACTTAAATTTTTTCATTGCTTTTTTCATCGGAAAACTCCTCTTTTAGTTCAAGTCACTCTGTTTAAACGTTCACAGCAAAATTCCTGCACTGAATCTTACACTCAAAGGCTAGATTCATCGCTAAAAAGCATGAGAGTGTAACGTTTGGGATAATGGAACAAACTTGATGAACCAAACGCGCTGATGGCTGACAGCTATCAACTTTCAGCTATGTTCAGGATCCGCTTCTTTCGCTTCTTTCGGTATCTCACACCGACAACGCTGCGCGACATTTTCGAGCGCACTGGGCAACAGAGGTTGCCTGGGCTCGCTTCAGAAATGGCATATAACGCGATGCTGGCAATGTTTCCAGCTATTTTGGCGCTGCTCACCGCGATCGGTTTAGTGGGCGTTTCTCAAAATACGTTTCAAGACCTTGCCAGTCAGATTAGTCAGGTTGCACCGCAAGAAGCACTCACACTGATCCAAAATTTTATAGGCGAAATCGGCGCGCAACCCAATCGAGGGTTGTTTTCCATTAGCTTTATCGTATCGCTGTGGGCGGCTTCTGGGGTTCTCAGTGCTGCGATGCTCGCGCTCGATCAAATTTATCAAGTACCACTGAGTTACAGGCGACCCTTCTGGAAAGCAAAGCTAGTTTCTCTAGGACTGACGATCGGCACGATTCAACTACTGATCTTCGCCTCAGTGCTGGTCTTTATCAGCGATTTTATTGTGCAAGTGGTCGCGAAGGGTAGTGGCGTTTTGCAGCCAGGAGTCATATCACTCTGGCGCTTGTTGACATGGCCTGTAGCACTGAGCATTATCGCCCTTGCTTGCGGCTTTATCTACCGCTATGGACCAAGTCGTTGGACACCTGGAACGCCGATTCTTCCGGGTGCCATCATGGCAGCAATCTTTTGGGCGCTTTTATCGGGTCTGTTTCGCTTCTACGTCTCCCATTTTGGTAGCTACAACCGAGCGTATGGCGCGATCGGAGCAGTGATCGTGCTGTTGCTATGGCTCTATCTCAGCTCGCTGATGATGCTCATTGGTGCCCAACTGAATGTCACAACAGGGGAAGCAATGCACCGACGACAGAGATACAGAAAGTAAGTTCATTTTCAGCAAAGAGGCAACACGCCAATCATGCTCAATTTTCATCGTTACATGACAAACCTTTTACTCTGTCTCTGTCTGCTGGTCTTGTCGGGTTGTCGGGTTACAGTTGCCACCCCTAACGTAACGAGCCCTAGCGTAATGAGATTAATGCTCTGGCAAGGCGTCAATCCACCGTCTAATCGCACGGTTCTGCAAGGGCTGGTAGACCAATTTAACCGTGAGCATCCGACCATTCAGGTCGAGTCGCTGTATGTCGGACAGAGTGACCAGCAGTTGCCCAAAATTCTAGCGGCGATCGTGGGCAATGCGGCTCCCGACCTGCTATGGTACTCCCCTCTGTTAACGGGGCAACTGATCGAACTGAATGCTCTCCGTCCTCTTGATCCCTGGCTCGATCGCTCACCGTTACGGCAGCAGCTTGATCCAGCGCTCTTGGACAGCATGAGGCTAGAAAACCATCTTTGGTCGATCCCCTTTGGTACGAACAATGTCGGTATTTTTTACCGTCCAAGTTTATTCAAGGCAGCAGGAATCACTCAATTGCCGCAAACCTGGTCAGAGTTTCGTCAGGTTGCCCAAACCCTGACTCGTGATACGAACAGCGATGGACGGATTGACCAGCACGGCATGCTGCTGCCACTCGGTAAAGGAGAGTGGACAGTGTTTATGTGGTTGCCGTTTTTGTGGAGTGGCGGTGGTGGTTTGGAGGGGAGTCGGGAGTCGGAAGTCGGGAGTCGGGAGAACACAGGTTTGCCGCCAGCACAAGGCGAACGACAAAACGTAGACATTCAGTTAGTGAATGCTGGGGCGATCGCGGCACTGCAATTTTGGCGTGATCTGATTAACGATGGTTCTGCGGTTTTGTCCGCACCAGAGCGGGGCTACGAGTTGGATCGCTTTCTGGCAGGCAAAGTGGCAATGCAGCTATCAGGCCCGTGGACGTTGGGGCAGCTTGAGAAGACAGGTGTGGATTTTGGTGTGCTGCCCATTCCCAGGCAAGTGACGCAGGCAACCGCGATCGGTGGCGAGAATCTGTTTCTGCTTAAAACGACGCCTGAGCGAGAGCAAGCCGCACAGGTATTTGCAGAATACGTGATGAGTGAAGGGTTTCAGACGCAGTGGGCGATCGGCACGGGCTACCTCCCCACCAATCTGCGATCACGCCAAAGTGAAACATATCTAGCGTATAAAGCAAAGCGATCGGTTGTGGATGTGTTTTTGTCGCAAGCCCCCTACGGACGATCGCGCCCCATCTTTCCTGGCTACAACCGTATTTCTGAAAATTTGGGACGGGCGATCGAGGCCACACTTCTCGATCGAGGTACGCCCTTAGAAACCCTCACTGCCGCTCAAAAACGTCTTGACTTAATTTTCAATCCGTGATGTTGACCAAGAAGCAATCATACATAAACGGCTTCCCGATCGATCCTCGTCTTCAAGTAATGGTTCATGCCATGCCAATATCGCACCACATCAACTTCCTTATCGAAAATCAATTCTAGTTCGGCTTTGAGGCTCACACGCTTGAAAAGATCAGGTGCCATATCCACCACAATATCAATGTCACTTTTGTGATCAGCTTCATTACGCGCTATGGAACCAAAGACCCCAAGGCGAGTGACGCCATAGCGTTTTTCGAGGTCGGGCTTCAGATGGCGCAATTTTGTGACTACGTCATTGCTGTTTATACCTTCACTCATTTATTTCTATTTCTGTGGATATTATTCAGTTAAAGTAGCACATCAGACAATGTTCTCACATCGAACAGCATTGCAACCAAACTGTAAGTCAGATTAGGGCAAACGCACACGTTTCTTAACACGCTAGGGGTAACACAATCTATACCTACGCAACGCTAAAGCCGTCAATTTTGTTCGCAATAAGCTCTGCTTGATGAGACCATTTGCAATAAAGTAGCCAGAATTGGCGCTTATTGAGATATGTACTTTTGTATGCGTTCGCCCTATAAGTCAGATCAATTGATTTACCACACCTAAAGTATTAGGAAAACTTTGTCTAAGTTTCGCAACAGTTGTACCTTCAGTAGCCTGACTTGCAACGGCAGCCTAATCAGCATTCCGACATTCCTTCTGGCGTGCCAATTCATGAAAAATTAGACCCAAAAACTGGCGAATCTCGCCAAACATGACCTTGCGACGGTACTTGGGTACAAACACAACGTGATACTTACAGTCCCACTTCGAGTGAGACAGACTTTGATACAATGCCGACATTGTTCTTTCCTCCTACGGAACTGGCTCATCAAGCCACCGTGGGAGTTACTTTACGGCTGGAACGCTCAACGCTTTGCGAGTCGCACTGGTAGAACCAGTGGCTTACCTCAGGGGTTTAGTTAGATAGCCAGGAACCTTTCAGTCTATTTTTCGCACTAACCACCAATACCCAGGCGACCAGCAAGGCTAGGCGTGAGTGGTAGCAACGTCACGATCATCAAAAATAGTGCCAGCAGCCCTAACGCGGCTCTGGTGTCATCGGGTTCTGTGAGTTCGTTTTGGCTGGGACGTTCTAGCTCACGTTGGAGAAATAACACCACGATCGCCCAGTACAGCGCCAGCGGATTCACGATCGATGCGAAACCCAGCACAATGATGGAGGCGATCGTGGTGCGTCCAGCAATGGTACGTCCGTAAATGGCTTGAACGATTCGTCCACCATCGAGTTGTCCCGCTGGCAGTAGATTGAGCGCCGTGATCACCAGACCTAGCCAGCCCAGAATGACAAGTGGATGGACATCGACGATCGGCTGCTGGAGCGACTCGCGCAGTACAACTCGTGTGAGCGTACCCACTAAAATAGAACCCTGGAAAAACTCCGTTGGCACCTGGAACAAACTGCCCTTGTGCGATAGTAGTAGCCCCGCAACCACCATCACCAGCGAGAGTAACCCGCCTGCGGCTGGGCCTGCGATCGCAATATCAAACAGCGTACTGCGATTGGGCAAGACCGACTCAAAGCGGGTGATGGCACCAAACGAACCGATCTGCCAGGTCGGAATAAAAAACGGTAGGCTCAGACGCACCTGATAGCGACGCGCCACCAGCCAATGCCCCAGTTCATGCACGGCAAGGACGCTGAGAAGTCCTGCTGACAGGGGCAAAACCTCTGCAATGCGATTGGGGGATGTGAAGAAGTCGAAACCGAGCATGAGCCCACTACTCTCCAAACTGGCCGCGATCGTCGCGAAGAGCAGCATTACCGCAACACCCTTCTGAAACAACGTTGATGGCTGCGGGTCTCTGCTCGTAGGCAAAACGATGACCACAGGCTTACCGTCCTGTCCTTCCACCAGAAAGAGCCGATAGCGAGGCTGTTGTGGATTGGTCTCACTAAAGCCAACTTTCTCCTGTAATCGTTCTGAGAGACGGGCGATCGTTGCTTCTGCCTCGCCGCGCAAATTTCCCCGTAGGATCACACCTTCTTGGTAGGGAATCGTTTCGGTGGCAAAAAAGGTGTCAATGCCAAAAATGCTTTGAATGGCCTTCAGGTCGTCTGCGGGAATGGGCACAATGTCAGGTTCTGCCAGTGCTTCAGCAAGCTTTTCAGCTTGTGTCTTAGCGGCGTCAGTTGTATTCAACGCATTGGCGGTGTCGTTGCCAATTTCCAGGCTATGAGTGTCTTGAGTCTCTGCGATCGCCGTTGCTCGTTGGGCAAGAACTTCACTTTGAGCCAGCGATCGTAGACGGCTACCCAGATAGATATATAGCCCAGTGGACAGCACAAACAGAAATAGCACGCTGACAATGTTCAGGTAAATGCCGACGATCGAAAGCCCAAAGAACAGCAGCCAGGGCGCAATCAGCACGACGGATTGCAACCAGGCAACCAAGCCCAGTTTGCCAAAGGGTCTGGCACGGTAGAAGCCCCAACCCAGAAACCCCAGCGCTACCAGTACAGTGATCGCAGTAATCATTCCCAACCCTTTCCAAGACGTTTCGGCATTCAAGACATGAAAGCCCTTTCCTTAATCTACCTGAATCAAGCGCTCACAAACGCTACAAATGGCAAAGGCAGCCCAGTGGACTGCCTCTAAGCATGATTCGGTTGGAGCGATCGAAGACTACTTTTTCTTCTTGCTGCCTTTACCGTCTTGCTTGTCTTCTTTCGGTGCCGCTTCAGGTGTGGCTTCGGCGACAGGCTCTGCTTTCGGTGCGGCTGTACCCAGTTGAGCGGCGACTTCCGCTGCGAAATCGGATTCTTCTTTCTGTATGCCTTCACCCAGCACAAAGCGGACAAAGCGACGCACCTGGATATTTTCACCCAGCTGAGCGACGTTTTGCTTCACCAACTCATCCACGGTGATGTTTTGGTCGCGGATGTAGGGCTGATCCAGCAGGCAAAGCTCTTTCAAGCGCTTTTCAATCCGGCCCTGCACAATCTTTTCTTTGATGGCTTCGGGTTTGCCGCCCAGGTCATCGCGACCCATTTCGATCGCCTTTTCGCGATCAACAATCTCTGCCGGAATGTCGGCAATTTTCACGTACTCAACTTGCTGTGATGCCACAATTTGCTTGGCAATATCCTGCACTAGCTTTTTGAAGGCATCGTTCCGCGCCACAAAGTCTGTCTGGCAGTTGACTTCGACCAACACACCCACACGGCTCCCCGTATGAATGTAGCTATCGACAATGCCTTCAGCCGCTACTTTACCAGCTTTCTTCTCAGCAGAAGAAATGCCTTTTTTGCGGAGCCAATCGGCAGCTTGCTCCAGGTCGCCGCCCGTTTCTGTGAGCGCTTTTTTGCAGTCCATCATCCCTGCGCCCGTTTTCTGGCGCAGTTCACCGACTAATTTTGCTGTGATTTCCGCCATTACCCTTCACTCTGAATAGTTATTAGTTGTTAGTTGTTAGTTGTTAGTTGCTAGAGTCTCTAAAAACTAACAACCAACAACTAACAACGCTCTACGCTTCGGTTTCTTCGGTTTCTTCGGGAATGAACGAGGTGTCGTTATCTTCGTAGTCGAAGTCTTCCTCGCCGCCTTCGTAGTCTTCGTACTCGTCGTCAGACTCAAGCTGACCATGACGACCTTCGTAGATCGCGTCTGCCAGTCTGCCTACAATTAGCTTAATCGAACGAATGGCATCATCATTCGCCGGAATCGGCACATCGACCAAATCGGGATCGCAGTTGGTGTCGAGCAATGCCACGATCGGCAACGAGAGCTTTTGGCACTCCTGGACAGCGTTGTACTCGCGCTTTTGATCCACCATGATGATGATGTCAGGCACTTTCCGCATCGCTTTAATGCCACCCAGATATTTCTGGAGCTTTTCCAACTCACGTCGCAGTACAGACGCTTCTTTTTTGGGTAGTAGATCCAGTCCACCCGTTTCTTCACGACGCTCTAGCTCTTTGAGGCGATCGACACGGGTTTTGATCGTCACCCAGTTGGTGAGCATACCACCCAACCAGCGCTGGTTCACGTAGTAACCACCACAACGAGACGCTTCCTGAGCAATGATCCCAGCAGCCTGACGCTTGGTGCCGATAAAGAGGAACTTTTTGCCCTGCTCAGACGCCGTGCGCACATAGTTATACGCTTCATCCATCAACCGGGCAGTCTGCACCAGGTCAATGATGTGCACCCCATTCCGCGAGGTGTAGATGTACGGATCCATTTTGGGGTTCCAACGGCGGGTTTGATGCCCAAAGTGAACCCCAGACTCTAGTAATTGAGCCAACGAAACAACTGGCATTGATTTTGAACTCCTGATTCGGGTTAATCCTCCATCCAGGAGCACCTGTGAAAGCTTTTAGTTTTTAGTTTTTAGTTTTTAGACAGGAACTTCTTGCTAACAACTAACAACCAACCCCTAACAACTCTTTTGAGGCACCCGAAATCCTGAATGTGTGATTTTAGACAACTTCTCTAGGTTAACACAGCCGTGTAACAGGATTTGAAGCAGATTGATCTAATGAGAATGAGAAGCAATTGATCACCGATGTCAGGCTTACGGCAGGTGTAGGAGAATGAAGACCTGGAGCCGTAATAGTTTTTGATCGATCAATCAACCGTTATGTTTGACGCAGGCTCTTTAACGCTCCGAGAATTTATCATGCGTGAACCATTACCGCTAGCGACCATTCAAGAGGCGGTGCTGGAATTTTTGCGCGATCGCAATGATGCGGTGATCTTTGGCGCTCAAGCGGTCAATGCCTATGTCGGCGAACCCCGTATGACGCAAGCCATTGATCTGCTCTCAACCCGCGCCAGAGAACTTGCTGAAGAACTGCGGGAGTCTTTGAGTCAGCAATTTCATATTGCCGTGCGGGTGCGCGAAGTGGGTGAAGGACGGGGCTATCGCTTATTCCAGGTGCAGAAGTCGGGGAATCGCCATCTGGTTGATCTGCGCCCCGTGCCAACCCTACCGTCTGCTCAACGCATTGAAAAGTTGCTAGTACTGTCGCCTGCCGAACTGATTGCGAGTAAGGTCATTGCTTATCACCAGCGACGCGGCAAGCCAAAAGCCGGAACCGACTGGCGCGATCTGGCAATGCTTTTGCTGACCTTTCCTGAACTCAAAGCGGATGCTGGTGCTGTCATGGATTGTCTGCAAGCGGTCAACGTGGATGATGCCATACTGACCGTTTGGCGAGAATTTGTCGCTCAAGATATTCAGGCAACTGAAGATGAAGACGAATTTTGAGCGAAGTGCCAATCTCAGCGTTCTGACTGCATTTCGGCATAGGCTTCGTAAACGCCCTGGACGTTATACCAGTTGAGGAAAATGCGCGCGACTTCAAGGGACAGTTGGGGTTTGCCCCGATCGATCAGCCATTGCAGGAAGGGAGCCATCGTGCGTTCGTTGAGCCGACCACCGATCGACAACACGCCCCACAGCACGCGATGAATCCAGGTCATCTGAATCATCATGCGCACGTTCCAGGTCGGGTGCTTTTGGTAGAACAGTACGCCCATCTTGCCGCGCTCAATTTCTTTATCGATCAGATTTGGGAGTTGGCTGAGGGCGAAGGGAGGATGCCAGTGATACCCAACCGCATCGGGACATTTGATCAGCGTTAAGCCGAGTTGCTTCAGGCGAACACCCAGTTCCAAATCTTCCCAGCCGTAGAGTTGAAAGCGCGTGTCAAAGAGTCCCGCTTTTTCGAGCCAGATGCGGGCGATCGCCACATTCCCAGTCGCAAAATACGCCGCTGAAAAATCGGTGATTTTGTAAGGTTCTGCCGTAGGGTCGTCGAAGTTGGCAGTGTTGATGACGCGACCGTAGGTGAAGACGGGGGAGGATATGGGGTGGGGGGTGGGGGGCGCAGAGTTTTGAGTTTCCAATGGCTGCTGACTGCTGACCGCTGACCGCTGACCGCTTTGTAAGCCATCGGCGTGTGCCTGGAGAAACCCTTCAGTTACAACGAGATCGCTATCAATAAAAATAATGGTATCGCCAGAGGCTTTTTCGACTCCCAGATTGCGGGCAGCGGCGGGACCTTGATGGTCTTGTTGAAAGAGTCGGACATGGGGAAACTCGCTGGCGTTTGTTTGCAGCCAATCTACAGTGCCATCGGTGGAACCATCATCCACGACAACAACCTCATAGCCTGCGATCTCGCCTGCATCAAACTGCTGCTGCTCCAGCGCTTGCAAGCACTTTTCTAAAATTGGTTTGCGGTTGTAGGTCGGAATGACCACACTGAAAAACACGGCAGTTCCTCGAAAAGTTATTGGTTGTTAGTTTTGGTGTGATGCGTTAGGACTATGCTGGGCAAAACTTACAGTTAATTCTGACGGACGCTTCAAAAAACTCCAAGCAGTATTTCCTCATTCTTCTCGTCTGCTGCAAGATACAAATCTCGCCATTCACTAAAGTGATCAACGCACCATCTATCCTTACCTTCGTAGGCAAATAGTGTTTCCGGATCAATCTGTCGAAGAATTCTGGCTCCTTCGCTAACTAACTCACGCGATATAAGCCCTAACGATTCTGCTTCTGGCAATAAGTTTGGAGCAAGAGACTGGTCTCCAAATATGAGTTTTTCAACAATTTTATTGGCGTTCTCAATCTGTCTTCTTGATAGTTCCTGTGACAAACGTTCCTCAATTTCATTAGATGTCTTTTCCAATGATGCTGTTCTATCTTCAATTCCCGGATACGCTTTACGAGTGAGCCTTAGTTCTGTCCGAAATTCAGCAATTACTTGATCAGCATCTAGCTCAGATCCGAATGTATCTTGATGCGCTTCAATGACCTCTTCAAGAATTTCATTTACCTCTTCAGGCTCAATTTCAAAGAAGTTAAAGATGCCACAGCCATAGGAAAAGAGAGAAACCATGAGAATTGCCAGTGGCTTCTCACGTTGAAGGCGTGTGTACAACGTACTGCTAAGAGGAATGGCGCTATAGATGACTGAGACACCCATTAGAAGCTCACTTTAGTACTTAATCGAATGACCTATCTCATTTCATGCTTTCTGTCCGGTGTTAGTTCGGCGATCGCACCGTGTACTCTAACAACAAAAAACCAAGCCCCTAACATCTACTGCTGTGACCAAACATATTCTGCTGTATGCGTCGCCTGCGATCGGCGGTCTTTTGCCGTATAACCATGCCATTGTGTGTGCCTTAGCCACTCTAGGCTACCAGATGACGCATGTGCAGGATATTCCTGACGCGTTAGTAGAGCTTTTTGGTTCCGAAGGGATGGAGAAAACGCGGCAACGAGCGGATTGGTTCGTGGCGCAGCAAAAGCAAGTTGGCGTTCAGAAGCATATTTGGCTGGAAGGCGCAAAGGCGGCAGAGGCAGAAAAAATCATTGCTGAAGCAAAACCGGATTTGCTGATTGTGAGCAATGGTGGTCCGGTTGCCAACTTTTTTCCTAAGCGGGCTGCGATCAAGTATGGCATTCCCTTCATCGTGGTGGAACATCTGGTGCATCCGATTAAGCCAAAAGAAGTGCCCGAAGCTTATGCAGAATTGGCACAACAGTATCGCGATGCCAGGGCAGTAATTGCGGTGTCGCAAGATAACCTGCGACTGTTGCAAAAGCTGTTTGGGCTGGCGGAGGACAAAGGGCAGGTGATTTACTGTGGGCGACCAGCCACCTATTTTGAGCCGCCAGATTTACAGGTGCGATCGCGTCTCCGCCAGCAGTGGGGCATTCCTGATGATGCGGTCGTCTGCTTTACGGCGGCTCGGATGGACATCATCAAGGGCTATCAGTATCAGCTTGGTGCCATCAAGCGACTGAAGCAAACACCTGCCTGGGAGCATCTCTACTTTGCGTGGGCAGGCACAGGCACACTGGCGGATCACTTTAAGCAAATGGTGAAGCAAGCGGGTGTGGGCGATCGCGTCAAGTTTTTGGGCGAACTGGGTCAGATTAATGAGTGGCTGGATGCCAGCGACATTTTTTTGCTGCCGTCTGAATCGGAGGGGTTGCCGTTGGGATGATGGAGGCGATGGCAAAAGGGCTTCCTGTAGCGGCATCAGCAGTCAGCGGTGTGCCTGAAGGATTGGGCGATACGGGACAACTCCTGACTTCACCGATGTTTGGCAATCCTCAGTCCACGATTCAAGAGTTGGTTACAACGTTGAAGGACTGGGTAAGTGATGCAACGCGACGGCAACAGGTGGGGTTGGCATGTAAACAACAAGCAGAAAAAATGTTTCGCGAAGAACGCATGATTGAGGAAACGGTGGCGATCGTTCAAGCCATTCTGTAACAGTTTTAGGAGCTATGCAGAACCACTAGCACAGTTTGTGACTGCGATTAGGTAGGGGCGCACACCCGTGCGCCCCTACGGAAAACGCCGAGGTGATTAAATTCTTGTTCCTTAACAAACTCTTAAGGCTTCCTGGAGAAAAGTGGGTTTGTCCCTTTTAACCACTATTAAAGGAACTATAAGAAATCATACCGATTTAAAGCATGACGACCACAGAGCCAATCGCTGGGTAGGGGCAAGGCATTGCCTTGCCCCTCCAAGATGTGTCGCCTTTTCAATTCAAATTGGTATTAGAAACCTGAGTCATCGGTCTGGAGCGGGAAAATGCTGAACTGGACAAGCCTTTCTGGAAGCAATTTGTTTATGCCTCATGGGCACTGCTATCTCTGGAAACCAGAGCTTGTAGGGCTGCATATTCTGTCAGACGCTCTCATCGCCCTTGCCTATTACTCCATTCCACTGACGCTGTTCTATTTTGTCCGCAGGCGATCGGATCTGCCTTTCATCTGGATTTTTTGGCTGTTTAGTGCCTTTATTGTGGCTTGCGGCACCACTCACCTGTTAGAAATTTGGACGCTCTGGTATCCCACCTACTGGCTGTCAGGGAGCGTCAAACTATTGACGGCGATGGTTTCAGTGACGACAGCCGTGCTGCTTGTGCCGATCGTTCCCCAAGCTCTGGCACTGCCCAGCCCTACAGCACTGGCGTTAGCCAACGAGGCATTGCAACAAGAAGTCGCCGAACGCACGCGCATCGAAGCTGAACTTAGGCGTAACCGAGATTTACGCGAGGCAATTTTTAACGAATCGGCAGATGCGCTGTTTCTGGTTGACGCACAAACATTATTCACCCTGGACTGCAATCAACGTGCAGTAGACCTTTTTCAAGCCGTTGACAAAACTCATCTGCTTGGCATTGAAGGGCATATGCTGCAACGCTACCAGTTTTCTCAGGATGAGTTGCAAGAGATTGGGGCTGAAATGCAGGCGAAGGGCTTTTGGAGCCGCGAAATTGAATATGTGACCTGTCAGGGCAATATTTTCTGGGGCAATCTTGCTGTCAAGCCGATTACCGTTGCGGAACGAGTGATGCATCTGGTGCGGGTGACCGATATTACCGATCGCAAACGAGCCGAACACGCCTTGCAAGAGCGGGAGGCATTTTTGCGGGCGATCGGCGACAACATCCCCAATGGCTACCTGTACCAGTTGCGGCGCGAACCGGATGGGCGCTACCACTACACCTACGTCAGCGCTGGCATTGAGCGGGTGAGTGGACTCAAACCAGACGCAGTTTTGGCAGACTCCAGCCTCATGTTTAAGCTGGTGGTTGAAGAGGATCTCCCTGCTGTACTTCAAAAAGGAGAAGAATCGGCACAGAATCTCTCTGTCTTTGATCTTCAGGTGCGAGAGCAGTTACCCAACGGCAAGACCCGCTGGTTGCGGCTGTGCTCAATGCCTCGCCGACTGGACAATGGAACGATCGTGTGGGATGGCATGCGGCTAGATATTGATGATCTGAAGCAGACCGAAGAAGCCTTGCGTCAAAGTGAAGTCCGGAATCGGGCGCTGATTCAAGCTATTCCAGACTTACTGATCCGCATGAAGCAAGATGGCACCTACCTGGATATTCAGACGACCGGGAACGTGCTGCCGTACAATGCCAGTCGGATGGTGATCGGTAACAACATCCATGCCATTTTGCCAGCCGACAAAGCCCAAGAACGTATGCAGTATGTGCAGCAGGCGCTGCAAACCCGCGCCTTGCAGGTGTATGAATATCAACTCAGGCTTGATGGCAACCTTCAGTTTGAAGAGGCTCGCATCATACCCTGCGGGGAAGACGAGGTCTTGGTGATTGTGCGCGACATCAGCGATCGCAAGCAGGCAGAAGAAGCTCTGCGACGGTATGAGCGGATCGTCTCTGCCACCACCGACGCTATTTCGTTGATCGATCGTAACTACGTTTATCAAGTCGTCAATCAAACCTATGTCAATTGGTACAACAAACCGCAGGATGAAATTGTGGGGCATCCAGTCAGCGAACTCTTACCGGTGAACGTTTATGAAACGACGATTAAGCCCCGATTAGACCAATGTTTAGCCGGACAAGTTGTGCAGTATGAAATGTGGGCGGACTACGCAACTCTAAAACCGCAATTTTTGAGCGTTACCTATAATCCTTACTTTGACAATGCCTATCAAGCCGTTTCAGGCGTTGTGGTCAGTCTTCGCAATATCACCCGACTCAAACAAGCAGAAGTAGAGCTGGAGCTTCAGAGCCTCATTGTCCGGAACATGGCTGAGGGCGTTTGCATGGTCAAGTCGGCTGACGACACCATTGTTTATGCCAATCCTAAGTTTGAGCGGATGTTTGGTTATGATGCCGGAGAACTCAAGGGTAAACATATCTCGATCGTGAATTACGCAGACGCAGAAGCCACCCCCGTAGCAGCTCATCAAGCCATTGCCACGACCATTCTTCAGCAGGGTGAAGCAACTTATGAAGTCCACAATGTCAAAAAGGATGGGACTCCTTTTTGGGGGCAAGGCATCGCTTCCTTGTTTGAACATCCTACCTATGGCACTGTCTTAGTCGCTGTACATCAGGATGTGACAGAGCGGAAGCAGGCAGAAGCGGTCATTCAGGCATCTCTGAAAGAAAAAGAAGTGCTCCTCAAAGAAATTCACCATCGGGTGAAAAACAATCTGGGTATTGTGGATGGCTTGCTGCAAATGCAGTCGCGACGATCGTCCGATCCACAAGTGATTGCAACTTTAAAAGAGAGCCAGAACCGGATTGCGTCGATCGCCCTGGTGCACGAAAAACTCTACGGCTCTAAAGATCTGGCAAACATCGATTTTGCCCAATACATCGCCGATCTCACCGCTCACCTCTTCGACTCTTACAACACTCGTGCCAATCAAATTAAACTGATGACACAAATCGAACCGATCGCGCTCAATATTGATACTGCTATTCCCTGCGGTCTCATCATCAACGAACTGGTCTCTAATGCATTGAAATATGCCTTTCCCAAAAAGCGCGCGGGTGAGATTCAAGTGCTTTTTCAACAACACCCCGACCAGCGCCTGACTCTCTGTGTGCGAGATAACGGCATTGGGTTGCCTCAAGACTTCAACCTCAAGCAAACAAAAGCGTTGGGGATCACTCTGGTGAAAGGCTTAGTCAAACAACTTCGGGGCACCTTAGAGATTAGCTCTCAGCAGGGAGTGATCATTAGTATTTCCTTCACCAGAACCTAAAAAATGGAACCTTATTGTGAAGCTCTACCCACTAAAACGCCTCCCAGGCGCTTATGCGTCTTGATTGTAGAAGACAACTACATGCTTGCTGCCACCCTGCAAGAAGAACTAGAGTGCTTGGGCTATGACGTGCCAGAAATCGCTGCTTCTGTCGAAGAGGCAGTTCGCAAAGCAGTCAGCCTGCGCCCACAGATTGTGCCTGATGGACATTCGGCTTGAGCATCAAGGCGATGGCATTCAAGCGGCTACCTTTATCTGGAACCAACTACAGATTCCGATTATTTTTGTCACTGGGCACTCCGACCAAAGCACCGTCCTACGCGCCCAAAAAACCTTTCCCTTTGGTTACATGCTCAAACCTGTCAACGTGCAAGATCTGCAGATCGCGATCGCAACTGCCTTAGACTGTTGGTAGCGAAAACTACGCATGACGGCGTTTACTCCTTGCCACCCTATTGCTGACAACATAAACCCTACAATATGACTCAAATCTTAGTCGTAGAAGACGAATACATTCTTGCTGCTAACTTACAGGAGAATCTGGAGTCTCTGCGCTATACCGTAGCAGCTATTGTCAGTTCAGCAACAGAAGCGTTTGAAAGCGCTGTGACACTGCAACCCGATCTGGTGCTGATGGATATTCAGCTTCAGGGTGAAACGGATGGCATCCAGGCAGCGGAGCAAATCTGGGACCGTTTGCAAATTCCGGTTATTTTCATCACCGGGCATTCTGACAAAAGCACCTTAGAGCGAGCAAAAGTTACCCTGCCGTTCGGCTATCTCCTCAAGCCCGTGACGGAACAGGAACTGTATGTGGCGATCGAAACTGCCCTCAACCGCTACGAACGAGAACAACTGTTGTCTACCGTCCTTCGCAGCATTGGCGACGGCATCATTGTTGTCAATACTCAAGGACGCGTCATGTTTCTGAATCGCTCGGCTGAGCTACTCACTGACTGGCAGCAAACCGAAGCTAGAGATCGAGACTTGACTGATGTCTTCGACGTCAGCTCCGAAACAACCGGTCTGCCGATCGGCAACCTCGCCCTGACGGCGATTCAAGAAGACACCATCATTTTTTTGAACGAACACCTGCTACTGACCACCAAAAACGGTAGCACCCTTCCCGTGACAGACAGCATTGCGCCCATTAAAGATCGTAAAGGCTTGATTACGGGCGCTGTACTGGTGTTCCGAGACGATACCCAACGCCGACTTCAGGAAGAACGCGATCGGGCAGTTCAAGAGGCCCAGTTGTTGCAACTGCGGTCGGCAGAACTGGAACAACTGAACCAAATCAAAGATGATTTTCTGAGTACCGTTTCGCACGAACTGCGTACCCCGTTGACAAACATTAAAATGGCAATTCAGATGCTAGAGATCGCGCTCACGCAACAGAGCGAGCTCGATGCCGCAACGACGCCTGATCGCACGACCCGCTACCTGTCTATTTTGCGTGACCAGTGCAATCGAGAACTAACCCTGGTGAATGATTTGCTAGAGCTACAGCAGCTTGAAGCCGGGGCACGTCCGATTGAGTGGCTTTCTCTAGATCTCGAGCAATGGCTTTTGCAAAGTATTGAGGTGTTTCAGGAACGTGCCCAGAGGCGTGAGCAAGCACTGCAAACAAGCATTCCACCCGACCTTCCAGCCATAGTGTCAGACCCAAACATTCTGACGCGCATCCTCGCAGAGCTGCTGACAAATGCCTGTAAATACACGCCTCCTGGCGGCGAGATCACAGTGACCGTTTGCCTCGAACCCGCCGATCGGGTGCAGCTTAGCATTAGCAACACTGGCACTGAGATTGCTGCTGCTGAATTACCGCGTATTTTTGACAAGTTCTATCGCATTCCAAGCAGCGATCGCTATAGCCAGGGTGGGACTGGGTTAGGTTTAGCGTTAGTCAAGCAAATGGTAATGTATCTCGGTGGTACTGTTTGGGCTGAGAGTGATGCGGCGCAAACCCGTTTCATTGTGAATTTATGGCTCGTGCCTCCAGACACAGCCCATGCAATGGTCGAGCCGTAGCAGCACGTTGAATAGGGCACAGGTTTGCACGGAATGCAGTTAAGGGGCGATCCCACCTTAGCAAATTCGTTTCGGGCTGAAGCGTCGGTAGGTAATATAGCGATCGTCACAACGTTTAGGACATGGGGATCAAAGGGGGTGTGGGGGCGTTGCCCCCAGCCAGGGGTTCCACCCCTGCACCCCGTCCTAACCCATCTGTCTATTGCTATAACAATGAAAACAGCAACACAAGTAAGGTCGATTCACCAGCAAAAGGAGCGTTTTTTTAACTAAGCTGACTGCGGAATTTGTTGACGCTGACAGTGAGTAAGACGATCGCAATTACTGCTAACGCCAACGCATGCATCCACAGTGCTTCTAGACCGACACCTTTGAGCAAAATGCCACGCACGATCGCAATATAGTGACGCAGGGGATTGAGCAATGAGACAACCTGAAAAAACGTTGGCATCGTTTCAATGGGGGCGATCGCGCCCGATGTTTGCACCATCGGCAAGTTAATGAAAAAGGCCGTGAGAACAACCTGTTGCTGCGATTTGGAGATCGTCGCCAGCGTAATGCCGACGCCAATGCCCACAAATAAATACAGCCCCGACATCGCAATAAACAGCAATAAATTGCCTCGAAACGGTAGTCCAAAGACGACTCGTCCTAAACTGAGCGCCAGAAAAACATCGCCCATTAACAACACAAACAGAGGCACCACTTTTGCCAGCAAAATTTCCCAGGCTTCAGCGGGTGTCATTAATAACTGCTCTAGCGTCCCAGTATCTTTCTCACGGACGACGGTTACGGCTGAAACCAAACTGCCAATGAGCGTCAACACAAACCCCATAACACCCGGCACAAAAAACCAGCTACTGATTAGCCCTGGATTGTAGAGAAAAATCACCTCAGGTTTAACCAGTGGCTTCAGTGGAGTGCCACTTAGGTTTAAACTATACTGCTGAATAATTTGGTTGATATACCCATTCGCAATACCAGCCGTATTTGCATCCACGCCATCAATAAATGCTTGAATTTCTGCCGTTTTACCCTGACTAATGTCGCGTCTAAATTCTGGCGGAATCACAATACCAGCCGTCAGCTTTCCCGTTTCCACCTGACGGCTGAGTTCTTGTTCTGTGGCTGGATAGGAATCCACTACAAAAATCTGATTTTCTGTTAGTGCCGACACCAGTTCTCGGCTGGCAGAAACATTGGCATAATCCACGACACCCAGCTTGAGATATTGCACATCTGGATTCAGTGCAAAGCCATACAGCAATAGTTGCAGTGTCGGTGGCACAATCAACAAAACAAGCAGTTGCTTATCTCGCAAGATCTGGTTGATTTCTTTTCGCACCAACGCCATCAAGCGACCGTCGAAGAAACCTTTAAAGAACGTAGAAAGAGACTTCATATTTTCTAATCCGGTAGCTGCATACGGCTTAAAGCACGACGAGCAACGTTAAAAAAGAACAATCCAATAACCAACATCATCAGAATGTCAAACCAGACGCTTGCCCAACCGACGCCACGGACAAATGCGTCACGAGTAACAATAATGAAGTAACGAGCAGGCACAACATTGGGCAAGATCGATAGCGGAAATGGGATGTTACTCAAAGGATAAATAAAGCCAGAAAGCAGAAAGGCAGTGAGAAAACCAACGAGTGAAACACCCTGCACAGCCGCGTTTTGATTGGCGCTGCGAACACCCAACAGCAACCCAAACATGACTGCAGCACTGAGATAAATAGGCGTACCAATCAATAGCGGTGTTGGATCGCCAGCAAAGCCCACGCGAAAAATCAGTGAACCCAAAACCATGATGATCGACGCTTCGCATAGACCAACCACCAAATAAGCCAACGCTTTTCCTAACAACAATTCCGCTGCGGTGAGGCTAGAGGCATACACTTGCAAAATCGTGCCTTTTTCTTTCTCGCGCACCATCGCGATCGCCGCTAGCAATGACGGAAAAATCCACAGCACTACGGCATACACTCCGGGCACAATGTAGAGCGATTCTTTGCGTCCAGGATTAAACCAAAGGCGAGTATGAACCTGAATCTTTTGTGTGCTGGATGACACATCATTGGTCAAGAAAAAGTTGGTCGTCGCTTTAATGCTGTTCTTGATCACGCGTGCATTGTTCGCATCCGTGCCATCTACTAACACCTGTACAGAACTTTGTTTATCCGCTTTGATGCGCCGACTGAAATCGGGTGGAATAATCACTGCTGCTTTGGCAATGCCTTTGTCGATCGCGTCATGCATGGGATCATCACCCGACCAGCGCACGGGTTGAAACTGATTCGTTGCAAACAGTCGCTCAATATACGTTTGGCTCAGATTGCTATGGTCAAAATCTTGCACCACTAAGGGAATATTTTTGGACTCTAAGCGAATCGCAAACCCAAAGATTAAAAGCGTCATTAACGGCAGCAAAAAAGCCAACGCCAATGTCAGGCGATCGCGCCGAAATTGCGCCAATTCTTTCACACACTGAGCGAGAATACGCTTCATAACTATTTCTGGCTTCTTTGTACTGTGCCGATAAACGCATCTTCTAGCGAGTAAGGAATGGATCGGAGGGAATGAACGGTGATGTTGGCAGCTTGGAGGCGATCGCGCAATTGAGGAATTTCGGTGTCGGGATTATCCACAACAACGTGGAGGCGATCGGCGAAGATAGAAACGCGCCAGGGTTCCAGCGTTTGTTTAAGCAAATTAGAGGCGGCTTGATTTTGATCGGGTGTAATTTCGATGAGCTTGCCGGGTTGAGCCGCTTTGATCTGGCTGGGAGAGCCTTCGATTACGGTTTCGCCTGCGACCAGAAAGCTCATGCGGTTGCACTGTTCGGCTTCTTCTAAATAGTGCGTGGTGACGAGAACGGCTGTACCTTGACGGGCAAAATCGTTGATTAAGCGCCAGAACTGCCGACGCGCCAACGGATCAACGCCAGACGTAGGTTCGTCGAGAAACAGAATGTCAGGTTCGTGCATGACTGATGCGCCGAACGCGACGCGTTGCTTCCAGCCTCCAGGAAGTTGTCCGGTCAGCAGGTTCTCTTGCCCTTCCAACCCACAAATGGCGATGACCCAGGCGATTTTTTCGCGTCGCAGGCGTTGAGGAATACTGTAAACTCCAGCGTAAAATTCCAGGTTTTGGACGATCGTCAGGTCATCGTACAGCGTAAACTTCTGGCTCATATAGCCGATACGTCGTCTCAGGTTGCCGCTGCGCAGGTTGCCCCGTTCGCCACCGAGAGCAATATCGCCCGAAGTGGCTTCGAGCAAACCACACAGCATTTTAATCGTGGTGGTTTTTCCGGCTCCGTTGGCTCCCAGCAAGCCAAAAATCTCGCCGTAGCGTACCTCAACATTGACGTTTTTGACGGCCTGGAAGGTGCCAAACATCCGGTTCAGGTTCCGTGCGTAAATGGCTGCCTCGCTAGACGTGCGATCGCGCCGGATCGATCGGGGAAACGAAATAAAAGGCGGTTCTAAACCCTGTTGGCGTAACCGAGTCACGAAGACGTTTTCCAATGTTGGCTGTGTCTGGTCAAGGCTGTCGAGCGGTAGGTGCTCCTGGCGCAGTAGACCACGTACCTGGGATTCACCCGCTTCAATGTCGCTGACAAGGATATCCAGGCGATCGCCAAAGGTCTGCACATCACGAATCGCCGTCGCTTCACCTGATTCGGACACTTGTGCTTCAAGCACTTTTTCGGCTGCCTGTAGCTGACTGGTGCGAACTTCTAGACGATGCAGTCCCAAACTATTTTTTAGCTCCGCAGGCGTGCCAATCTGCTGAATCTGCCCTTCGTACATCAACGCTACGCGGTTACAGCGCTCCGCTTCATCCAGGTAGGGTGTGGCAACGACGATCGTCACGCCCTCACTGGCAAGCGCGGCTAACACATCCCAAAACTCGCGCCGCGATACGGGGTCAACGCCTGTCGTGGGTTCATCCAGCAGCAGCACTTCTGGCTTGTAAATCAGGGCACAGCAGAGCGCTAGTTTTTGCTTCATGCCGCCCGAAAGTTGACCTGCGAGACGATCGCTAAACTGTTCTAGACTCATTAGCCGCAGATATTTGTCGCGCCGTTCAGCAAAGTCGCGATCGCTCACGCTCCGCAATCCGGCAATATAGCGCAGATTCTCGTCAATACTCAGATCCAGATACAGCGAAAACTGCTGCGTCAAATAACCGATGCCCAGTCGTGCTTTACGCGGTGCTTGCCCCAGCACCTGAATCTCTCCCGACGTGGCTTCCATAATGCCACCGAGAATATGGAAGGTCGTCGTCTTCCCCGCACCATCCGGTCCAATCAGCCCAAAGACTTCGCCTGTCTGCACGGAAAAGTCAATGCCCCGCACGGCTGACAGTCTGCCATAGCGCTTGTGGAGCCCGTTGACCTGGATGATGGGGGGAGTGGAGGGGTGATGGAGTGGAGGGGTGACGGGGTGAGGGGATGGAGAGGTCGTATGCATAGGGATTTATTCCAGCACAATCTCAGCGTCGGCTGGCATTCCGGGTTTGACGTAACCACCGGGATTGTCGATCGTGAGTTTAATGCCAACCACTTGCTTGACGCGATCGTCTCGAAAATAGATGTTCTCAGGTGTGAATGAAGCTTGGGGATCGATCGCGGCAACTTTGGCATCGAGTGCGTGTTTTGGATCGGAGTCAATAAACACGCGTGCTTTTTGACCAACCCGAATTTTGCCAATATTGCCTTCAGGCACGTAGCCTCGCAGATAGACCGTGTTGAGGTTAATCAAAGATAGGACAGTTTGCCCATTCGTAACAACGGCTCCAGGCTCTTTGCTGCGTGCCGTCACAACACCGTCGATCGGGCTGGTGATGTTGAGATAGTCAATCTGCGCTTGAATTTGCTTCTGCGCTTCCTGCGCATTTTTAATCTCGGCTTCGGCGGCTTTTAGCTGTGCCTGTGCGCTTTGCCGCTGGCGTAACAGTGCGCCCAGTTGGGCATCCCGAATACCCGGGTTAATCTTGTAACTTTGGGCTAAGGCAAGACCACCCACACCCGCATCAATTTGTTTCTGAGCCGCTTCAACATTGGCTGAGGCGTTCCGGTAGCTGGTTTCTTGTTGATCGTATTGCTCTTGCGTGACCGCTCCTTCTTGTACCAGTTGGGCGTAGCGATCGCGAGTCACCCTTGCCAAATCTAGCTGCGACTTTGCTTGCTTCAGCTGCGCTTCTAGTGATGCCACAGTCGAAGCCGCCTGGTAAACGCGCCCCTGGCTATCCTGCTGCGACTGCAAGACATTCAGCTGCGATTCACGAATCTGGCTTTCCACGACGGCAATTTGAAGCTGTGCCTGCTGCGCCTGTTGCTGAGCCGCAATGACCTTTGCAGCCGCACCCCGCAACTGTGCCTGCACTTCGGTATCGCTGATGCGCACCAGTAATTGACCTTGCTTGACCTGATCGCCTTCTCGCACGGTGATCGTATCCACTCGTCCGCCCGTCTTCGCGCCAACATCCGTCTCGTAGCCTTCAATGCGCCCGCTGAGATGCAAATCACGATCGGACGGACGGGACAGAACATACCAGATAGTTGCGCTCACCCCAGCGATCGCAAGCACGCCAAGCATTATGAGTAAACGCGGATTCAGCTTGCGCTGTCGCTTGACTGGCAGCGATGACGATCCTGGAGCACTGTCACTCGAACCTGGAATACTTGTCGTCATAGTGAGACCTTTAATGACTAACGGTCAAACCTTGCTATGTGGATTGTGCTAATCATACTAGACTGTCTAGTATGATTAGACAACAAAACGCTGGAAAATTTAATATCTCCAAGACTTACGCAAAAGCCGTCGGAGGTCGCCCCCTAGCCCCCAAGTTTGGGGGTAGAACTAGTTAAAGCCCCCAAAGTTGGGGGTTGGGGGCATGGCGTAAACCCTAATCTCATTTTTTGCTTTCGCACAGACTCACTACCATGCTCAAAGATTCTCGATCTCAGCCTGAAGACCTTTCGACGCTTTATCAAGAGGGGTCATCGGCTGCTAATCAAAAGCGAGAGCAGATCTTGCAGGGTGCAATGCAAGTCTTTCTGCAATCGGGCTATGCCGGGACGAGTATGGATCGGGTGGCGGCTGAAGCCGGGGTCGCCAAGCAGACGATCTATAGTCACTTTCAGGATAAAGAAGGATTGTTTAAAGCGCTGATGGAACAAGTCACGCTCGATCGGTTCCGCAGTGTGTTCTGCCTGGAAGACTTCGAGGGCGACCCAGCCGTGCGGTTGCGTCAGCTTGCCGAAATCTATCTGACCAAGGTTGCCGATCAAAACTATCTTGCGCTCACCCGAATCATCATTGGTGAATCAGAACGCTTTCCTGCACTGGCGCGACTTTGGACAAGCACCGTGATTCATCGGGGTCGTAGCTTACTGTCCCGCTACTTTGATGCCCACCCAGAGCTTGGCATCGAAGACTCTGAAGCGATGGCGCACATTTTTTTCGGGTCGCTAGTGTCGTTTATGTTGACGCAAGAAATGCTCTACGGCAAAGAACTCATTCCCATAGAGCGCGATCGCGTGGTCACTACCCTGATCAACTTAATTTTGAAAAGCAGCAGAGAGGAGTAAGAAGGGCAGGGGGAGCAGGGGAGTTTTGAGTTTTGAGTTTTGCTTGGGAAGAAAGGCATGAGGGATAGAAGTTTTGAGCGTTAGCCTTAAGCCCTACTCCCTACTCCCTACTCCCCTCCACTCCCCCTCCCTAACATTCCAGCTATTTGCTTGTCATAATGTTAAAGGCGTATGCTTGCGAGACACATATTGAGGTCAGACTGTGGATGATGCAACTTTGGTGCGATCGCGATCACTCAAACAAGCTTTAGCTGATTTTGTGCTGGATGCCGAAGGAGAGTTGGCCACCGCGTTAGAGTGCTACTCCGCAGAACAGTTGGCGCGATCGCCACAGTCGGATCAGCACCAGCAGGCGTTGGTGATCGATCGCTTCGTGGTCGAAGGGACAGTCGGCAAGCAAACTCCGATCGATTTGTTTATTGCCGAAACGTCTGATCTATCGAAGAGCGATCGACAGCTGCTTGAGGGCTGGAAGCGCAGCTTTGTCGGGCTGTTTGCCGTCACGCAAAAGCTACCCGATGGGTTCGAGTTGATGAATTGGCTCACAGCAAAGCCCTACAGCGTCAAGCCAAACGATCCAGCGGCGCTAGAAGAAATGCAGCGCTTGAAGCTAGGTGAGATTCTGCTGACCCAAATCGCCCCCATCACGGATAAGACCTGGACGTTTTCAGCACCCTGGAAAGCAATGGGCAGTCTGGGTAAGCCAAAGCTGGCAGTGGCGATCGGCAATTTCAAGCAGAACTATAAAGAATCGCTCTACAGCGATGCACCAGAACTTTTGGAAGAAGCCTGGCGATCGGTGGAACGCTATCACCAGGACTTCCTGGACTTTTTTGGCAGTGATGCGATAACGCTACCAGGCTACCAGCTAGTGAAAAAAATCACTGAATTCCAAGAAGTGTTGACCAAAAAACAACTGGCAGAAGCAGGCATCGACGAATCGAAATCGATGGCGGATCTGGCAGCCGAAGCTGGGATGGATGAAGCCGCGATCGAGGAAGCTGCTGAAGCGATGGGCGCTGATGCGAAAGCAGTGTCAACGATGCTGAAGAGCAAAGAAACGGCCGCGAAAATGGTCACGCCTAAAATTGACCTGCCGCCTGAATTGAAGAAAGCAGAGGCAGTGACCGTCTTAGCGCATCCCCGCTGGGGACAGGTGTTTTTGCCAACCTATACCCAGTTGGAAACAGTACTGCAAGCCGAGGATTGGCAGAGCGTCCCCGGAGCGGAAAAGCTTATTCGTAAACATCTAGATGATGCCAACACCAATGCTTTTGTCTGGCATCACTTAGCAGCAACCTATCCAGCCTCGTTAGAAACGGTGCTGCGATCGGTGTTAGAACGTCCCACCTTTGACCTTCAGAAGGATTTAGACTCACTCTTGGAAGAGCATAAAAAGCCTTTGCAGCCAGAGCTTCCAGAAATTGCCAGCGTCCCACTTCATCTCCACGACCTCTTCCAGGAAGCGCTGAAGGAAGTGAGTAAGTCAAAACCCAAAGAAAAGGATGGACAAAAAGCCAAAAAAGGTTTTCAGCGCTGAAGCGAGACAAGTGTGAGAACGATCGCTCTGGTCAGACTCCAGAAGCGATCCACCAACACGAAATCTTATCAGAGCGCCACGCATGAGGCTGAGTCTCTTCTAGTGCCGAATCAGCATCTCAATGTAGCGTCATCTCGATAAAGGGCTTGTTGGGACCAAGAGTTTCAAAGGAAGCACCCAGTTCAGCCTGCCAACGGGCTGCGATCGTGCGCTCTTGTTCTCGTTCAGCATCATCAAGGAGTATGACGCAACCAGACTTCAGCCGATCGCTCATGATTGGAACAAGCCCATAGCGTCCTCCCTTGGTAGCCCCAGGAGGGCCATCACAGATCACTAACGAAAAACTGTCAGGCATCGATGCCAAAGGCGCTTCATACCAACAGAAATCACCATAATCCTTGAGAGGTGTTGAACACAGAACAACAGCATCTAACTGATAGCGATTTAAGTAGTGTTGGACTCTTGTTGCCCACTCCGGCGTGTGTTCCAGTGCCCAATGGCTTCGACCTTGCTTTTGCGCGATCGCGCCGAGCAAAAGGGTGGACAATCCAGAACCACATTCTAAAATCGGGCCGTTTGATGTCAGCGCATGTTCGATGCAAGCAGCCAGATATTCATCTAGAGCACTCCAACCCTTGTTGCCCCAACCATAAATCAAGTCAATGAGTACGGGATTTCTAGGCTGTTTGCACGCGTCAGGATTGCTCAGAAAGCGTTTCATAGCGCGATCGAAAACAAAATCACGATGCGGTGCCAAAAGAACCTTCTGCACCTGGGAGGGTAAAACGGCTTTCGCAATACTTTGGAGCTGATTCATAGATAATTCTCTCGAGCAGCCTAATATAATCTCAACAAACCCATTTTGCATGGCTAACCCTCTGCCGTCTCCCTAATCCCTCTCCCAGATTTGGGAGAGGGACTTCAAGACACTCTGACGCCCTTCTCTCAGCATTGGGAGAAGGAGTTGGAGGATGAGGTTAAAAAGGAGCTTGCAAAAGAGCTTTTCTGAACATGCACTAATAAAAAAATGGGTGAGATTCATCATCACCCGCCGACACTAGGGCGTGTTTTAAAACCCTCGGAAGCCCCAAACCCCCAATTCTGAAGGCTTCAAAACCATCTTCAAAGTCCCACAGCCTATAGCCCGATCGGGCATACCCTACGGGAAGCAAGCGACAAGAAAGGGGGATTGAGGGGGCAGCAGCTTTCAGCAACCAAGCGATTATGAGTTTTAAACCACAGCCTAGCCGATGACGGGGTGTACACTACCCATTCCATTTAAGGATAGGCGCAGAAAACACACTTGGCGTTGCAGATGTTTGTGCCTTCAAGATGAAGGTTTTGAGGTAACTTTCGGGTGGACTCTAGAACTTGTCGAATCGGCTGCCGCTGGAGCCTAAAGCAATACTCGGTCAAGACAAGATCGAGCAAACGACCCACATGCCGTTTGAGAGGGCGAAGCATACGGGTGCTAATGTGATCGGCGAAGCCGTATAAAGATACGCCTCTGAAAGTAGTGGTCATAAGCAATCTCACGGTATATAGGGAATGGCATGAAGACCAAGTAAGCCCGTGGCAGACAAAGGATGTACGTAAAGCTGAACCTATAACAGTCTCGCGTGGTCAAAGTCTGTCCCATACACAGTTGCACGCAGTCTGTGTGATAGTCATATTTACGGAATCCCGGGTTAACTATCACTCTGATTCGTCTAGAACAACGCCCATAGCGATGAAATTTATCAAAATCTTTAATATCGTCAGCTTTCTTGAAGCCCTGGTGAAGATTGGCGCTCAGGCTTGTAGTCTGCTCTTTGGCGATCGCTAACATCCGGTACCTAACGTCCGGTTCCTGACATAGAGCAAAGCGCGCTCAATGACTTGGTTCCTCCAATCATGCGGCCCAGTCGTTGAGTTAGACTTTAAAGTATGGAGACAAAAGCCGCCTTTGTTCATCCAGGCCACCACGGAAACGATGATCTACCTAGAATGGGTAGAAGAACGCTTTTAGAAACCAGTGCTGTCATAGTCAGTACAGCCGGTCTATCACACTACTTCCTTGGGAGAACGCGAGCATGACAACCGCAGATCATGAATTTGAAATTAAAAAAAGTGAGGACGAGTGGCGTAGCGCCCTAACACCAGAACAGTTTCAAGTGCTGCGTCAGCATGGTACAGAACGCCCTCGCACTAGTTCGTTAGATAAAGAGTACAGCCATGGGACGTATGCCTGTGCCGGTTGCGGCTTACCCTTATTTTCATCCGATACTAAGTTTGACAGCGGTACCGGCTGGCCCAGCTTCTTTAAGCCGATCGAGGGCTCGATTGAAACAACAACCGATCGATCGCTGTTTATGACCCGTGTTGAAACCCACTGCCGCCGCTGTGGTGGGCACTTAGGGCATGTGTTTGAGGATGGCCCCAAGCCGACTGGTCAGCGCTATTGCATGAACGGTGTAGCACTGAAATTTATTCCAGGTTAAGTCCATGAGAGCGTTTACCTAACCGTGACTGCTGTCTCTGCCACAGTCAAAACTTGTAAGCACCACCGCCTTATCATGTGCGCTCTCTGCGTTGTAATGTTTTCCCTAAGGGGGTTGTAGCAACTTGCTTGCAATCGTTCATGCCACAAGTGGTACTACCCCTTTAAAACAACACAGCAGATTGCGCCACATGTTAAGCCATCTTCGGTATAACCTCAAGTTGGTGTTGAGCGATCGTCTCTTCAAAGATCTCAATCATCCGATCGACTTTAGAATCCCAATCAAAATAGCTTTCTGTCACTCGTTTCGTACTGCCATGACCCAACTTGCGCCTTAGCTCAGGCAATTCAGCCAACCGCAACATTGCCTCGGCTAAGCCATCAATAAAGCCCTGTCGTGAACTGGGTTCAACTAAAATACCGCAGGAATCGTTGACGAATAGCCCCGGACCAGCCCAGTTTGTAGCAATCAACGGTAACCCCATCGCCATTACTTCCAAAATGGCGTTACCACCACACTCTCGCAAAGACGGAACCACATACACCTGGCAGCCAGCAATCAATTTAATGCTATCCTCCAGCGTTAACCGCCCGTGGAAATTGACTTTATCTTGCAGTCCAAGCGCTACGACTTGTGCTTTAGTTGCTTCAAATAGCATTCCATTCCCGATCAACTCCAGCACAGCCTTTGTTTTGGGTGCAACCTGCTTAAAAGCCTCCACTAAAAACTGCACGCCTTTCCAGTCCACAAAACGGGCAAAGAAAACAAAGCGCACGGGTTGATCAGGCGTCAGTTCGACTTGTGTGACCGGTTGACAAAGCGATAAATCAACGCCGCTTTCTTCCACTCTATAAACCCTGCCACGATGGCTTTTCGGCAAGGCTGCTGCCGTAAAATCGTTGCCGACAATCAACGCACTTGCCTGCAACTTACCCGGTACCAGCACATGACCAATTTGAGCCAACGCACGACCAGCATGAATGGAAAAGCGGGTAAACGGTGAATCCATGTAGCGAAAGGCAGGTGGGAACTCCAACCCCCCACACATGGGTCCAATGACGACCGGCACGCCTAGCCCATACATGTAGCTGAGCCCTTTCGGCGTAATAGGAGTGGGTTCAAAGACCAAGTCAGCATCATGTTCCTTCACTAGTTGCTGCACAATCGCTCTTGCAGAACGCTGCGCCAGGAAATGAATGATTTGGCCAAAGATCAAGTCCTGAATACGATAAGGAAAGAGGTTGCTCAGTCGATCAATCAAAATTTGTGAGCGCGTATCTTCGACAAATTGAAACTTTTGAAAATCGTCGTCATTGGGGAAGATGCTCCGAAGTTCCTCACGGCAACGGGCATGAGTGACAACCCAAACCTCTACCCCACGTGCTCGTAAACGGTTGAAGTAATACAACGGTAAGACCGTCTCGCCGCTCATCCGCTGTGAAACATTTGCAGCAGTGATAATTACGCGCATGGCTTCTATTCCTATCCCTAGGTAGTCATTATTAATCGTCAAAGAGGGGTAGATGGGGTAGGAACTGCTTCTACCCACGAAACCAGCATTAATTTGGTTGCACCCAACTGTTTAGAACAATTAATCAAGACGAACAGAAGCCACGCTCATAGCTTAGGCTGCTAATGTTTGCAAGACCAGACCGATGACACGATCGACCTCTTCAGTGGTCAGCGCGGCACTCAGTGGCAGTCTCACAATGCGATCGCAAATATCTTCCGTGACGCTGAGTTCACCATGCGCTCGAGCATACTTACGCCCTGCCGGTGCACTATGGAGCGGGACATAGTGGAAAGTGGCTTGAACCCCATGCTGTTTCAGCACCGATAAGACTCGTGTTCGAGTTTCAATATCATTCACTAACAGGTAATAGATGTGAGCATTGTGCTGGCACTCGGAAGGTACCGTTGGACGTTGCGCCCTACGCTGTAACTCCAGTTCAGCAAACGCTTTGTTGTAGCGATGCCAGATTCTTAGACGCCGCTGTTTGATCTCATCGGCATAGCCCAACTGAGCCCAAAGAAAGGCTGCCAGTAAGTCACTTGGCAGGTAGGATGATCCCACATCAACCCAGGTGTATTTGTCTACCGTGCCACGGAAAAACTGGCTGCGGTTTGTGCCTTTTTCCCAAACAATCTCTGCTCGTTCAATCAGCGCCGGATCGTTGATTGCAAGCGCCCCACCTTCACCAGACACAATATTTTTGGTGGCATGAAAGCTAAAAGCGGCCATCTGACCCAAGCTACCGACAGGCTGACCTTTATAAGTAGAACCGAAGCCTTGCGCTGCGTCTTCAATGAGTGCAAGGCCATGTTTTGCCGCCAGTGCTTTGATAGTGTCCATCTCGCAACTCATGCCTGCGTAGTGTACAGGCATAATCGCTTTTGTCTTAGACGTAATCGCGGCTTCTACCAGTGTTTCGTCTATATTGAGCGTATCTGGTCGAATATCAACGAAAACTGGAATGCCACCGCGCAAAACAACAGCATTCGCCGTTGATACAAACGTATAAGATGGCATGATCACCTCATCCCCAGGCTGAATGCCAGCCAGAATGACCGCCATCTCTAGAGCAGCTGTACACGAATGAGTCAGCAAGACTTTTTGGCTGCCAAGCGCTTGCTTCAGCCACTGCTGACACTTTTTGGTAAACGCTTCATCGCCAGCAATTTGACCATTCGCGATCGCCTGAGAAATGTATTCCAACTCTTGATTCGTTGTGTAGAGCTTGTTAAAAGGAATGTTATTTGTACTATTTCCAATCGCGATATCAACGCTAGGATTATCTAGAGGATAAGAGCTGTTTATACCCTCATTAACATTAACATCTGCTGTAAAATCAATAGCTTTCACAATAACCTCCAAAAGATGGATGTACAACAATCTATAGCGTCCGTGTGAGCCGAATTAGAACCAACTAGGCCCAGCCCATCCAGACTGAGCAGTAATTTTTTCGGGCACTAACTGTTGAAGAACGTGCGTTTCATACATGAAGCCATCATGTCACTGAATGATTAAAGACGGAATAGTAACTCTCTAAAACCCAAATTTAGATGCTGCTTTCAAGATTGATTTCTATAGTGAAATTCACAACCAGTCCAAGCTAGCGACATGCACGTAGTTAGCGATTTGGCCTTCGTTAGTACCACTTCCCTCTTGTGTTTTTGAGAGCTGACTGCGATTCGTGTATCTTGATCAGGCTCACGTAATATTTAGGCTACTCGCAGTTTTGGAATATTACAATTGCTTAGAGCAAAACCAACAGTAATTTTACTCAAACTTTATTGATCAGGTCTCCATTACTCTAAGAACGCACTGCAATATCAGTTTTATGTGAAGCATATAGAGCTTCACGATTGCTCAAAGTCTTTACGGAAAGGCATGCTGTCAATCGTGCAATGTGCAGCTTCAAACTGAATTGATGTACGACAATTACAGCTTTATTAAGTGAATCGATGTCGCCAAAGTCTGCTAACAGAGGTATTTCAGCCTGTCAATAGGGCTTGATGAGAGCGGTGAAGAAGCTGCTAAAAACTTATGGTTTTCCTCATAGCCCTAATGTTGATGACAGAGTGATCAATGCTGGAGTTGTGCCTCACTGGTAACTCAGGGGTCAGCATTGAGCAGCTCAGCATAGAATAAAGAGACGCGCTTCGGTCAGTCTGAATCTATAGGAGTGAAGTCTGTGACAACAACGCCCGCTTCAACCCAAACAATCGTACTGTCGCCAAGTTATAAACTGCCGATCGCGCTGGTGGTTTTGGCAGCCCCCTTGCTATTCGTGCAAGTTTGGGTCAGTCTGGTAATGGCGCTATTTGGGCTGTTTCTGCTGTTTCAGGCAGCGACCTTGCGCCTTTGCTTCACTGAGGCAGTACTTGATATTGAGCGCGGACAGACGCTGATCCGGCGTTTTCCTTATCAAGATTGGCAGAATTGGCGAATCTTTTGGTTGCCTGTACCGGTTCTCTTTTATTTCAAAGAAGTCAACAGCATCCACTTTTTACCGATTCTCTTTGATCCTAAAATGCTGCAGACTTGCTTGGAGGCTCATTGCCCCCGTATTACCTAAGCGCCGTTGTTAGTTGGTAGATGTTAGGCTCCAGAGCTTTACCACTAATAACCCCTATCTTCAATTTGCATTGATTATGAACTCAGACGAATTGCCAATGCCATCGACGGCGGATACGCGTCAGTCTGAATCGATCGCTGACACGCGTGAACAGGAAGAGGTGAGCGATCGCCCCAGTGGCGAACCGTTAGGGATACAAGAAGCCTCTGCGCAGACACTAATGGAAGAGGAAAGACTGACGTTAGTGGAGCGGGTTGAAGCCGAGCAAGTGCTGCCATCGATCTCGGCTGTGGGAACCTCGACGAGCACTGAGGTTGGGCAGCGGGTTGTCGATCTCCAACGTCGAGAACAGGCGCTAAGGCGAGAGATTGCCACGTTGCAAGCATCGCAAGCTCGTTTACAGGAAGAAACGGCAGCGGCTCAGGCAGCAATGGGGCGGCTCGTGCAAGAAGGTCTGAAAGAGCTAGAACAACGGAAGCAGTCACTGCAAATTAGCGTGGAGCAGCTAGAGCGCCGTCAAGAACGAATTCGTAATGAGATGCGAACGACGTTTGCGGGCGTGTCGCAGGATTTGGCGATTCGAGTGCAGAGCTTCAAGGACTACTTAGTCGGCAGCCTACAGGATTTAGCGTTGGCCGCGGAGCAATTGGAACTACCGCAGCCTGGAGCGCCAATGACACAAAGTCCTGAGCGATCAGCTGTGAAGGAAGAACGAGTATCCAAAGCGGCGACCACTCCTCAGTTTGCTGAGCAGAGCTTTCAAGAGCAAACGAAAAAAATCCGTAATTTGTTGGATCAGTACCGCAATCGGCCAGACTATTATGGGTCGGCGTGGCAGCTTCGGCGCACGTTTGAACCCGTTCATGCTGAGCGCGTCTCGAATTGGTTTTTTACCCAGGGTGGACGCGGTGCCGTGCGCACAATGGGTAGCCGCTTGCAGAATATTCTGATTGCCTCGGCGGCGATTTCGATTTTGCATACGCTGTATGGCGATCGCTTACGGGCTCTTGTCCTTGCCCAGTCACCAGAGCGGCTAGGCGAATGGCGGCGTGGTCTGCAAGACTGCCTTGGCATTACGCGGAGTGAGTTTGGCCCAGAGCGAGGTGTTGGTTTGTTTGAAGACCCGTTCGCGCTGGCACAGAAGGCCGATCGACTGATGAAAGATGGGCTCATGCCGCTCATCATCATTGACGAAACGGAAGAGGATATTAGTTTATCGCTGCTACAATTTTCGCTCTGGCTGGCATTTGCACCAAATCCTCAAGCGCAGACCTATTCGTATTAAAGTTGTTAGGTGCTGGTCGTAAAGCCCTTTGGGCATTCAAGAAAGGGTACAGCGATCGCGGCCCATCGCTTGCGACGAGCGATGCCATGACGTACGAAGGAAATCAAGCAATGGTACTCTGGCTTGCCTTGAATGGACTGCTGCTAGTAAGCGCGTATTTATTAGGCTCAATGCCGCCTGGTTACTGGGCGGGACGGTTGCTGAAAGGGATTGACATTCGAGAGCACGGGTCTGGCTCAACTGGAGCGACAAATGTGTTGCGGACAGTGGGTAAAGCGCCAGCGCTGGTAGTGCTGCTGGTCGATATTTTGAAGGGTGCTGTGGCGATCGCGGCGGTTCGCTGGTGCTATACCGTTGCCGAAGCTCAGTCTCTCCCCTTGCCAACGCTAGACGTAGCAGTGTGGCTACCGTGGATGGTGACGTTAGTTGGTATGGCAGCGTTGCTGGGGCACAGTAAATCGATTTTTCTTGGCTTCACTGGCGGCAAATCGGTGGCGACCAGTCTGGGCGTGCTGTTAGCGATGAACTGGATGGTTGGGGCTGGGACGCTGGCAGTCTTCGCTCTCGTACTGGCAATTTCTAGAATTGTGTCGTTGAGCTCGATCGCGGGTGCGATTGCAGTCTCCGGCTTTATGATGTTTACCCATCAGCCCCTGCCTTACCTCTTGTTTGGTCTTTTAGGCGGACTCTACGTCATCTTGCGCCACCGTGCCAACATTCAGCGGTTGCTCGCCGGAAGCGAACCACGCTTAGGGCAACCTGTGCCAAATGCAACCGCTTCATCACTGTCAGAGACTGGAGAATAGAAGGCGGCATTGTAGGGACGTTACGTGTAACGTCCCTACAATGCCCCGTAAAACAGTAGGATCTGAATACTTAGTGCTTCTCTAAATGGGTAGTGTCATGGCGCTCAAGATTATCGATCATTTCGACGGCAGTTTTACGCTTGACCCAGACGCTAAAGCAGCGTTGTTTGAGTTGCTTAAAAGCGACGCCTTTCTTCAACAAGTAGCTCAACAGGCAAGCTATCCAGCAGTTGAATTTACCGAGCTGTTGTTTCAACCTGTTCCCTACAGTGCAGCCACCCCAAAGGGGATGCCAACCGAGTTCGAGAAATTTCAGAACGCCGTTGATTATGTCATTATTAACGTGCCGCCCAACTTTATGTTCAAAGCTAAAATCTTCAAGCCCAGTCGGCTTTGTGCGATTTATCGAAACACAAACGAGGCGTAGTTCAAAGAAAGGATCAAGGCTGAATGCTAAAGACTAAATCAACCTTTTATCCTTGTATCCCTTACCCTTCATTCTTTATAAAATGTCTTCTCAAATTGATACACCTGTGCTCTCTGGTTTGGAGCACCTTGCCTATATTGACGATCGTGGTCAACTGCCAGAACAATTTCAGGGCAAAGTCGGCGTGTATGCCATTTTTGATCAACAGCAAACGTTGCAGTATATTGGCTACTCACGGGATGTTTATTTGAGCCTGAAGCAGCACTTAGTCCGTCAGCCAGAGCGGTGTTATGGGCTGAAGGTACAGACGATCGATCGCCCCAGTCGCACAATCCTGGAGGAAATTCGCACAGCCTGGATGAGCGAGAATGGTTCGGTGCCAGTCGGAAACGGTGCTGATGAAAGTCGATGGACACAAGCGATCGATGCAAAAGCGCAAATGACGCCAGAGGAACAGGCAAGCTATGCTGGGGCGATCGATGAACTGAGCCAAATGAAAGTGCTGAAACAACTCGCCCGACGAGTTGAAGCACAAATACTGGAAGTATTGAAGTCTCGCGACGTTCAGGTGGAAATTCGCTTTAACCCTAAACTCAAAGAAGCAGGGCTGTTAGATCTGAAGTAACGCAACGGTCAATAGGTCTGAGAGACTTGCTAGACACGATTGTTGCCCTAACCCCAAAGTCAGCTGCCTACTATTATCAATCGGCTGACTGATCCTGCTCAATCTGGCGGATTCTCGCCCTGAAAATTGCCTCAACCTCGCGTTCGGGATCAACCATATCGTATGGATAGGGATACCTCGGAGCATTTGGATCGCGACGGCTCATTAAAACTTGCAGCGCATCATGAAACGCATCATCATTGTTCCGATGCTCTGAAAGATAGCGCTTCAGTTCAGCGTTGGTCAGTTGATTTAAGTCTTGAGTCATAGAACGAACTCCCAGTTCCCATCCTCAAAAATTACGATCGCAATTCGTCCGCGCTTCCACCTTGAACATAGATCGTCTTCGCCTTTTGGTCGTATCGAAAAACGTTGATTGGCTGAAACAGGTTAGAAAACAGTTGACAGACAAAAATGGCTGCTTCAGCTTGCTCGCGTGTTGGCAAGTGAACACTCCTGTAGAAACAACCTTAGCGTATTAACTGCTGGACTTGTATGCCATCACTCTTGTATGCCATCACTTGTTGCTTGTAACAATGACATGTGATTTTTTTTTTGCAAATGCAACCTGGGTTGAGCTAAACAGATGACAGCAAAACTCAGTACTCGTATGCTTATTAGGACTTACGCATGAAGTCTTCAGATCCCCGACTTCTGGCGAAAAATTAGCGCTGCCCAGCTTCCCGTGCGATAGAAGTCGGGGATCTTTGCGTAAGTCCTACTTATTTCTACTGTTTCCTTTCTTACGGCTCGATCCAACAGCCGTCCGACTTGATCAAACTAATCAACTCCTCAACGCCTTGAGCCTCAGGGACTTTCTTAATTTCATCGCGTCCCCGATAGAGGGAAATCCAGCCTGCTTGCTTGCCCACATAGCCGTAGTCTGCGTCTGCCATCTCGCCAGGTCCGTTGACGATGCAGCCCATTACCGCAATGTTCAAGCCAGTCAGGTGATTGGTCGCGTCTCGAACTTTGTGCAGCACTTCTTCGAGATTAAAGAGCGTGCGTCCGCAGGACGGGCAGGCGACATACTCGACCATCGTGCGGCGTAGCCCCAAGGCTTGCAGAATGCCGTAGCAGACGGGAATTTCTTTTTCGGGTGCTTCGGTGAGAGAGACGCGGATGGTGTCGCCGATGCCTTCTGCCAAGAGCGTCCCGATGCCAGCGGTGGATTTGATGCGACCGTATTCGCCATCGCCTGCTTCGGTCACACCGAGATGGAGCGGGTATGCCATGCCCAGCTCGTTCATGCGCTGCACCATAAGACGATTGGCAGCCAACATGACGGGTACTCTGGAGGCTTTGAGCGAGAGTTCTAAATGGTAATAATCGAGCGATTCGCAGATGCGGATGAACTCCAGCGCTGACTCCACCATGCCTTCGGGCGTGTCACCGTAGGTAAACAGCATCCGTTCTGCCAGAGACCCGTGATTCACGCCAATTCGCATCGATTTGTTTTGATCGCGCAGAGAAATGACGAGTGGTGCTAGAGTCTCGCGAATCTTCTCGCCAATTTCGTCAAATTCGGTTTGGGTATATTCAGTACGATCGCTCTTCGGCTTTTCAAACACATATAAGCCTGGATTGATCCGCACGTTATCGACGTGCTTAGCCGCCTCTAGCGCAATCTTCAACCCGTTGTGATGCACATCTGCAACCAGCGGTACGGGTTGATAGGTGGCACGCAACCGCTGTTGGATTTCTTCCATTGCCTTAGAGTGCGCCATGCTGGGGACGGTCACACGCACGATTTCGCAACCGATTTCGTGCAGACGGCGAATGGCAGCCACCGAGCCATCAATGTCCAACGTATCTTCGTTGATCATGGACTGCACGGCAACGGGATAGCTTCCGCCGATCGTGATGCTGCCCACAGGCACCGATCGCGTTTTGCGACGCTGGATAGCAGTATCGGTAGGTGCAGCGAGAGGCGTTGTGGCGGTTGGTGGGCTGGGCAGAGTTTGCATACGCTATGGGTAAAGCTTGGCAGTAAGACAGTATCAGTTGTCTCTGTTCTTACAGATTGCCATAGATAGGTTAAGTTTGACGGTTAAAACGCGAGAAAATCTTTGGTGCGCTAGCGTTGCTACCGCAGTGAACTCTCAATCTTTGACCGCTGATGCTCGTGACTGCCGCTATCGTGCAGCGCTACGAGCGTCTTCTCGCGGTTTTGCCTTATTCACCTTTAACTGACGACCCATCCATTCGGCACCGTCTAATGCCACGATCGCCGCATCTTCTTGAGCGTCTTCAGCGAGTTCCACAAAGGCAAACCCACGCATCCGACCCGTTTCGCGATCGGTCGGCAGAGAGACACGCTTCACTGCACCGTACTCAGTAAAGACTTCCGATAGGTCTTCTGGAGTTGCCTGGTAAGACAAATTGCCAACGTAAATAGTCATAGGAGCTTGATCAGATGGGACGAAGGGTTCGTATCAAACCCTAAATCCGGTGATAGCACACCAGCCACACCTCATTCTGAAAAGCCTGATACTTGTTAGACGTCGTTGGTATCAAGCATCACGGTTTTATTCATTTAATTTATTTAGTCGATCGAAATCGACTTGGGAGCACCGCTGTTGCCATTATTCGATCCAGTCGTTGAGCCAGACGTCGTGCTACCTGACTGTTGATCCAGCCAGCTTTTGACGGGGTCTTCTGAAAGATTGAGGCGAAACAGCCCTGATAAGAAGCCACCTAGAAACGCAACAGGCTGCTGCGAAAGCTCTTTCCAGACAGGGGTTAGTTCATCAAGAAACACGAGTGGACTCCTTTGGGTTATGGGTTTGGTTGGTTAGTGAGCGGTGAGAAACTATCCGTTAACAGTGGTCAGGAATCAGTGATCAACGGGTTGAAGACATTGTTTAGCTAACAATCAACGATTGCTGTACGGCTCAGTTTCTAGCGCGAGCTAAACGCCGACTCTTTGGTGATTGTAGCGCGTTGGTAATGATGGAGCGCTGGTCATGAGGCTAGATGTGTCAAAGCGAAGCAGCCTCATTGGTTGGGCAAACTTGACATACGATGGCAACACCACGCTAGCAAGCTACGAAGCAGTCAGCAGTCACCTGTTCGTTGATGTTCCGCGGACTGAGGTGAGAACCCTGGTCATATTAGTAGCCTCGATCGCCTCACCTTCATAAGCCTGACGCAGGGTTGAAAGCAAGCGCGTTTCTGGTCACAACCTGGACGCTCTCCTGGCACCGATTCGTGAACACCCCAGTTACTGCATCAGCCCTGAATCCATAGAGTCCATTTAGTAAAACGGCATTGTCTTATGACTCAACTTAAAGTCCTTTGCGATACGGTACTTAAGCAACAGCCCATCCAAGCGGGAAAGTTAGCCGCTGATCAATTGCAGACGGTGCAGGCTGGCACGCTGCTTAACGTTCAGTCCTACGGAGCAGCGAGTGATCACATTAAGGTAGCGCTGTCAGATCAGAGCTTTCAAGGAAAAAATACCTGGTATATCTATCAGCGGCACGGTGCCATTTTAGAGGACAACAACGTTGTCTTTCCGAAAGCCGTCAAACTCTCGGTGCCCTATTATGATCAGCTAGATAACTCTGAAAATCCCTACGGTACCTGTAATGTGACCTCGATCGCGATGTGCCTGGCGTATCTAGGAGCATCGCGCAAACATCCTGAACAGCGCTTCCCGGATGAACTCCAGGATTACTGCGCGGCCAATGGGCTCGATCGCCATGTACCCGATGTACTGGCAAAAGTCGTGGAAGTCTACGGCTGTAAAGACACGTTCAAAACGACTGCAAGCTTTGAGAATGTGAAAGAGTGGCTCATCCAGGGCAATCCAGTCGTTGTCCACGGCTATTTCACAGCCTCTGGGCATATTGTCGTCTTCGTTGGCTACAACGAAAACGGGTTCATTGTGAATGATCCCTACGGCGAATTAACCTACAACGGTCCTGGCGATAGTCAATACGACATTTATGCCAGTGGTGTGGGGCTGACCTACTCGTACAGACTGGTTTATGACCTCTGCTGTGGCGACAATCAGTTTTGGGTGCACTTTATTTCCAAAGGCTAAGGGATGAAGGCTAAAGGATAAAACGTTTTAGCCTTCATCCTTTAGCCTTTAGCCTTTCCCTTCCGGCAACATGCACTTGTCGCTATCGCAGCCAGCGGGTCCTTCAGCCAGACTAAAGCCAGAGTCGTAACGGCTGAGCGCGGCGTAAAAGTCGCTGGTTTGCTGTTTGGTGGCGACCGCTTGCTGGAGACGATCGAAGGTTTCCTTATCAATCTTCTCAAACGGTAGGCGGGGGAAGGGCGCATCAAAGCGAGCTAACAGAGCCGCGCTAATGTAGCCTTCCTCGTTGGCGATCGTCTGGTAAATGCGCTGTGCCAGCGGTTCAATTTCGGCTTCGGTGAGTTCGATCGTAGCGCTGGTATTGTGCGCGGTGTAGTAGGTTTGCACCTGCATGTAGAAATCGAACTGCGCCAGAGCCGAGAACTTTTCGATCGCGATCGTGTCGGCACCGGGCAGGTTTGCCCATGAAACCTCAACGGGGATCTCAACCAGCCATTCCGTACAGCGAGGATCAAACGGATCGTTCAGTAGATTGCCCGTCTCATCCTTATCGGACTGTGACGGCACAATGCTGTAGCCGTAATCCAAGCACGCCAGGGCGACTGGATCATTTTTGCGGAAGGTGATGCGACGAATGAACCGCTGGGCTTTGGGCGGATGCCAACCGGGGCTGGCTCCTGTGAGTAAGGATTTAGTCCCGGCAGGTTGAACGGTGGTGCAGCGGTTGGGACGCTTGAGGTGATGGCGATCGCAGTATTCCCATACCGCCTGGTTCACGGTTTCCCGCCAGCGCGACAAGAATGCCTGCTCTTTTTGCTTGAACGCCAGACCTGTCACTGTATCGGGTCTACCTGCTTCCCACCAGCGCAACCACTCGACGCCAAACGCATGGACGAAGAAATCAAATAAGCCTGTGAAGGAGACACCCACGATCGGATCGAGATCACGCGATTTCTGATAGCGCGGTTCCGCAAAACGATGATTCAGGAGCGCTGCGACAGAAAGTGCGGCTGCCTTGAAAGCGTCCGCCTGTTCGTCGAGATTGTTTGGATCAAGCTGATTCAGATGCACTTCTGCCAGGTTGCAGTGGAAGTCAGCACCCAAAATCTCGCCGCAGGGATTCAACCCATAACGACCCAGACGATGTTCTAGCTCCGCCGCAGGCATTTGGGGTTGCTGTTGGAGCAGCCATTCTCTGGCTGTGCCTTGATTGTAAGCAGCCAGGAAGGCCGTTTTGAGTTCTGGTGTGGTCAACAGATCACGGTTGGAGCGGGCGATCGCTTCGGGTGCATACTGAATCGCTCCTTCACCAGAGTAAAACTGCTTGCGCACCGCATCGGTACATTCTTGCTCGGTTGGCTTGTGGTGATACACGCGCGTATGGTTTGCCATCCGCAGCGCATCGCGTTCTGGGTCAATACGCCAGTTGCCAGCCTCGTCTTGCTGCCACAGATTATCTTTAGCGACGGCAAACGCGGCATCGTTGCTCACGCCTTGACGCATGCCCGCCGATCGCCGAATATTGCCTGCAACCACTGTGGCAGCGGCTTCATCAATCAACAAACAGCATTCAACAGAGGTAAGTTGACGACCGATCGCCTTGTTCAATAGTGCCGCACACCGTTCGTACAATCCTGGTAGCCGAATGGGGTTTGCCATGCCGCCAAAGCCTTTCAGCACTTCCCCTTCAGCGCGGACATCGCTCACGTTGACGGTTACGGCAACATCGCCTGTAAAGCGATCGTCGGTCGAAAGTTCCAGCAAGGTTTTGTAGGACTGCACCCATCCCTGGCGGCTATCGCCTACGAGAATGTGTACCTGATTGCCGTCAATGGTGACTTGCGTGCGATCGTGCCGTTGCTCAGCGGGTGTCGTGCCGATTTCGCCCTCTAAATTGACGAGTAGATGGTTACGAATGGCGGGTAGTTGATTGCTGTAGCGTGGTTCGAGAATCGCACCAGTACCACAGCCCATCATGGCGAGATCCATCATGAGCCCAAACGCCTGCCAATCAATGACGTTGGTGCTGGTGCAGTTGTAGGCTCCCGAAAAATTTTCTGGCTTGTTGATCCAGTCTGTGCCGCCGACCCACAGCCAGCGCCCTGAGGGCATGCTCTTAAGCTGCTGCTGCATGCGTTGAATGAGGGCTTTTTCTTCGACGCTCAGCCGCCCTAACTCAACCAACCCTTGCGTTGTCCGCTGGATCACGTCTGCCAATGGTTCACGACGGTTGTTAATGCGACGACTGTAGGTTCTGTAGAAGACAGGATTGGCAGTGGGAGCGGTTTCAGGAAACTGCTCAGACAAATGTTTGCGTTGAAGTTCTATAACCATAGGTTGCGCTGCCTGCTAGCGTGGTATACAAATAGAAGGCTCTATATGTAGCGTTAAAATAAGGATTATGTCCATACAAATGAGTTCAAGTCAAGATCTAAGATTAAAAACTCAGAGCAAAAAAGGAGTAAGAGTGTACGACTCTTACTCCAGATTTATGCAATCTCAAAAGAAGTAATCTTGATGACTTCTCTTTTGATGAGACGGGTCTGTATCAATCAGCGACGAGGTAAGCACTTCCACAATTCATCAATTTTCGGTAGAGCCCTACCATAGTTGCTTGTAGAAATGTCCTCTAGAATCTGCTTCATTAGCGCTGAATCTACTGGACAGCCAGAAATAAAAGGCTCACCTTGACTGTAAATCGATAACCCGTCTAAAGAGGGGTTCCAAACAGGCCACAACTCTCCATTAAACTCTAGAGGATAGTTGCTTAAATGGGCATCGCGAATCAACTTGGACATAAGTAAGTAGCCAAATATGCGCTGCTGCTTATCTTCACGACCATCGTTAGGGAAGACATCAAGCATTGCTCTGCACACTCCACACCAGAGTTCATAAAACCATCTGATATATTTTCGATGGTTGTAAGCTCTTTCATCGTGGAACATCAGAAATAAGCTAAGCGTGTGAACTACTAAATAATCACTTCTTAAATCTAGTTCTCCAATCCGCTCCCTACCGATTCTTACGTCAACCTCTTTCATTCGCTGGACATCTTCGTACTCCGCAAGTTTCTGAGCAATGTGAGAAACTTCATGAAGTAGGAATACTAGGCACGCCATACGCAACCATTGCTGAGGTCTATCTGAAGAGAAACGCTTAGGGACTGCTTCAGCCATTTTTACGACAATTTCCAAGCTTAGGCTCAGGGTACGATCAGCACTGTTTACCCGTAGGCTGCCATATTCTAAACGCTCAAAGATTATTCCATTTGCGTAATGCTCCAGAGAGTTTGTAATCTTCTCAGTGAAAGGATCAATCTTCGATAGCTCAGGGGCGTACTTTCTGAGCAAATAGAGCTTGTCACCTAAAGTGCTACAAACTTTTTCGTTCAGAAGGCTACATAGCTCTTTACTTATTACCCTGTCTCCCGAACAAGTATAAGTTCTAAAAAATACTGGGATTGCTTCAGGAGTTGACAAATAAAACTGTTCAAGCTCTTGAACCATAATTTCAGCGCTCACTTCTTTGGAACGGGGTGGGCTTGGCTAGATGTAGCATCTAGACATCACAGTCTACACCATAGGTAGAGTTGTGACTTAGTGGTGTTGTAGCACGAAGTTCGCAGAATGGCGCGACTTTTTGCGGCGTTTGCCCCGTTCTGAGAGGAGACTTTAACTGAAAGGGCGATCGCAGCCTGCTAAGATCGCCCTCTCGTTGGGAGACTAAACGGCTTGTCCACTCGCGCTGCTGCTGGCTGGCTCGTCTGCGCTTGCTTTGAGGCGGCTCACGGTACTCCGGCGAATGCGCTCACTCTTGCGGACACCCCCTGCCATTTCGTACTCGCGGCTGTTTTTGCCGTACTTGAAGGCGACGCCAATCAACATCTGGTCTGCCAGGTCGCCGAGGGTCTTCTCTAATGCATCAATTTCAGTTTTGGATGAATCGATGATGGCGAGAGCGGTATTATACGCGTCTAGTTTGGCGCGGAGTTGTGACATCTGGGCGGTGAGATTGGCTAAGGTGCGAACATCGCCAAAATCCATCTTAGGGTCAACGGCTTTCAATCCGGCAGAGCGGAGTTCAGCGTTTTCGAGCATGCGGGAGGTACGTTTTTTGCGGGACATAGAGGTAAGCCTGCTAGAGAGTAGATAAGACCAGCATGGCTGATGGGTCATGGCTTTGAGAGCCGCGAACCCCGCAAGGTTGTGTGTGGTTTCTAAGAAGGGTTGGGCGATCGCCCGCTAATGGCACGGCAGTACGATACGGATAGGCCTGATGCAGACGTTGCAGAAACCGGGTTTCTTGACGAGCATCTGCCGTTGCAGCGTTCAGAGGGCATTCAGAAACCCGGTTTCTCTCAAAGCGCACGATCGTACTTCACGAACGCTTCACCGTAAGTCACCACAGCTTAACCGTAAGTAACGACAGCTTCATCGTAAGTAACCAACGCTTGAGTGGAAGTGACCACCGTTTGAGCGTAAGTCACCAACGTTGGTGCTGAAGTGACCACGGCTTGAGTGGCGGTGAGGACGGCTTGACTGGTGGTAAGGACCGCTTGAGTCGAAGTCACCAACGTTGGTGCCGATGTCGCCACTGAAACTGTGCGGGGGGTTAGACCTCGGAGGTTTCCAAAACCTCCGAGGTCTGAGAGGGCATTTGCCACGCCCCCGTGTCTTTCTCAAGCACTTCGGCTGTAGAATAAAGCAGACTAAGACACTTACACGAAACCCCTTGCAGGTGAGTGCGGGTTTACGGTGGCTGGCAGGGTGCTGAAAGGCACACGTCTGGATAAACGCATGACAGTTGAAACCGCTTTCGAGAACGACATTTTCATCAGCTATGCCCACATTGACAATGAACCCTTAACGGAGGGGCAAGAGGGCTGGATTTCGGACTTTCATCAATCATTAGAGAAACTGCTAGCCCAACTGCTGGGCGATCGTCCCCGTATCTGGCGTGATCCGAAACTGCAAGGCAATGATTACTTTGCCGACACGATCGTGGATCAGTTCTCGAAAGTGGCGTTACTGGTGTCGATCTTCTCGCCTCGCTACATCAAGTCGGAGTGGTGTGTACGCGAACTGAAGGGGTTTCACACGGCTGCCAGTCAGACAGGTGGCGTGCGGGTTGCCGACAAAGCCCGAATTTTTAAGGTGATCAAAACGCCCGTACCCCTGGAACGGCAGCCAGAGGAAGTACAAGGTCTGCTGGGCTATGAGTTTTATCAGCGCGATCGCAACGAGAATCCGCTGATGTTTAATCGCATCTTTGGGTCTGAGGCAGAGCAGCGGTACTGGGCTAAACTGTCTGACCTGGCATACGACATCTGTCAGCTTTTGGAAGCGCTCTCGCGAGTGGAGGTGGTAACCCCTCCGGAGGTCACCACTCAAGGAAATGGTGCTCAGACCGCGTTAACAGAGCCAGCCAGCGCGAGCAATGGTAAGACCGCCACGATCGCTGGATCTAGCGGTATTGCCGTCTACCTGGCAGAAACGAGCTACGATTTGCAGGACGATCGCGACAAGATTAAGCGAGAGCTGCAGCAGCGGGGACATCTGGTGTTGCCCGACCAAACGTTGCCCACCTATTATCCTGACTTTGAGCGGGTGGTGACGGAGAACCTGGCGCGGTGCAAGCTCTCCATTCATCTGGTTGGGTCGCGCTACGGCATGATTCCAGAGGATGCGGAGCGATCGCTGATTGCGCTACAGCATGATCTGGCAGTCGCCCAGCGTCGGGAACGTGCAGAGTTCTCACGGTTGGTCTGGATGCCTGTGGGGTTACAAACGCAGGATGCCCGTCAGCAGGAATTGATTCGATCGCTCCAGAACGACCCGGACTGGCTGCAAACGGGCATTGAGGCGCTTAAAACCGTCATCCAGGATCGGCTCACCGCGCCGACGCCGCGACTGGACAACGGCTCCAGCGACGACGCAACGGTGCGAGTCTACCTCATCTGCGACCAAAAAGACCTGGAGAGCGTTGTGCCTGTCTACAATCACATCTTCTTCGATCGCGGTTGGGAGCCAATGTTACCCGCGTTTGAAGGCGATGAAGCTGCGGTGCGGCAGGAGCATCAAGACACTCTCTGCGAGTGTGATGCGGTGTTAATCTACTACGGCAGCGGCAATGACCTGTGGCTACGTACCAAACTGCGGGATTTACAAAAGGTGGCGGGCTACGGACGTACCAAGCCTATGCTGGCAAAGGCGATTTACGTGGCAGCACCGGAAACGCCGAAGAAACAAATGCTGCTAAGCCATGAGGCGATCGTCCTCAAGAATTTTGATGCCTTTACGCCAGCGGCACTGGCACCGTTTGTGGATCAGATCGCTCAGGCACAGGGAGGACAGCACCGATGACGATTGGCACCCAGACCCGCACCAATCCCTTTCCAGGGCTGCGACCCTTTGAAGCTGAGGAAGACCACCTGTTCTTTGGGCGCGAAGGGCAAACGGATGAACTGTTGCGACGGCTGCGATCGCGCCGCTTTCTGGCAGTGGTGGGCACATCGGGTAGCGGCAAGTCGTCGCTGGTACGAGCGGGACTGCTGCCTGCACTCTACAGCGGCTTTATGGCAGGCGTGGGGTCAAACTGGCGAGTGGCGCTGCTGCGACCAGGGAACGCACCGATCGCGAACCTGGCAGAGGCCTTGAACCATACAGATGTGTTCGGTTCTGATGGGGAAGACCAGCGCCTGCAAACGATTATCACGGAGACGGTGCTGCGACGGGGCGCGCTGGGGTTGGTAGAAGCGGTGCAGCAGTCGCGGTTGCCAGACGATGAAAATTTGCTGGTAGTGGTGGATCAGTTTGAGGAATTGTTTCGGTTTAAGCAACAGTCGTCCAGCGAGGATGCGGGGGATGAGGCAGCGGCGTTTGTGAAGCTGCTGCTGGAGGCAACGCAACAGACGGCACTCCCCATCTATGTGGTGCTGACGATGCGATCGGACTTTTTGGGTGAGTGCGCCCAGTTCCGCGATCTGCCCGAAACGATGAACGATAGCCAGTATCTCATTCCCCGCATGACGCGCGACCAGCAGCGACAGGCGATCGAGGCTCCGGTGGCGGTCGGGGGGGCGACGATTACCCCGCGTCTGGTGAGTCGCCTGCTCAACGATGTGGGCGATAACCCGGATCAGTTGCCCATTTTACAGCACGCGCTGATGCGAACGTGGGACTACTGGACGGCACACCATGAGGGGAATGAACCGATCGATGTGCCGGACTACGAAACGATCGGCGGCATGGAGCGGGCACTGTCGCAGCATGGGGATGAGCTGTACGACGGGTTACCAGACGATCAGGCGCGGCAGCGTGCCACATGGCTGTTTCAGTGCCTGACGGAGAAGGGAGCCGATGGGCGCGGCATTCGACGACCGACGCGGTTGCGGGATGCGGGTGCGATCGCGGATGCATCCGACGCAGACATCATCGCCATCGTCGAAGCCTTTCGGACACGGAGCGGCACGTTTTTGACCCCACCGTTGCCCACCCCCCTGCAAGCTGACTCCATGCTGGATATTTCCCACGAAAGCCTGATGCGCGTGTGGCAACGGCTGGATGGCTGGGTGGAGGCAGAGAGCCAGTCTGCCCAGATCTATCGACGGCTGGCAGATACAGCCGTGCTCTACCAGCAGCAGCGAGCCGGACTGTTGCGCGACCCGGAGTTGACGATCGCCCTTACCTGGCGACAGGAGCAACAGCCCAATGCCGCCTGGGCAGAACGCTACGCCCCCAACTTTGACCAGACGATGCAGTTTTTGGATGCCAGCGTCACGGCACGCGACGAGGAAGCGGCGGAAAAGGAGGCGAATCGCAAGCGAGAACTCAAGCGACTGCGGCTGTTTTTGGCGGGGCTGGGGCTGTTGTCGCTGCTGGCAGTGGGCGCAGCCGTGTTTGCGTTCCAGAAGCAGCAAGAAGCAGATAATGAGAAAACGAATGCGGATGTTAACTTTCAAAGTGTCACCGCCCAAAACTTGCTGGCATCCAATCTGGAGCTTGAATCCCTCATCGCCGCGATTAAAACGGGGCAGCAAGTCCAGCAGCTTGAGAAGGGCAAGATGCTAAAGCCCGATACGCGCATGCGAGCCATTGCCACGCTCCGTCAGGTCGTCTATGGGGTTCAAGAGCACGATCGTCTGGAAGGGCACAGCAGCAGTGTCTTGAGCGTGAGTTTCAGCCCGGACGGCAAAACCCTGGCGACGGGCAGTGATGACAACACGGTGAAGCTGTGGGACGTGCAGGCGGGGCGGGAGTTGCAAACGCTCAAAGGGCACAGCAGCAGTGTCTATAGCGTGAGTTTCAGCCCGGACGGCAAAACCCTGGCGACGGGCAGTGTGGACAACACGGTGAAGCTGTGGGACGTGCAGGCGGGCCGCGAGGTGCAAACCCTGAAAGGGCACAGTAGCAGTGTCTGGAGCGTGAGTTTCAGCCCGGACGGCAAAACCCTGGCGACGGGCAGTGCGGACAACACGGTGAAGCTGTGGGACGTGCAGGCGGGGCGGGAGTTGCAAACGCTCAAAGGGCACAGCAGCAGTGTCTGGAGCGTGAGTTTCAGCCCGGACGGCAAAACCCTGGCGACGGGCAGTGCGGACAACACGGTGAAGCTGTGGGACGTGCAGGCGGGGCGGGAGTTGCAAACGCTCAAAGGGCACAGCAGCAGTGTCTGGAGCGTGAGTTTCAGCCCGGACGGCAAAACCCTGGCGACGGGCAGTGCGGACAACACGGTGAAGCTGTGGGACGTGCAGGCGGGGCGGGAGTTGCAAACGCTCAAAGGGCACAGCAGCAGTGTCTTGAGCGTGAGTTTCAGCCCGGACGGCAAAACCCTGGCGACGGGCAGTGATGACAACACGGTGAAGCTGTGGAATCTGAACCTGGATGATTTGATGGCAAGGGGCTGTAGCTGGCTTGATGCTTACTTGAGCAGCCATCCTGAAGAGCTAGCGACGCTTCCAGTGTGCCAAACTACTGCCAATCTCATCACTGCGTCCCAAGCATGGGTTAAAACCGCAGAGCAGCAGGCAAGCTTAGGCAATGTAGACAAGGCAATGACCATGCTCCGCACTGCTCTCAAATGGAATCCCAAATTGGGTGTTCAGCTAGACGCCAAAGAGCAGCAGTTCAAAGCGCTCGCGCTTCTGGCTCAAGGCAATGAGTTCGTCGGCAAGCGCGACATCAAAGCCGCGATGGATTCCTATACCCAGGCGCAAACACTCGATCCTCGCTCTATCGATTCCGTTTCTGCCCAAAACTGGAACAGTCTCTGCTGGTTTGGCAGCCTACAGGGCAATGCTAAAGCTGTGCTGTCAGCTTGTGAAACCGCCGTTAAGCTCGCGCCTAAAAATATAGAGTTTCGAGACAGCCGTGGGCTTGCCAGAGCGCTCAGTGGCAATACCCAGGGTGCAATTGAAGACTTTCAGGCGTTTATCGCTGGCACTGAAAACCAGGAGCGAAAGCAGCAACGGCAACGCTGGATTGATGCCTTACGCGCTGGCAAAAATCCTTTTACACCAACAGAGTTGAAAAGCTTGGAAGGTCAATAAGGTGGGGGAGAGTTTTGGTTTTGAGTTGAGGGAATTGACCAAAACCTCCGAGGTTTAAGCCGATCGATTGGTCACGCTTGATTCGTGGTTCAAACCTCGGAGGTTTAAGCCGATCGATCGAAGCAATTTAAACCCTAAGCTCTGCCATTTATAATGGACAACATTACGACTGGCGGTTCGACGACGATGCAAACCTCATATCGCCTCAATGCCAAAGACCTGGATCACCATTTTCTAGAATCACTTAAGACTCTTTTTCAAGACAAAGAAATTGAGATTATTGTCTACGATATTGATGAAACGGCTTATCTCTCTCGCTCTGAGGCAAATCAAAGGCGCTTACTTGAAGCAATAGAAAACGCTGAAAATGGCACTAACCTCATTACGGTCAGCCTTGAGGGACTTGAATGAGTCGGCGGATTAGCTTTGAAGCATCTGCCTTTGAGGATTTTAACCAATGGGCAACGCTGTAACTATCACTATTCGTAATGCGATTCGGTTTAGAGATCCTACGCGATCAACTAAAAGCTCATACCCTGACTGCGCAGAAAGAAGCCGAATTGGCAGGTATGACGGAACCCGATCGTATCTTTACCGTGATCAACGCCCGCATTATCGCTGAATCATGAGTAGAGTGAGCAATGCACCTTACACCTCAGCTTCCCACACTTCAGCCTTGCCCTCCTGTTAAAATTTCGTCAGACTCCATCTGTTTTAGACTCATGCAAGCGATTGAAGCCACTGGAACGATCGATGCCTACGGACAACTCGCGTTGGATCAGCCGCTGCCGGTGGCTCATCCCGGTCGGGTCAGAATCATTGTGCTGCTGACTGACTTAGCCAGCCCAATACCTGAGCAGACTCAGCCACCTATCATCAGTAGTCAATCTTTGGCAGAAAACCAACCATCTCACAAGCGCCCCATTTGGGAACGAGTAGCGGAAATTTCAGCGCAGGTGCCTCCCGAAGAGTGGGCGAAACTACCCAAAGATTTGTCGAAGAACGTGGATCACTATCTGTACGGCTCACCGAAAGAGGACGAATGAGAACCATCTTTGCGGATGCAGGTTACTGGATTGCCCTGGTCAACCCAGCCGATGATTTGCATCACCACGCAGCAGTCGTTTCTGCTTCTCTAGCACCGCTCAAGCTTGTTACCAGTGAAATGGTCTTAACTGAAGTCTTAAACTCGTTCTCCAGGAAGGGATTAGGTCTGAGAAAAACAACAGTTGCTCTGATGCAAGATATCAGAACTGACTCCGCGATCGAGGTTGTGCCTCAAACCAGTGAATTATTCAACAACGCGCTGACGTTTTACGAAGAACGCCTTGATCAAGCGTGGAGCCATACCGACTGTGCCTCGTTTCTCACCATGCAGCAACAAAAGCTTCTGGAAGCGCTGACCCACGACAAGCATTTTGAACAAGCGGGTTTCATTGCTCTCTTGAGATGAGTCATAGAACTTAAGCATATTGACCAACACATCGGAGATTTCAGGCACCACGTTGGTCACGGCTGGATTGGTGGCTTAAACCTCCGAGGTTTGCGTCAGTGATGGACGATAGCAGCCAGATGAAGCAAGAACGATAAGATAAAAATAGTTAGCTGCTGAGTGAACAGGTATGATTACTCAAACAATGGTACAACCCTCCTCCTGGGTTGAAGCGGGTGTCACGATTCAGACCATTCGTGGGCTCAACCTGTTCAAGTTTACCGATGAACTGCAAGCTCGCCTCGAAGCCCTCATCGACCAACAAAAAGCCAACACCCTGACCGCGCAAGAAGAAGCTGAATTGGCAGGCATCACCGAACTCGATCGCATCTTTACCCTGATCAACGCCCGCATCATCGCGGAGTCATGAGCATCAAGCAATGCCCACCCTTTATTTTAGAGCTAGGCAAGACCTCCGAGGTTTTCAAAACCTCGGAGGTCTAACATCTCTGGCGATGGTTGATTTCCGGTTAAAACCTCCAAGGTTTGCGTCAGTCCTAAGTCTCATCTTGAAATCGATGTAATACGATCATCGTTGGAGTGCTGAATTACAGACCCATACGCCCAATGACTGGTCGTCGCAGTTAGCAAAACTACCCTCGCAACACGGTATGAATACTAAAGAGCCATCGGTTCATTTATCCCTTGCAGACCAGGCTCCCAACACCAGCATCAAAAGCCCACTCGCAAAAATGGCGATCGCTAATCCTCCTAAAACCATGTCTACACCATTCAATGGTTCCATCTGCTCTCTCCGTTGTAAGTTGCGTTAACTGCCCCAGGTCATCCCCAATATCCTGAACTAAAAGAAATCCCCCGATCGAAGGCTCGATCGAGGGAGAACGTCAGGTATGTTTAACCAACTAAACTGATTAACGACCCGGCAGTGACCAAGCAGAACAAGCTTATTTCACCAGATCTGCTTCTACCTTCACGCTATCAAGGTCATTTACGGCTAGTGCGGAGACGCGCTTGTAAGGCACCACATCTTCGCCAAAGTAGCGACTGTATTCCGCACTATCGACGATCGCGTCAACTGTTGCCTTCAGCCCACCGGTCGCCAGCAACTGCTCGTACTGCTCGCGTTCATCCTGAGTGGCAGGCGCACGACCCAGCAAGTGACGGAACAACAGTTCAACCACTTTAGGCTGGGGATAAGCCAGACAGAAGCGATGGCTGTAGCTGCCAGAGCTGGCCAGCGTCCGTACAAACTCCCGCACAGAGAGTACGCGGCTGTAGAGCTGGCGTTCTAGCTCCGCGTGACGATCCTCCTCTGGCATCTGTTCGCCAGAGATGTCCATCACCTGACCATAGAGCGCGTTCACGACCAGCGCCATCTCAGCCTGAGACATGCTGGAGTGCAGGCGGTAGATGCGGGCAGGTTTGCGATGAGTTGCCTCTACACTGGACTCGATCGACAGAGCATCGGCATTGCTAGAGCGGCCCAAGCCAACCAACTGTTGCTTGTTTAGTTCCGTTTGTTTCGCCTGAGTCGCCATATCGGCCAAAGCCTTACTGCTCAAAGGCAGCGTTGAATTATCCAAACGCGACTTAACAGTTTCAAAGCTTGGTACAACCAGCTCTTTGTTTTGCTTCGTCAGCGTGTTGTACAACGTTTGGGTATTCGGGTAGTTCGCAGCAGGCAACGTCAGGAAACGATTGTACGGAACGGTGTCTTCACCGAATGCGTGAGCATATTCAGCTCCGTTTACCAGGGCACCGATAAAGGCTTTGAGGCCGTTTGTTGCCAACAGCTGGTTGTACTTGCGGATTTCTGCCTGATCCAACGGTGCACGACCCAGGAAGTGCTTGGTACCCAGTTCAATCACTTTCGTGTTGGGGTAGGGCGTGTAGAACTCCTTGATGTAAAGGCTGGAGCAACCCAAGCCCTCAATGAACTCTTTGAGATTGATTTCGCCATTGCTTAGCTTGCTCTCCAGCACCGAAAATTCGTTCTCGAGGATATAGGGGGCAATGTCGCGCTCAAACACTTGACGGTAGGCAGCACCAATCAGAATCGTAAGCGTCATCTTGTCTTCTAGCCCGGTCAGCTTGAAGATTTTTGTTTGCTCACGCTTCTTGCTAACGCCCTGATTTGCACGGAACTCAATGCTAGGAGCGGAACGGTTTTCTGTAACAGTACCCAATTCGATAAAGCGAGGTGTTTCTTCTTTATCGACTCGACCGCCTTTCTCTCCCAGGCTGCCAAGACGAGCATTGCGCTGTGATAAGCCAGCGGGGGTTACATAGCGTTCGTAAGGCACCGTGTCTTCATTGAAGGCATCGCTGTATTCCTTACTATCGATCAACGCATCAATGAGTGCATAGAAACCCTTCTTGGCACAGATATCAAAGTAGCTGTTGATTTCCTGGCGGCCGTACGTGGGGCGACCCAGCAAGCGACGATGGATGTATTCGACTGCCTTCGTCACATACAGCGGCGTCCAGTAAAGCGATCGGAACAAGTTGGATTTCGCCAAGCGACGCACAAACTCGCGGAGGGTGATTTCGCCATTTTCCAGCTTGATTTCATCCACCTTCAAGCGTTGACCGTCGTAAACAGCACGCCCAAATACTTGCAAATAAGCAGCATTAATCACTGCCTGCGTAGAGCTCTCAGAGAACTTGGTGCTAATACCCTGGGTGTTGGTTTTGCGCCGACCTTTGCCACTGCCGCTGACATAGCTGGGCAGTTGATCAAGTTTGAACACTTTGGGACCCAGTGAACCGGGAGCCACGCCGCGTGCACCAGGATTGCTGAGCTGGTTGTTGATGCCTGCGCCCTGGTTGATTAAAATCCGGCGGGTGTCTTTGCCAAACGGTGCTGGGCTGGCGCTGGGGTTTTTGGTCTCTTTCGGGAAGATCGCACCAAACTGGATTTCCAGTGGATCGTTGCCAGAGCCGTAGACATGCTGGTCGGGCAGAGGGCGATCGTAGTTCGCAAAGGTGACAAGGAATTGAGGAATCTTGCGGAACGGCGCGCTGTAGTTAAACAGATCTTGCTGCGGTCCCCAGTTGCGGCATTCTTGCGCTTCTTGACCCAAACCGCGCAGATAGGGCACCGTCTCTTCACCAAAGTAGTCCGCGTACTCTTTAGAATCAACCAGCGCATCAACGAGTGCGGGTAAACCACCTTTAGAGACGATCGAGAAGTAGATTTGCACTTCTTCGCGCGAACTGGGACCACGCCCCAAAATATGGCGGAAAGCCAGCTCCAACGCTCGGCTGTTGATGTAAGGTTCGTAGAAGTTTTTGCGGTACAGCGGAGACTTGGCGAGGCAACGCATGAACTCCTTCATGGAGATCTCGCCATTCTTCACCTTTGAAGACAAGTCCGAAATGCTGAGGGAATAAGCACGGGTAATATCGCGCTCAAACACCTGCCGATAGGCTGCTTTGACCACATCATTTTTCTCAGACGCTGAGAGCCCCGGCTTCATCACGAATTTAGGACGACGCTCTGAGGCGTTGAAGTAGATTTGGGGCAGTGCCAAACCTTGCAAATCAGTAGCGGAGCGCTGGCGCAGCTTAGTCGATGGGGTCGGTGCTTTAAACTCGGTGATTAAGACATCGAAATATTCCGCCACAATCGTCGCCGATGCTTCACCACGACGGAAATAGCCGAGACTAGCCGACTTCATTTCTTGTAGCGCCACGATCGTCGCATCACCAGAGCAGGCGCGTTCAATGATTTCCCGCAGCCCGCGAGTATTGACAGCAATAATATTTGGATCTCCCGCCACGATCGCGTAAGTCACATAGCGCAAGAACCAGCTCAAATCCCGCAGGGACTTCGCCATGTTGCTGGGGCCATAACGCGCCACGTTAATCGGACGGAAGCTCGCTGGAGTGGCACCACCGCTGACACTGAAGAGCGATTTAATTCCATCCAAAAAGCCACCACCAGAGCCCACGTACGTCGCAGTACCTAGCTTCATCGATTCACTGGTACTCATCGCACCACCACCAGCTGCTACCAGGGCAGGCTCTTCCTGGGGTTTTTCCAAAAACGCCATCGGTGAACCGCCAACAAAAATGCGGTTAGCAGCACGCGACACAATGATTTCAGAATTTTGAGTCAGCGTTTCAGCGATTTCGAGGCGCGTTGCTCCGGAACTGAAATAACGAGCCAACTCGTCCAATTCACCGCGACCCAAGAAACGATCCTGCTGTTCAGCCTGGGAGATCGTTGCAACCGGGACAGTTTGATAAAGGTTCGGACGGGCGACCGAGCTTCCACCACTTGCTTTAACACTCATTGATTTCAAAAGCTCCCTTTAACGGATCGTGACTGTGTTAAATCTGACCAGAGCGGCACCTGGCAACCATCCCAAAGCCCTTGCCTTTTAAGGAAAAAGCATCTAGTTAGGGCTCGAATCTAATGACGGCACAGGGTCTACCAGTTCAATATTTAGGTTAGAACGATTCGAGCCTCAAGACTCGTTGATTAAAAAGTATGTAGACGCGATCGCTCACTGTATCGTCCGATCATAGGGGATGGAGGTAACGCTCCTGAGAAGGCACAAACGTTTTGTTACAAATCTTCGTCGAGTGCAGAAACGGTAGTCTGTGGCTCGATCGATTTCGGTGAATGGAACGCATACTGCACGTTGTTTAAACCTTGTACAACCCTAGACGGCATGACCCCTGAAAATACCGAATCCTTTGTGCGCTCAATTTTAGGTGATGATGACCTTCACCCTGTCACTCTTACTGTGAATGGACAAAGTTGGCAAGGATGGCAAAAAGGCAGGTTAAAAGAGGGTGCCTTCAAAGAGTCCGATGTGTTTGCTGCTCACTTAAAGACGAAGGCAAACAGGGATAGCGTTGAGCAAGCGTGGCGTTTATGTCATGGACGCGATATTCGGCTGTGGATAAATGGTACGGGTAGTCTCTTCGCCATTCCCCAAATGCCCGCACTGGCAATTCCTGCTTGTGAGCGTGTCGGCACACACAATAGCTGGGACAGGGAAGAAGATGCTCTTCGAGAAGTGCAGGATACGTTGGCAGAAATCTATCATCATTGCCCGTTTGAGATTCTTTATGCTGGTACTGCAAGCCTTAACGCTGCTTTCTTAGAACCGATTACTCGACAACAAGCGGAAATGTTTGCAGAACTAATCAACCGCATTGCTTTTGAGACTGAGAACGAGTGGTTAGGCGAACTAGCCGATCGCGGTGAAATTGAAGCAGATGAAAACGGCGTGCCACAAGGAAATATTCAAACGTTGGCAGATTGTCTTCAGCAGAAGCAGGCTCTCCATTTGTATTGGGATTAGAGAACTAGACGAATCATGTTAGAGCAGCGTTGTTGGTCGGGATAATGGCACTGAACGGCATCTCTTACCAGTGCTTCTAATTCTTTGATGCTTTCAGCTTGCGTAAAAATAGATTCCCCGATCGCTCTCGCAACGTAACCACCGTCTGGATCGTCTTCCACCAAAAAAATAATTTCTGTCATGGCTATCTTTACTGGGAAAAGCGTCGAGCGCTTATGCACTCCTGCCATAATCATAAGCAGGTAAGCGCTACTCTATTCGGTACACTCAAGATCGCTGCAATAGTGTGTGCCATGCCAGATTCTCAAGCCGTTAGTGCTGCTGTCGCCAAACTCTACGACACCTATCCGTTTCCCCCCGAACCGTTACTAGACGAGCCACCTCCTGGCTACAACTGGCGCTGGAATTGGCTAGCCGCGTACAGTTTTTGTACAGGACGAAAACCTGAGAAGGATGATCCGCGCATTCTGGATGCAGGCTGCGGGACAGGTGTGGGTACAGAATATTTAGTGCATCTAAATCCCAAGGCGCAGATTACGGCGATCGATCTCAGTGCAGGAGCCTTAGCCGTTGCGAAAGAGCGTTGCCAGCGATCAGGAGCCGATCGCGTCGAGTTTCACCACCTGAGTCTTTACGATGCTGACCAGCTTCCCGGTGAGTTTGACCTGATTAACTCCGTTGGCGTACTGCATCACCTTCCTGACCCGATTCGGGGCATTCAGTCCTTGGCGGCAAAGCTGGCTCCGGGTGGCATTATGCACATCTTTGTCTATGCCGCCTTGGGACGCTGGGAAATTACGTTAATGCAAGAGGCGATCGCGCTTCTCCAGGGCGATCGGCGTGGTGACTATAAAGATGGGGTAAAAGTTGGGCGTCAGATTTTTGCAGCACTGCCCGAAGACAATCGACTCGTACAGCGAGAGAAAGAGCGTTGGTCGCTAGAAAACCAGCGTGACGAAAACTTTGCCGATATGTACGTTCATCCTCAAGAGATTGACTACACGATCGACACCCTTTTTGATCTCATTGAAACGTCTGGGCTGGAGTTTCTTGGCTTCTCCAATCCACGTAATTGGTCGCTGGAAGCATTACTAGACAAAGCACCGGAGTTAATGAAGCGAACGGAAGGACTGAGCGATCGCCAGCGCTATCGGTTGATCGAATTGCTCAACCCCAGTGCGATTACTCACTACGAGTTTTTCCTGGGTCGTTCACCCTTACCCAAAAACGACTGGTACTCCGATGAGGCATTGCTGAGCGCGATCCCCGATCGCAACCCCTGCATGGACGGGTGGGAAAGCCGCTGTTTATTCAACGAAGACTATCAAATTGTGAATTTGAGTGAAGAGGCCTTTGCGCTTCTTAAAGCCTGCGATGCGAACACGCCTACATTGACGTCATCACACCGTAAAACCGTGCGTGCATTGCTTTCTGACGTTGGCGTTGACCTAGCTCAAGTGCGCTCACTCTGGGAACAACGCTTAATTCTTTTAACCCCAGCTTAACGTCACGTCATTAAGTATTATTACTCTCTGCGTGATATGATGACATCGTTCTCAGGTCAGTCTATGGGTGCCTGGGGCTCATCAATTACAGAGCTTCTTTGACAGAATCTTGCGATCGTTGAGTTCTTTTGTGACGCACATACGGCTTTAGTAACAGGCGACGACTTTGATTTATGCAAACACCTGAAACGGGGACGTCCTCTATACCCAGCGAGCTCCCAGTGGAGTTAACTGCTTCTATGCAGGAGTACTACCAGCTTCAGAAAGAGTTGTTGGTCACGACGCTGGTTCTGACAGGGATAATTTTCATCACTGTTTGGGCTTTCTACCCCGTCAACATTGCTCTGAATTATTTACTTGGAGCGTGCACAGGTGTGGTTTACTTGAAAGTGTTGGCTAGAAACGTTGAGCAACTTGGCAAGGAAAAGAGCCAGGTCGGTAAGTCCCAGCTTGCGATTTTTATTGGGCTGATTATAGTAGCAACTCAATGGAATCAGCTAGAGGTACTACCAATCTTTTTAGGTTTTCTGACCTACAAGGCAACGCTCATTGTTTACACCCTGCGCCTCTTGCTACTGCCTGACTCTCGCTAGTCGATCGGGTCTGAAGCATTTTGCCCTTTGTAATAACCCCTTAATTTGGGAAAACCGCTCAAAGTCTAATGCTAAGTTTTCTCCCAACGCTTAACGCTTTTCCGCTTGCTAGTCTCGAAGTGGGGCACCACCTTTACTGGCAGATTGGCAACCTCAAAATTCATGGACAGGTTTTCCTGGTTTCGTGGATTGTGATTGGGGTCTTGCTGATTGCCTCGATCGCGGCGACGCGCAACATCCAACGTGTTCCCAAAGGAATTCAAAACCTGATGGAATATGCGTTGGAATTTGTGCGCGACCTTGCCAAGAGTCAGCTTGGCGAAAAGGAATATCGCCCCTGGGTGCCCTTCATTGGCACGCTCTTTTTATTCATTTTTGTCTCCAATTGGTCGGGTGCACTGGTTCCCTGGAAGCTGATTAAGCTACCTGAAGGTGAACTCGCCGCTCCAACCAACGACATTAATACAACGGTGGCGCTGGCACTGTTAGTCTCTCTGGCGTATTTTTACGCTGGTTTCAGCCGGAAAGGGTTGGGCTACTTTGCCAAGTATGTACAACCAACGCCCATCCTGCTGCCGATCGCGATTTTGGAAGATTTTACCAAACCGCTCTCGCTTAGCTTCCGTCTGTTCGGTAACATCCTGGCAGACGAGTTAGTCGTAGCAGTGTTGGTGCTGCTGGTGCCGTTGTTTGTGCCCTTGCCCGTCATGCTGTTGGGCTTGTTTACGAGTGCGATTCAGGCGCTGGTCTTTGCGACGCTTGCGGGTGCTTACATACATGAAGCACTTGAGGGTCATGGAGACGAGCACGAGGAGCACGCCTAGATTTCGCTTTTAACTTTCAGCTTGCTCGCTGTTGGGTGAGAGACTGAGGTTGAATCACCCATGACTGTCATGGTGGGCGCAAGCTGAAAGCTCTACCCCGTTCGATTTGTTTACTATCTAAAGGAAAAGACATCATGGATCCATTAGTTCAAGCTGCATCTGTTCTGGCTGCTGCTCTGGCGATTGGTCTAGCCGCGATCGGTCCTGGTATCGGTCAGGGTAATGCCTCTGGCTCGGCAGTCGAAGGGATTGCGCGTCAACCCGAAGCAGAAGGCAAAATTCGCGGTACGCTTCTGCTGACCCTGGCGTTCATGGAGTCCCTCACCATCTACGGTTTGGTGATCGCGCTGGTGCTTCTGTTTGCTAATCCGTTCGCTTAAGCGCTCTCGCTCAAGCAATAAAAGCGGTTTACAGCCATTGGGTGATCGGTAATTGGTCAACGGTAAGCGATTTCAATCCATTGCCAATGACCAATTACCCATTGCCAAGTAAGGAAAAATCTCCACTCAACCCCAAGACAATGTTTGATTTTGATGCCACTCTGCCGCTGATGGCAGTTCAGTTCCTTCTCCTGGTTGTCCTTTTGAATGCGGTGTTCTATAAGCCGTTGACAAAAGCAATCGAAGACCGCAGCGATTACATTCGCACGAACGAAACGGAAGCACGTGAACGACTGGCAAAAGCTGAGCATCTAGCGACGCAGTACGAGCAAGAATTGGCGACAACTCGCAAGCAATACCAACAAACGATCGCCACTGCGCAGGCCGAAGCGCAAGCGCTTGCTGATCAGCAGATTGCGGCTGCACAGCAGGAGGCTCAAGCCCAACGAGAGCAGGTGCAGCGCGAACTTGACCAGCAGAAGCAAGAAGCCATGCAAACCCTGGAACAGCAGGTCGAGTCGCTGAGCCATCAGATTTTAGACAAACTTTTAGTCAGTTCTTAGTTGTGGATTGTGACTCTTTAAACCCTTTCTAAACGAACATCCATCAACTCCAACCGTTTTGGATCTAGCACTATGGAAATGCTCTTAAAGTTGGCGATCGGTGCCAATGTACTCGCCGCAGAAGCGGCAGAATCAGCTGAAACGGGCGGGTTTGGCATCAATTTTGACATTCTCGAAACGAACCTGATCAACCTGGCGATCGTGATTGGTGTTCTCATTTACTTCGGTCGCGGCTTTCTGACCAAAACGCTGGGCGATCGTCGCTCTGCAATTGAAACCGCAATCAAAGAAGCTGAGCAGCGTAAGAAGCAGGCGGTCAGTGCTCTGGCAGAACAGCAACAAAAGCTGGCACAGGCACAGGGAGAAGCGGAAACCATTCGGGCGTCTGCTCAAGAAGCGGCTAAAGCGGCTAAAGCTGAAATCGTGGCAAAAGCAGAGCAAGATATTCAGCGCATGCGTGAAGCAGCCAGTCAGGATCTCAGCGCTGACCAGGCCCGAGTGATCACCGAGCTGCGTCAACGGGTGGCAGCACTCGCCATCCAGCGAGTCGAAGCAGAATTGCCGTCTCGGCTGAATGATTCGGTGCAGCAACAGTTGATCGATCGCAGTATTGCCATGCTAGTAGGAGGCGACCAGTGAACGATAGCGTCATTACCAGTGAAATTTCTGCCCCCTATGCACAAGCATTGATGTCTCTGGCAAAGTCTGAAGACTTGAGCGATCGTTTTGGTGAAGATGCTGCCAGCATTTTGAATCTCCTCAAAGAATCACCTGATCTAGACCAGTTTTTGGCAAGCCCCGTCATCGATTTGGATGCCAAGAAGGCCGTTTTGCAGCAAGTTTTGGGCGATCAAGTGCATCCCCACGTGCGTAATTTCTTGCTGCTCATTGTTGACCATCGCCGTGTAGCCTTTTTGAGCGGCATTCTCAGGCAGTATCAAGCCTTGCTACGCGAACTGAATCAAACGGCTTTGGCTGAAGTCATCTCTGCAGTTGAACTTAATGAAGGGCAGCAGCAGACGGTACGCGACAGAGTCGTTGCTCTCACAGGTGCGCGCCAGGTTGATCTGGAGACCACGATCGATCCCGATTTGATCGGCGGCGTCATTATCAAAGTTGGCTCCCAAATCATTGATGCCAGCCTACGCGGACAGCTTCGACGGATTTCGTTAAAACTCGGCAGCGCCACTTAAGTTTTTAGCCATTAGTTGTTAGTTTTTGGTTTGAGCACTACCAACTTAAAACTAACAACCAAAAACCATCAACTTCCCTCACTCCTTATCCTTCTTACAAAGAGCAACCCTATGGTAAGCATTCGACCAGACGAAATTAGCAGCATTATTCGCCAGCAAATTGAGCAGTACGACCAAAAGGTTAATGTGTCGAACGTTGGCACCGTCTTGCAAGTGGGTGATGGTATCGCCCGCGTCTACGGCCTAGACAAGGCGATGGCGGGTGAGCTTGTAGAGTTTGAAGACGGCTCTGTCGGCATGGCGCTGAACCTTGAAGAAGATAACGTCGGCGTCGTGTTGATGAGTGACGGTCTCAGCATTCAGGAAGGTAGCTCGGTCACATCGACTGGCAGAATCGCTCAAATTCCGGTGGGTGAAGCCATGCTCGGACGCGTAGTGGATGCGCTGGCTCGTCCCATTGACGGTAAGGGCGACATTCACACCACCGAAACCCGTTTGATTGAATCGCCTGCACCTGGCATCATTGAGCGGAAATCGGTTTATGAGCCCATGCAGACTGGAATTACGGCAATCGACTCCATGATTCCCATCGGTCGTGGACAGCGTGAGTTGATCATTGGTGACCGTCAGACGGGTAAGACCTCGGTGGCGATCGATACCATCCTGAACCAGCAGGGTGAGGATGTCATTTGCGTATATGTCGCGATCGGGCAAAAAGCTTCAACTGTCGCCAATATCGTCAGCGTACTCCGCGAAAAGGGAGCGCTCGATTACACGATCGTCGTCGCTGCGTTCGCTAACGACCCTGCGACCTTACAATATTTTGCACCTTACACAGGCGCTGCCTTGGCAGAGTACTTTATGTACAAGGGCAAGCACACCCTGGTCATTTACGATGATCTTTCCAAGCAGGCACAGGCATATCGTCAGATGTCTCTGCTGCTGCGCCGTCCGCCCGGTCGTGAGGCATATCCTGGCGATGTGTTCTACGCTCACTCGCGTTTGCTAGAGCGTGCCGCTAAACTCAGCCCTGAACTGGGCGAAGGCAGCATGACGGCGCTTCCCATCATTGAAACCCAGGCGGGTGACGTCTCGGCGTATATTCCAACTAACGTGATTTCGATTACGGATGGACAAATCTTCTTGTCGTCTGACCTGTTCAACTCTGGTCTACGTCCTGCTGTGAACGCAGGTATTTCGGTGTCACGGGTGGGTTCGGCAGCACAAACCAAGGCAATGAAGAAAGTCGCTGGTAAGGTGAAGCTAGAGTTGGCGCAGTACGACGACCTGCAAGCGTTCGCCCAGTTTGCGTCTGACCTAGACAAAGCCACGCAAAACCAACTGGCACGTGGTCAGCGTCTGCGCGAAATTCTGAAGCAGCCTCAATACTCACCATTGTCGGTGGCTGAGCAGGTAGCATCCATCTACTCTGGCATCAATGGCTACTTGGATGATATCCCCGTTGACAAAGTGGTTGCGTTCCTCAAGGGCTTGCGTGAGCACCTGAAAAATAGCGTCTCGAAGTATGGCGACATTGTTCGTACTGAGAAGCAGCTAACCCCCGAAGCCGAAGATCTTTTGAAGGGCGCGATCGCTGAATACAAAAAGACCTTCGCAGCTGCGTAGAGGTGAGGAGAGAGGGGTGAGGAGAGAGGTGTAACGCGCCCTTATCCCTCTTTTCATCCCGCTGCTTACATTGACTGCTTTAGCTTTGATCTGGTGACGTACTCCTCACCCCTTACCCCTCACCCCTCACCCTGATATGGCAAACCTTAAAAGCATTCGCGATCGCATTAAGTCGGTCAAGAACACCAAAAAAATCACTGAGGCGATGCGACTGGTTGCTGCTGCCAAAGTGCGTCGTGCTCAAGAGCAAGTGATTGCGACCCGTCCGTTTGCTGACCGTCTGGCACAAGTCCTCTACGGATTGCAAACTCGCCTGCGGTTTGAGGAGGCGAACCTGCCGCTACTGAGCCGCCGCACGGTTAAAACCGTCGGCATCCTGGTGATTTCGGGTGATCGAGGCTTATGCGGTGCTTACAATTCCAACGTGATTCGCCGAGCCGAAACGCGAGCCAAGGAACTGCAAGCCGAAGGTGTTAACTATCGCTTCGTGTTGGTCGGTCGTAAAGCCACGCAGTATTTCCAGCGTCGTGAACAGCCGATCGCGGAAACCTTCGTGAACCTGGAGCAGATTCCGACCGCTTCTGAAGCGTCGCAGATTGCCGATCAGTTACTCGCTCTCTTTCTTTCGGAAACGGTTGATCGCGTTGAGTTGGTGTACACCCGTTTTGTCTCGCTCATTAGCTCTCGTCCCGTCATTCAGACCTTGCTGCCGCTTGACCCTCAAGGGTTGGAGGCAGCAGATGATGAAATCTTCCGGCTGACGTCACGGGGTGGGCAATTCCAGGTAGAACGGGAGAAAGTGACGGCTTCTGCGCCTCAAACGTTTCCTCAGGATATGATTTTTGAGCAAGATCCGGTTCAAATTCTGGATGCACTCTTGCCGTTGTATTTGAATAACCAATTGCTGCGAGCCTTGCAAGAATCTGCTGCCAGCGAACTTGCGGCTCGGATGACTGCCATGAGCAACGCCAGCGACAACGCCAAGGAACTGATTAATACCCTAACGCGAGGCTACAACAAAGCGCGTCAGGCTGCCATCACCCAGGAGATTCTGGAAGTGGTCGGTGGTGCTGAGGCTCAGCGTTAAAACGGTCATCGAGTATCAGTATTCTCTGCGTTGGGTTCCCGGTCATCTTTGGTGGCAAAGCCCCAACAATAGGTAAGTAATCGGTCGTATTTCAAAGCGTTGTTTACGTCCGTAGGGACGTTACCTGTAACGTCCCTACGATGTTTTCTTGGATTTTTAGCACATGTCCCAACTTTACACCGTTGAAATCCATCATCAGGGTAGTACGCACACCCTTCAAGTGCCAGACGACCAGACCATTCTGGCGGTTGCTCAGGCATCAGGGTTGGATCTCCCGAACTCTTGCAACGCTGGCATTTGTACCACCTGTGCGGCTCAGGTGGTTGAAGGCACGATCGAGCAGCCAGATGCTATGGGTGTTAGCCCAGAGTTGAGGGAGCAAGGGTATGCCTTGCTCTGCGTTGCCTATCCACGTTCGGATCTGAAAGTTGAGACTGAGAAAGAAGACACGGTTTATCATCTGCAATTTGGCCAGTTTCAGCAAAAGAAGTAACGGCACGTGCTGATCACTCAGTTCATCACCACCGAGGTCGCTCTCCAGAAGTCACCGTTTGTTATGCAACGATCGATCGAAGCGGAACTGCAGAAGCACGGTGAACCGTTACGTTGGGCGATCACCGAAGTCAATACGGCAGAGCAAAAAGCGATTGTTGAAGCGATCGTCACTAGAAAGGCTGAAGGATAAAAGCTAAAGGATCAAACGTTTTCTATTTAGCCTTAATCCTTTAGACTTTATCCTTTCTATGAAACGCCCTTTTACCGTTGTACTGATTGTGCCGACTGGTGTGGGAGCCGCGATCGGCGGGTATGCAGGTGATGCATTGCCGATTGCGCGTGCGATCGCCCAGGTTGCTGACTGTCTGATTACCCATCCGAACGTACTGAATGGCGCGCAGTTATATTGGCCGCTCCCTAACGCTCTATACGTCGAGGGCTATGGTCTAGACCAATTCGCAGCGGGATCTTGGGGTTTACGTCCAGTCCACCAAAATCGTGTGGGTTTAGTGCTTGACCAAGGCATTGAACCAGAGCTGCGGCTGCGACACATCCAGGCGGCTGACGCAGCAAGAGCCACATTAGGGCTAGATCTCACTGAGTATGTTGTGACGGACGCGCCGTTGGCGGTCGATCTGCAAACCGCTTCATCAGGTGCAACCTGGGGCACCATTCGGAACCCGGACAGTTTGTTGCGAGCAACTGAAACCGTAATTCAAAAGGCCGGTGCAGAAGCGATCGCAGTGGTTGCCCGTTTCCCAGACGATTTTAGTAGCGACGCACTCCAAAGCTACCGTCAGGGTCAAGGGGTAGACCAGATCGCAGGCGCAGAAGCGGTCATTAGCCATCTTGTTGTGCGCACATTCCGGCTGCCTTGTGCCCATGCACCTGCTCTTTTACCGCTGCCGCTCGATCCTCACGTCGCCCCTCGATCGGCAGCTGAGGAATTAGGCCATACCTTTTTACCGTGCGTCTTGGTCGGTTTAAGTCGTGCTCCACAATTTATCGTGCGATCGCACCCCACGTTTACCCCGCAACAGGGAGACCTTTGGGCTGATCAAGTGGATGCGGTTGTGGTGCCAGCAACGGCCTGTGGTGGTAGCGCTGTTTTGAGCCTGAGCCAGCCAGCGTCGGCATCTGAAGCGCGATCGCCCCGTATTATAGCTGTACGGGATAATCAGACGACGATGCAAGCATCGCCTCGGTCGTTGGGGATGGCCGCGATAGAGGTCGATTCTTACCTGGAAGCGTTGGGCGTACTGGTTACTCAGCGAGCAGGCATTAGTCACACGGCACTGAGACCTTCAATGGGATCTCTTGCCTCTTTGGATCAATGAGCGCTCAAGAAAAGGAACGCTGCACTTTCAGCACAAGGCGCTAGACTGGTTAAGATTCATTGGCTCAGAGCTCAGTTTGCCACAGCTCCAGCATAGCTTGACTGACATGGCCTGACTGAATTTGATCGCAAATTGCATTGTGATCGAGGCGGACTGTGATCGAGGCAGATATTTGTTGGGATAGGGTTTGTCCTTAAGCCACAGCGAAACCGATGATATAGCGTCCAAAGCCACTCCTACGACTGACTGCATTGACAGCAAGAACGGCTTAAATCGGTACAAGGCACTTAGCGATCGCTCTAAAGTCAGCGTCCTTTTTCCTATAACGCTCTTTCCCGTGGCAGAACAACGTCCCGATCATCCCGAAGTTGAATCTCTTAGCCGCACTCAAGTACTCATTGCGATGGGCGTTACAGCCGTTGTGCTGTTGCTGGTTGCCAAACTGTGGGTTCAGTTTGGCACTGTCATTCTATTGCCGCTGCAATGGTCAGCGATCGCAGTGCTGCAAGGGCTTGGGTTAGGGGTTGTCATTACGCTTGCCAGTGCGGTGGTGTATCGCGTTTGGCCAGCCTATCGTCAAAGTGCTGATTATTACCTGGCACTCGTACTCAAACCACTGGTTTTGCCTGATCTAATCTGGCTGGGGCTTTTGCCAGGCTTAAGCGAAGAGTTACTGTTTCGCGGCGTCATGCTGCCTGCTTTCGGCTTGACGTTTGAAGGTGTGATTATTTCGAGCCTTTGTTTTGGTGTCTTGCATTTGAGTAGCCCACGGCAGTGGTCTTATGTGGTCTGGGCGACAACGATTGGTGTTCTATTAGGCTACAGCGCCCTGCTGACGGGCAATCTTCTAGTACCGATCGTGGCACACATCACAACCAATCTAGTTTCCAGCACGATCTGGAAATGGAGTAATCGCGAAGGAATAGTTAAACGATAAGCCGCGATCGTGTGGCGTTTATACATCGGTTCCACCTGACAGTAAAGATACGGTTCCACCCTGACAATCAGGTCGCACACTACTGCCTCCCAAGGCTAAGGTCTTTAGTGCCAATGGAGCCAATGGAGCCAGGCTTTTCTGCCCTAGCCATAGAGTTTCTGTAGTTCGTTTGTTGGAATGGGCTGTAGAACTTTTCTCATACCTGTCAACTAGCTTTAGTAAGCCTTTAGAACGCTTTATTGTGTCTAAAATTACATATCTCGACCTGTAGCTTTAGTATGCTTACGTCTTGATTTGTTTAATCGCGTGGTGTGAGGATTCGATGTCTAGTCTTAATAATCGATGGAAATCTTTGTTGCTTTCGCCAGTGAGCCTGTGGACAGCGTTGTTCCTTGCAAGCACGGCAACAGGGCTACTAGCGTCTGGTGCCAAGGCTTCGCAAAGCTCGATCGACGCATCACAGCGTGTCGTATCGGTTGTGCCTCAAGCGCCTGTGCTCTCAGCGAACACACAAGCGACCCCAGCTGTTTCTGATCGGCAAGCATTGAGCCCACGTCTGGTGGCAAGTGCAGTGGCAAGCGATCCGCTTGTCCAAGGGGCTGAGATCCAGCCAATGCTATATGCAGCCGACGCTCAAGAAGTTGAGCCTAGCGTACTGGATCAGGTGACATCTGTTTCTCAGTTGACTGACGTTAAACCAACTGACTGGGCTTTCCAGGCGTTGCAATCGTTAGTTGAACGGTACGGCTGTATTGTGGGCTATCCCAACAAAACCTACCGCGGCAACCGTGCGTTGACCCGTTATGAATTTGCGGCTGGTCTAAACGCCTGCATGGATCGCATCAACGAACTGATTGCGGCGGGAACGGCTGACCTGGTCAAAAAAGAAGACTTATTAGCCGTACAAAAGCTTCAAGAAGAGTTTGCAGCGGAACTAGCCACCTTACGGGGTCGGGTCGGTGCCTTGGAAGCTCGTACTGCCACGCTGGAGAAGCAGCAGTTTTCGACGACGACCAAGCTGAATGGTTTAGTTTGGTTTAACCTCTCAGGCGCTGGTGCCAGCCGCGACGTGACCTATGAAGGCCCTGCTAGCGGTGTGAATGATGCTGCCAACGGACGGTTCTTTACGACTCGGACTAACGGTCAGCCAACCAGACAAGTCACCGGTTCGCCAGAACCAACGTTTAGCTTTTTGACCTGGTTGACTCTCAATACCTCGTTTTCGGGTAAAGACAACCTGGTCACGCAGCTATCGGCAGGTAACGGTATTTCGCCAATCAACCAATATGCGTCGGCGGGCTTCTTTAACGCCTTCGGTGCTCCGTTTACCGATCAAACAGCGGGAACGGTCAACGGTCGCAGCGATGTGGTCATTCACGATTTGTTCTACAGTTTCCCAGTTGGTGACTCCATTAAAGTCACCGTTGGGCCTCGTGTTAACTGGTACCGTGCCTTTGACTTCAACCGCTTTACCTTCTTCCTAACCGGTTCAGGTAGCTTTGACTCGATCGGTAGTACCCAGACAAACGCAATCGATCGTGGGTCGGGTGCGATCGTTGAGTGGAATATCAACAAGCAGTTCCGGTTTGCAGCCGCTTATTTGGGTGAGAATACCGAGTTTCTACCCAGCCAGTTTGGCTTTAACACCTCAAGCAGTCCTACCTTCGGCTTGTTTGGTGGTACAAACACCGCAACAGCTGAGTTGACCTTCTCACCTAGCAGCACGCTCAACTTCCGCTTTCTATACAACTACAGCCGGATTCAAGCCTACGGTGGTCAGGTCGGTGGTGCGATCGGTGAACCCATTCCTTATGGTTATGTTGATGCGGGTCCGGGCTTCTCTGAAAACGGGGTTGGTGGCGGTCTGAAATACGCCTATGCCAACACGTTTACCTTTAACTTTGATTGGCTGATTACACCTGGCTTTGGCATCTTTGGACGCTATGGCTTTGGTAACACTAATCTGAAGCCAATCGACAAGGCCGTTGATGTCCAATCCTTCCAGGTGGGTGTTGGTTTCCCCGATTTACTCAAAAAAGGTGCCTTGGGAGTTGTGACGTTCTTGATGCCAATGGACATCATTCGGGGCGATCGCTACTTTGCAGCGGGTGCTGGTGATGGCGGCACCATGTACGAGTTAGAAGCCTCCTACTTCTACCCGCTGACGGATAATATCGCTCTGGTGCCTGCGTTCTACGCCATCTTCAATGCCAACAACTTCGACAGTAATCCGACGATTTTTGTCGGTAACTTGCGGGCACAGTTTAGTTTCTAGTCGTTAGTGGTTAGTGATTTTATAAAACTAAGCACTAGCCATTAAGAGCTAACAACTACTCAAAGCGATCGGGCGAGAGTTGGGCAATGATCTCATCTCCTTGCCCGATCGCATTGCTAGCAAACCGTCTTGCCAGGGTTGGCACGATCGCCAGGGGATTGCTGAAGCCTGAAAACAGGTGAACGCCATCTACGCCTGGAAGTGTGCCGATTAAGGGTAGGCGATCGCTGCTAAACCCAATCAGACAGTGATGCCATTGACCAGGCAGATCGTTTAAGGCAGGTAGGACGGTGCCAACTTTGGTTCGCATTATGACTTCGCTCTCAGTTGCATTAATAGGAGCATCTGGATCGGTCAGCACTCGGCTCATCTGCCCTATTCTCAGCCTGCCATCTAGCAATTGAATCGCTCCCGCATCCAGGATCGGTGGACTTGGCTCATGTCCAGGCTGATCCCACAAAGCATCCAATGCCGTTGTGCTTGCTTCTGCTTCTAGTTGAAACCGTTTGGTATCCGCTGGCATGACTAACGTTTGCAAGCAAACCTCGACTGGAGGTGTTTCAATCAATTCTGCATGCGTAAAGTAGAGTCTGGTGGGAATACCTGCGGTCTTCAGCAACGATCGACTGAGTGCACCGGCACAGATAGCCACATTAGCGCTGTGGTAGGTGTCCTGTTTGCCGACAACACCTGTGACGCGCGAGTTCTCACCCTTCAGCAGTTCTTTTACCTGATCGATTTGGATGCTGCCACCCAATTTAGTGAATGCTTTTGTGTAAGCGTTCGTAGTGGCAGTAGTGGAAATGTGACCATGTTTCACCGTCAGCGCGCCAGCGATCGCATTCGGATTCAACAGCGGCTCTAGCTCGCAGGCTTCCGCGACGCTCACCAAACTTGGGGGAATAGCAAAGTGTGTATAGGATTGTGCGATCGCCTCGGGGTCTTCGTCGGCAGCAATGGTTAACACCAAATCCAGCTCACGAAATTCTGTTTCAGCGTCTAGTTCTGCGGATAATGTGCGATGTAAGGCAATGCCTTCGGCACACAGTTGACGAGTTAGATCGGTTGTTCCAGACCAATATGCGATGCCTCCATAGCCAAAGCGGGTCGCTCCTTGCAGGGATTGATGTCGCTCCAAGAGCAAAACAGAAAACCCCTGTTTAAGCAATTCATACGCAAGAGCGGCTCCCGTAATCCCCCCACCCACCACAATCCAGTCATAGATTCGCATAGCCCAAATGCCTAACGTAGGCAATCACTTATCTTTGCCCACTAATTGTACTGTTACAGTTTGTTTCGTACTGTGCCGTGCGATCGTGTACGAGCGATTTGAGCGAACAGTGCTGTGCTTGATCGGGCAGGATTGGCTCAGCCAGCAGATGTGTAACGAATCTGACTGAGCGTCACTATTCGATCAACACTATCCTTCCAGCGATCGCAGACTATTTTTTGGATTCTTTCTCGTAAATTAAATCGTTCTCGCAACTTTGAGGAGTTAACCATGACCACTAAACGCCCCTTGTCTGTACCACGTCGCCAGATCATTCGAGGACTTCTCGCTGCTGGTGCCTTCGGTGCAACCTCCCGTCTGTGGGTGGGTTGTACCCCCACGCCAACGCCCGAAACCAGTTCCGGTAGCCCTGCCGCCAGTGGTTCGGCAAGCCCCACCAAAGAAGTGGTCATGGGTTTTATTTACGTGGGTCCCAAAGATGACTACGGTTGGAACCAGGCACATTTTGAAGGCAAAGAAGGCGTTGCCAAATTGCCTGGGGTTAAAACGGTTGAGCAGGCAAGCGTTCCAGAAACCAACGAAGTCCAGGAAGCGATGCTTAATATGATCAACCAGGACAAAGCGACGGTGGTTTTTCCCACGTCCTTTGGCTACTTTGATCCGCATATTTTGAAGGTGGCACCCGGCAACCCTAACGTGCAGTTTTTCCATGCGGGTGGTCTTTACGTCGAAGGCAAGCATCCTAAAAATGTTGGCAGCTATTTTGCCTATATCGATGAAGCGCAGTACGTGGCAGGCATCGTAGCCGCGCATATGGCAAAGAACGGGAAACTCGGCTTCATCGCTGCCAAGCCCATTCCTCAAGTCGTTCGTAACATTAACAGCTATACCCTCGGCGCACGTACCGTGAATCCCAAAGCGACTACACAAGTCGTCTTTACAGGCGATTGGTCGTTACCCGTCAAAGAGGCAGAGGCCGCTAACAGCATGGCAGACCAGGGCATCGAAGTCATCACCTGCCATGTGGATAGCCCTAAAGTGATCATGGAAACCGCTGAAAAGCGGGGGATCTACTGCACGGGTTATCACACCAATCAGTCCAAGCTGGCTCCCAAGGGCTACCTGACTGGGGCAGAGTGGGACTGGTCAAAAATCTATGGTGAATATGCCAAGCTCATCCAGGAAGGTAAATCGGTCACAGATGGGGGCATTCCGCATCTCGTGCGCGGTGGCTACAAGGAAGGCTATATCAAAGTGTCAGACTATGGTCCTGCTGTGACGGATGCTGCTAAGAAAGATGCCGATGCTGCCAAGACAAAGCTGGAAGCAGAAACCCTCATCATTTATAAGGGACCGCTGAAAGACAACAAAGGTAAGGTTGTGATCCCTGCTGGGAAAGAGTTTAAGCAGAAAGACACTGAGCTAGAAAAGATGGATTGGTTAGTTGAAGGTGTGTTGGGGACAGTCAAGAGTTAGTGTTCTAAATGCCAAAAGATCCCTCTGCAGGGACGTTCCATGGAACGTCCCTGCAGAGGGGTCGATCGTCTAGCGGGTTGTAGGCACGAAGTCTTTATCGATCGCACTACTCTCCTCATTCCGTGCCCGCTCAATCCTGGCTTCAGCAATGCGTTTGGGTCGGATGTAGAGATTCTCCAGCAGCACAGCCGCTCCAGCGATCCAGGGCGGCACAATAATGGCACCCAGAATGCCCAAAACCTGTGTGCCACCAAACACGGCTAAAAGCTGATACAGCGGATGGATGTTCACAGACGAGCCGACCAGCAGCGGGTCGAGAATATAGCTTTCCAGGTTTTGGACGATCGCAAATAGCAGCAAGACCCACAGCCAGGTGACACCGCCCATTGATAGCGACACGATCAGTGCAGGAATTGCGCCTAAGAAAGGGCCCACAAATGGGATCAGATTCGTGAAGCCAGCAATCACACCCAGCGCCAGCGAGACTTCGGACAAACCCAGGATATTTAAACCAACCGTCGTCACAACGCCCAGAATCGCGGATACGACCACTCGACCTTGAATAAACCCGCCCATCCGCTGACTCACTGGTTTAACCTGCGCCAGCAAGCGGCGATCCCAGGGCTGCGGAAAGAGCTGAACAAACCCCTGAAGCAGCGTTTTGCTACCTGCGACCATATAGCCCGAAATGAGCAGGATCAAAATCACGCTGAACAACGCGCCCACAATATTTTTCGTCAAGCCAAACGATCGCAGCAGCACCTGCTGACTGGAGCGAATCACCCAATTGGTTAACGCTTGCGGATTCACCAACTGCGGCACAAGCTCTGGATGCGATGTGTTGAGTCGTAGGGCAAGGCCCTGAATCCAGTTGAATAAGGCTTCTGAATAAACGGGAATTTGAGTGATCAGGCGATCGGTTTGCTCTACCACCGTAGGGCCGATTAACACTCCAGCGCCCACAAAACCACCAATCAAGGCGAGATAAACGCCGATCACCGCTAACCAGCGTGGTACTCGACGACCTTCTGCCCAGTTGACGATCGGACTCAATGTCGCCGCCAACACCACCGAAATCATCAGCAAAATTAACAAACTCTGCAACTGCCACAGCAATACCAGCAGCACCACGATGAGCAAAATGCTGAAGAGGCTAGAAAGGGAAATGGTAATGCGCTGTTCGGACATGGATAGAAGAAGTTTTGGGTTTTGAGTTTTGAGTTTTGGAACTACCAGCCACTAACTCCTGGCTTCTGACTCCTCACCGAGTTTTAAGTGACGACTTAACTCTACCGATTCACACGAGAAAAAGCGCAATCTAAAACTCTTTCTTCCTACTCCCTACTTCCCACTCCCTAACCCCGATGCCAACGCGTTACGCCATCCTTCTGATCGATCAACGTAATGCCCTGAGCCTGTAGTTCATTACGAATGCGATCGCTCTCTGCCCAATTTTTTGACTGTCGTGCCTCTTTCCGTTGCTGAATGAGTGTTTCAATTTCGCCATCCGTTAGCCCAACTGTTCCTGTATCGTTGGCTTCAATAGGAAGCTCAACTGTTCCAGGCTCTTTCACCTCCAACCCTAAAACCTTCAGAAGTGCCTCAAAGGTGTGCCATTTTTGCTGTAGCTGCGTAACAGGTATTTCCCGTTCTTGATCATGAATTATTAGATTACGTCCGCGATGGAGATCCTTTGCCAACTCGAAGAGAACAGAAAGCGCGATCGGCGTGTTGAAGTCGTCATCCATTGCCTCGTTGAAGCGATCGATAGCCTCCTGCTCTAACACATCGGCTTCGGGACTCCAGGCAGTTAAGGCTACAAATAGTGCCCCAAACTGAAGCGCTTCTTTCAAGGTTTTCCAGCCGTTTTCGGCAGCATCCAGGGCATCGGATGTGAAGTCGATCGGCTTGCGATATTGCGCTTGCAAGACAAACAGTCGAAACGCCATTGGGTCATAGTTTGCTAACAAATCGCGCGTCAAGCGGAAGTTGCCCAGCGATTTGGACATCTTCTCGCCATCCATATTAATAAAGCCGTTATGCAGCCAGTATCGTGCCAAGGGCTTACCCGTCACCGCTTCGCTTTGAGCAATTTCGTTTTCGTGATGGGGAAAGGTCAAATCCATGCCGCCTGCGTGGATGTCGATCGACTCACCCAGTTCATCCCGCACCATTGCCGAGCATTCAATGTGCCAGCCCGGTCTACCTGCCCCCCAGGGTGATTCCCAGGATGGTTCACCCGGTTTGGCTGCTTTCCATAACGCAAAATCAGCGGGATCTTTCTTTTTGTCTGCGTCTTCTTCCACGTCAACCCGACCGCTAGCACCTGCTTGCATATCGTCCAACTGGCGTCCAGAGAGCTTGCCGTACTCTGGAAACTGACGGACTGCATAATAGACATCGCCATTGGCAGCATAAGCGTAATGACGTTGTTCCAATTCGTGGATTAAGCGCTGAATGCCGTCGATCGTATGCGTTGCTCGTGGATAGACATCGGCGCGGAGAATATTCAGGCGATCGGAATCCTCAAAATAGGCAGCAATATATTTCTCAGCAATTTGTTCCATCGTGCTGTTTTCTGCGATCGCCCGTTTCAGAATTTTGTCATCAATATCCGTAAAATTCTGGACATACCGTACCGCATAGCCGCGCCACATCAGGTAGCGCCGCACCACGTCAAAAATCACAAAGGCTCTGGCGTTGCCCACATGAAAGTAGTTGTACGCCGTAATGCCACACACGTACATCCGCACCTTACCGGGTTCGATCGGTTCAAACCGTTCTTTGCGACGGGTGAGCGTGTTGTAGAGCATTAATGGCATGGCAAAACTATTCCAGAGTTGATAAGAGCAGTTTAGAATGGGCAACAGTCGGTTCGTTTGCAATCGAAAAACAACCCACCCCAGATCGGTGATAATGAAAAAGAATGGCTATGCCGTTGTGCAAGCTGTTCATTTTAACAATCACGTCCCAACCTCTATCTTCTGACGTCTCGGACATTTGCGCTATGCAATCAGCGGTCACTCCTGCCTCTTCTTCTGCGATCGACGCTCCCAAGCATGGCTTACCTGTCACTATCATTACAGGGTTTCTGGGTAGCGGCAAAACAACTCTACTGAACCATATTCTGACCAATCAGCAAGGCGTGAGAACAGCCGTTTTGGTCAACGAATTTGGTGAAATTGGGATCGACAACGAACTCATCATCACCACCGGCGAAGACATGGTGGAGTTGAGCAACGGTTGTATCTGCTGCACCATCAACAACGACCTGGTAGAAGCCGTTTATAAAGTCCTGGAGCGGCAAGACTCGATCGATTATCTGGTCGTCGAAACAACCGGACTCGCCGATCCACTGCCTGTTGCGCTCACCTTCCTGGGCACGGAACTGCGCGATCTAACGCGGCTTGACTCTATTATCACCCTGGTCGATGCCGAAAACTTTAGCCTGGATCTATTCAACAGCGAAGCGGCTTACAGCCAGATCAGCTACGGCGACATTATTCTGCTGAACAAAGCCGATCTTGTGGAAGAAGCTAATCTGGATGCGCTGGAAGTGAGAATCCGCGATATCAAAGAGGGCGCGAGAATCCTGCGCACTGTGAAGGGACAGGTACCTCTGGCAATGCTGCTCAGCGTTGGGCTGTTTGAATCAGACAAATACTTTGATCCCGCTGACAAAGCGCCCGATCACGAGCATCATGACCACGAGCATCACGAGCATGGTCATGAGCACAAGCATGACGAGCATGAACACGCTGATCATGCTGCTTGCGATCACGATCATGGTCACTGTGAGCATGACCACGATCACGACCATCACTCTCACCACTTAGAGAACGATGGCTTTACTTCCGTCTCCTTTGCCAGCGACAAACCGTTCGATATCCGTAAATTCCAGTTCTTCCTGGACAATCAGCTACCCGCCAACGTCTTTCGTGCCAAGGGTATTCTCTGGTTCAGCGAAAGTCCGAAGCGGCACATCTTCCATCTCAGCGGCAAACGCTTCTCGCTCGATGATGACGACTGGAAAGGTGAACCCAAGAACCAACTTGTGTTGATTGGTCAAAATCTGGATCACGACGCGCTGCGATCGCAGGTCGAAAATTGTCTCACCGTCGCATCAGTTGGTCGCGGCAAAGGCTTTGGGAAGTAGTTTTGAGTTTTGAGTAGCGCTCCGCGTCGACAAACTAGAGAGTTTTGAGTTCTCAACGGCCCTCAACTCAAAACCCTTAATTCTTAACTCATAACTTTACTGTATGGATTCCAGCCGTCAGATTCTCGTTTGCCAGTACACCAACTGCCTTAGAAATGGGTCTGCAGGTGTACTGGCAGCTTTTCAGGGCTATTCCATACCGGGTGCAATGGTCATTGGCTGTGGTTGCCAGGGACAATGCAATATGGGAGCCACCGTACGCGTGCTGCCTGATGACACCTGGTATTGTCGCGTAAAATCCGAAGATGTCAGGACGATCGTTGAGCAGCATTTCAAGCAAGGTCACCCTGTAACAAAACTCCTCCACCCACGCCTGCACCCTCACGGTTAGGTGCATGGTTAAAACGGGCGTCGCTCTGAATCTGGGGATGCTTGAGAGACCCTGACTCTGCTGTAGGGAAGTTATCCCCTGTGACAGGCAAGAAACGCGAACCGCTCCTACGCCCTACGAAATTCAGTCCTCAAACCAGCAACGCCTGGAAACCTACCAACCCGTAAAATGTAAGTTTGCGTCTTTTGGTGCTTGACTCTTGCCCTTTACGCTCCTTTTAGGGCGGTTAAGTTCGGTAATTCCCCAATTTAAACAAGTATTTTAAGGAATCGCTTGCTAGCTCATTGGAGTATGCTAATATCAATGGCTGGAAAGGCTGCTTCCCCCTCCTAGCATTCATCTACACGCTGCCGAGACTTTATTGGGAAGCACCAAGCAGAGTATTCACACAATTCAATTACATGATCCAAACCGGTATGAGCCAGCAGGTTATTCACCCAATGGTTAAATTGCAGCGTCAAGTGCGATCGCTCGTCGATGGCAAGCTGCTAAAACCAACAGACAGCATTTGGAAAATTGCGCTTCTTTATGGAGACGATTGGTCTCATTTGAAGCAAGAGTTATTCGCGTTCGAATTCACCATGCAAGACCCAGTGAGCGATTTGCTTGCAGTCGAAAGTTGGGAAGAGGAAGAGTAGACAAGAAAGTTTGAAGTCTGAAAGCTTTTTAGCCTTTAGCCTTTTCAAAGGCAGTTTGACAGCGCTTGCATTAACTCCTTCGCGGTTTGGTAGCGATCGCTAGCGCGTGATTGTGTCACCCGATCGATCACTTTACGTAAGGGGGGTGTAATCTCTGGGTAGTTATCCAAGCTAAAGCGGTAACTCTGATTGCCTTTTGTATACAGTCGAACGGGGTTCTGACCAGTAATGAGAAAGATGAGACTGGGGCCGATCGCGTAGAGGTCAGACTGGGTGACGGGTCGCCCTTGAGCTTGTTCTGGCGCTGCATAGCCTTCTGCACCGATGCGGGTACCAGAAGGGATGCCAACGGCTTTAACGGCTCCAAAGTCCAACACTACGATGCTGTTAGTGAGCGTCTGCACCAACAGATTGCCGGGCTTAATGTCGCGATGAATGATCGGCGTTCTATGGGTGTGAAGATAAGACAGAATATCGCAGGTTTGGATCATCCAGGCGATCGCCTGCTGGGCTGACACAGGTCCCTGATGGCGAATCCGTTTTTCCAGATCTTGACCGTGCAGCAGCGCCATCACCAGGTACTTCTTGCCTGCCTCAACGAAAAAATCGTAAAACTTGGGAATGCCAGGATGGCTGAGCGTTTGAAGGGTACTTGCCTCCCGTTCAAACAACTCTTGCGCCTTGGGGATTTTAGCCATGTCCGCATTCATTTCTTTGAGCACTCGGAGCGCATTTTGCGGTTGCCCAGACACCTGGCTTGCCGCTGGATGCCACACCAGGTAAGTGGTGCCCATACCACCCTTACCGAGCACGCGCAACACTTGATACTGACGAATCGTCTTCTCGACCTTGACCGGTAAGCCACAGTGCATGCAGAAAAGATTGTCAGGTGGATTGCCAGCATGGTTGCAAAACAGTCGCAGAGGTTGCTTAACCAACAGTGGCGGTTGAGGAAGCGCTGGTAATTGAGGAGCTTTGGCGATCGCCAACGGGCTCTTTGAAACGGAGCCGGTCGCTGCTAGAATTTGCAGTTTCAGCAGTGGACCACCCTGCGCTAATTGAAGCAACGCATTGGCTCCTAGCAGCCCTTGTGACATGACAGCACCGTTGACAAACGTGCCGTTGGAACTGTGATTGACCAGGTGCCAGGAAACAGTCCCCGCCGATCTAGCGTCAGCGGTAGACACATCAACCTGACGCAAATCCAGATGGTGCCGAGAAACCAGGAGATCGTTAAGAATGACGTGATTTCCCGGTGCGCGGCCAATCCGAATCAGCGGTTCATTTGGAAAGCACCATTGCCTGAGCGGTGTTCTGTGTTGAGGATGAAGAAGGGTCAGGATGACCATGTGAACGGGTAGACTCTAGACTGAGACTCTAGCTGCGGATGGTCTAGATGCTGGTAGACTGCTGACGCTGTGATTACTTCAGAGTCAAGAGTCTCCAGTCCAGCGATCGGTCAATCGTTTGCTTACAATGCTGGAGGTTAGCGCAAATGATCCAGATTGGGGCGAACCTTAGCGCGAATTGCGATCGCGGTGATGTTGTCATGCCCATTGTATTGGTTCGCCAGCTCAACCAGCTGAGAAACGCCCTGCTCTAGATTGGCTTGCGAACTGAGCAACGGTTCTACGTGAGTGCGCCAGTGCGTTTCCAGGAGGTCATTGTCAGTCAGCCCATCCGAGCACAGCAACAGCAAGGTGTCTTCGTTTAGTTCGACATACTGGATGTCAGGCTTAATGAAATGCTCATCACGAGGTCCTAGCGCCTGGGTCAACTGGTACGCGTCAGGACGAGCGTACGCAATATCAGGGTCAACGCCCCGCTGGATCTCGCGCTGCCCCACTTCGTGGTCGATCGTAATCTGCTCTAACCCCCGTTTACGGGTATAGCGATACAGGCGACTATCACCGACATGGGCCACCGCCGCTTCCGTATCTTGAACAAGCAGCACAACCAACGTCGTACCCATGCGACCACTGCCTGAGCGGGCATTTTGCTGATTGACATCGTAAATTGCCTTGTTAGCAAGCTGTACGGCATCAATTAAAACCTCTGGCCCAGGCAGTTTATTTGAGGCGCCATCAGAGAAGGGAGCGCTCTGCCACTTTTCCTTGAAATAGCGGCGCAAGGTATCGACTGCCAGTGCACTGGCCACTTCGCCGCCCGCATGCCCACCCATGCCGTCACACAAAATGTAGAGACTACGAGCATGCACTGTTTTACCAGAAGGGCTTTCGAGCTTTGCCGTTTGGGTCTCGATGCCAAAGTAGTCTTCGTTGTGGTCGCGCTGTCTTCCAATATCAGTCCGACCGGCATCCTCCAGGTTAAATAGCTGCATTGGCAAAACGACCGTCGGCAGGTCGTCGCTATCCCCGTCGCTATCGACATCCGGCGGCAGCGTTGGCTCTGGCAAGGAGACTTCTAACCGAGTCGAGGCAGCGGCTGTACTTAGATCCGCCACGCTCGACGAACGTGATGGCTCTGAGTCGAGCGCCAGATCATCAACAGATTCATCAGTCGGTTCAAAACTCTCAAGATTGGGCATCATCTCGGTTTCAGGTTGGTTTGCCTGGAGCTCATGGGCGATTTCCTCAATGCGCGATCGCAAATCAGCGATAGTTTCTAGCTTGCCAGCCTCTAAATCTGCAAGCAGTACATAAATTGCACCAATTTGAGTGCGCTGTGATTGAGCGAACAAAGTTTGCCACAATTGCCCTAGATCTTGCAAGGTCGCTGGTGCATCAGGCAAGTTCAAATGCAAGCGTTGCAGACAGATTGCCTGATCTTCATCTACTTTCAGGTTTTCAATTTCTAGCAGGCTGCGGCAGGCTTGCCACTCGTCTAACACACTCCATAGCTCCACCATTTCATAAAGCCAATGCAAAAGCTGTAGGGCGGGTAAGGCAAGATCCTCATCCAGCCACAAATCGACGAGCCGTGGGAGAAGCGCCCGATCTTCTAATAGGATGATCTGCTGCCCGTCTTGCTGCCAGGCGTCGTGAATCACCGGTAAAGCTTGATGAAATTTGCTGCCCAAGGCCAGATACGGTTGGGCGATCGCAGGCACTGCCATCGCTTGCACGGAATGTATACGATTGCCTGCAAGTGCCGTTGGATCAGCGCGTTCGATCGCATCAGGTTGACTTTCGATCGGCATAGACCCAATGGGCTCGTCTGCCTCATGCTTTGCCAGCGCTTCTAAAAGCGACATCTGAAACGGTTGACAATCCAACACCCGAACGTGCCGCTCAACGTTGGTACCATCAGGTGCCGGTAAGACCTCCAACAGCCGATACCGCTGACGACGATCAAGATAGGCGTACCCTCGCTCGGCGTCATTCACTGCAATAGGGCGATCGTCAGCGGTTACTTCTATTGCAGCAGGAGTTGAAGGCAGCTCAACGACTCGCCGTTGGTCGTCTACCATCAGTGCCCACCAGATCACGCCAGCGATCTCGCCACACTCCTGACATTGCACAACATCAAAAGGCACGAGACTAGAGCATTCAGGGCAAGTATTCTGAGTCAGTGATGTACCGCACTCCTGACAAAACTTGTTGGTGTTGGGATTTTCAAACTGGCATTGAGGACAGACAAGCATGGTGGGACTTCCTTCATTCCCCGTTTGGGAGGCTCAGGGTGGGGCATCGGCCGCAGAGATAAACCAGCGCCACTCACGGGGCTGAATTAAGTTGCTACCGTCAGGGCGATCGAGTCTTGTCAGACAAAACTGTAGCCTATTTAAGCAGAATTCCCAAAACGGCTCCTCTGTATACAGCTTATCCGAATGTTTGACACTCGGCATCTCTGCGGGGTTGTTGGTTGCTAATTATTAGTTGTTGGTTAGAAAAGTTTTAAGTTGAGACTGCCCCCTGAGTTTTGAGTTCTAAGATCAAAACAAGCCTCTACGTCCCCCTGTTCCCCGGCCTCCTGCCTACAAACCCGAAACAGCCAGCTTCTTCAACCGATAATCTACACCTTGCTTCGCAGCACAAAACCCTAAATCGATCGACTGATTCGGCTCAAGCACTCGTCCCCATTCGGGTGGATCAACGGTATAGCGGGAACCTTGATGCGCAAAAGTTCCATTCCAACTGTTGCGAATGGTTGCCTGGTTCATCTGAAATTTCAGCCGCCAGTTGCGACGACTCAGCTTAGTGTGATTGGTAACGCGAATAGCAGTACAAAAGCCCGTTTGCCAGTCTGATTGCATGGTTGCCTGCACCTCTAATTGACCATCAGCGCTAGAGGGGACGATCTCGCCTGTAGGACGTGGTGAAGGCAATGTCGGGGCAACCAATGGCGCCAATGGCGATACCGACTGCCGTACTGACAGTGCCAGTGCTGTCGGGCCTGGCACTGTCAGTAGCTGACTGAGCAATTGCTGCTTCGCTTGATCTACCGTACGCCAGTCATCTTGCAAGATGCCGCCTGTATCGCTGCTGTTAGGGTTCCAACTCCAGTAGGTAAAGTGCAGCTTTTTTTGCTGAATAAAATTGACTAGCTGACGGTGCCAAAGACCCTCTTTAGAACTGGCATCCACCTGTCGTCCACCAAACTCACCGATCAGGATGGGAGCAATGTTGCGACTGGCAAGGTAATTAAAGCCAACCTCCCAGCGGTTGAGCAGATTTTTTGGAAAGGCTGCTTCGGAAAACCAGGGCTGGTTATAGACACCAGGACCATACTCGTGAGGTGAGTAGACCAGTTTACGCGCCTTGTTCAGGCGCACTGGATAGCGGCCTGCGCCTTCTAGATTGCCACCCTGCCAGTGTCGCGCTAGTTTCTGTCCGGGTACATTCCTTTCTACGCCTTCAACGACGATGAGCCAGTGAGGAGCGATCGCCAAAACAGCGTTACCCGCACGTTCGGCTGCTAGTCGCCAGTCAGTAGCCCGGTCATTAGTGCCCCAACTTGCGCGACCGTGGGGTTCGTTTTTCAGATCTGCTCCAATCACATTGGGCTGTTTTTGGTAGCGAGTTGCCAGCAATTTCCAGGTATCAACCCAGTCCGCTTCAGTGAAACCATCCCCATACCACAGCTCCGGAATCCGCTGGTTGTTCAGACGGTGGCTATCCAGCAGGATCATCAGTCCCTGTCGCTGAGCCTCTTGAATGATCAAATCCATCACTTCCAGGGGCGTTTTGCCTTGCAGGTCGCGGTTATTGCCAATAGTGAAATCAACCCCGTTGATGGTAGACGCACGTAAACTCTGCACTGCATACGGTAGCCGGATGAGGTTGTAGCCCAGACTCTTGATTTGCGCCAACATCTCCTTATAATCGCGAGCCCAAAGCCCATGAGGAACTTGCGTTTCGGTTTCGATGCCGAACCAATTCACGCCCCGTAGCAAGACAGGCTGACCGCTGGCATCCACAATTTGAGCCCCCTTAGTTGAGAGGGGGAATTGCACAACCGCAGCATCTGCTGGGTTGAGTCTATGTAGCGCCAGACTCAGGACAATCGTTGAGAGGAAGAGCCCACCCCAAAGCCAACGCAAGCGCTTCTGCCTGAGGTTGCCTGTTTTAGTGTGCAGTGCGGCTGCGGCGAGCGATCGCCAACCGTCTTTTATACAGACCCGCTGCAACGGTTTTACAGCAGTGCCCAGCCATCGAAGCCATCGCTCAAGTTGAATCATAGACCTTACCGAATTTGCAAATCGTTGACTCCCACTGATCAGACATGCGGATGCTGTAGATTGTGACGCCAATTACACCCAAAAGTGCCTCAAAGCAGCCTGCTGGCAGAATTCACAACCACATTCTCTCTGTATAATTTCAGGAGATTCCCAAGTGAGCGCTAACTGCCATGACCGATTCCTTGCTCATTGCCAAAACTACCGCCACTCAAGGTAGCCATGACTGTTGTCTCGTACCTGCGATGGCAACCCGTCACGGACTGATTGCGGGAGCAACAGGCACGGGCAAAACGGTCACACTGCAAGTCATGGCTGAGCGCTTCAGTCAAATTGGGGTGCCTGTTTTTATGGCTGATATTAAGGGCGATCTATCTGGTATCAGTCAACCAGGGAGCGACAAACCGAAGATTCGCGATCGCATTCAGCAGCTAGAGCTTTTGGACTTTCAGTTTGCCAGTTGCCCTGTCGAGTTTTGGGATGTGTTTGGCGAGCAAGGTCATCCCTTACGCACCACGATATCAGAGATGGGGCCGCTGCTCTTGGCACGACTGCTGAACCTGAACGAAACGCAAGCGGGGGTGCTGACCATTGCCTTCAAGATTGCTGACGATTTGGGGCTATTGCTGCTTGATCTTAAGGATCTGCGATCGCTCTTGCAATTCGTTGGCGATAAGGCAAAGGACTTTAAAACTGAGTATGGCAATCTTTCGGCTGCGAGTGTGGGTGCCATCCAGCGGGGTCTACTCACTCTAGAACAGCAAGGGGGCGATCGTTTTTTTGGCGAACCGGCGCTTGACTTAATGGATTTGCTACAGACCGATGCAAATGGTCATGGCGTGATCAACCTCCTCGCGGCTAATCAGCTGATACAAGCACCCAAACTGTATGCCACTTTTGTACTCTGGCTGCTCTCTGAATTGTTTGAACAGTTGCCAGAAGTCGGTGACATGGATAAACCTAAGCTAGTCTTCTTTTTTGATGAAGCACATCTCCTCTTTGCTGATGCCTCTAGCGCCCTGCAAGACAAGCTGGAACAGGTTGTGCGTTTGATTCGTTCCAAAGGCGTTGGCATCTATTTCTGCACCCAAAACCCGACTGACGTGCCGCTAAAAGTGTTAGGTCAGCTGGGTAACCGATTGCAGCATGCGCTCCGAGCCTTTACGCCCCTCGATCAGAAAGCAGTTAAAGCTGCTGCTACCACCTTTCGCCCAAACCCTTCGTTGAACGTCGAGCAGGTGATTACAGCGTTGGGCATTGGCGAAGTGCTGGTTTCGTTTCTAGATGCACAGGGCATCCCGACCATTGTAGAACGTGCATTTGTGTTGCCGCCTCAAAGCCAGGTTGGTGCGATCGACCCTCAACAGCGTCAGCAGAGTGTCCAGGGCTCAGTCCTATACGGGCACTACGAGGCGGCGGAAGACCGTGAGTCAGCCTACGAGCTTCTCAAAGCGAAAGCAGCTGCAGCCGCTCAATCAGTTGCTCAAGCGGCTGCTCAGGCCGACGCTGAAAAACTAGCAGAGCAGGAGCGTAAACAAGCTGAGAAAGAGGCGACTCAGGCGCAGAAACTGGCAGAGAAAGCAGCGGCGGCTCAGGCAAAGGAAGAGGCTCGCCTGGCACGTGAACGTGAGAAGTTCCTCCTTAACCTTGCTGGCAATGCAGCTCAAGCACTAGGCGGTGGGTCTCAGGGCAAAAGTATTGTACGAGGCGTGCTAGGCGGTATTTTAGGCTCTAGACGACGGTAGCTTGTCAGCAGACTGGAGAGGTTGAACATACGTCTAAGCTAATCAACCTTAAAGCTGATCAACACTGAAAATGTTCTAGCCGCCGCTGCTTTTTGCCTTATAGCCCAGATTGATCAGAAACTCGACCACTTTTTGCTTGTGATCGCCCTGGATTTCAAGCTCCGTTTCTTTCAGCGTACCGCCAGCGCCACAATGGGCTTTGAGCTTTTTGAGCAGTTCTGTCAACGTCTCTGTATGAGCTTGAAAGCCACGCACGATCGTGACCGTTTTGCCTTTGCGTCCAGCGCGAGACGCTTCGACTCTCAGGTTCTGCTGGTTAGGTGGCAGGTCGGGGACGGCTCGTTTAAACGCGTCATCATTGTTTGCGTTACCAAACTCTGAGTAGACGACTCGTCCGTGATCAGAGGGTTTTGCCTTAGAGGCGTTAGCATTGGCGGGCTTTTGCTTGGAAGACATGACAAGACGCGCAGGATGACCATTGCAAGGTGCTAGCAATTACAATACTAGCGGCAATCATTGCGTTCGTTCGTCCTTTAGCCTGAAGGCAGCCGCTTTACCACCGTCACGAATCTGCTTGATGCGATCGCGCACGCGCTGCTCTTCTTTTAAGCGTCCACTGACCCGGTAAAGATCAGCCGCCCGCAGCAAGGAAATCAAGCCAGTGCGTGCGTCTCCCTGGGTAATCTGCTTGGTAGCGATCGCTTCATAGGCTTCAGGGGGCTGGAGCGGCGGTAGTGTAAGCGCCCGTGATGTTTGGCTCCTGGTAACAGCTGGCTCGACCGCGACTGGTGCATCGACGATAAAGAGACGGCTGGGAAACGTCGTAAATATGTGGCCATCCCAGCTGGCTACACGCCCCACCAGGCAAATGGGCCCCTCATCCACTTGAATGCCCCAATCGCTACTATAGCTATCGGTACCCAGTAAATAGCTCTTGCCAGGTTCGGCATACCAGTATTTAAAGATCCGTTTTGGCGCATCAGGATGGTAGAGCGAAACAATCGTCGCGGTTTGAGTATTGTTTACGATCTTGATGGGTCCGATTCTGCTATCCAACAGACCAGATTTAGTGCGCTGTTGCAGCGTTCCAGGCTCATAGGATGATGCACAGTTTTGTGCCTGTGCGCTCGGTTGATACACACTGAGCAGGAGCAACGCTGTCGTTGACAGGAACGCGGACGTGAGCATCTTTGCAGCAGGGTAACGTAACTGCGATAGGCCATCCGCCGGAAGCAAATCCTTTTGATCAATCATTATTTGCACTCATGAACGCCGTAGATAGCGCACCATTCAAAGCGAGCCAAGGGCTGATGTTGGAGAGGAGTCATCAATCCGTACAGGCTTATGGATACCTCTCCTTTCTACAGAAAAAGTGAGCGCAATCAGGATTTTGAGTTGCAACTTTAAGATAGTTTTGCGATCGAGAATGGGAGACTGGTGATCACGTTGCCAGGTCTTTATTTAGCCATTAGTGTTAAACCAGGAACGCATGGGCTTGAACTAGGGGAGGCACCTAACGTTTGGACGTTACTTCTTCACCCGTACGAGTGCCATCCGATTCGGCCTCCGGAGCGTCGGCGATCGCAGGCTTATAGGGGCCTCGGCGATAGCGTGCTTCAGCCGTTTTGATCACGATGTAGAGGACAGGTACGACCAAGAGACTGAGGATCGTGGCAACACACATCCCACCGACGATAGCCGTTCCCAGCGATTGTCGGGCACCAGCACCGGCACCTGTGGCAATAAAGAGGGGAAAGGCACCAATCACCGTGGAGATTGCCGTCATCAAAATTGGCCGTAGCCGATCTTGCGCTGCTTCCACTGCTGCTTTGGTAATGCTCCACCCTTCCGCATAAAGCTGGTTCGCAAATTCCACGATGAGAATGCCATTTTTACTTGCCATCCCAATCAGCATGACAAAGCCAATCTGGGTGTAGACATCATTGGCAGTCCCCCGCAGCAGTAGCGCAATCAACGCACCGAGAATTGCCAGCGGCACTGTCAGCAGAATGATGAAGGGATCGATGTAGCTCTCGTACTGGGCTGCCAACGTCAGATAAACAAAGATAATCCCTAGTGCGAAGATAAAGATGGCGCTGCCGCCCGCACTAACTTCTTCTAGCGATAAGCCAGACCATTCATAGCCAAACCCTTTGGGTAAGGTTTCCTTCGCGACTGCTTGCATTGCCTGGAGGGACTGCCCAGAACTAACACCTGGAGCGGGAGCGCCCGTGATTTCGACTGAGCGGAACAGGTTGTAGTGCGAGATGATGGACGGACCGATCGTTTGAGTTACTGTGACCAGATTACTCAGTGGAATCATTTTGCCTGTCTGCGATCGCACATAGAGCCGCTTAATGTCTTCGGGGTTGGAGCGAAACTGTTGATCTGCCTGCACATAAACCCGATAAGTACGTTCAAATTGATTGAAATCGTTCACATACGTGGAACCTAACGAGGTTTGCAGGGTGTTGAAAATATCCTGTAGTGGCACCTGAAGTTGGTTTGCCCGTGTGCGATCGACTTCTACTGAAATTTGGGGGGTATTCGCATTGAAGGTCGGTCGTAATCCAGTCAACTGAGCTTTGTCTGGAGAGGGATAGGTAGCAGCACGGCTCATAAACTTGTTAAGGTTTTCGCCAAGCACATTAAAGCCAAGCCCAGTACGGTCTTGCAGTTGAAAATCAAAGCCCCCGAAGTTACCCACACCCTGTAACGCTGGTGGCGCTACCGGAATCACCGTTGCTTCTTTGATGCCTAGCATTTGGGGGAATAGCCCTGATGGTTTAGGGAAGAAGCCACCGATGATCGCCTTCACAGACTGATCGGCTCCCTTGCGCTCTTCCCAGGGCTTGAGGGTTGAAAAAATCAAGCCATTATTGGGAGTGGAGCCACTAAAGCTAAAGCCACCGACCGCAAAAATATTTTGGACTTCCGGCTGCTGCTTGAGGATTGCCTCTGCCTTTTCCAGTACATTGCGCGTGTAGTTAAGCGATACGCCTTCTGGTGCCTGGACGATCGTAATAAAGTAGCCCTGGTCTTCATCGGGAAGGAAGCCACCCGGTACGAGCGTGTAGACCCAGCCAGTTAGCGCCAATGCCCCCGCGAACAGCCCCATGACTAACCCTTTGCGCCGCGTTACGTTACCCAGCAATCGGCTGTACCGTTGGCGGGTGTAATCAATCCCTACGTTGATACGGTTAAAGAACCAGTTGTTGGGCATTTGACCACGCCGCAGCAAGAGTGCTGACAATGTTGGGGTCAAGGTGATCGCATTAAAAGTGGAAACCGTGATCGAAAAGGCGATCGTCAACGCAAATTGTTTGTAAAGTTGCCCGGTGGTACCAGGGAAAAAGGCAACGGGGACGAAAACCGTCACCAAAACCACAGAGGTGGCAACAACGGCACCAATAAGCGAGTCCATTGATGAAAGTGCGGCATCTAGCGGTCGCATTCCATCTTCTTGAACACGCTTAGTGATATCTTCCACAATGACGATGGCATCATCCACCACCAACCCTGTTGCCAGCGTCAAACCAAAGAGGGTGAGTGTGTTAATTGAGAAGCCCAGCAGTTTGACGAAGATAAAGGTACCCAGCAAGGCAACTGGAATTGCGATGGACGCAATAAGCGCCGATCGCCAATTCTGCAAAAAGAGATAGATGATCAAGACCACCAGAACGATCGCCAGGATGAGTGAAATGATGACCTCTTCTGCACCTGCCTCAATAAAGGTCGTGGTATCAAAGGCAACGGCATAGCGCATTCCTGGCGGGAAATTCGCCGCCAGCACTTGCATTTCTGCCTTCACATCACGGGCAGTATCCAGCGCATTGGTACCAAATTGCTGATTAATGCCAAGTCCAATCCCCTGGTGTGTAATGCGGTCACTGGGCGTAAAGCGCAGCAAAGACCCGTAGTTTTCCGCCCCCAGTTCGGCGCGACCCACATCCCGCAACTTGACTAAAGTGCCAGTAGCGGTAGTTTTGACAACAAGGTCATTAAATTCCTCTGCATTTTTGAAGCGACCCTGAGCCGTGACGGCATATTGATATTGCTGTCCATCGTCAATCGGTGGTTGCCCGATCTGCCCCGCACCCACCTGGAGGTTTTGTTCTTTCAAGGCTGTGATCACATCCTGGGAGGTCAGTCCCCGACTAGCGAGACGCTCTGGATCAACCCAGAGGCGCATGGCATATTTCCGCTCACCAAAGGTTTGTACTCCACCCACCCCCTTAATTCGCTTGAGCGCATCAGCAATGTACAAATCGGCATAGTTGCTGAGATAGGTGCTGTCGTAAACGTCTTGTCCAGTTTTCTCGTCGCGATCGGAGTACATCCCGATCGCCAGCAGAAGGTTGCTGTTTGCTTTTGCTACCTGCACACCTGTTTGGGTCACGGGTCCTGGCAAACGTGATTGCACCGTGGACACCTTGTTTTGCACATCGACCGCTGCGAGATCCTGATCGCGTCCGAGTTCAAAGGTGAGATTAATGCTGCTAGAACCATCGTTAGCGCTGGTGGATTTGATGTACCGCAGGTCGTTGATGCCGTTTAGCTCTCGTTCCAAGATGTTGGTCACGGTTGATTCAACCGTTTCCGCACTAGCGCCAATGTAGTTGGAGGTGACTGTAACTTGTGGCGGCACAATATCAGGATACTGGGCGATCGGTAGCGTTGGAATACACGCAATCCCCAGCAGCGTCACCACGATCGAGCAAACTGTTGCAAAAATCGGGCGACGAATAAAGAAGGTTGAAATGGAGAGAATCATAAAGCACAGGTGTCCTGAGGAAACTGCCCGCTGTCAATAGTGATGTGCCATGAACTACGCACTCCTGCCCGCTAGCCCACTTTAAGTTGAGCCGTGGAAATTACTTTGGTGTGGCTGCCGCTTCTTGAACAATCAGACAATTTTGCAAGCTCAGGATGCCGGAAGTGATGAGGCGATCGCCTTTGCCAAGTCCGTCCTGCACTTCCTGCTCGTTGCCCACAATCTTGCCTAGCTTGACTGCCTTTTGAGCCACCGTTAGTTGTTCAGGGTCAACGTTAGTTGGTGGTGGTGCCCCCTCTCCCGCAGAGGCAGCTTTGCAGCCTGAAGCCTTGAACGACGTACCGACAAACACAAAATCCTTACCGCCTAACCGCGAAATCGCAGTTACTGGTACCAAAACACCCGGACGGGTTGACCAAATGACTCTCACGCGAGCAAATTGTGAGGTTCGTAGCTTGCCGCTCGAATTGTTAAAAACCGCTTTTGCTTGTATGGATTGCGTAGACGGGTCAACATCTGGCGCAATAAAAGACACCTTACCAGTTTGCAGTACTTTGCCTTGCTCATCCAGTAGTTGTACAGGCAACCCCGATCGCAAGGCAGGTGCCCTGTCTAAAGGAATTTGCATTTGCACCTCAAGCTGCTCGTTCTGCGTAAGGCGGAGCATTGGGGAGGTGTTATCAACAAAATCGCCCACCTTGACAGGAATGTTACCAACAACCCCCGAAAAGGGCGCTTTGATGGTGTAATACTGAAGCTCTGCTTGCCCTTCAGTCACATTTGCTTGTGCTTGCTGTAAAGTACGCTGGTTTTTTGCAACGGTTGACTGCGATCGCGCAATAGCTGACCGCTGAGCCTGTATATCAGCCTCTGTCTGCCTGAGGGTTGCGCGTGCAGTTTGCACCGCGTTTAGCTTTTGATCGAGCACTTGCTTGCTGCTGGCTCCCTGAGCAAACAGATCCTGATAACGCTTGTACTCACCCTCATTGAACTGCACATCAGATTGATTAGCTGTTCGCTTTGCCTGGAGTGATCGCAGATTATCTCGAGCGCTTGACACGTCGGACTGCGCAACCGAGATATCAGCATCAGCAGATTCTACTGCCGCATCCCGACTGGCAACCTGTGCTCGCTGTTGCGCTGCATCAATTTGAATGATAGGTGCCCCTGCCTCAACGCGATCGCCAGCCTTGACGTAAATAGCCGCAATCTGCCCCGACACCCGTGGCTGCAAAGTGACAGACTGGCGCGAATCAAGGTTAGCCGCATAGTCTGAGCTATCGGCAATTGGCGCTGTCTTTGGCGACGATAACTCAACTGGTGTTAGCTGTGGCTTCATGCTGCTGAAAATGAGTATCGGCATGATGAACCGACTGAACACGATCCACCCAACGCCTCCCAAAATTGCCGCTGCAATAAGGGCAGGTATCAGGAAACGTCGCCTCCCTCTGCGTGGTGGTTGAGGGTCACGCTCAGAATCTCCTACTGGCTTGGAACTGCCCCTCTCATGTGGAAAAGGTTGCCTATTATGATTTTTGCTTGTCCCTTCAACATTCATAGGGTTGTTCACTCACTTTAAAGGACTAACAAAGCGTAACCGTATGCTTTAGATGAGCGTCGCTTAAGAAGGACACAAGCCATTACAAAGTCAAACACTTAGCGTTGAAGCATCTCATTCCAATGATCATTGCTGCATGGCATACGAAATCTTTTAGATACGTATGAAATCTCGCTGTGGTCAGGTTATCGCAAGAGCGTAGAGCAGGCTTCACCTATTCAAGTCGCCCGATCGGAGGATTTCAAACTTGTGGAATAAAGAATAATGCTCGGCAAACCTGGATCAAGTGTACCAGCGCCCCTGTGTTTTGCCCATGCCGTGCTCTTGAAGAGACGCGATCGCTAGGAATGGCTTTAATGCACCGGATGAGCAAAGCATCGACTGATCAGCCTCAAAGAGTAAACGCCAAAGACTGTAACCTTATAGATTGACTGGTGTAGTTTTGGTTAGGACTACCGTTATTATTTCTACCATCAGCACCAAAGCGTAAAAAGCGCCCAAGCATTCATTGCCTCAAAACCTACAAACCACGCTTTAGCTTTGTCAAGTATAGCTTTCGCCACAGAAGTTAGGGCATCGGGTCGAAAGCTGGGTAAAAGGGCGATCGATTGATTGCCCTTCGAGATCTCCACCCTATTAACTGAGTTCTAGATTGTTTCAGACGCAACAGCAGCAGTGGGCTGCATCTGAGGTTGAAACTGGAACAACGAGTAAACCACATCACGACGGATTTCGGTCATCATTTCCAGGAAGATTTCGTAACCTTCGCTCTTATACTCGATCAACGGATCTTTTTGCCCGTAGCCGCGTAGACCTACCGATTCGCGCAGAGCATCCATCTGCTGTAGGTGTTCACGCCAAAGCGTATCAATCCGTTGCAGGATGAAGAAGCGCTCAGCTTGTCGCATCAATCCGGGTTGAATCTGATCAATTTGGGCTTCTTTGAGGTCATAAGCAATGCGAACTTGCTCATGTAAGAAGGTTTTAATTTCGCCGATCGTCATATCGATGAGATGATCCGGCTCCAGGTCAGACAACAAGTAAACAAATTCCTGCACCTTGCTGACCAGGCTCTTGAGATCCCACTCTTCTGAGGGCAGGTCTGGATTGACTTTGGCTTCGACGATGTCATCCATCGTGCGCTCAGCGTATTTGACGACTTGCTCTTTCAGGTCTTGCCCTTCCAGAACGCGACGACGTTCAGCATAGATAGCACGACGCTGATTATTCATCACTTCGTCGTATTCAAAAACCTGCTTCCGAATGTCGTAGTAGTAGGTTTCCACTTTGCGCTGGGCACCTTCTAGCGATCGAGTCAGCATCCCCGACTCGATTGGCATATCTTCTTCAACCCGGAAGGCATTCATCAAGCCCGCTACGCGATCGCCACCAAAAATCCGCAGCAGGTTATCTTGCAGACTCAGGAAGAATTTGGTAGAGCCAGGGTCACCCTGCCGACCCGCTCGACCACGCAACTGGTTGTCGATGCGTCGGGATTCGTGCCGCTCTGTACCGATGACGTGTAAGCCGCCCAGTTGAACCACTTCATCGTGTTCACGGGTCGTAAACGCTTCGTATTCTTTCCGAATCAGGTTGTAAACCTCGCGTAGCTTTTGCACCACAGGGTCTTCGGTGGGCGCTTTTTCCGAAGCAACGGCAACGCGATCTTCCGCTTCCAGTTCGGGTAGCGATCGCTCACCATATTGCTGTACGCCAACATCTACCGCTGCCTTCAGCAGTCGCTCAGTTTCTTTCGATAGAGACGTGGGATAAATTTGGGGCGAGGCTTTCCAGGATTTCACTTTTTTACCAGGAACAAAGCCCTGCCCACCACCACGACTAGCCGCTAAAGCTGGAACATCGGCAACACCAAAGGTATCTTCGTCCTCTGGTTGCACAATCCTGGGCATGAAGTATTCCCGGACTTTCAGACGCGCCATGTAGTCGGCATTACCACCGAGAATAATATCGGTACCACGACCAGCCATGTTGGTGGCGATCGTCACTGCGCCTTTGCGTCCCGCTTGGGCGATGATTTCTGACTCTCGCTCCACGTTCTCTGGTTTGGCATTGAGCAGATTGAGTGGAATGTTGCGCTCATTCAGCAGCCGAGCGAGGAGTTCCGACTTTTCAACGCTGGTGGTACCCACAAGCACAGGGCGACCCACTTCGTGCATTTGAGCGCATTCTTCGGCGATCGCATTCCACTTCGCGTCCTCGGTTTTGTAAACCACATCGGACAAATCACGTCGGCCAGTAGGACGATTCGTCGGAATAGTAGCAACTTCCAGGTTATAGATTTTGCCAAATTCCGCTTCTTCGGTCTTTGCCGTCCCCGTCATGCCCGCTAGCTTGGGATAGAGTAAGAAAAAGTTTTGATAGGTAATGGTTGCCAGCGTTTGCGTTTCGGGCTGAATTTCAACGCGCTCTTTGGCTTCGATCGCCTGGTGCAAACCATCACTCCAGCGACGACCCGGCATCACGCGGCCAGTAAACTCATCCACAATCACGATCTCGTCGTTGCGAACGATATAGTTCACATCATTGATGAACAGTTCTTTTGCCTTAATGGCATTGAAAACATAGTGCGCCCACGGGTCTTGCGGGTCAAACAAATCTGTCACGCCCAGAAATTGCTCTGCTGCAATAAATCCTTCATCGGCAAGGATTACATTCCGCTGCTTTTCATCTACTTCGTAGTGATTGTCAGGGTCATCTTCGTTCGCCTTGCGGGTGAGCGATGCCGCCACCTCTGCCGCGCGCACATACTTCTCACTCGGACGCTCGACCTGACCAGAAATGATCAACGGTGTGCGGGCTTCATCAATCAGCACCGAATCCACTTCGTCAATAATGCAATAGTTAAAGGGACGCTGCACCACATCGACCATTGCCGTCGCCATGTTGTCACGCAGGTAGTCAAACCCAAGCTCGCTGTTGGTAGCGTAGGTAATGTCGCACGCGTAGTTGCGCTGGCGATCGGCCGGAGTCATGCTCTGCTGAATCAGCCCTACGCTCAACCCCAGGAAACGGTGTACCTGTCCCATCCACTCAGCATCGCGTCGTGCCAGATAGTCATTCACTGTAACCACGTGGACACCCTTGCCCGCGATCGCATTCAGATAGGCTGGCAGCGTCGAAACCAGGGTTTTACCTTCCCCAGTTTTCATCTCAGCCAGGTGCCCTTTCACACGGCCGCCTTCGTTGTCGTGCAGCAGAATGCCGCCTAACACCTGCACATCAAAGTGGCGCATGCCTAACACTCGCTTAGCAGCTTCTCGAACCACTGCAAAGGCTTCCGGTAGCAGATCGTCTAGAGATTCGCCATTTTCAACGCGCTGTCTAAACTCTGCTGTTTTGCCTTGTAGTTCGTGATCAGACAGAGGTTGCACTTCCGCTTCGAGTAGGGCGACCTCAGTAATGAGCGGTTGGTACTTCTTGAGTTTGCGTACGTTGGGATCGCCCAGCAGAGTCTTAAGCATGGCAGAAAGAAACCAGTTCCTAATGTTTGGAAAGTGTGTTTGACAAAACGTTAAAATGCTTCGGTCAAAGCTTAGTAAGCCCTCGAATCGACAGGACATACCGCTAGGACGAACCTTTGAAGCCACAATTCGGTCTACTTTAATCCTATCACCGCAATTAGAAGGGGCAGGATGAAGGCTAAAGGCTAAAGGATTAGTCAATTGAGCCTTTAGCCTTTAGACTTCATACTTTCTTCCCTACGGCGCGTTCTGCCACTCGGCCGTGAGGCTGCGGAAATCGTATTTGCCAGCGCCAGCATGGCAAGAGACACAACTGCTCAGCCCTAATCGTGTCGGTAGCTTGACTTTAGGATGTAACGCTTTGAAGTAACGTGCTTGGTACACCCGATACGGAATGTCTTCATCTGCACCCTGAGGTCGCGAGAACGTACGGATGTACTGCCAGACAATTTGCAGATTGGGTGGAACGAGTGGCTGAATTTGGGCACCGTAATGCTGGGAATCTTGAATCAGTTGTCGCCAAGTTTCGGTTGGCATGACCTGGGGCGGCACACCAATATGGCAGCTCGCGCAATTCTCTAGATACAGATCTTGACCCAGCTTGAGGCTTTTCGGAACGACATCAACGGTGCCAATGGTGACTGGTGGCGCGGTGGTTGGCTGCACGGTGGTGGGTGCCGGCAGAGGTTGCGCGATGGGTTGGGACGCACGCGGTTCTTTTGCCTGTGCCAATCCCCATCCTAAACAAAGGCTCCAGGTCAACAGCAGGAGCAACAATACAATCGCCGATCGCCCTCGCCTGAGCGTCTGCCACCGATCGCGGGTCAATCGGAGGAGAGGGTAACGAGAACGTTGGCGGGCAGGATGGGGCATAGAAAGACGAGAATTTTTGAGTTACGAGCGTTAAGTCCTGGGCTGTCATCCAACCGGAAAACTAGAAACTGATAACTACTGTTTGTATTCTAGCTGGCGGTGGTCAAGCTTTCATGATGCATGAGTCGAAATTTTGGCAATGAGTTCCCTCTAAACAGACAAAGCCGCCGTCTTTGAAGTTAGGTTATGTAAAGTTAGATTATGTTCGTACCGTTATTACAGTGATGTGGGAATGGATTGTCGTCATATTCGGTTTTCTGACCAGAGACGTGTGGACTTGATCCAGCTTCAGGCGCTCTTCCAGGTGGCTACTTTTTGGGCGACCGATCGTTCTCTTAAAGATATGAGCCTGGCGATCGCCAACAGTGAGCCTGTGATCACCGCGTGGGATGGCGAACAGTTGATCGGTTTCGCTAGAGCGACCTCTGATGGTGTTTACCGTGCGACCATTTGGGATGTTGTGATTCATCCGCACTATCAGGGCGCAGGTTTGGGACGGAAGCTCGTCCAAACGGTGTTGAGTCATCCCAAAATGAGTCGCGTTGAGCGGATCTATCTGATGACCACACATCAGCAGTCGTTTTACGAACGCATTGGCTTTGAGTGCAACACCAGTACAACGATGGTGCTACACAATCAGCCGATTGACGCTCCGCGATCGCAGTCGATCGCTAGCCAGATATCGTCTTCAGCAGCCAGGTAATCAGCAGCGTTGCAATCGCAGCAATGCCGACAAGTAGCACGACCAACAAGAGGATGATCAGAACGACAAAGCCACGATTCGCGGCCTTTTTCGGTGATGGTGTCGCCACATGAGCTTCTAAAAGCGCCAAATTGCGACTATTCGCTTTCCAGGTTGCGTCAAACACATCCCCTAGCACAGGTAGCGAACCGCCAACCGAGTCGAGCACCAAATTCGTCACCATCTGCGTCAATGTTTCTCGTGGCAAGCCAAACCGAGCCGCCTCGATCACAATGTAAGCAGAAAGGGCTGCCCCAAGAAAATCGCCTGCACCAGGCAGTAGCCCCAGAATCGGGTCGAGCCCAACGCGAAAGCGCGTCCCAGGAATCGGAATCGCATTGTCGAGCAGATGGCTAACAAGACGAACACGCTTGAGTGCTGACGGCTTGTTGATGTTTTTAGGAATGGTGGACATAGTTCTGGGATAACGGCTATCCCCAGAATACCGATCCTGCTCTAAACTGCATCAAACTACAGTCATACATTTCAGCGAACACCTACTGCAGCCCGCTGTTGCACCGCTTCCTGCCCCTTATTTTTGTCTTCTATCTATGACGGATCAAATTGAGCCGATGCCCGATGGCAGCATTGTGATTGAGTATGACGGCATCCCTGGAGAAAAAGAAACAGAGTTTCGGAAATGGCAGTCAGAGATTCGATCGGGGGTCACTCAGTTTGAAGGCTATTTACGCACGGATGTCTTCCCAGCGATCAAAGATGCGCAGGACAAATGGTACATCATTGTGCATTTCGACACTCCTGCCAACCTGAGTCAATGGCTCGATTCAGATACGCGTCATCGCCTCATCAGCATGGGAAAGCGGCGCTTTGGTGCCTATCGTTATCACATGGGTAATGGGCTGACGGGCTTGGAAGCCTGGTTCTCTAAACGCATCGATACCAACGGTAAACGCTCTCATCCACCGGCCTGGAAACAGAATTTTGCAGTGCTATTTGGGCTTTATCCAACGGTGATGGTAGAAACGTTACTGTTTGCCAAATTGCGCTTTATGGACGCATGGGCGTTGCCCTACCAAATGTTTGTGAGCAATTTAGTCAGTTGCTCTTTGTTGACATGGGTAGTTATGCCATCGGTGACATGGCTGCTCAGTTTTTGGTTAAAACCGCAGCAGATGGACGGCAGGCTTAACCTCATCGGTGCGTTACTAGTGTTTCTTGGCTACAGCTTGATGGTCGCTGTTTTTCGTTCTCTCGTTTAGCTGTTTGCAGATGACGTATTAGTCCATCAACGTCAACAGCTTTTTGAGTTGGTCTGCATGCTTAATTGTATAAGGATCGGCATAATCGATCGCCCAGCACCGCTCAAAATAGTCGCGTCGTTGCTCATAAAAATGCTCTTGCGCCAGGGCATTGATGAGCGATCGCCAAAGATGGCTGAGCAAGAGCCCATGCATAAAGTGATTCACTTTTGGTTCCGGTGCAGAGTCTGGAATTAGCTCCAGCCCTTTATAGGTTTCCCATTGAGTTTGCATAAAAAGCTCCCATTTATATGGGTTGAAGTCGTTTTATATGGATTGAAGTCGTTAATGATGCGCCTCTCAGCCACCCTTTGCGTTAATGTGTGGCTGAGATCACGAAAGGATGAGTAGCAGCGCTCGAACGAATAGCTTTAGATTAAGACGGAGAGCCGGGAAGCACATCATCCAGGTGGTAGATTTGTATCGTAGAGTTCAGTTTTATTCGAATAATTGTGCATCTTTTGGAAGTATTGAAAGGAGTACGTCATGGATAGCCTGAAGGTCATTATCATCGGTGCTGGGATGGGTGGCTTGACTACAGGCATCGCTATGCAGCAGGCAGGATATACCGTCAAAATCTACGATCGCGTCAGCGAATTACGTCCTGCAGGAGCCGCTATTTCTCTCTGGTCGAATGGCGTGAAAGTGTTGAATCACCTGGGGCTAGCCAGCGAGATTGCCAGCATTGGTGGGCAGATGGATCGCATGGCCTATTACAGCCGCGCAGGAGAACCACTGAATGATTTCAGCCTTTTGCCATTAATTGAACAGGTCGGACAACGACCGTATCCCGTAGCACGGACAGAACTCCAGCAAATGCTGCTGCAAGCGTTTGGGACAGAAAATGTCCAGCTAGGCGCGAAGTGTGTGGGCGTCGAGCAAGACGCCGATAGCGTGACCGCCCTTTTTGAAGACGGTAGCAGTGCTACAGGCGATGTACTGGTTGCAGCAGATGGCACTCACTCACGCCTGCGTCCCTACGTTGTGGGGCATCCCCTCGATCGCCGCTATGTGGGCTATGTCAACTGGAACGGGCTAGTACCTGCCACAGACGATCTAGCGCCGAAGACAAGTTGGGTTATCTATGTGGGTGAACACAAACGCGCCTCGCTGATGCCGATCGCGAGCGATCGCTTCTACTTCTTCTTCGATGTCCCAATGTCCAAGGAACAGGCTCAGGACGCCGGTGAGATTCGTACCGAGCTAGAACACTTTTTTGCGGGTTGGGCAGCACCCGTGCAAGCGCTGATTCAACGCTTAGAACCAGAGAAAACCAACCGTGTCTTAATCCACGATATTGAACCACTGGAAACCCTGGTACGCGGCCGCGTTGCCCTGCTGGGTGATTCGGCACATGGCACCGCTCCCGATTTAGGACAGGGTGGCAGTCAGGCGATGGAGGATGCGTTCGTGCTCACTAACTACCTGAAAACGACTAACCTCAGCGTTGCCGATGCCCTCAGGCGCTACGAAGCAGAACGGAAGGATCGCGTTGCCGACATCATCACTCGTGCCCGTAAACGCGCTGACATGATTCATGGCAAAGACCCTGAAAAGACCCAAAAGTGGTACGAAGAACTGAAGTACGACGATGGAACCGAAACAATCGACGGTATCGCCAAAACAATTTTGGGTGGACCGCTAGGGTAGGAAGGAAGGGGGAAAGTTTTGAGTTTTGAGTTTTGAGTTTGGCTAGCAGCGGTCAGCGGTCAGCGGTCAGCGGTCAGCGGTCAGCGGTCAGCTTTTCTTGCTTTTAACCGTCAGCCTTTAGCCTTTCTAACAACCAACAACTCCTCCTGCTCTCTGCCTTTTCCAATTTTTTCTAATAATTAAAAACTAACAACTAAGAACTCCTCTAGCCTCCTGCCCTCTGCTTTTACTCCTCACGCCTATGCCCGATCGCCCTTCCCTCCCGCCCAATCCTGACCCAACGCCTGAACAGATGCTTCAGCATTTGCGACGGGCCAATCAAATTGCCATGCGTGCGCGTGAGTTTGGGCATCATCCGTTTGGCGCCCTGTTGGTGGCACCCGATCGCGAAACGGTGCTGTTGGAGCAAGGCAATGTGGATACGGTCAATCACGCAGAAGCGGTGCTGATTCGCACAGCATGGCTCAATTTCTCGCCAGATTATCTCTGGGGCTGCACACTTTATACGACGGCTGAGCCCTGTGCAATGTGTGCCGGAACGCAATACTGGGCAAATATTGGTCGCCTTGTGTATGGCATCGCTGAAACTCGGTTACTCGCGTTAACAGGCAACCATGAGGCAAACCCAACGTTGCATCTGCCCTGTCGTGAGGTGTTCGATCGCGGTCAGAAACCGATTCAAGTCTGGGGTCCTTTGCCTGCAGTAGAAGCTGAAATTATCGAAGTGCATCGTGAGTTCTGGCAGTTTTCTTAGCCAACAGCCCCTCACTAAGCGCAGCGCCATCAATGCATCCGACACAACCTCACCAATCGAAGAGAAGAACTCATTCTACCCAGCAGATTTGGGAATACTGGGAAGAGTTGCAAGCTCGTAAGGATAATCACGTTGTCAAGCTTCATGCGAAAAACCGGCATACAGTTGCTGGTGCTGTTCTGTAGCTGTGGGCTGGCAGGTTACGTGCTGTGCAGTTATAAGGCATCCTTTGCCGTTTGGGTGAGCATCGAAGCGATCGTTTTTTACCTTGCCTGGGCAGGTTTTGGAGCGATCGCTGGATCGGTGGTTTGCGTTCTTGGTCTGCTCTGGTGCACTACCCTCTTTCACCACGAGGCCATGTTCTTTGTGTGGTCTGGTACAGACCTGACATCCGCCCAGAATTGGGCCATCGAACTTGTGGTGAATTGGCTTTTAGCAACAGTTTTAACGTTTCAACTGGCATTTACCCATCAGTTTCTCCGCTCAAATAGCTGGAACAGAGCAAAAACGTTTTGCTTGCTGATGATCGTGACCAATCTTGGTTTAACTCTGGGCCAAGGCACCAGAGTTTTGTTGCCATAACGTTTAGGGCTTAATTCAGCTATAGGAAGTCATTGTGAACCGTCCTGACTATTCATCGCACACTCCCAATTACTATTTATCAAAGCTTGCTGCACCGATACGAAACAGCCTCACACCAGAACAATTAGAAGCTTTTCACCAAATTCTGAACGAGGCGATTCCGAAACCATCGGCCAAGCTGGTTGATCTGCGGTTTGTCATTGATCTGCTTGTTTCACGCTTCTATATAGTGCTGTTTATTGGCAAAGATCGTCGCGCCAAAAAGCGACGCTACGTTCCTCAGGTCATGACGAAGATGGGCAATACGATCGCCATCGTCATCATTTTGCTGGGAGCCAATTTGACCATAAGCGCGTTTATTCTCCTGGCAGCCTACTTAATGAAGTCTGCGATCGGTATTGATCTGTTACCAGGTCATTTTCCCGATACGATTAAGCGTTTTTTTCACGTTGCCTATGCAGATTACTTAATGCTCATCAAGTAGACACGCCTGCAAAACTATTATTGCACTCATTCTTGGATCAACTGCTTATAGTCGATCAATCTTGCCTCTAGCCGTTAATCCTGTGATCAAACCTGCCCCTACGGGTATTTTGTTGACTAGAAAGCTCCTAAGTCGGCGACATTTACCTATAAGTGCCGAGTGACCGCAACGCTTTTTAGATCAACGCGGGTTGAAGGCACAACGCCTCTTCTACTGCGCCCTCACCACGAGGATAAATCACGGCCTCTAAGCTCAGGTCACTGAGAGGCTGTTTGAAAAGGGTTAGGGGTGTAACAAATTACGCCAGTCGCCTGACCATAAGCCGAATCATGGCGAGATAAATCATCGTTTCCGCAGTTTCCGGCAGTGCCTCATAATCACAATTGAGCCGCCGATACCATTGCCACCAGCCAAACGTCCGTTCCACGACCCAACGCTTTTTCAGAAGTACAAAGCCTTTGGTCTGTTCGGGGCGCAGCACTGGGTAAACCACCCAACGAAAGCGATCCATTACCCATTGCACAAAGGGTTGACCACTATAGCCGCCATCCACCCAAACGAGGTAAAGGCGACAAACCTTCGCACCCAGTTCAGACAAGCGTTGCAGCACCCGTTTGCCCCCCTCGCGTTCCGGCAGGCTCGCCGCGGTCACCAGCACAGACATCACTAAACCCAGCGTATCCACAACGGTATGACGTTTGCGCCCTTTGGTGGCTTTGAAGCGGTCAAACCCCACTGCCTGCTGCACCATCGCTACCGTGGGCACCGTTTGACTATCGAGAATCACCTCGGAAGGACTTTCTGGGCGTCCGACTGCGACTCGTGTCCACGCTCGTAAGCGCGCATGGATCGCTTGCCAGGTGCCGTCTTTGCGCCAGTTGCGGAAGTAGGTGTACACCGTTTGCCAAGCCGGAAAGTCGCCGGGGATGTCTCGCCATTTACAGCCCTGCGTGACCACGTAAAAAATGGCGTTCAGCACTGCCCACAGGTTGGTACTGCGGGGGCGACCGCCGGGTTTGGCAGGCGGCAGCAGCGGTCGGATTAAGTCAAATTGGGCGTAGGTCAGGTTGCTTGAGTAAAATTTAACCATCGCTCTCACGGGGTTGGAGTTCACTACTTACAGCCTAACCGTGTGAGTTTTTTACGGTCGATCCGGCTTTCCAAACAGCCTCTGAGATAGCGGGCAATTTGTTCTGCGGCAGCGGTAGAATCTTCGACAATCAAGACGCGATCGTTCGGCAGTAAGAATGCCTCACTAGGTATCATCTTCGGTGCTGCTGCGATAACGTTTGGCGCCTGGCACGCATACGGCAAACGTACAGTAAAACTTCCTTTTCCCACCTCGCTGTTGACTATGACACTACTGCCATGTAGCTCTACGATTTGCTTGACCAACATCCGACCCAAGCCCGTGCCTGAATATTGACGGTTGAGGCTGCTATCAATCTGAACAAACGCCTGAAAAAGTTTGGCATGATCGGCAGCAGCAATCCCGATGCCTGTATCAAGCACCGAGAAGCAGAGGTTACAGGCACCTGAAGGTATCGGTTGGATGCAATCGCTGTCTTTGTAAGCCTCTGGTTGTTCTAGGTGGACTAACAGCGTTACCTGTCCACCGGGGGGCGTAAATTTAACGGCATTGTTGAGCAAGTTGAGCAGTACTTGCCGCATGCGACGTTCGTCTACAAAAACGTTGCCTAAGTCTTCCTGAAAGACCGTTTTCAAATGAACGTCTCCGCCGCAAGCGGACGGAGTATCACTTCGCTACGCCTCACACGCTTCGCGGCTCGGCTTCGCTCAACAGCGCCCATTCGGACTGCTGTGCCTCATGCGCTCCCAGGGGCGGGGAATTGACCCGTAGTGATTAAACTTCAACAGCAGTAACGGGCTTGGCAATCAGCTTTCTTGTGAGCTTTAGGTGCAGGGAAGGTACCGTTTGGAGTCTCACCGATCGCACGACAACAGATTGCTTCAGCGAATCCACGCATTTAAAGGCAGAATTTTATGCCTACGATACGCGAAAACGCTACCGGTGGCCTAGCTACGCAACTGGCGGCAGTACGACTCTTTCGTTGAGTTAGGTTGCTGGAGCGATCGTGTAGAGCATTGCCAGCGTTAGCGTGCCCAAAATTGACCCTGTTTAGCTAGTTGTAGAGACATCCATCACGAAGCCACACGTTGGTCTCCATTTCGCACCCTACTCCATTTCGCACCCTAAAGGACGTACATTACAAGAGGATGGACAACATTAGACGCGATGAAAAGAGACGTGATGAAAAGCACGCGTTAGCATTCAAATATAGGAGACTAGACTTAAAGTAGTTTTGCCAAAGCCAGTTGGAAATTGTTGCTTTTCAACACTCATTGTCAAGAATAATCACAATTAATGGGGAAAGATTTCTATTTCGTTGTGCAGAAACAACATCAGTTCAAAAAACAGGTTTTCCAAGCTTTGTAGCATCGTGGGACTAGCGCTTTTAAATACTGATGTGATTTTGCATTCAGGTTTAACGTCACTACTCCTTATTTTGAGAGCAGAGCATAGAGAGTAAAGCAGATTTAGTCTCTGCAAAAGTGCTTGGCACCCTTCTTTTTGAGCAGCAAGCATTCGTCTCTAGAGGTAAGATCTTTTTCTGGTCAATTTTCTTGCACGACTTTTTATGACTAGGAATGACATACGGTTTGAGCACAACCCGCTTCTTGGGACGAAACCTGGAGACTTAAACGGCATCGTCTCGTGGAGAGAAACGGTTTCCTAAGCTCTGATTACAAATGATTGAGGACTGCAAGAGGGTATGCAGTGACACAATTTATCGCTGTTGCAGATCTGATAATTTTATTAGAGCTGGCGATCGACGCACGGTCTCGTTAGAAGCTTTAACGACTGTTTGAAACAATCAGATTAAAGCGATCAGAATGCTGAAGGCGGTCAAGGCACTTTAGGCACTTTAAACAATGAAAGTAACAGCTTGATTCAGTCTGGTCGGCAAAGTCCTAAAGACGTTAGCCTGCAAACCCTACTTGACCGAGGGTTCGTTAACGTTTTAATTTAATGGCTTCGACGCTCTTGCTCACCTCTTGCCCTTCTCAGGCAGTCAGCACGCACCCAAATGAACAGTAACAAAATGCCATTACCACAAGGTTTGTACGATCCGCGCTATGAGCATGACGCGTGCGGCGTTGGTTTCATTGTCCACATGAAGGGCACACAGTCTCACGCGATCGTGGAGCATGGGTTGACCATTCTCCTAAACCTGGAGCATCGGGGTGCGGTGGGTGCTGAAACGAACACAGGCGATGGCGCAGGTGTTTTGCTACAGCTACCGCGCAAGTTTTTAGCGAAAGCCGCTGCGGCTGTGGGCATTACCCTACCTGAAGCAGGGCAGTACGGCGTGGGCATGATTTATTCGTCGCCCGATCGCGCACAACGGGAGAAGGGACGCCAACTGTTTGCTCAGATTGTGGCGGAAGAAGGGCAAAAGGTATTGGGTTGGCGCGAGGTACCCACCGATGATTCCATGCTGGGTAATACGGCAAAGGCGAGCGAGCCGTTTGTGGAGCAGGTGTTTATCCAGCGATCGTCTGATCTGGCGGATGATCTGGCATTTGAGCGGAAGCTGTATGTGATCCGCAAGCGCGCTCACACTGCGATTCGGGCAACTGCAATTGATCCCTACTGGTACCCATCCAGCATTTCCAGCCGAACGATCGTCTACAAAGGGATGCTGATGCCCGTGCAGGTGGGACAGTATTTTCTGGATTTGAGCGATCCTGAGTTTGAGAGTGCCCTGGCGCTGGTGCATTCTCGCTTTAGCACCAACACCTTCCCCAGCTGGGAGCGATCGCACCCCTACCGCTACATTGCCCACAACGGCGAAATCAACACGCTGCGCGGCAACATCAACTGGATGAACGCACGGCAATCGCTGTTTGAGTCTGAGCAGTTTGGCGACGACATTAAAAAAATTACGCCGATCATTAATGTGGATGGCAGCGACTCGCTGATTTTTGACAACGCGCTGGAACTGCTGACGCTGGCGGGTCGATCGCTGCCCCATGCCGTAATGATGATGATCCCGGAACCGTGGACGGCACACGAATCCATGAGCGATGAGAAGAAAGCGTTTTACGAATACCACTCCTGCCTGATGGAACCGTGGGATGGACCTGCGTCGATCGCCTTTACCGATGGCACGATGATGGGTGCCGTGCTCGATCGCAACGGGCTGCGTCCATCGCGCTACTACGTGACGAAGGATGATCTGGTCATCATGGCATCGGAAGCGGGCGTGCTGCCGATCGAACCAGAACGGGTGGCCCACAAAGGTCGCCTGCAACCAGGACGGATGTTTCTGGTGGATATGAAAGAAGGTCGCATCGTCGCCGATGAGGAAATTAAGAGCCAGATCGCCTCTGAACATCCGTATCGCGAATGGCTGAACCAGCATCTCGTGGATCTGTCGCAATTGCAGGATACGCCTGTGGAAACGATCCCTGCTACGTCCGAAACGTCCCTACCGAGCGTGATCCAGCGGCAGACCGCCTTTGGCTACACCTTTGAAGATCTCCGCCTGTTGCTGACCCCGATGGCGCGCGATGGCGTGGAAGCGGTTGGTTCGATGGGAGCAGACACCCCGTTAGCCGTGCTGTCCGATCGTCCCAAGCTGCTGTACGACTACTTCCAGCAGTTGTTTGCCCAGGTCACAAATCCCCCGATCGACTCCATTCGCGAAGAGATTATCACTTCTGCCGAAACGACGATCGGCGCTGAACGCAATCTACTCACACCGGAACCCGAAAGCTGTCACCTCATCAAGCTCAAAACGCCGATTCTCAGCAATGAAGAACTGGCGAAGCTGAAAGCGTTGCATGAGGGTGACTTCAAGTCCATTACGTTACCGATTCTGTTCAAGTCGTTAGATGGCGTGAAGGGGCTGGAACAGGCGATCGAGCAGTTGTGTGCCGATTCAGATCGTGCCATTGAGAATGGAGTGAGCATTCTGATTTTGAGCGATCGGGGCATCAGTCCTGACGAAGCTCCCATTCCCGCATTGCTTGCAGTCGCTGGGTTGCATCATCATCTGATCCGACACGGCACACGCACGCGGGTCGGTCTGGTGCTGGAATCGGGCGAACCGCGCGAAGTGCATCACCATGCCATGCTGATTGGCTATGGCTGTGGTGCCATCAATCCCTACATGGTTTTTGAGACGATCGACGACATGATCCAGCAGGGTTTGCTGGTCGGTGTGGAGTACAAAACCGCGTGTAAAAACTACATCAAAGCTGCGACGAAAGGAGTGGTGAAGATTGCGTCTAAAATCGGCATCTCGACGCTGCAAAGCTACCGGGGCGCACAGATTTTTGAGGCTATCGGGCTGAATCACACGGTCATCGATCGCTACTTCACGGGTACAGCTTCGCGCATTGAGGGCATGGATCTGGAGGTGCTGGCAAAGGAAGCCATGTTACGGCACAGTCATGCCTTCCCCGATCGCGAGGTTAACGGGCATACGCTGGATGTGGGTGGTGACTACCAGTGGCGCAAAGACGGTGAAGCGCATTTGTTCAACCCACAAACCATCCACTCGCTGCAACAAGCCGTCCGCACGGGCAGCTACGACACCTACAAAAAATACGCCAGCCTCGTCAATGAGCAGAACCAGAAGCACTTCACTCTGCGCGGATTGCTGGAGTTTAAGGCACGGGAGCCGATCTCAATCGACGAAGTGGAGCCGATCGACGCCATCATGAAGCGCTTCAAAACCGGGGCGATGAGCTATGGCTCGATTTCCAAAGAAGCGCACGAAACGTTGGCGATCGCCATGAACCGGATTGGTGGCAAGTCGAATACCGGGGAAGGGGGCGAAGACCCCGATCGCTATACCTGGACGAATGACCAGGGCGACTCGAAGAATAGCGCCATCAAGCAGGTGGCCTCTGGTCGCTTTGGCGTGACCAGTCTGTACCTGTCTCAGGCACGGGAAATCCAGATCAAGATGGCGCAGGGTGCAAAGCCAGGAGAAGGCGGACAGCTTCCGGGCAAAAAAGTCTATCCCTGGATTGCAAAGGTGCGCCACTCTACGCCCGGTGTGGGACTGATTTCGCCCCCGCCTCACCACGATATTTATTCCATCGAAGACCTTGCCGAACTCATCCATGACCTGAAGAATGCCAACCGGGAGGCGCGGATCAGCGTCAAGCTGGTCTCAGAAGTGGGTGTCGGCACGATCGCGGCAGGCGTAGCGAAGGCGCATGCCGATGTGGTGCTGATCTCGGGTTACGACGGTGGGACGGGAGCCTCGCCCCAAACCTCCATCAAGCACGCCGGATTGCCCTGGGAACTGGGACTTGCCGAAACGCACCAGACGCTTGTGCTGAACAACCTGCGATCGCGCATCGCCGTCGAAACCGATGGACAAATGAAAACCGGACGCGACGTGGTCATTGCAGCCCTGCTGGGTGCCGAAGAGTTTGGCTTTGCCACCGCGCCGCTCATCACGCTGGGCTGCATCATGATGCGCGTCTGCCATCTGAATACCTGTCCCGCAGGGATTGCGACTCAAGACCCACAGTTGCGCGAAAAGTTTGTGGGTGAACCGGAACACGCCGTCAACTTCATGACGTTCATTGCTCAAGAAGTGCGGGAACTGATGGCGCAGCTTGGGTTCCGCACACTCACCGAAATGGTCGGTCGCACGGATGTGTTGGAATCTCATGCGGCGATCGAGCACTGGAAAGCAAAAGGCATCGACCTGTCCAAGATTCTTTATCAGCCACAAGTCGGTGCGGATGTGGGTCTCTACTGCCAGATTCCCCAAGACCACGGGTTGGCAAAATCGCTGGATATGACCGTGCTGCTGGATTTGTGCAAGCCTGCGATCGAAAACGGTACACCAGTGAAAGCCACCTTACCCATCAAAAACGTCAATCGCGTCGTGGGCACTATCCTGGGCAACGAAATCACCAAGCGCCACTGGGATGGACTCCCCGAAGACACGATTCACCTTCATTTCCAGGGCAGTGCAGGGCAGAGCTTCGGCGCGTTTGTGCCCAAAGGTGTGACGCTGGAGCTGGAAGGCGATGCCAACGATTACCTCGGCAAAGGACTCAGCGGCGGCAAGATCATCCTCTATCCGCCTGCTGCCTCGACCTTTGTTGCTGAGGACAACATCATCGCTGGAAACGTCGCCCTCTACGGTGCCACCAGCGGCGAAGTGTACATTCGCGGCATGGTCGGTGAACGCTTCGGTGTCCGTAACTCTGGCGTGAATACCGTGGTGGAAGGCGTGGGCGATCACGGCTGCGAATACATGACGGGCGGCAAAGTCGTGGTGCTGGGTGCCACCGGACGCAACTTCGCAGCAGGCATGAGCGGTGGCGTTGCCTACATTCTGGATGAAGCAGGCGATTTTGCCACTCGCTGCAACCCCTCTATGGTCGGACTCGAAACCCTCGACGACCCTGAAGAAATCGAGGAGTTACGCCAACTCATCCAGCACCACGCCGATTACACCCAAAGCCAGAAAGCCGCAACGGTACTCGCCAACTGGGATGCCATGCTACCCAAGTTCGTCAAGGTGATGCCCAGAGACTACAAACGCGTCCTGCAAGCCCTGAAGCAAGCGCTAGAAGACGGTCTGAGCGGCGACGATGCCCTCACCGCCGCCTTTGAAGCCAACGCCAAAGACGTTGCCCGTATTGGTGGTAGTTGATTTTTCTGTCGGGTAGGCACTGCCTACCCGACAGCTCTATTACTTGACTAGCTGCTTAGGATATTGCCAAAGATTATGGACTCCTGGAAAAAATTAAGATGCCACTTTATCATCTCTGAGATCGATCGAATGTCAGAGTATCTTGATCTCATTGATTCTTCGATAAAGGATAGCCAGCAGAAACTTGAAGTAGATCTTAAAGCAAGAGCTGAGAGTATGACTGAAGAAGAAAAGCTTGATTTTTATGATTTTTACGAAGATGACATGATCAACTTAGGTAGTGATTTCCCGGTCTTTCTTTTTTCAGGCTTTGTTATTAGTTGGTATTCATTTATTGAACATGAATTGATTAGTCTATGCAAATCTCTAAAACTTACAATAAATGTTTCAATCCAGGATAAAACACGTTTTGAGGAAGGAATTAGGCGAGCATATAATTTTCTAGGCAAAGCAGCAAATTATAAGATTGATGATAAGCATTGGCAGGAGCTTGAAGCTGTTCGCCAAGTTCGCAACAGACTAGTTCATGAAGGTGGTCGTTTAATCCCCAAACCTGATAGAACAAAGCCAGATATGGTAGAGATTGATTTGGATGAAGATGGTTCTATTTATCTTCCCATAAATCAAAATTTGTACCAATATCTTATCAAGTACAACCTCTACGCAGCAGGATGTATGCGATTAGCTCCTAACTACGTTTATTGCAAACATCTCGTTACCTTTGGCATGGAGTTGTTAGTCAAGATATATAAGGATTTTAATTTACTCCCTATAGCATCCTGATATTAGAAGCTAATTAGTAGAAATGCTATGGACTACGAACTCTACACAGACACTATTTTGCTGCGCGACCTTCCCGAAGAAGGCTTGTTCGCTGGTGATGTTGGAACGCTTGTAGACCGACATGACGTTGAAGGACTAGAGACAGGCTATAGCGTCGAGTTTTTTGATATGTTGGGAAACACCGTAGCCGTTGTCACCTTGCCTGGAAGTTCTTTGCGATCGCCCTCCCATGCCGATCGGCCAACTGTAAGGCTCGCTAATGAGGTTGCCGTGTAGTAGCATTGCTACTCTAAGTCTACTCACCCCACTGAAGTATTCTGCAAATAATAAGATTGGCGAAAACATATGAGTACCGTAGTTGTTACGACAAAGCAATATGTTGAAGAACGAGAAGGAGCTTATCGCATTGTTGGTAAGCGGGTTTCTCTCGATTCGATCGTCTATGCGTTTCTATCAGGACAATCACCTGAGAGCATTGCTCAATCATTTCCTGTACTCACGTTAGAAGACGTATACGGAGCGATTGCCTTCTACCTTGCCAATCGTGCAACCATTGATACATATTTAGCGGAAGGAGAGCAGCTTTTTGAACAATTGAGACAGCAAGCAAGAGCTAACAACTCCTTGCTTTATCAAAAGTTATATAGCGCTTAGATTAGCAGTCTATGAAAATTCGCTTTCAAGCCGATGCGGATCTGAATCAAGCGATCGTCACGGGGATTTTGAGACTTGAACCAACCATTGATTTTCAAACCTCAAATGTAGCAAGCTTGTCTGGATTAAGTGATTTAGAGGTTTTAGCTTTGGCGGCACAGGACGGTAAGATTCTTGTTTCTCATGATCAAAGAACAATGCCCAAGTATTTTGCAGAATTTGTGATGAATCAAGCAAGTGGAGGTGTGATTATCGTGTTACAGAGCTTTCCAATTAGTGAAGCAATCAACAATTTAATCAAAATATGGCGAACATCGGAAGCAGAGGATTGGATAAATCGAATTGCTTATCTACCTTTGTAAGTACAACATTGATTAAAGAGGCTCGTGATGACCTTAAGCTATCACCTCACCCCGCATTTGCGTTTGACAGCGCTGTAATAATGGCGATCACTGCTAGGCTCAGGCTAAAAAGAACCATTATAGAAGCCGTCGCAATGATGATCGTGATTGATAGCCTCACCATGCCATTCGTACCGTTACCATAAGCATCAAATCTGTTGTAATCGCTTTTCTTGATCGTGATTTTTTCAATCTTGTTATTAAGTTCCTCGAATTTCTGACCAAACTCATCCCGTATCTGATTCAATTCTATTCCTAACTGAATCAAGGCTTCCCGAATGTCATTGTTGTTTGGATTCTCTGGTATTTGCATCGCTTCTCTTTCCCATGCCAGAACAATCTACTTCGCTCTATTAACCAAGCTTAACCTTCAAAACTGAGACACCACAATGGGAAAACCAACCGGCTTTATCGAATATCTGCGTGAGGTTGCGGCTGAGACAACACCCCTCGATCGCATCCACAATTGGGACGAATTTCATCTGCCCATGCCGGAGGAAAATCTCCGCACTCAAGGCGCACGGTGTATGGATTGCGGTACGCCATTCTGCCACACCGGGACGATCATCAGCGGTATGGCGAGCGGATGCCCCATTAATAACTTGATCCCCGAATGGAACGATCTGGTGTATCGGGGACTGTGGAAAGATGCCCTCGATCGCCTGCACAAAACCAACAACTTCCCCGAATTTACGGGGCGTGTGTGTCCCGCTCCCTGCGAAGGCTCCTGTGTGCTGGGCATCCACAACCCGCCTGTCACCATTAAGAACATTGAGTATTCGATCGCCGAAAAAGGCTGGCAAGAAGGTTGGATCACACCCAATCCGCCTAGCAACCGCACAGGCAAAAAGGTTGCCGTTATCGGTTCGGGTCCCGCTGGCTTGGCGGCTGCGGCTCAACTGAATACGGCTGGGCATTGGGTGACGGTGTATGAACGCGCCGATCGTCCCGGTGGGCTGCTGATGTATGGTATTCCCAACATGAAGCTAGACAAAGAAGATGTGGTGATGCGCCGCCTCAATGTTCTCGAAGCGGAAGGCGTCACGATCGTCTGCAACACCGAAATCGGCAAAGACTTGCCTGTTGAGACCTTGCTCAAAGAGTTTGACGCGATCGTCCTTTGCACCGGAGCCACCAAGCCGCGCGATTTACCGACCGACGGGCGGGACTTAAAGGGCATCCATTTTGCAATGGACTTCCTCACCGCGAATACCAAAGCCGTGCTCGATGGTCATGAAAGCGACCAGTTCATTTCTGCGGCTGGTAAGGATGTGGTAATCATTGGCGGTGGTGACACCGGAACCGACTGCGTGGGCACCTCCTTACGGCATGGTTGCAACAGTGTGACCCAACTGGAAATTATGCCCAAACCACCGCTGACTCGCGCTGCTAACAATCCCTGGCCCGAATGGCCCAAAGTGTACAAGGTGGATTACGGGCAGGAAGAAGCCGCTGCCAAGTTTGGGGATGATCCCCGTGGCTATCTCACCACCGCCACCAGGTTTGAAGGCGATGAGAACGGTCACGTCAAAGCGATCCACACCGTTCAGGTGGAATGGGCGAAAAACGACAAAGGGCAGTTCATTCCCCAGCATGTTCCGGGCACTGAAAAGGTCGTTCACGCGCAACTGATCCTGCTGGCAATGGGCTTTCTCGGACCCGAACAACCGCTGCTGGAGGCACTCGGACTCGATCGCGATGCCCGCAGCAACGTCAAAGCAGATGAACAAACCTACACCACCAGCCTTCCCGGTGTCTTCGCCGCTGGAGATTGCCGTCGTGGACAAAGCCTTGTTGTTTGGGCGCTGAACGAAGGACGAGGAGCCGCTCGCGAGTGCGATCGCTACCTCATGAAGCACACCGATTTGCCGTAAAGAGCGTAAATTAACAGGTAGGGACGTGGCAATCCCATGCCCCTGCGTAGACAATCCCCACCTCAAGGAAGGAACTATGGACGCTATTTCTCCTCGTGTGGTTTATCACAACCTCCGTATGCTCGAACATGTAAACGCTGCCACCAGCGCCGTGTATCGTGAACTGGCTCAGGATGTGTTAGCCGATCCCAGCATTGATCTCGTGTGGCGACAGGCGATCGCCAACCGACTCCATGAGGCCAATCATTTGCTTGAAACCCAAACGGTCGGTCGGGATGATAGCTACTGATGGAAGGGTGTGGGGTTTAGGGTGTGGGGTGTGAGGTATCTCGCATCAACGTTCAACCCACGATCGTCATTTACGAGTAGCTGATTCTCTTTAATGAGCCTCTGATGTTCGGAAATGAGCCTGAGCATGCTGGTGAATGAGTCCTGGATACTCGTGGATGAGTTTCGGATACTCGCGAATGAGTCTCGGCTACTCGCGAATACGCTTCGGATGCTGGTGAATGAGTCCCGGACAGTCGTGAATGAACACCTTACTGGTTATTAAAGCGCCTCTTATCGTTGTGAATGAGGACGAGATACTTCATTCATAAGTCTGCAATGGTCTTGAATGAGGCAGGATGCACGGAAACTGGGTAGTGCTTCCCCTTTTCGATCGCCCCTCTCTTCCAACTCAAAACGCCTTACCCCTCACCCCTCACTCCTCACCCCTCACTCCTCACCCCCATGTCTATAATGAAGTCATTGGGCTGGGCAATCGTCTCCAGCACTCCCTACGTAGAAGTGTATGGATGACTTATTGAAAGAATTTAGCGACCTGTTTGATCAGGGCGTTGATGGGTTGCTGGATATAGTGAGAGTGATTGAAGGCAGAGCAGAGCCAGAAACATTCTCGACGGATGTGAGACGCGCCTCTAATGGTGATGCGGACCATCGCCCAGAGCAGAGATCTACGGTTGACGCTGCTGCCCGTTCGGATCGCACAGCAACTGCCACTGTCAGAGATACCACTGACGCACCATCAGCCACTCCTGTCTCACTGAAAGGCGTCGGCGGGCTGACAGAGGTTTTAAGCGAACTGCGAGAGTTGGTAGAGTTGCCACTTAAGCGTCCAGACTTGCTCACCATGCTTGGGCTGGAACCTACATCGGGTGTGCTCCTGGTGGGACCACCCGGAACAGGCAAAACCCTGACGGCTCGTGCCCTAGCTCACGATCTAGGGGTTAACTACATCGCGATCGTCGGCCCTGAGATCATGGGCAAATACTACGGAGAAGCCGAAGGTCGCTTGCGAAGCCTGTTTCAAAAAGCGTCTCGATCGGCACCCTGTATTGTGTTTATTGACGAGATTGACAGCCTTGCGCCCGATCGCTCCCAGGTCGAAGGCGAAGTCGAGAAGCGTGTCGTCGCTCAATTGCTGGGCTTGATGGATGGTTTCGCCAAAACGAAAGGCGTGATTGTGCTCGCTGCAACCAATCGCCCCGATCATCTCGATCCGGCACTGCGCCGACCTGGACGCTTCGATCGCGAAGTTCAGTTTCGTGTCCCCGATCGGGCGGGACGGCTGGAGATTCTCAAGATTCTGACCAAAACAATGCCTCTGAACGGGGTAGATCTGGCCGCGATCGCCGATCGCTCTGTGGGCATGGTGGGCGCTGACCTCAAAGCGCTCTGCCAGAAAGCGGCTTATACTGCCTTGCGTCGGTTTGTGCCGTCGCCGAATGCTCCCATGCCAACGGCGATGACCGTGAACCAGGCAGACTTTATTCACGCAACCAAGCAGGTGAAGCCTGCGGTATTGCGATCGGTGGAGGTTGAAACTCCCAACGTTACATGGGATGCGATCGGCGGGCTAGACAGCCTCAAGCAAACCTTGCAAGAAGCGGTTGAGGGCGCGTTACTCTATCCTGAGCTTTACCACCACACCAAAGCCAAAGCGCCGCGTGGCATTTTGCTGTGGGGGCCTCCAGGCACAGGCAAAACGTTGCTTGCCAAAGCGGTTGCCTCGCAAGCACGCGCGAATTTTATTGCTGTCAATGGTCCTGAACTGATGAGCAAATGGGTCGGTGCCTCAGAGCAGGCTGTACGAGACTTGTTTGCAAAGGCGCGACAGGCTGCACCCTGCGTGGTTTTCATTGATGAACTGGATACATTAGCTCCAGCGCGAGGGGGGCATGGCGATACAGGCGTGAGCGATCGCGTCGTGGGTCAATTGCTTACGGAACTGGATGGCTTACACGAATGTCCCAATGTCCTGTTGGTAGGAGCAACCAATCGCCCAGAAGCGCTTGATCCAGCTTTGCTGCGGTCTGGACGGTTAGATTTACAGCTAAAAGTTGATCTCCCTGACGAGGCGAGTCGTTTGGCGATTTTGCATGTGCACAATGACGATCGGCCTTTAGCAGACGTCGATTTAGCGTCTTGGGCAGCTCAAACAGAGGGCTGGAACGGGGCTGACTTGACGCTGCTGACCAATCAGGCCGCGTTAGAAGCCATCCGTCGCTATCGTCGGCAAGGAGCCAGCGACCCTGGAGCGATTCAGATCATTGCTGATGACTTCACGGCCGCCTATCAACGTCTTCTTGAACAGCGTTAAATATAGACAAAGTAGGGGCCGCCACTCCGCCAGAGGGACAGGTTGTGAGTCGTTTAGCTGGAGATGCTCATGCTGTATGTTGAGGATTTGATTCATCTAAATCCCTTTCAACAGTTGCCCCAGGAACGTCTGGAGTGGGTATGCGATCGCGCCCAAACGGTTATGCTCCCTGCGGGAGAGGTGCTGGTGCATGAAGGCGATCCTCATAGAGGCTTGTTTCTCCTCATCGAAGGTCAAATGAGCATCACTCGGCGCAGTGACGGCATTGAAATCCCGATCGGGCAGCACAATGCTCCCTCGTTTTTTGGTGAAATTCCAATCCTGACTGATGATCCCGTTCCGGTGACCATGCGGGCGCTCGGAGACTGCCGACTCTACGAAATTGAGAGCGACGACTTCCGCACCTTGCTGCATGAATGCCGTGACTTTGAACGGATGATTTTCCGCACGATGCAGCAGCGAACGCGGGGGTTAGAGTCATTCATTCGCGGGCGCGAAAAAATGGCAGCATTGGGAACACTCGCGGCTGGTCTGGCGCATGAACTGAACAACCCAGCCGCAGCCCTGGTGCGATCGTTCCGCGAAATTCCTGCTGCTGTCGTCGAGTTGCAACGGATGAGTCTGGTTTACGGGCAGCGTCAGGTTGAAGAAGACCATACGCAGCAATGGTTGCAGATGCGTGACCGGGGGTATGATGCCATTCTCAACGGTCGCCTTGATCCGGCAACCTTGAGCGATCGTGAAGAAACCCTGCTGGAATGGCTAGAAGACTACGGAGTTAAGCAGGCATGGAAACTGTCAGAACCCTTAGCCGAAGGCGGCGTTGCAGTAGAAGCCCTGGAACAGATCACCGAGCGCTGGCGAGATGATACGACTGAACTACGAGAGATGGGCTTGCACTGGTTAGCGCTTTCCTTTGAAGTGATGTCGATGCTGAAACATGGCTTACGGGGAGCTGAACGCATTTCAGACCTTGTAAAAGCAATGAAATCCTACTCCTATCTCGATCAAGGTGTGCAGCAAGAAGTAAATCTGCATCAAGGGCTGGAAGATACGTTACGGTTATTTGATCACAAGCTCAAACATGGCATTGAGGTAAAGCGCCATTACGATCAACAGCTCCCGAACGTGCTGGCGTATGGCAGCGAGCTGAATCAGGTATGGACAAACTTAATTGATAACGCGATCGATGCAATGGATGGCAAAGGAGTGTTGGAAATCATCACCAAGCAGTGCGATCGCCGTGCCCGCATTGATATCATCGACTCCGGCAGAGGCATTCCACCTGACATTCAAACGCGCGTTTTTGAACCCTTTTTTACCACTAAAGCGGTGGGTCACGGCTCTGGGCTAGGGCTAGAAACCGTGCGCCGTATCGTGGAAAATCGTCACCACGGAACGCTGACCTTCGAGTCCAAACCTGGCAGAACCTGTTTTACAATCTGCTTGCCATTATTAGCAAAATAAGTAAAAGTTAGCCAAATAAGTCATTTCTCACTTTAAGCAGATGACAAGGCGATCGCTCTAGCCGCAGTATCTGAACACGTGTTCGAACCTCTGTGCCTAACTCCTTAACTCAACACCTACCCTTAAGACTGTATGACCTGCGAACATCTACAAACGCTGACGACAGAAACCATCATTCCAAAAGCCAACTATCCTGTCTTTCGCTGCGAAGAGTGCGTCAAAACCAATAGTCGATGGGTGCACCTGCGGATTTGTCAGGAGTGTGGCAAGATGCTGTGTTGCGACTCTTCCCCCAACCAACATGCTAGCCATCACTACCAGGAAACGGGACATCCTGTGATTAGTTCAGCAGAGTTGGGAGAACAATGGCTGTGGTGTTTTACAGATCAGCAGGCAAAAAACTATTGACGGTCGTCTTCATCTGGCCAATAGCTAGAATCTAGCGTAGCTGCAACGGTGTAAGGGCACGATCGTGGCAAGGATTCGGCAGGGAGATTGGTCTCAGCGATCGCCTTTCTAAAACTCTACATCCAACGGCGCCCGCGGAAAGGGTATCACGTCGCGGATGTTGCTCATGCCTGTAAGGAACTGTACAAGACGCTCAAAGCCTAGTCCGAAGCCTGCATGAGGCACCGTACCATAGCGACGCAAATCGAGATACCACCAGTACTCTGCCAGGTCGAGTCCCTGTGCCTGGATGCGGCGTTCCAACACATCCAACCGTTCTTCACGCTGCGAACCGCCGATGATTTCACCAATCTTGGGCGCAAGGATATCCATTGCCCGGACGGTGTTTTCGTCATCATTCAACCGCATATAGAAAGCTTTGATTTTGGCGGGATAGTCGGTGACGATCGTCGGCTTTTTGAAATGCTCTTCTGCCAGATAGCGCTCGTGTTCCGATTGCAGATCCAACCCCCACTCAACGGGATATTCAAAGGTTTTACTGGCTTTTTCGAGCAGTGCGATCGCCTCTGTATAGGTGACGCGGGCAAACTCGTTGTTGATGATATTATCGGCAGTTGCCAGCACGGAATTATCGATCCGCTGGTTAAAAAACTCCATATCTTCCGGGCAGGTTTCCAGCACGTACTTAAAGATGTACTTGAGGAAGGCTTCTGCCAGATCCATGTCGCCTTCAAGATCGCAAAAGGCCATCTCTGGCTCGACCATCCAGAACTCTGCCAGGTGTCGCGAGGTATTGGAGTTCTCAGCGCGAAAAGTAGGGCCAAACGTGTACACATTGCTGAACGCCATCGCCATAATTTCGGCTTCGAGCTGTCCGCTAACGGTGAGGTAAGCATGCTTGCCGAAAAAATCTTTGCTAAAGTCAACGCCCTGTTCAGCCGTTAACGGCACTTTTTTCAAATCAAAGCCGGTGACAGTGAACATTTCGCCTGCACCTTCACAATCGCTGGCGCTGATGATGGGTGTGTGCACCCAAAGAAACCCACGTTCCTGAAAGAACTGGTGGATTGCCGTCGAAGCCGCATTACGGACGCGGAAAACAGCGCTGAGTGTGTTGGTGCGCGATCGCAAATGCCCAATGTCTCGCAGAAACTCAAACGAATGTCGCTTTTTCTGCAAGGGATAGGTTTCTGGGTCAGCTTCGCCATACACGGCGATCGACGCTGCTTTGAGTTCGACGCGCTGTCCCTTGGCAGGGGATTCGACTAAGGTGCCCGAAATTTCTACCGATGCGCCTGTGTTGATTCGCTTGATCGTCTCCGCATACCCCGGCACCTCTTGGTTGACAACGACCTGAAGCCCCGCTAACGAAGAGCCATCATTCACTTCCACAAAGCTAAATTCTTTCTGCTCTCGCTTGGTACGCACCCAGCCTTTAATGGTGACAGATTCGTCAGGCTGCCCGTGACGGAGAAGATCTACAATGCGTCGAGTCGTAGGCATGAGGAAGTGGGGTGTAGGGTGTGGGGTGTAGGGAGGAGCGCTGAATTTGAGTGTAGCAAAGTGCTTAGAGATGGGAATTAAAAGTGCTTAGAGATGGCAATTAAATAACATTGGCTTTTGATAGGATGTGTTAGGCAATCGCCGTAACACATTAATCCTTGAAGACAATCACGTAACGCATTAACTCCTGGGGGCGGTGCGTTACGCTGCGCTAACACATCTTACAAAAGCTATCGATCGAAAGCGAAGATGCGAACTTTGATTCATCGTCGCGTTGAAGCGGCACGAAACGGAACAAACCCAATGGTTATTAGTCGCGTAACGTCGGGATGGCTAGTTCTGGGGGATGTACAGTTTTTGCGTGGCTACTCTCTGCTGTTGCCAGATCCGGTAATACCTGCCTTGAATGCGCTCGATCAGCAAGGGCGTATACAGTTCCTGCACGATATGGCGGTTTTAGGCGATGCCCTACTGGAGGTGACTGAGGCCTGTCGCATCAATTACCAAATTTTGGGCAATCTGGAACCAGCCTTACATGCACACGTATTTCCTAGATATTTGACAGAACCGGAGCCCCACCGTACTTCGTTGCCGCAGTCGTACGAACAAGCCTATCGTCAGTCGATCGTGTTTGATGAGGAGCGCGATCGTCCACTTATGCAAGCGATCGCCAACGCCATTCAGCATCGACTGTAATTTGAATCTGCATACGTGTAAGACGTTCTTGTGGTAATCTAGCCAAGGCAATTTGAACGGCCTTGGCACGATGCGTCGCCTTATTCTTTATATCGCCACGAGTCTGGATGGTTACATTGCTCGTCCATCCGGTGAGGTTGATTGGCTCTTCACCGACCAGGACTATGGCTACACCGACTTTCTGGCTGGTGTTGACACCATATTGATGGGACGAAAAACGTACGAGCAGGTACTCACGTTCGGCGAATTTCCCTATCACGAGAAGCAAAACTACGTCTTTTCCAGCCAGCCTGATTTTGATGCGTCCCCTCATGCCAAAACGGTTCGCACTGATGTCAAAGCCTTTGTGGAAGCGTTACGCCAAACCGATGGCAAAAATATTTGGTTGGTCGGGGGACCCACGCTCATTCATCCCTTTATAGAGCACGCGCTGCTAGACGGGGTGGTTCTTTCCATCCATCCCATCTTGCTCGGCAGTGGTATGCCACTCTTTCAAACTAGCACTTCAACACAGCCATTGAACCTCATTGACTGCCAAGCTTATAGTTCAGGGCTGGTACAAATTACTTATACGGTTAACAAGCCGAAAAGCTAAACGCACTCTGAAGTGCCGTTCAAAAGCGACGACGGTACAACACAGTGAAGTAGTCAGTGGTGGAGCGGAGGGTAGATGCGATCGCGCTTTAGCGATAGTCCAGCTCAGTCTCAGTTTTTTCAAAGTTAGACGGGTCGTAGAGATAGCGCACGATCTCTTCTTCAAGCCGATGAATCAAATAGGGCTCAAGGCCATTGGTGTGCCTGAGAGAAGCCAGATAACCATCCACAAAGAGGCGTAAGTCGTCAAAGCGATACCCCCGGTTCCAGAGGTCGACTAAGGCGTCGCTTAGCTTCTGGTAGTAGCGGATGGTGAGAGTGTCCTGCAACATAGTTGGCGTTAGAGTAGTTAGGTTAACAGTTAAGACTTAAAAGGGCAGCGGTGTGTCGGGGAAGGACAAAAGGCTGCGACTGCAAAACCAATTTCTCCAATCATTTGTCCTAAACGAAACTACTATCTGTAATCATTTTAACTTTAATGAATTAGGATCTTGCTCTTTCTCAGGGCTTTAATATGTAAAACTTTTTTGAACCACCCGGAAAGCCGTTGCAGCGCTTAGAAGTGGATCAGGCTGAATTAACGCACGCCTTCCTGGAAAGGCTGAATTGGTAGGGGTAGCGCCGATTACAAACCCACACTGAAGGCTCTGATAGGTTTATAGTCACAATCTTTGAGGAATGCAGCCTCCGTGGGAGCTTTTTGTATTCAAATTGTCGAGGCAAATCCGCATCTGCGATCGCTACTGGGTTGGCATTTGCAGCAGGCAGGGTATTGGGTTCATCAAACGGCTGACCTGCATCAAGCAAGGGACGTGTTCCAGCATCGCCAGCCAACGCTGGTCATTCTGGACTCTGAACTGCCCGATGGCAACGGCATTGAATTTTGTCGTTGGCTCCAACAGCAGCAGCAGTCACTTATTTTAATGTTGTCTGCTCGCAGCACCGAAACCGATATTGTGGAGGGGCTACGGGCAGGCGCTGACGATTATTTAACCAAGCCCTTTGGGATGCAGGAATTTCTCGCCCGGGTGGAAGCACTGACTCGACGCAGCAAATCGCCATCCCCCCCTGCATCGCTAGACTATGGCGACCTCAAGATCGATCTCGTCCATCGTCGAGTGCGGTTTAAGGGTGATCTGGTCGATTTAACGCCGCAAGAGTTCAGCCTGCTATATGTGCTAGCGCAGGCAGGCGGCCTGCCACTCAGCCGTTTGGAGTTGCTGAGACGAGCATGGCCTGACGCGATCGACAATCCTCGTACGGTAGACACTCACGTTCTGTCACTGCGCAAAAAAATCGAATCCGATCCGCGTCAACCCAGCCTCATTCAAACCGTTCGTAATGTGGGCTATCGATTTAATCTGGAGTTTCTCACGGCGGCATCGGCTCAACCAACCGATTACCCACCGCACCGAAAATCCCTGGCACGTTCGTCTAATCGCATGATGGTAGGCGAACGTGCCAGGAGTTAGAACCATCCTTTAACTCAGCACCAAATTATCTCTATGTACCACGGTCTCAGCGCCAGGGTAGCCGAGAATAGCCGCGATCGCGTCAGATTGGTGCCCTTTAATTTGCTGGAGTTCGCTGCTGCGGTAATTGACGATGCCTCTGGCGATCTCTTGACCAGAGCGTTCGCACAACAACACAGCTTCCTGGCTTTGAAACTCACCGTCTACTTGAACAATCCCAGCAGCGAGGAGCGATCGTCCATCGCTGCGAATGGCGTTGACCGCGCCATCATCCAGGTATAGTTTGCCAGTGGGCACCAAGCCATGGGCAATCCAACGTTTGCGGGCACTCGCCGGTCGAGGTTGGGGTTCAAACTGAGTGCCGATCGCTTCACCCTGCAAGATCTTTTCCAGATTTTTGGGAAACCGACCGTTGGTAATGACTGTACGGACTCCTGCACCCGTCGCAATCTGTGCCGCCGCAATTTTTGTCACCATGCCGCCAGTGCCCCAACGGGAGCCGGGGTTGCCAACACTAATCTGTAGATCGTGCAGTTGCTCCATGCGGTTGATGCGCACAATCGGTTGGGCATCGGGATCATTGCGCGGATCGGCTGAGTAAAGACGATCGACATCAGTAAGCAAAAATAGCCAGTCTGCCCGAACCAGATTGGCAACCAGCGCCGAAAGGGTATCGTTGTCGCCAAACTTCAGCTCATCCACAGCCACCGTATCGTTTTCGTTGACGATGGGGATCACACCCAACTGAAGCAGTTGCCGAAAAGTACGTTCAACGTTGAGGTAGCTGTTGCGCTGTACCAGATCGCTTCGAGTGAGCAAGACTTGAGCGATCGGCTGCTCCAAAGAGGTAAAAAAATCGTCGTAGATGCGGATGAGCCGCCCCTGCCCGACGGCCGCAACAGCTTGCTTAAGGGCGATGGCGCGTGGTCGTTCGGTCATGCCCAGGCGAGCACAGCCAACACCAACAGCACCCGATGACACCAGGACCACACGATGGCCCTGCCGCCGCAGATTGCTAAGCACCTCAACAAGGCTCGCGATCGTCGCTAAGGCTAAACGCCCAGTCTCTGGTTGCGTCAAGCTAGAGGTACCGATTTTGACCACCAGGGTTTGAGAGAGGGTGTCAGTCGTCACAATGAGATATTTACAGCCATAAGGATAGGAAGGAAACCCAAATCTTTTTTCAGACTAAAAATCGTTAAATACTATAGCTATAGCCATACTAGTTAGGACGGGGTGCAGGGGTAAAACCCCTGGCTGGGGGCACGCCCCCTTTGATCCCCATGTCCTAAGCTTTGTGGCAACTGCTATATTGATGAGCGAGTTAAAAACTCACTTTAAAATGGCGAAACGCCAGAACCATCATCAGAAAGGTCTAGCGTCCCACACACATATTCACAGTCATTCGTCGTTAGAGTCTTTAAATAAGCTGACTCCAATACTATGTTCATCAATTTAGCAGCCGTTTTCATTGATCCCTGACTGACTTAAGCTTTTTTTTAGATTTTTGATCACCCACGTCAAGCAAGCTTGAGGTCAACCTGGGACTCTTACTTATCCGTTACAAAGGATGCCCCTAACATTTGAGACAGCCAAACTTCAAAGGAATGGATAGGAGACCGTTTGACCACTTCGTTAGGGTTGACCATCGGTTCAACAAGAATCGTGAACATGCCCAGTCGATTACCTGCAAGTACGTCGGTGAACAGTCGATCGCCGACCATCGCGACTTGCTCTACAGGCAAGGCCATATCATCAACTGCTCGTCTTAGTTTCCGGCGAGACGGTTTACCAGCACCCGCGATGTAAGGTAGATCCAACGTTTTAGCAATGCGCTGAATCCGACCTTCACTGATGTTATTACTCACCAGCCACAACGTCGCGACCTGGCGGATCTCGTTGACCCAGGGCAGCAATTCTGTTGAAACCTCAGACATACGGATGGGCACTAACGTCTCATCCACATCAAGCACTAACCCTTTGAGTTGATGCTGCCGCAGCAGATCAGGCGTTAGCTTCAAGATCGGTCCATGTAAGATCAAGTCGGGTTGGAGAAGTTCGCCACAGGACATAAGCAAAAATAGTAAAGAATACGATTACAGAAGGCACTGGGAACCACCTTTTCACAGGCAGAAAGTGTCTTAAAGCAGCGCACGATCGCGTCCGGGTAGGCTACTTTGAGAGCCCTGATCTGGTTGGCTTTGCCCCTGAGCGTTGCTTTGTTTGGTAGATTTGCGCTTATCCTGAATAATGACTTGGGCGGCCTGGTGTTCTGCCAGGGTGCGGCTAAAGACATGAGTACCATCGTACCGTGCAACGAAGTAGAGAAAATCAGTGTTTTCTGGGTTGAGCGCCGCTTTAAGGCTAGCTAAACCAGGACTAGCGATCGGAGTTGGTGGTAAGCCCGTGTTGAGATAAGTATTGTAGGCAGACGGCGTTCGTACTTGCGCAAGAGAAAGGGGTTGGTCTGGCGTTTGCTGGATGCCTAGCCCATATTCAACCGTTGGGTCAGCGCCAAGGGGAATTTTCTTCCTTAAGCGATTCATAAAGACGCCTGCAATGCGAGTGCGTTCATTAGCGATCACCGCCTCTTTCTCGACAATGCTGGCCAGGGTAACCCATTGGGTAAAGCTTAAGGCTGTTTGCTTATGTTCCGACTGCTTTTGTTTGTGCCCTTGCTCGTAAAGAGGGAGTGCTACCTGCTCAAACCGATCGAGCATTTGTTTCAAGACGGTCTCCGGCTTTGCAGGTAAGCCAGAAACCTGATAGGTATCGGGATAGAGAAAGCCTTCCAGGAGAAGTTGCCCAGGTGCTCTATTAGTCGGTAGCCAGGCATACTGAGCCGTTGGCAAGCGCTCCACGGCGGTGAGAAAGTCCTGCGCCGAGAAAAAACCTTCGGCCTCAAAGTAAGCTGCCATTTGCCGCAGCGACCAGCCTTCAGGGATCGTATAGCTCAAGTGGACGACGTCCCCTGACCAGATTTTAGTCGCCACATCTTCCAGTGCTTCTGTGCGCGACAGTTGATAGATGCCTGCCTTAAAGCCTCCCTCCGGCTCGTGAAACATCAGCCAACGCGACCAGAGATCCCACGCTGTCGCCGAACGAATGACGCCCAGCGCCTGTAAATCCCTGCCAATTTCCTGAGCAGAGGTACCCTGAGGAACGCGAAGCTTCACTGGTTTATCCGGTGCTCCTGACGCGATCGGGGGGGCACTGGCAGCTGTCCACCAAGCCCAAGCGCGCCAGCCAATCGCCCCGGTCGCTGCCAATAGCAGCAGTAGGACGATCACACCTTTAGTCATGCTCTTTATTGCTTTCATGCACCTCTTTATTGCTTTCATGCACTATTAAGATGGCTTAATCGCTTTAAAAGGGGCAAAGAAATCAGTTGTTAGCCGCCAGCGATCGGCATCTAGCAGCCCACCACTTTAACAGCTAACAACCAAACACTAACAACTTGCAAACTTATTCGAACTGATCAATCAACTGGTCTTCAATCATTGGCAGCAGTGGTTCAATCTTCTCCAACTCTTCGGGCGAAAGCAGCTGAGGTTGATTGTTAGCATCTACCCGCGCCAGGATGAAAAAGGGATCCAGCGGTGCGTAAATGCCGAATTCTTGCTCTTCATAATAGAAGCTTGCCAGGAACTGAAGCTCCTCCTCTTCGCCCTCTCCATCAGATTCCAAACCTGCCAGATCATCTTCCTCAGTTAAATCGGGAAGATCACCCTCAACGGTCAAGGTGACAGCGGTACGCTTGAGCACAAGATTCTGCTCTTCCAACACCACTTTGGCCACAGGAAAGAGAAGATTAATGTCTTCATCGTCTTCGACTGGGACAGCTTCCTCCTCGTCACCATCTTCTTGCCAAGCAATGATTTCGACGGGCGAGTCTACTGGCAGTAGCAGCACGTAGTCCTGCCCTTCGACTTCGAGAGCATGTTCAATGGTGCAGGTAATCGTCCGTCCGGCATCATCCGTCAAGGTAACGGTTTCTACATCCATCTCAAGATCGTCTTCATCCATTCCGGACTCTCCACTAAAATCGGTCATGTTACAGGCTCTTTACACATCTCTACCCGTGACTCAGAAGAAGGTTGAATCCAAGGCTTCGGAGTCAGCCGCATCGGGCTGCGGAGACGTTAGTGTATAAGTTGCCTTGAGGCGGCGCTCATCCAACCATTGTTGCAGAATGAGTGACGCTGCTTTGCGATCGATTAGTCCTTTATTGCGAGAAGGCGAAAGATTCTGTGCATGCAGGAGTTGTTCTGCCTGGTAAGAGGTCAACCGTTCATCAACATATTCCAGAGGTAGTTGTAGTGCTTTTGCCATTGCCCGCGCAAATTTCTGCACCTGTCGCGCTTGAGCACCAATTGCTCCGTTCATGGTATAGGGCAAGCCAACGACCAGGATTTGCACCTCACGTTCAGCGACCAACTGCTGTAGCTCGGCTTGCACTTGCTGGAACGATTGACGCTCAATCGTAGTCAGCCCTATAGCAATCAAGCCCGTGCGATCGCAGCCAGCAACACCAATTCGCTTACTTCCAACGTCTAGCCCCAGGGCGGAAATGTGCATCCAAAGATACCGCTTAGCAGCAAGGGCCTTCTTGAGGCGGGTCAGAAAAGTCGGTTGAGGTCGGTAAGTTTAGCAAGGGATTGCTTCGCAAAGAATCATCTGCTGCAGTGGCATCGCCGCTCGGCTGACTGACATCTGCTTTGGGATCGGTCGTTGATTGATTCCACAACCGCAGCAGTGAAATACGTCCCGGTACTGGTTTACGGGCGGGTTTAAACCCCTGCAGTACTTCGGAAAGTTGGAGGGAGTCGAGTGCCATAGGCAGCTTGGATTCCCGCAGTTTGTGCCAGACCGATCGCGACATCATCAACGTATGAGCGACTCGATTGGCGCCAATGCGCTCTAGATACTCTTCGCGTTCTGGCTGGTAATCAGACGACGCCAGCTCCAGAATTTGAGGCGGCACTTCTTGAGTAATACGCGCCATTTGGGACATAAGTTCAGGGTAGAGCCAGGTATAGGCAGGATGCACAGTCAGCTGCGCCTGGTGGGGCTGCGAGCCATCGCGACAGAGCCGAATTTGAAAATAGCCGATCGCGGCTTTCCGCTGTGGCTCAAAGACATAGCCACTGACGACCTCAGCATGGCTAAACCAATTTTTGACGCCACCCATCAGCGAGCTAAGCAAGCTTGTTTTGAAATCGAGCACATGGCGATCGAACACCTGCCGTACTAAGGGTGGCATGGCGGCTGTATCGAGTTGATACAACAGTTGAGCATCCGCATTACTAATCGGCAGCAGGTTGGGCAAGTCAGGCTCCCGCTCGGCGATCTCCTGGAGTTGTTCAGGCGCAAGCAACCAATAGGTCATCTGCGCCAACGGCTGAAACCCGTTCTGACGGTATAACGCCAACAGTGCTGTATCGTTGACATCCACTTCCAAAAGCCAGGTACGCGCCTCCCAGATTTTTTCAAAGCAGTGCCGCAGTAGCTGCGAACCAACGGTTGCGAGGCTCAGCTTGGGAGGCAGTTTTGATGGCTCAGGCACTTCAGGAGTAGGAGCCTCGGCAACTGGCTCAGCGTGATGCACAACCGCAACGCGATCGACGCGCCAGGTGCTGCGGGTGCGATTAAAGGGCGAAATGCGAATCATCCCTCGGAGCTGATTGTCCTGATCATCGGCAAAGTATGCCCCAAAGGTTTGCTGCGATGGTGTCCACACGAGACTAAGGGCTTTCTTCAAGCCCCGCCAAGGTAGCAATGACAAAGCTTTTAAAGGCTTTCCAGTGTCAGTGGTAGGGACACTTTCTTGGTCAGAGTCTGCTTCACAGAGACGCTCGATCGTTTCCAAATCGCGATACTGAATTGATCGAATCACGACTTGAGTCGTCTGAGGGAGAACTTGAGTCATCGTGGGTATGGCTGCAACCAGCCGCGCGCAACGTCCAGAACTTGAAGGCTTAATTTACATTCTAAAGGGTTTACAGACGAAACAGGACGTCCCTCACACGTAGAGGCTGCAATCACTGATCAGCTTAAGGATTGCGACCGCCAGTCTGCTGGCCTTTCGCCGTCTATTCGCCTAACGCTTTAACGGGTCGAATCAGAACAACAGGCGTTTGTTCGCTGGCATTGCCTGCTGGGTTTTTGATTAATGCCTGTTTGAGAAACGGCACTGAAAGGTCTGAGGATGCTGCCAAGACCTTTACCGCTCTTAAATCGTTGACATCTACAATGGCAGCGGATAACCCCGTTTCGCGCTTGATTTGATCAACCACCTGCTGCGGATTGTCCGGCCCCAAGACAATGAACTGGTCGTAGGGTGGGATGGTACCCGTAACATCATCAATGAGACGAGCCTGCTCCCCAGCCAGTTGGTAAAACACGCCAGGTTTGCCCAACACTTTAGCGATCGCGCCCACTAAAAACGCCACCAACACTCGTACAGGACCCACCAAATCTACCAACGTTTGCAAGCCACAGGCGGTTGCCAAACTAGATGTTGGTAAAAAGAGGTAGCATAACCGCCGCGCCACCCATCCTGGCTTCACTTCACTGGGGTGCCGAAAGCGGCCTTGCATGATTGCTAACGGGGTTTCCCCAATCGTGACGACATCACCCGGTTGAGCGTTGGGCAACACATAGCGCTGGATGACCGCTACAGGGTTGTCTAAATGCGTCAGCAAATGGGTACGAATGGGCAGCACATCAGCATTGTTAGCCGGTCGCCAGTGTTTAGAATCGTCTGCGCTGGGAAAGGTCAGTGGCACAATCACATGACGCACTTTGGGAAAACGTCCCTGCGGACCATAAGTCATGTAGTGCACTCGTATCCAGGCCACTCTCAGCCCAATCAAATCATCTCCCTGCAATTCAACCTGAATTTCGATCGGCGACACATCCTGCTTCACAATGTGCCCTTCCCAGTACCCATCGGCTCTGAATTCGGCACCCTGATAGCGGGGAATGACCTGCGTGCTGGTTGTAATGCCTTTGAGGCTAGCAGCAGAGAGCAGTTTTACCTCTACCCAGATTTCTGGCACCATCACTTCAAACCGCTGGGTGAGGTTATGAAATGCCAACTCACCGACTAGCAAGTAGCGCTGCGGTTCATAGCTCTCAAGCTGCCAATTACCAGCCGTTAGCTCTAGCTTATTTCCCGGTCGAAGGCGGTACTGAAGATCTAATGCGAGCAGCAAGAAAACTGCTACAACAACGATCGCGATCGCAATGCTCCCAATAATCCCCACAAACGTTACTTTGCCTAATCACTCTGTTAAAAAGTTTAGTAGGAGTTGGGAGTTTTGCAGCATGGAGAGGTGAGGAGTGAGGAACCAGCGATCAGCGGTCAGTGGCCAGCAGAAGGCTTAGAACTCAAAACTCAAAGCTTCAGGCTTCAGCTTGCAGCCTTTCTCTCACCTCACTGCCAGAATTTCCTCGTCAACGGAGAAATCTACTTCTGTCTTGTCTCGTCCCGAACTCAGATAGTCATTTTGGAAGGAGTCTTTGAGTCCTGAGACCAAATCGTACCGAGGTTGCCAGTTGAGTTCGTTTTGAGCCTTTTGAATCGAAGCAAAAAAGTGCTGTGCGCGAAGGGGAAAGGCTTTGCGCTTACCAAAATCGAATTGTTTGGGATCGTAATGAACGATCGCAAGCGCCTCAGGAGACTTTCCAGCCGCCACCGCACAGGCACGAGCAAGACCGTCGAAGGTGATGTAGCGATCGCCCGAAACATTGTAAATTTGGCCTACAGCGCTGGCCTTACCTAAAACCTGAGTCATGGCTTGTGCCAGATCCTGTACGTGCCCAAATTGGGTCAAATGTTGACCGTGACCCGGAATCGGAATGGGACGATCGCGCACAATGCGATCGAAAAACCAGGCTTCCAGATCATTGTAGTTTTGTGGTCCGTAGATGTAGGTAGGGCGGATCGACGTAAAGGGAACATCGTGTCTCACCAGGTAAGCTTCCGTTTCATGTTTCCCCTTGTGCCGACTCTGAGGATCGACCGGGTCGGCTTCTAAATGAGGCATCTGGTCAGACTTTAAATACACACCAGCAGAGCTCATGTAGACAAACTGCTGCATTTTGCCATTGAAGAGTTCTGCAAGCAGTTGGGTGTCGCTCAGCTCGCGCCCGTTGTTGTCGAAGATGACATCGAAAGTTTCGTCAGAGAGCTTGTCTTTGAGATCGGTAGCGTTGGTGCGATCGCCATGAATCTGTTGAATGCCGTCTACAGGGGCAGGCTTTTTGCCTCGATTAAACAGCACAACCTCATGCCCTTGTTTCACCAAAAGACGCGTCAGGTAAACGCCGACAAACCGGGTACCTCCCATAATCAAGATCCGCATGACCTTCACCATCCCGATGACAACAACTTTCCATCTTAGGCTGAAGTGATTCGCAATAGTGCTGGCTCTCCGAAATGCCCTGACGAAGTAGTCAATATTGACGCAGAACTTAGCTTGCTTTTGCAAAGTCTGTTCATGTTAAATTTCCCCTACTCTCCATCCCCTACTCCCTACTCCCCACTCCTATGCCCCCTCTCCATAAGCCGACCAAAGCCGAGATTCAAGCGGCGATCGGTACAACGGTTCCCGATCTTATTGCGCCTGACTTACGGGTCTTGTTCTGTGGCATTAATCCCAGTCTGTACAGTGCAGTGGTTGGGCATCATTTTGCGCGTCCTGGTAATCGGTTTTGGCCGACTCTTCACGCTGCTGGTTTTACAGAGCGCTTGTATGCGCCTAGAAACGATCGCGATCTGTTGCAGTTGGGCTATGGCATTACCAATGTGGTCGATCGCGCAACAGCCACCGCCGATCAGCTTTCAACCGATGAGCTTATTGTGGGTGGAAAGCAGCTTTTAGCCAAAGTGCAGCGCTATCAGCCCCAGGTGCTTGCGGTGTTAGGCATTGGTGCTTATCGCACGGCCTTTGGACGACCCAAAGCAACGATCGGGCGACAGTCAGAAGGACTACCATCAGACGCGTTGCAAGGCACGATCGTCTGGGTGTTGCCCAATCCCAGTGGTTTGAACGCGCATTATCAGCTCAAGGATCTCGCAGCAACATTTCGATCGCTGTTGGATGTAATTTAATCCAGAAACCGGATTTCTTTACCATGTGGCATTTGAGTGTTGAGGTTGCGTCCAGGAACCCGTTTTCTATTGAGGAGTTCGCAAAAACTCTAGCGCGATCGTCTGTGCTGACGGCATCTGTCCATAGGTAAACACGTAAGGCACACCGGCTGGCAGGCTCGGCAAGAATTTGTCGAGAACATAAGGACTACCGTAAAGCACCAGCGCCAGAAGTTGATCAGTTTCCACCAAAAAATGAAACCAATCGATCGCAGTGTGAGTCAAGCCAGCACTACCACGAAAGGGATTGCCGCGAATGAAGAGCTGTAGCAGAGTCGGTTGCCAGGTTATGGTAGCGGCATTAAGCGCGATCGCAGGTGTATGGCGATCGACCACTTGCAGCTGATAGCCCAGGCTTTGGGGCAAGGCGATCGCAGGCGTATGCCGTCCTAAACCCTCACACGCCAACAGCTCATCAACAATGATCAGATTGCGGGGATTTTGCGACCAACGTGGTTGCGTCAACCGTGAGTGTTCCGGACAATGGACTTGCATTGAATCCTGCAAGATGGCAGCCACCGTCGCTTGTGCCTGCGGTTGCGCCAACTGCGTAGTCAGTGTTTGTGTCTCGATCGGGACTGAGTGTGGTGTTTCCCAGGCGTGAGACGTGCCACCTTCAACCGAGGGGCAAACTTTGTACTTGGCTCGCCAGATGCGTTCAACCGATGACTGGATGCGCTCGACAGCAATTCGCCCCGTCTCGATCGCCTCGCAGATAGCTTGGATGGCACCCTCTGGATCGAGCGGCATCAGCAGAATATCGGCACCCGCTTCGACTGCTAGAACGGCTGCTTCATTGGCACCGTAGCGATCGGCGATCGCTCCCATGACCAAAGCATCGGTGACGATTAAACCGTCGAAGCCCAGTGCCTGCCGCAACTCCTGCGTCAAAATACGCGACGACAGCGTTGCCGGAAACTCTGGATCTAGCGCTGGAATTTTCACGTGGGCACTCATCACCGTATCCACCCCTGCCGCGATCGCAGCCTTAAACGGTGGGATTTCGATTTGAGCCAAACGATCGAGCGCATGGGGTAAAACAGGTAAGGCCAAATGAGAATCAACCGCTGTGTCACCATGACCGGGGAAATGTTTCGCAGCCGTCAAAACGGGATGGCGTTGTGCGCCTCGCAAGAAGGCTGTAATGAGTTGACTAACGATCGCGGGCGTTTCGCCAAACGATCGCACATTAATCACGGGATTATCAGGATTATTGTTCACGTCCACGATCGGAGCCAGCACCCAATTGAGCCCGATCGCGCACGCTTCCTGCGCTGTCGTGTCTCCCAATTGTTCGGCATAGCGCTCTGCACGTTCGATCGACCCTTGCGCGACGGCTGCCAGTGCCATTGGTGGTGGAAACCAGGTCGCTCCAGAGAAACGCTGTCCCACCCCTTCCTCGACATCAGCGGCTACGAGTAGTGGAACAGTCGCCCACTCCTGTAGCTGCTGCGTTCGTAACGCCAACTCTCCTGCGCTGCCCCCTAAGAGAATGACACCACCGACGCCCAAGGTTTCGACCCAGTGTTGTAGCACTGTGGTAGTCGGTTCCCAAGCTGGATACTGAATCTGGTGATCAAAGAGATAGCCTGATGCTCGCACCACAACCATCTGCGCCACTTGCTGCCGCAGCGAAAGCGTCTCAATGTCAGTAAGGAGAGATGTCATGGGTGAAGCGATAAGAGATGAAGGGACGACGTACAAGCGCCTGCATTGTAACCGCCTACATTACAACCGTCTGTAGGGACGTTACATGTAACGTCCCTACAGACGAGAAGCCTCTAATCTTCTGCCCCACCCTCGTCAGCCTCATCAGTGTGATCTGCTAACTCCCGTTCCTGGCTGAGACGGCTGAGCAACGATAGAACTTTGTCACCACGCTCTAACGAACTGTCTTCTAGAAAAATGACTTCGGGCGTTCGGCGCAGACGAATACGCTGCCCTAGTTCGCTGCGAACAAAGCCCGTTGCTGACTTCAAGCCTGCCATTGTTTCGGCTTTGGCTTCGCTGGTGCCATAAATGCTGACAAAGATTTTGGCATGCTGCAAATCGCCAGCAACCTGGACATCGGTAACACTGACGATACCCGAGCCAACCCGATCATCCTTAATACCAGACAGCAACATCTGGCTGACCTCGCGTTTAATCAACTCGGAAACGCGAGCAACCCGACGACTCGTAGCCATAACAAACCTACCTTTTGATGTATACGCTGCCTGATGTGTCGCGATCGCGTCTCCATAACTGAGTGATCACAACTCACCCGAGTAGCCAGGCGAATCAAGCCATCCCAAGCCCCAGCATGGCGCGGAGGGTAAAGCCAATAAAGGCGAAGCCCGCAACGAAGACGCTGACCAGGGCGATCGCAGTAACAGGGTTCTTGAAGAGCGGCGCGAGTGGCTTCAACGCGTTCAGCAAGACACCTAAAACGACACCCGTAATGAAGATCGGGTACTTAGAAACTGTATTCCAGAAGTTTTGCATGAGCTTGAATGAGAACGGCGTACCTTACAGGGATTAAGAGTAAACGGGCTGTCTTTCTATGTTACTGGACTTGCTGTTCTTCTATGTTACTGGACTTTAGACCAAGGGCTCTGCACTAGAGCCAGACAAGCTACGTTGAGCACTGCTTCACGTTTGACAAATGTTACGGGTAGTACTCTTCAGCGAGCAATTTCACAATCCAAACGCTATTAGTAGCGCCCTTGAAGATGAACTCAAACTCCAATTTTTAGACATCGTTAGACACCGATTAATGTTTCGTTCAAACGCAATGGATTGAAGTCGAGAATTGCAACAGAAAACTTGCTTCCACATTCAGAATCACCTCTATGATGTGTTCTATGCAAACCCGACTCCCGCTACGACTGCATCCCCGTCCGTTTTTAAAGTGGGCTGGCGGCAAAGGTCAACTGATTCAACAATACATTCCCCACTTTCCCAAACAGTTTTCGACCTACTACGAACCGTTTTTGGGAGGCGGTGCTGTTTTTTTCCACCTACTGCCGCCACGATCGCGGCTGATGGATATTAATCCAGAGTTGGTGAATGTTTATTGTTGCGTCCGAGACCACGTCGAAGCGCTCATCGGTTGCTTAAAAGACCATCGCGATCGCCACTGCGCTGACTATTATTATCAGATTCGCGCCAGCGTTAACGGTTCGCCGATCCAACGTGCCGCTCGCTTAATCTACTTGAACAAGACCTGTTTTAACGGTCTTTATCGCGAAAATTCGAAAGGGCTGTTCAATGTTCCGATCGGCAGATACGCAAAACCAACCATTTGCGATGCTGACCTACTGTATGCCACTTCATCAGCCCTACGATCGACTCACATTGAGCTAAGCTCCTTTGAAACCGTGTTGCAGGATGCCAGCAGTCAGGATTTTGTCTACCTCGATCCGCCCTATCACCCGATCAGCGCCACTAGTAAGTTCACGTCTTACAATCGATATGCATTTACGGAAACAGACCAGATTCGTTTGCGGGATACATTCCTAGCCTTAGCCAATCGGGGTGTGAAAGTGATGCTTTCCAACTCTGACTGTCCGTTTATTCGAGAGCTCTATCAAGACTTCACTATTTATACGATCGTCGCCTCCAGAGCCATTAACTCCAACGCGGAGAAACGAGGAAAAATCACAGAAGTCTTAGTGACCTCCTATTAATTGGCATCAAAAGATTTCTTGCGTCAATCAGGTACGCGTCAGTAGCAGTCCGTAAAAGCGGAAACCCTTAAGCAACTTGGGTAGGGGCACAACAATGCCGTGCCCACAGGTAAGGCAACCAGTCACGTATGGATGCAAAAACCGCCTGTTAATTCGACTCTGCGTTAAGCGGGAGTCGAATTAACAGGCGGTTATCTGTAGAACGTCGGTTTTAGGTTGTTTGAAGCACAAGCGCACGCTTAAGCATGACTAATAACCTCGGCAACTGGCACACTTTGGTCGCTGTAGCCGTTGCCGTTCTGTTCATAATGGGCTGTTTTGACGTTTTTTCCGTTTGTATGTCCATTGCCCTTACGGGGTTGAATCACCCCATAGCCGCCGTGATTGCGCTCGTAGATGACATTGATCTCTCCCGTTTCACTGTTCAAAAACATGTAGAAATCATGGTCAACCAGTTCTAACTGTTCCAACGCCTCCTGCGTCGTCATAGGCGGCATGGCAAAGTACTTCGTCCGTAACACTTGACTGGGTAAGATTGGCGATCGGTCTTGCAATAGATCCGATGCGACGGGCTGATCGCTCAAAACCTCCACTGTTTTCACTGGAGCCTGGCTCTGAGCTTGACGTTTCTCCTTATATTTACGAAGCTGACGGCTTATCTTATCGGCAACTAAATCGATACTGGCATAGAGGCTCTCGCTACCTTCTTCAGCGCGGACAATCGAACCGTTAACATAGATTGTGACCTCAGCCGTCTGTTTGGAGTTAACACGGGGATTTTTAGCAACAGACAAATGGACATCTACTTCAGTCGTCAGGCTTTGATAATGGCTCACCGCCTTTTCAATCTTGCTGGTCACGTATTCACGCAACGAATCAGTAATCTCGATATTTTTGCCCTGGATAACAAGCTTCATAAACGAGCTTCCTCCCCTGAACTATTGGGTTATGCATTCACCCTAGCACTTTGTATTCTGCACAACAGTGGCCGTTAGAATGTTTTGCAAGCCTTGACAATTCTTGATTCGAACTTGCCTCATTTAATGCGAAGTTGCGTTAGAACCCCCTTGCTTTTTTTATGAGTTTCATCCAGTGAGTCGAGGCATTGCTAGGGCGTTACTGCCGGACGACAATCGTGTCGATCGTCGTGTTTGTCAGCTTTATCAGAGAGGCATTGTCCCCTACGCAACCGCCTGGGCATGGCAACGATCGCTCGTTGACGATCGTCGCCAAAACCCCAGCCTCGACGATGTCATGCTTCTGCTAGAACATCCACCGACCTACACACTAGGGCAGGGTGCCAGTACTCAATTTCTCAAGTTTGACCCAGCACAAGCAGAATGGGAGGTGCATCGAGTTGAGCGCGGTGGCGAAGTGACCTATCACTGTCCCGGTCAATTGGTCGGCTACCCAATTTTGAATCTGACTTACTATCAGAAAGATTTGCACTGGTACTTACGCCAACTAGAAGCAGTCATCATTCAGGTCTTAGCCGTCTATGGCTTGCAGGGTGAACGACTTCCGGGTTTGACGGGCGTCTGGGTAAGCGATCGCAAAGTCGCTGCGATCGGCATTAAAGTGAGCCGTTGGATTACCATGCACGGCCTTGCGCTGAATATTTGCCCTGATCTCAGTGGGTTCGATCGCATTGTCCCCTGCGGCCTTTCTGACAAGGCAGTCGGCAGTCTGGAGCAGTTTGTGCCAGGAGTCCAGTTTGAGCAAGTACGCGAACAAGTAGCGATCGCCTTTGCTGAAGTCTTCAACGTTCAGTTGGTAGAAGACGCAGATGTCGCCAAGATTGAGCGCTGAGTGAGCCGCTGCAACTTGATAGCCAAGGCTGACAACTTATGGAGATTTCTAAGAGAAAATTTGCCGTAGGGCAGGGGCAGGTTTTGCCAGAGTTTTGATATCTAGCCGTTAACCTGGTGGTCAAACTTGCCCCTACGAGTCTTTTGTTGACTAAAAATCGCCTTCAGCCTCTGTTACTAACGCTGCCGCAAAAACGACAACAGTTCCCGATTCACCGTTTGCGGGGCTTCCTGCTGAATCCAGTGTCCGCAGTGAGGCACAAGGGTCAACCGAAACGGAGCCTGAACGAACTGATCAAGCTCTTTAATCAAATTCTGGCTCAACAACGAATCTTCTTCACCCCATAACACCAGTGTTGGTGCTGTCACGAGATTAGGCGTGCGCCCAAACTCCTTCAGCCAACTCCAGGGTGATAGCATCTGGCGGTAGTAATTAAGAGCAGCAGACAGCGCTCCCGGTTTCTCCAAGGCTGATTGATAAAGTTTCGTCTCCTCATTAGAGAAAGCGCCCTTACGAACTGCCTGCCCCTGGAGCAGGTTATTGAGAAATTCTTTTAAGTTCTGCTGAATTAACCACTCTGGAATTCCGGGCACCTGAAAGGCAAGCACATACCAACTGCGGCGAAGTTGATCCAGGTTGCCCACCATTTCTTGTAAAAAGCGTTGCGGTGGTGCAGCATTCAAAATCGCTAGACGATTAAGATACTGAGGAAACTTTTGTGCTAAATGCCACGCGATCGTACCACCCCAGTCATGTCCCACAATATGAGCGCGAGCGTACCCTAAACTTTCAATCAGTCCTTGAATGTCAGCGCTGAGCGTATCCAGATCGTATCCACTAGCAGGTTTATCCGATTCGTTATAACCGCGTAGATCAGGCACCACAACCTTAAAGTGTCGGGCTAGCGCCGGAATCTGAAACCGCCAGGCGTACCAAAACTCAGGAAATCCGTGCAGCAGCAGCACTAGCTCACCATCACCCTGCGTGACATAGTGTAGGCGAATACGATTCGTTTCAACAAAATGATGTTGCCATTCAGAAGACAGCGTAGCCATAAAAAATTTTGCGTAGGAACGATTGCCTTCGATCAGGGGGACGACCGCGTTAATCAGTAAAAAACTCTATATATAGAGATTATTTTTTACAACCATCGCAGCGTTGAAGACCTCTTACAGAGTATCATTTGACCCGCTACGACAGCCATGCGTGATTACCGCTGCAGCAGACGTTCGCGCGATCGGTTAATTATCTGACCGCTGACTGCTGAACGCTAGCTGCTAAACGCTCAATCTAGCGGACGCATAGCCTCTCGCCCAAGCATAAATAGACCCGCAACGCCCAAACCAACAAACCAAATGTACTGATACCAGTATTGACTCATTTGTTGAACGGGACTGAGCTCTGGATGCAGCGCCGAGAGATAGAGTAACAGCAAGACCATTGCCAGCGCACCAAATCCGGTAAAGATCAAGCCCATTTTGATGCGAGCAGGCTAAAGGTCAGCGGCGTCAACCGCATTCAGGTCAATTTCTGCCAACTGGTTCATCGCCTCTTCATCAACCAGAGACGTCTCACCTAAATTGAGCGCTAGCGGATTAGGCAAAAGAGGCACAATTGCCGTCAGCGTTTTGCGGCGCAGCGATCGCTCGGTGTCTCGCAGCCAGACTAAGAGCGTTCGCTCAGTTGCGGCAAAGATTGCCGTCCGCACCAGATTTTGAGGCGCTGCTTTGGGTTCAAACTCCATAAAGGTGCCTGGCATCGATACGTTTGATTGATGTCTATTGTAAGAGTGAAACCAGCGATCGGGAGAAGGTACACGCAAGCCTTGAGTGCTAAAAGTGGCTCCTGCCGTCACTATAAAACGACCCAAAACGGATTGAGGCGATCGCTGAGTCTAGAGATGTGGACAGTGATCGGATGCGCCAACGTTAGTTGGTCTGGCACCAAAAATCCAAACTCTCTTACTTTCCGTTAATTCAATACTCCTGTTGGGTGATTTAGGTCACAAAAGTGTAAAGTTAGCGTGAAGTTTTGATGAAGCGCCTAAAACGGCGTAAAACGGCAAAACGTCCTTTAACACTTGCTTTGCCTACCTTCTTAGCGCTTAGGACATTGGCTAGGTTTGGGGGTGTCTGTTAGATCCCTGATCCCCAAAGCAAAAAGTTCGTGATAGTCTGTTGCAGTTCTTAAGCTATGGAGTTAACGCGAAACGAATACGAGTTATGAGAGATGTCAACCAAGAAATTTTTGCCTAGTTCAACTGGTTGCAAGCTTGCTTGACATATGCCCTTCACACATGGATGTATGAATCAAAATGTTATTAGTGGTTTAACTGCCACTTTGTTTCTGACAACGCTTGGTCTGCCGCTGGCTAGCAGCGCTAATCCAGCAACAGCAGTTAACCAGTTAGCGGAGGCCAAGCTTGACCAAGCGTCTAACCAGCCTCCTGCCCCTCAATCAATCCAGGGTGACGTCGCTAACAAGGTCAGCCAACAGCCATCTCAGGCTACCAGTAAAACCAGTGGGGCAACTGCCTTAAAGCCATCACTGACCCCAGATTTGAAGCTGACACATGCGGTCGTTAAGCTTGGAGAGCAGCAGTCTCAAGCAACAAACGCCGCTACCTCTGAACGTGAGGTGATTGCGAAAGTGCAAGCTCACGATCTAGCAGGGCGCAAGGCCGCCACCCTTTATGTGCGCAACCTCCCTATCCTGACGTTTACCAGCTCTGGCAAAGCGGCTACAACTAGGGTCAAGCTAGGGAGTCGACAACTTAATCCCGGCATTACAGCTACTGCGATCGCAAGCGCCAAAGCTCTCGAAGAGTCCAGCACTGCTGATGCGCCTCAAGCAGCAACGTCAGAACCTTCCGCTCAATCTACTAGCACAGCGCCGACGGTACTGGCCGATGCCGCCCTTTCCCAAAGCGATCCTGTTTTAAAAGCCGCTGCGATCGCTGCCAGAATTAATCAACTGAACCGCGAAGGCGTTGACGCCAAAACCATTACCGTTAGCTGGAGCGCACAAGCTGGGAAAGCAGCGCCGCAGAGCGAACGTTATGCTATCAAAGCAAACAAAACCCTGCTTGCTGTGATTGATGCCAGTACAGTGCTGTCAGGTTCTACTCGCAACCTTGAGACAGACGCGCTACAAGCAACCAATCGGCTGCGGCGGTTGCTCGGTAATGCGTCTCCGCTCTCTAGCGTATCTGGCAAGCCAAATGGCTGGTCTCAGGCGGCTGTCGGCTCGATTCGGCAACGGCTCAGCGGTTTAGCCTCCTGGTATGGTCCTGGGTTCCACGGTAACCCTAGTGCTAGCGGCGAAGCATTTAACCAAAACGCCATGACCGCAGCGCATCGAACCTTACCCTTCGGTACACAAATCCTCGTCACCAACCTGGATAATGGTCGATCGGTTGTCGTGCGCATCAATGATCGAGGTCCCTTTTCCGGCGATCGCGTCATTGATTTGTCTACTGCAGCAGCTCGCGTACTGGGTCTAATCCAGTCCGGTGTTGCCCCTGTGCGGCTAGATGTCCTAGACAATAGCGCCAGGGCAGTAACGGCTTCTGGCAAATAGAAAGGAGCGCAGTGTGGGTGGGTCATAAAGCAGGAACAATGCCCGGTCATCGGCAACTAAACGATGGCAGAAGCTGAGCTTGAAGGCTGGTCTCAATTTTAGGTTCATTGAATGAGACGCACTGGCTCGGAAAAAGTTTCGCTTGCTCTATGTGCCGTATGAATGTAATATACCACCCTACAGCGTTGATTCTCGCTTCTCAACAGCTCTTCAACCGTCTCTAGTCTAACTAGTAGCGTAGCTTGATAAGCCACTCAGCCCCTTGAGCGGGTGGACACTTTCTGAACTGGTGAGCCCTTTGGCTTGCACTAGCACACCGAAGTTGCCTAGCCCCATTGGATTAATGAGCAAATGCAACGCATTTCGCTGGTGGAGTATTGCTTGCATTCCTGGAGCATCGGTAGCCGTAGATTGGCTAAGCGCAACGATGCGATCGCCCAGTCCTAGTGCCATTAGGAAAAGACTTTGCTGAGTCAGGCCGATCGTACTTAACCCACAGGCTTCACCTTGTCGTTCCAAGGCGGTGAAGTCAACATGGGCTGTGATGTCTTGCCGCCCAACGTGGAGATAAGGATTGGCATGATGCGTGTGCTGGTAGTAGCACTGCAGCGTCCCCTGCGGGCGTGTAGGGCTGTAGTAACGAGCGCTGGTGTAACCGTAATCGATCGTCAGAACATAGCCCCGTTGCAGACGATCGGCAACCAGATGCATCCAATCCAATGCGGCTAGATTAACTTCACTACGATAGCGATCGGGGTAGTCTTGAGCCGCCCAATCGATGCCTACAAGCTCAAAATATTTTGCCAGTTGTGGTGTAGACAGTGCGCCGCTCACCTCATCAAACTGAGCAGTCTCGTTCTCGCCACTGTCCTTTACGCTACTGGCCTTCTCACTCCGCTCCTGCTTGTGATTGCGTGTAGTGACGTACAGCTCTTGCAATTGCCCTGACAGCAGCATCACTTGATGCACCGGGAACGCATCTACTAGCTCATTTGAAAAAAAGCAACCAGTGATGGAGTGCGGCGCGATGTCTTCAAGGCTGCGCCAGTGTAGCGGAATCCCACTAGCCGCTAATGCTTTTAATTGCCGCTGCTGCTCAGCAATGAGTGCAGCCGCACGTTCAACAATGATGTACTCTAGCGATCGTAAAAATTCAGGATATTGACGCTGCACATAGCGCAGAATGTCACCGGCTAAAAGCCCCTGCCCGGCGCCCATTTCAACCAGTGTGAAGGGAGTCGGTCGCTGCAGGATATCCCACATTTGGACAAACTGGTCGGCTAGCAATTCGCCAAAATCCGCACCCAGATGGGGTGATGTAAAAAAATCACCGCTGGCGCCAATCACGGCAGCATTAGTGGCATAGTACCCTTGCTCTGGATGGTACAATGCTAATTCCATATATTCAGCAAATGTAAGGCGTTGTTGAAAACTCTCGGCAATCCGTTGAGCAATTAAATTGCCGAGAGTTGAGTTGCTGTCTTGCTCGTCCGCTGGCATAACCACCACTGATAGTGGTCTTTATTTTGACACAGGGATGCATGACGACAGCATGAAAAAGCCGTCGATCGCGAACGGCATTGAGATCGATTCAGTTGCGTCAACACCACACTCCACAAACCATACTGCTAGCCATGCCGACTTAATTACAACTCAGCCTGAGCAACAAGCTCATTCACTCCGGCATCAAAGGTGATTGCAAAATCAGAGTGAGGCTGAGACTGCTTCAGAACTTTGAGATAGGCTTCAGCATCAGGGCGGCGACGGAACCGAGTAATAGTGAGATGCTTTAAGTTGGGCAGGAGCTTATGAACAACCCACGGGCTCAGTTGATGTTGGTAACTCATCGTTTTTATTCTGTGGCTAATGGTTTTATCGCTGATCAATGAGACTGTCGCTACAGAGAGGTTGCTAGAGCCAACCGGTGCACCCAACCTGTAGATCTAAACTCCAAGCAAACGCTGTATGTAGTCCCATCTTCTCAGTTTCACTACTATAGATAGCGGTTAACGCTTTAAACTGCAAAGCATTTTACAAAATGAGATGTTTTTAATTGTCAGCAGCATTAAAGCAGTCGATCGCAAACCACCTGAAGAGCAAGAATGTAATCACTCCAGCATTTCCTCGTAGGCGCGCATAGGACGCTTTACAGACGGTCATCCGTAGTGCTTTTTGGCATTGGTATAGCTGTTGCCACAAAGCTTAGAACATGGGGATCAAAGGGGAAGTGGGGGCGTGCCTCCAGCCAGGGGTTTCACCCCTGCGCCCCGTCCTAACCAGTATGGCTATAGCTTTCTACAGCACGCTGCAATAGTCGCTCCATGCTGCGGCTCAACAACAACTCCTTCTGTAGACCTGTTGTCGTGGGCCTACAGAAAGACGACTAGAAGACTGGCTGCACCCACATCGCTCCGTTAAGCGATCCCCAACAAGCTTGCCAAGAGTGCTTTTTGCGCGTGCATCCGATTTTCGGCTTGATCCCACACTCGCGATTGGGAACCTTCGATTACCGCCTCAGTAATTTCTTCACCGCGATGGGCAGGCAGGCAATGGAGCACGATCGCCTCCTTATCCGCATGGCTGAGCAGCACCTCGCTGACCTGATACGGCTGAAAAATAGGGATGCGGGTTTCTGCTAATGCTTCTTGACCCATGCTTGCCCACACATCTGTATAGACAACCTGAGCATCTTTGATCGCAAGGAGCGGATCGGCTGTGACGATGACTTCCGTCTTACCATTGGCGATCGCCTGAGCCTTCTGCACAATGCTATCCAACGGACGATACTCTTGGGGCGAGGCAATACGTACATTCACACCCGCCATAGCGCAGCCCAGCATGAGTGAATGCGCCATATTGTTGCCATCTCCCATATAAGCCAGGGTTAGACCGGACAACGAATTAAAAGACTCTTGCATAGTCTGTAGATCCGCCAGAACTTGACAGGGATGTTCTAGATCGGTGAGCGCATTGATGATCGGAATGTGGGCATAGCTGGCGAAGGCTTCCAAATCGTGCTGGTCGAAGGTGCGAATTGCCAGAATATCGAGGTAGCGATCAAGCACTCGCGCCGTATCAGACAAGGGCTCTCCGCGCCCTACTTGCGTCACATTGGGGTTTAAGTCCAAGACTTGCCCACCCAGTTGGTACATGGCGGTTGTAAAGCTGACACGGGTGCGCGTAGACGCTTTGTAAAACAATAGCCCCAGGATCTTTTCGCACTTCGGCTTCAGCGTTCCTGCCTTCAGTTGCGCTGCTAGCTGCAAAATTTCCTGTAGCTCTTCTGTTGTCAGATCTGCCAGGCTAAGCAAGTCACGTCCCTTCAGTGCCCCCATTGCGCTTCACTCTCCAAGATTGTCCTCAAAACCCTATCAGATCTGTCTCCGTTCGCCTAGCGGTCTAGGCGGAAAAGATCAAGGGGCGAGAATGCTTTGCGCGCGTGCTCTCGTGCCGTGCAAAAACCGTTCAACAATAGAAAATGTCAACAAACGTTTAAACCGTAGCTTTCAATACAGAAAAAATTCTATAGTTATAGATGTAGAGTTTCAAACCTCTATGTCAACTGTACATTTTCGGGACATCGTTATTATGGCTAATGCACTTCATCTCCACGATCGCCACCCACTGAACAAGCACCAAGACAGCATCATAGCGTCTCTAAACCATCGTCTAGCGGTGGCCAAGGCAAGCCACAATGCAAATCTAGTAGCGGTGTTAGAACGAGAGCAACAGCAGGTCGCACCAAAAGCAGCATCTAGCGTTGTGCACTCAGGCCGCAATTGGTGGCAAACAATGACTCGCTCTATTACCGACAAGCTGTTTGGTGGATCGGTTCTGCAAGTAGTTGAAATTGTGGACGGTCGCGATCGCTGGTGGGTCGCCTCCGATCCACGGACTGGTCAGCTTGTGTATGCCGACTCTGAAGCAGAACTCCGACTTTGGATTGAAGAAAATTATCAGGGTAAGTAAGTAACATTCACTTGTTACCAACAGATGCGCAAAGTCAGGAAATTAAGACACTTCTTTGTCCAGATCCAGCTTGACGTTTTTGTCCAAAACATAAAATCGTTCATCTCTCTCTTCGCTTAAAAACTAATCGTTAGGTAAGCCAGAGCAATCTTAGATGCGGCGTGCGGGTAGAGGCGTGCAATAGAACGCTTCTACAATACCTCTTCGTCTCATGCAGATAAGTTGCATATCCGTTCAGGGAGGGACGGAAGTAGGGAAAGCCCCGAAGGAACGCGCTTCATGTACTCAAGAGATTTTATGGAGCGTTGTGATGAAATCGCAATGGCAATTTTACAAAGCACTAGAGCTGCTTTCAGACGTCGTCGAACCGCAGCCAATTCATTCGCCACTGATCGCATCTTTGGATCGGTGGTGGCGATCGCTGCTGAGCCGTCGTGCTAGAAGCCTCGATTATGAGGATCAGGTGGAATACTTAGAGCGGCGCTTCACTGTAGTCTGCGATCGCTCGACAACCCGTACCAACATTTGGCAACCACTCTGGCGCTTACTTAACCAACCGCTCAGCTTTAACCCCTACCTGCTGGCGCGCCCTGAACCTGAAGTACGGCGCACGTTGGATCGGACGGGACAAGCGTGGTGGACTGTTTATGATCCAAGTACCGGACAAACAGCCTATTTAGAGTCTGAAGCAGAAGTCCAAATCTGGCTAGAAGAGCGTCTTTACCATTAGCTGTCTTGTCTGGAACAACGCTACTGTCGCCGCGTGTAAGGCTTCTGCGTAGGAACACAGATTAAAGATGGTTGATTTTTCAGTCGGGACATGGCCTTGCCATATCCTCAAACGTTGGCAGCTTTACCAATCATTTCATTCGCGTTCCTTAACCTTCAATAAAATCGATTATCTCGCGCATTGAGCCCGGTTTCGTAACCACTAGAATGGTTGAACCAGCCTCCAGAACGGTATTGCCATTAGGAATCGCAAGATCCATCTGCGGGTGCGGTTGGTAACCAATGATGAGCGAACCGGAGGGAAAGCGATGATCTTGGGCAATCTCTGCAACGGTGCGATCGACCACATTGCACTTTTCAGGGATGGCGAGTTTCAGCACTTCAATCTGCCCCTGCTCGAAGTGCATCATCGACTCTACCTGGGGATATTCGATCGCGTTTGCCAGGGTTGAAACAGCCAGGTCGATCGCGTTGACAACGTGAGTGGCTCCAGCAATGCGATAGGGCTCAGCAAAGTCTCGATGCCGCATTCTTGCCAGAATATGGTTCACGCCGTTGTGTCTGGCGAGTGTAATCATGGCCAGGTTCAACGCATCGTTTCGGAGCACTGCTGCCAGGGCATCGGCCTTACGGATGCCCGCTTCAAGCAACACCTCGGTACTCACAGCGCTGCCTTCAAACGCCATCACACCTAACTGTTCGCGGGCATAACGGCAGGCGATCGGGTCAATATCGATCATGGCGACCGTGTGGCCCAAATCAATTAACCGCTGTGCCAACCCCAAGCCAACCAGGCCTGCGCCACCAATCAATACATACATCTTGAATTGCCGTTCTAAACGAAAGGAAAGGGAAAGGGTACGATCAAGACCAGCATTAATACGTCAGCCGCAACATTGAATGAGTGGCTCGATCGTACTGCTTGAAAGGGCATTCGCTTGGGTGAGCAAATTCAGTTGGCAACGATTTTATGAGATTTCTAGGCAAAATCTACCGTTGAGTGGGGGTAAGCTTTGCCAGAGCCTTGCCATCAACCGCTAACCTTGTTTTAAACCGGCTCCTACAGGTCTTTTTTTGCTAGAAATCGCCTGTATAGCTGTTGTCACTAAGCTTAGGGCGTTGGGATCAAAGGGGGCGTGGGGGCGTGCCCCCAGCCAGGGGTTCCACCCCTGCACCCCGTCCTAACCAGCATGGCTATAGCTATACAACCATAGCGTGACACATCGCTTCATCGCTTACTCACTCTGCAGTTGCTTCTCCAATGCTTTTTGGAGCTGGCTCTGTAATGGTTGATCGGGCTGCAGCCGCATACCTGGACAATGAGAGACAAACTGCTCCAGTTGTGCACTTGGCCACAGCAGCCAGCGACTTCCAAGCGGCAAAGTCGCTATCCTAACGGGATCTTGCGCCAGCCAAAGTAGCGGCGCATCTGGTAGTCTGTCTGATCGGGCCTCTTCACCAGCCTGAACGGCTGCCAACGCTTCTAGCACGGCTTGATTACCCTGGATAAGTCCCATCCCAGCGGTCCACACTTGAACGCTAAGCTTGCGGCGAACAGCATAAAAATAAAGAGAGGCAGCCGCAACAACCGCTTGTTCAAATGGTTCAGCTGCTTCTGAATCACTGGGAGACTGCCAGGGCATGGCGCTATCCAGGCAAATGATGAGCGCTTGCTCACTGGTTAAAGTTTCCAGTTCACGCACTCGCAGTTCACCATAGCGGGCGCTAGTCCGCCAGTGGACGAAACGGATAGGATCACCCCAACGATAGGGACGCAGTGATCGTGTTAAGCCCTCGCTAGCAGCTTGAGCCCGACGATCGCGGTTGAACAAGACGTTAGCATCACGTCCCATTTCATCGATCAACGGACACTGCGTTAACGGCAAAATGGTGGGATACACCACCGCGCCCGCGGGGACTGTTTGCGATCGTCTGCACCAAAAGAGCCCCAATGGTGCAGCCGTTCTCAAGTTAACGGTTTGCCAGCGGTAAAGGCCACGTCGTTGGGCTGGTTGGTGATAAAGCCAGTGATGCGTGCTGTGCGGCGCAATGCGTTCAATCGTCGCTGTTACAGGGGAAGCCATCACAAAAGGCAGCAAATCTTGTACCTGAATCAAGGTCTTGGGTTGTTTCGTCGTATTCACCAACAGCAACTCAATAGTCAATGGATCGCCAACCGTTACAGGATTGATCAGACGGCGCTGAACCTGGATACCGCGTAACATCCGCTCGGGTAAAACTGCCGCGATCACAAGCAAAGCAAAGCTGATCCCACTGATCACATAGAGCCAACCAGCCAACGTATTCGTAGCAGAAACGAAGAAAAAGAGCGCTAAACTACTTAATAGCCAGCCGCTGTAAGCAGGCGTAACCCAGTGGGCTTCTAGCCAGTCAGCAATTCGCTTTGCAGTGTTCATGAAAATTGCTACGCTAGACGCACTAAGAGTTAAGGCAAGTTTTCAGTAGACCAAATTGCAGGTAACTTAAAGGTTACTCCCAACATGATACTTGCTATCATCACGTTACTTTTAAGCGTAACTTTCAAGCGTCGTCACTGAATTTAGCAGCAGCAGTACCAAAAAGACGGATCACTTCAAGGTTACTCGATACAATAAGTGGATATTTATCAGGCGTGCCAGTAAGTTCTTAGTTCGCATCAGCAAAATTTCTAGCTTACTCAAGCTAGTCTACCCAGGCTGACATCCGTTGAACTAGATTGTGCCACTGTGATGGCTCTGCATAACGAAAGACCTACCAGAGAGATACCAATGTCCGGCTCACCCGCACCCCGTCCCCACGATCAAGCACCGAGCGCACCGCCGCCACCACCTCTTTCAATGGCTGCGCAAGGGCGACTGAAAGAGACCAGTTCCATCGAACAAATGGTTCGGGATGCTCATGCAAGGCAGGCTTCTGACATTCATATTCGCATTGGCGAATTGCCCAGATTCCGCATCCGAGGGCAGATGGTGCAGCCACGGGATCAGCTGAAAGTGACGCCTGAACTATTTGAGACATATCTAGCCGAAATTTTATCGCCAAAGCAACGGCAAGACTTTGAACAGCACAAGGAACTGGATACCGCCATTTTCTATCCGGGCTTTTTGCGTTGCCGGGTTAACTGCTTTGAGACCCTGACGGGCGGCGCGATCGTGCTGCGACTGATTTCGCTTGAGGTGCCGTCGATTGAGGGCTTGGGGCTACCAGAAGTACTGAAATATTTAGTGAGCCAGCCGCAAGGCTTGATTCTCATTACGGGTCCAACCGGGTCTGGAAAATCGACCACGTTGGCGGCAATGCTGCGGCACTTGAATGAAAATATGACGAGGCATGTCGTCACGATTGAGGACCCCATTGAGTATGTGCATCCATCACAGAAGTGTCTGATTAGCCAGCGAGAAGTGGGGCTACACACCCATGAATTCCACCAGGCACTACGAGCCGTGCTGCGGGAAGATCCAGATATCATTTTGATCGGGGAAATGCGCGATCGCACAACCGTTGATACGGCCCTTAAGGCGGCTCAAACGGGCCACCTGGTATTAGGAACGCTGCACACACGGAATGCGATCAACGCCTTGAATCGCCTGCTTAACATCTACAACCCCGATGAACAGGCAGCGATGCGGGTGCAAATTACCGAATCGTTGGTGTCGATCGTGGCGCAGCAGCTCATTCCGACAACGGATGGACGCCGAACCGCTGTCCACGAGATCCTGATCAACACACCTGCCATGCAGGATTACCTGTTGAAAGGACAGGAAACTGATGCCTTCCAGCTCATGGAAACCGATACCAATCAGGGCATGCAGGTCATGAACCAGGCACTGTGTGATCTAGTGCTGCTCGGCAAGATTAGCCCGGATGATGCGGTGAGAGCGTCTCCCGATGCTGGTGATCTCCGGCGACGGGTGCGTAATGAAGGCTTTGACCCAGCGCGATCGTCCAACCGCGAATTCAATCACGCGTAAAAGAAAGGCTAAAGGATTAATTCTTTGATCCTTTAGCCTTTATACTTCATACTTACTTTTTGCCTGCCATCTTCTTCGCTTTATCAACTTTCCGCAAGCGGATTGATTGAGGCGTAATTTCAAGCAGCTCATCAGAACCAATGTATTCCAGAGCACGCTCAAGACTCATATCGACCGGAGCTTGCAGTTGTACTAGCTCTTCACCGCCAGAAGCGCGGTGGTTGGTTAGCTGCTTGCTCTTGCAGATATTCAGCTCCAAGTCCTGGTTGCGGTTGTGTTCGCCCACAACCATGCCTTTATAAACGCGAGTGCCAGGAGTAATAAAGAAAACACCCCGGTCTTCAGCATTTTGCATGGCATAGACGGTCGAGACCCCTTCTTCGAAAGAAATCAAGACACCGTTACGCCGCGTTTCAATCGCACCACTGATGGCACGATATTCCAGGAAACTGTGGTTCATAATGCCAGCACCACGAGTCAGGCGCATAAATTCGCCCCGGAAGCCAATCAGCCCTCGTGCGGGAACGACAAATTCTAGTTGCGTCCGACCAGCAACGCCAACCTGCATATCTTGCATTTCGCCTTTGCGCTGACCCAGGCGTTCAATACAGCTACCAACCGCTTCTTCGGGCACGTCTAAGACCAGCGTCTCAAACGGTTCGCAGGGCTGTCCATTAATTTCACGGTAGATCACCTGTGGCTGCGACACCTGAAACTCGTAGCCTTCCCGTCGCATGGTTTCAATCAAAATACCGAGGTGAAGTTCACCCCGACCAGAGACCAGAAACTTATCCGGTGAATCGGTTTCTTCGACGCGCAAAGCAACGTTCGTTTCCAATTCACGGAAGAGGCGATCGCGCACCTGACGAGAGGTAACCAGCTTGCCTTCCTGGCCTGCAAACGGCGAATCATTCACCTGGAACGTCATTTGCAAGGTTGGTTCATCGACCTTGATGAGCGGCAACGCTTGCGGATCGTTGGGATCAGTAATCGTTTCGCCAATGTTTGCCCCAGCGAAACCTGCGACTGCCACAAGATTGCCTGCGGAGGCAGATTCAATCTCGATCCGCTTCAGACCCTCAAAGCCCATGAGCTTGGTCACTTTTGTTTTGACGATCGCGCCACTTTCAGTCACCAACGCGGCTTGTTGACCCGCCCGAATCGTGCCGTTGTGAATTTTGCCAATAATAATGCGACCAAGGTAATCGGAGTAATCGAGCGTGGTCACCTGCAATTGCAACGGCTTTTCGGGATCACCAATCGGTGGTGGAACATGCCGCAAGAAAGCGTCAAACAGCGGCTTCATGTCCACCGACTCGTCTTCCAGCTTTTCTTTGGCAAAGCCTGCCATACCCGAGGCAAACAGGTAGGGAAATTCACACTGATCGTCGTCAGCACCCAGTTCCAGAAAAAGATCGAGTACTTTGTCAACCGCAGTGTGGGGATCGGCGCGCTGGCGATCGATTTTGTTTACCAGCACGATCGGGCGCAAGCCCTTTTCCAGTGCTTTTTTCAGTACAAACCGTGTCTGCGGCATCGGGCCTTCATTGGCATCCACAATCAGCAGACAGCCATCCACCATGCCTAACACCCGCTCCACTTCGCCACCGAAGTCAGCGTGTCCAGGTGTATCGACAATATTAATCAGCGTGTCTTTGTAGCGAACCGCTGTATTTTTCGACAGAATCGTAATCCCACGCTCTCGCTCCAGATCGTTGGAATCCATGACGCAATCTGGAACCTCTTCGCCTTCACGGAAGGTACCTGCCTGCTTCAGTAGGGCGTCAACAAGAGTAGTTTTGCCGTGGTCAACGTGAGCAATGATCGCAACGTTGCGAATAGGGAGAGTCATAACGGGTTCCGTGGAAGAGGATATCGAAAGGGAAGAGGATAAGAGACGACCGATGAGCGCTAATTGTGGACTATAAAGCTTGAACAGACGAATGAGCGAGTCTGAGATTCAGCCTCTAAAGACAGCGTTGAACACTTCTTCACAGAGCGTTCCCCAAATTCCGTGTCAAGTCTAGTAAAGAAGCCTTAACAATTCTATCTTAGCGGTTGACGTAACAAAGGGTGTAAGGAAGCCTTGTTTAGAGTGAATTTGGATCAACGCCCTGCGATCGCAAATACTCTGCCAGTCTTTCTGCCCGTTGATGCTCCTGCTCTGCTCGTTGCCGCTCTTGTTCTGCCTGCTGGCGCTCTTGAGCAATTTGCTCCACAGCCCACGGTAGCAAGTTTCCTGCTTCGTCCCACCAGCGTAACCAATAGCCTGTGCGTTCTTCTTTGGTGCCCTGCCAAACGCCTAAAAATAATCTCATATCGGCAAACCAGCAGCGGTTTTCAGGCGTAAGGGGCTGCAATTCGTAGCGTCCGGCGGCTAACTGATAGATTTCGAGCAGTCCATCCGACGGATCGAATATGACGTAGACCGGAATCTGAAGAATCTGTTCGTAAAAAAACCACTTTCCCGGCGGAAACGTGCGCTTCACGGAGTATTCGCCACCCTCTTTGTGGGACAGAAACTCCATGACGACAAGAGGAACAGCCCCTTGAAGCGTCGGCGTATAGCTTCTACGATCTGCTGCCACTCCTAAAGGCTGCACAGCTTGCACATAGACCCAATCAGGCGCTTTGATGACCAGATCGCCATTGACGGTTGCACACAACCCAAAGTTGGATGCGATCAGCATCTCTGGTTGGATGAACCCAGCTAATTCGAGCGCTTCGCGGAGCGCTCCTGCCAGGAGAGGTTGACCAGTATTTTCCACAGGCTCATCTTCTAAGGGCACGTCGTCAGGTAAGGGTTCCCAAGTGATGACGAGGGTTTCTGCTGGTCGTGCTGGCGTTGGAGTAATGGGCAAACCTGGCGTTGTCACCATAGCCTGATGGAGCCAATAAGGATTAGCTTCATTTTAGCGACGATCGCCCATTGCCTGTAGCAAACCCAGGTTTGATCAATAGAGCTTCCGCGATCGCCCCTCTTAACGCTTCCCTAGCTCCCACATGGTAGAAGTGCTGACACACGCGCATCTCTAAATCTGACCAGCAGTCTTGAATATGACTGTTCTTACGGTGCTGATTTTCGAGCCACATCGATACCGCAAAGCCGCATGGCAATTGCTTCGTCGCTATAGCCAGGGCTTCTGCCTCTGCCTGACTCCACGCATTGTAATAATCGGTATGACGACCACAATAGGGTGGATCGAGGTAAACAAAATCACCCGGCTGAGCTTCGAGCAGGACGTCCTGCCAATTGGCAATACGAAATTCCCAATCTTTACCTGCCATCTGCTTGGCAACCCAATCGACTTGATTCGCAATTTTGGTGATGTAGCTTTGGGCAAAACGCTGGGGCTTCCGGCAAAACGGCACGTTGAAACCACCTTTGCGGTTAAACCGCATCAGCCCGTTAAAACAAGCACGGTTAAGAAAGAGAAAGTCTAACGGTGAGGCGTATTGATTGAAGCGATCGCGTACTTCATAGTAATAGTCTGCGCCCGAACGCAGCAGCATTTCGCCATTGCGTTGCAGGAAATCCGAAACAATGGCTCGATCGATTTCGCCCATCTGAATGCCTTGATACAGCCGAATAATATGCTGGTTTGAATCGGCAATCAACGCCCGTTGGGGAGCCCGGTTGAAAACCACCACACCCGAACCGACAAAGGGTTCAATCCATTTTGAGTCTGCTGGCTCAACCCAATGGATTTGACTCAGGATAAAGGGCACCAGCTTCGTTTTAATACCCTGGCATTTGATGGGCGGCACTTTTACAGGCAACACGTTTACAGGCAATCTCTACAGGCAACAGGAGGAAAGCAACCGACAGTCGGTAAGATGAAGACACCGACTCTAGAGACGTTTGAGGCAATGAACTTACAGCAATCGATTCCGGTAGAAACGATCCGCTACGACGATCGCGGTTTAGTGCCAGCAATTGTACAGGATTACCTGGATGGCACCGTGTTGATGATGGCATGGATGAACCAGGACTCGTTGCAAAAAACGTTGGATACAGGTGAAACCTGGTTCTGGAGCCGATCGCGTCAGGAACTCTGGCATAAAGGCGCAACATCGGGGCATCTCCAAAAAATCCACTCGATCCGCTACGACTGCGATAGTGATGCACTGCTCATTGGGGTCGAGCAGATCGGCGAAATTGCCTGCCACACTGGAGAGCGCAGTTGCTTTCATCGCGTCAATGGCTCGGTGAACCCACCCCCAGCTGATATGCTGTCACAAGTTTTCGGGGTCATTTGCGATCGCCGCGATCATCCCTCCGAATCCTCCTATACCTCCAAGCTGTTGGCTGACGGCGACAACAAGATTCTCAAAAAAATTGGCGAAGAAACGGCTGAAGTCGTGATGGCGTGTAAGGATAATGAGCCAGACGCGATCGCGGGTGAGGTTGCCGACCTTTTTTACCACACACTTGTAGCACTGGCGCATCACAACGTTGATCTAAAAGCCGTTTATCGCAAGCTGCAAGAACGTCGCCGTTGAGGATTTGCCACCGCCTTTACTTGTATTTGGGTCTCACGACGTCTTGAGGCAAGTCACACTGCATCATGCGATCAAGTACTTGCAAAACCAGGATAGCGATACTGACACTGAGCGCTAACCCGATCCACAGGCTATGGGCAACGAACGGTGACTGATCCAACGCCCAACCACCCAACGGTGGCCCAATGAAAGCACCGATCGCCCAGCACTGCGAATTGACTGCAAGATAAACACCACGTAGAGACTCTGGAGCCAACTCAACCGTAATAGAAGAGGCGGATGGCATATAAGTGACAGTTGCCAGCGCCAACACACCCAAGGCCAGAATTGCCCACAGCAGATGATTTGAGGGCACAACCCCCGTAACCCATACCAGCAGAAAGCCCACGCCCCACAGCACAGCAGACAGCGTTAACCCGCGCGCTCGGCTAAAGCGATTCAGCACTCGGACAGCTGGCAATTGACACAATACAGACACCACCATATGCCAGGTAAACAGGGCACTCAACATCGGTGGCGAAAAGCCCTTTGGCAGACCCGACAGAAAATTTGTGAAGTACAGCGGCATGGTGCTATTGATCTGCACCAGGTAGGTGGTGAACAGCACATTGGCAACGGCATAGGTGAGCAGACGCCGATCGCGCAATGCCTGCTGCCAACCCCTGATCGCCTCATGGTTACTGATCGATTGATTTGATTCGGCGATCGCCCAATACACCACTCCAAACAGCACCACAAACGAAATGGCATCAATCACAAATAGCGCTCGATAAGCACCCGTCATACCGACTAGCAAGCCACCCAAAACTACACCCAAGCCCAGACCCAAACTGTCACTCAAACGAGTCAAGGCAAACGCTTCATTGCGCTGTGCGGGTGCTGTCAAATCTGCCACCATCGCCTCATTCGCGGGCCAATATAAGCCAATGCCCAACCCCATCAGCAGATTGCCCGCAACGAAGACAGGAAAATCGCTGGAGATGGCAAGGACAATGGACGCGATCGCCGACAATACCGCTGACAGCAACAGCGTCCGTCGTCGTCCCCAAAACTGCGAATCGGCGAACGACCCACCCAACAAACGCCCAAACACACCCGAAATAGACGCGCTGCCCAAACCCAGACCCACTTGTGTTGCCGACAAACCGACCTGATTGACGAAAAAGATTGGCGCGTAGAAGAGTGTAAACCCCGAACCTGTTTGAGACAGCAGCCGTCCTGCTGCCAAAACCCAAACCTGATAGTTCAAAGCGGGTAGCCAGGACAAGAGTTTGGATTTTCGAGGCATGAAGCAGAAACCTGAGACAGGGAATATTAGACCTCAAGTTTGCCTGAATGTCGAGCCTTGGAGAAAAAGAATTCGTTCAGTGGCTGCTGTAGAAGCACCTGTTACGCTTAGGATGCCGCTCATCCAATCGATGCTCTTCATAAAATGGTGGGGCGATCGTCTTCCCTCTTTTCTGGCCTCTTCCCTCAATGAAATTAACGACTCGCGGACATTACAGCGTCAAAGCGCTACTCGATCTGACGCTACAACCGAAGTATGGCCCGGCATCGGTAAAGGCGATCGCGCAACGTCAAGACCTACCCGCTCCGTATCTCGAAAAACTGCTGATCGAGATGCGCCGTGCTGGATTGGTCCAATCTCTACGGGGATCGCAGGGCGGATATCAACTCGCGCGATCGCCCGCCAGTATTTCGCTAGGACAAATTCTAGAAGCCGTTGGTGAAAGTGTAGATCCACTCCCCAGGCACTCTCCTGACGGCTCACAGGCAGAAGACTGGGTCACCTTTACCGTCTGGAATCGACTCCACCAAAAACTAAAGGAAGCCCTCTACAGTATCTCACTGGAAGATTTGTACTTTGATGCGCGCAGTTGGCAGGCAGCGCAAGGGGAAGAGACCAGTTTCGTCGTGTGAGAAGGAGCGGAGGAGTAGGGGAAAGTTTTGAGTTTTGAGTTCGGAAGAAACTTCTGCTTTCTCTTGCTCCCTCAGCCTCCCCTGCGTCCTCCACCCTCTGACTCTTGGCTCCTTACCTTTCCACCTCTTGCCGATCGCCCACTAGCCACTGCCCCTCACCCGCAAACGCTTGTCCATTGCCTGCAAACGCTTGTCCGTTGCCTACAAACGACTGCCCACTGGTGTTGGCAACCGATGGCTCAGTCGTAACAGCCTTGCCGTCTTCGTCACCGGGTTTGTTATACGAGCACTTGACGGTGATTTTCAGATTGCTTTGGGCTTTGCCGCTGGCGATGTAAGGGATACCCGCATCGGCGCTAAGATTAATGCCAAACTCTAGCGTCACTTCATCGACATTGGCTGCTGCACAGTTTTTGAAGGCATCCAGGCAATAGGTTGTGTAAGTACGAATGGTGCTTTGAACCATTTGCATGGACTGAGTTGGAGTAGGACGAAACGGCATTCTCGGATCGGTAATGCCTTTTGCGCCGCCACGCCGTTGTTCGATTGTTTCGTCGATCGGGGCTTGGGGTGATATGGGAGCGGTTTCCGTATCATCCTGTGCCTCAATATAGAGAACGGTGCCGTTATCCAGTTGGACGGGGACAATCTTAGTCATGTTTCTGCCTGCGAGGGTTGATGCGATCCCGATTCTGGCTAAGAACGATCGCTTTCACTTAATGGGTGTCACCCCTCATCCTCTCAAAGCAGAGCAAAGACTGCGATCGCACCTACCGCATCAAACAGCATGGAGACAAACGGGAACGGAGCAAAGTTAATGGTGAGTTAGTTTGAACGTGGGTGAAATGTACGATCACCCAATCAGCCTTTGTGAAGCGGGATGGACGATCGCTGAGTTCAGGAGTCCTTAACTGCCATGTGAAATCTCAACACCACTGCCTTTCACCTTCCCCATAACCCTGAACTGATTGCTAGCTCTGGGCAGTAAACTGATAGTAGAACGCTCTTAATAACTAAAGATGGAAACCATTCGTCAAGTAATTGAGGTCAAGGGCGATCGCAAGGTAGAAATTACCTTACCGGATATCATTCAGCCAGGTCTCGTTGAGATGGTTGTCGTAGTGCAATCAATGCCACAGACTGATTTTGAAACAGTACCATCAAGCAACCTCTTTGGCTTTTTGCCTCGACGCATTGACCCACTCCAGTTTCAACGGCAGTTGAGAGATGAATGGAACCGATAGACGGTATCTACTCGACACGAATATCTTCATCTATTACTTCAACGGTGATCCAGTTGTTCAGCCAGTTGTAGAAGACATTCTGACTGGAAAGGCGGCAGGGTTCTATTGTCCTGTGAGTTGGGTCGAACTGCTGTGCTACCCAGCATTAACAGAAGCAGAGGCAGAGCAAATTCGCGCATTTTTGCGATCGCTAACCTGTATCGCTCTGACAGAAAGCATTCTGGATCGAACTGCCCAAATTCGTCGAGCTGATCGAACTGCCTTACCCGATGCCCTCATTGCAGCGTGTGCGTTGGAAACGACAAGCACTCTGGTCACACGCAACACTCAAGATTTCCAGCAAATCAACGGATTGAGCATTGTTAACCCCTTCAATCCATAAAGACTTGGATTTAGACCTCCGAGGTTTTCAAAACCTCGGAGGTCTTGGAAGACAAACGATGCCAGGTCACAAAACATGGAAACGCCGATTCCTCATAGATCTACCTAGCTGTAGCAAAGTTTTAGAAAGCCCTGAAAATACTCAATGCTAGACTTTACAAGTCTCGACACGAGAGAAGAGAAACCCACCACACCATACCAATGAACCCAGCCTCCCCCACCCGACCCACCCCCAGATAAGGTAGATGACCATTTGGGGCTGAGGTATCAAAAGTAACTTCGCTGTATTTTATCCACAGAACTTTTTTCTTCCATTCAACGGCTTCGCCAAACTTTTCCCAGTTCCGATCGTACTCGGTTGGACTACCGCATGCCTGCCAGATTTTTTTCTGCACACTGAACCCAAACCTGCCCTGGCTGTGCTTTACCCACAGTTGATCAATCGTATGCAGGTCAGCAGAGGGAAAGTTTTGTATATCTTCCACTCTTAACCAACGTTCCTTTTGCCGACCCATTACTTCGCACATCCTGTCTGCCGTTTCCTTGTCTGCCTCTTTCCACTGCCCTGCCTTCAGCAAGTCTTGCAGTCGGGTGTAGTCTATCCCTCTTTCAGAGGCTAGCTTATCGGTACTTTCAGTTTGAGCAGCCTGTCTCTTTCTTTGGGCTCGTTGCTGCTTCAATAGCCGTTGCTGTTCTAATTCCTGCTTCTGTTGTTTTACTATTTCGGCTTCCCGATTCAACCATTCCGTCATTCGTTGCTGTTCCCGTTGAAGCCGTTCCCATTCTGTCTTTTCCTCCGCTTCTCTTTGAGCAAGCAATCGCTGCCCCTGTTGTTCTTCCGCCTGCTGTTGCTGATTGCGTCGTTTTTTAATCTCGGTTGCTGCCAGGTAAACACCATCCACCACATTCGTATAGGCTTCATCAATATCGCTCCAGCTTTTAATCGGCTTTGCCTTTTCGGGATAAGCCTGGATTGCTGCCAGAGGAGTGTATTGCCAACCGCAATGCCGCAAGATCACTGGCATCACGATCGCGTCGTTGGTCTGATGCCGTCGCAGTGCCTCCGGGATCTCAACTTGCGTGCAGTAGTCGGTGGCTAAAAAGTCAGCGCTGAGCAACAGCAAAATAATGTCTGCGGCATTCAGACGCGCTCTAATCTCGTCATCCCACTCTGTACCGGGCAAAATTTGGCGATCGTGCCAGGTAATAATGCCTTCCCGTTCGAGCGGACGCAGGTGAGACAGCAACCCGTCACGCAACTCTTTGTCTTGCTTCGAGTATGAGATAAAGATTTCGACAGTATCATTCGGCATTGGGAGACGGGCGAGGAAACAATCTTGATCAGGCTTGCTGAGTCGATTATAGTCTTCCGCCACAGGTTAACGGAAACGCCCTGAGTGGGCATTCACAGCAGGAAGAATAGTGCGTGCGATCGCCCTGGGTAATAAGGCAAATTTGTTGAGGCGATCGCTTGCGGCTCTCATCCCCTGCGCGAGAATAGATCTCGTAGTACCTACACTCACTACGACGTGGAAGACGTTGAACAAAACGTGCGGTATTGCGTGATCAAGGTTGGCTATCCTACAAACTCAGCAAAGAATCAAATTACGGAGCTTATGTTATGCAAATCACGATCGACCTTCCCCACGACCTCCAAGCCAGCCTTATTAAGCAAGCCACCCAACTCAACCTCCCTCTCGAAACCTTCATCCTCCAAGCCCTCCAGCAAATCGTAGTCCTCGATCCCGACGATACCCCCAAAGCCGAAGTCCTAGCTGGGCTCTACCGCGCTCTCGAAGACGTAAAAGCAGGGCGCATCAGCCCCGTCGAAACCCTGTGGGACGACGACAGCGATGCCTGAACCCGCATTCACGCAGGTTTTAACAACTGCTGAATTCAAACGTGAAGCCCGCGCCCTCAAAAAACGCTATCGCAGCATCGAACTTGACCTGCAACCCTTGATCGAACAACTGCAAAACGGCGACCTCCCTGGCGATCACATCCCTGGTTTCGCAGACTACATCGTCTACAAAGTCCGTGTTAAAAACAGCGCCATCCGCAAAGGCAAAAGTGGCGGCTATCGCGTCATCTACCAGAGCCTTGCCCCTGATGTCGTTGTCCTACTCCGCCTCTACTCCAAATCTGACCAAGATGACGTGACCGTTGACGAGATCCGCGCCATCATCAAGAAATTCCAGGCTGATACAGAATCTACTTAAACAAGCGAAAGCCCTGTATCTGAAGTCTTCAGATCTACTTACTAAGGCGCATTGAATCTCCTAGACGCTCTGCATCCACTGCACGCATTGCTGCATTTGCTGGTGCACGGTTGCCCGATCGCCGTGAAACCGACGACCATGACCGGGCAGCACCCATTCAAACGAGTAGTCTGCCAATCGTTGCATCGATTTGGTTTGTTCCGTCCAGGAGTACCAGCAGACAGAACGAAAGGCGATGAGCTGTTGGCGATCGTCTGACCAGGCGAGGTGATCGCCAGAAAACAGAAATTTTTGGTCGTAGAGCAGAACCGTGTGCCCTTTGGTATGTCCGGGAACGGGAATGATCAGCAAATCGGGCGCGAGTTGGACTGTCTCCGTACCAGAAAGCTGGATCTCAACCGTTCGAGTATCGGCATTGATCTCGTCTTTGTGGAGAATGCGATCGCACCCGAAATGCTCATGAAATTTAGCGTGATCCGCCACATCATCGCGATGAGTCAGGTACAAATAACGAACACCACCCATCGCTTCTAACCGTTTCACCAGCAGCGGTACAAAGCGTGGCGAATCGACCAGCACATTGCCATCAGGACGTTGAATCAAGTAGCTAGCGGCTCCATAGGAACTTTCCGCATGGTAGCCACAGTGGTAGACGTTTTCGGCAAGGGCGATCGGGAAACTCTGCTGCACTGCTTTGATATCGGCTGGTTTCTCTACGGTGCCGATCGACGCAGTGGGGCAAGACAACAGTGCCTGCATCGCCTGCAACCGTTCAAACTCGCTGGCAGGCTGATGGTGCACCGCCGACTGGTCGCCTACTTGAGAAAACACTTGAGGAGCCATCCAACGGCAGGTGTCACAGTCAATGCAGGTCGTATCTACATAAAAGTCCCCGCTGACGTTTTCAGGGCGACGTTGGGTGAGGTGAGCCATGATTTTGATCGATACTAGAGATCTGATAAGACAACGAGGAAAAGCCGCATGGATTTGCGAACGACGAGTAAGCCCCTCTTAGAGTGGTCTGGGGATGGTTTGGCGATCGGTCTGTTTGAAGGTGATGGCGAACTCACGGCTGAGTTAGTCGCGTTGGATGACAAGCTGTCTGGCACACTGAAAGAGCTGATCGCCGAAGCAGAGTTCAAAGGTAAAGAGGGCAGCAGTGCGGCAACGCGAGTCGGGTCAGGCAGCACAGTCCGTAAACTCATTCTAGTGGGTTTGGGCAAACCGGAGAGCCTGAAGCTGGACAGTCTGCGTCGGGCAGGGGCTATAAGTGCGCGTCTGGCAAAGAAGGAAAAGTGCAAATCGCTGGGCATCAGTCTGCCTATCTGGCAGGATAAGGCGGCACTCACGGCTCAGACGATCGCGGAAGGTGCTGAACTGGCGCTCTATCAGGACACCCGCTTCAAATCGGAAACAGAAGATAAAGGATCGTCGGTTGAGCAAATTGAGCTATTGGGGTTAGGTAATCAGGAGAGTGCCGTGACTCGTGCTCGTCAGATTGCGTCGGGTGTCTTTTTGGCGCGTGAGTTAGTCGCGGCTCCTGCCAATTACGTCACGCCTATTACTCTGGCAGAAACGGCTCAAGCGATCGCCAACGAATACGGTCTGGCACTAGAAATTTTGGAGCGGGAAGACTGCGAGAAGCTGGGTATGGGAGCGTTTCTCGGTGTCGCGCAAGCCTCCGATCTGCCACCGAAGTTTATTCACCTGACCTACAAACCAGACGGCACACCTCGCCGCAAGCTGGCAATTATTGGCAAGGGACTAACCTTTGATTCGGGTGGACTCAACATCAAAGGTGCAGGCAGCGGTATCGAGATGATGAAAACTGATATGGGCGGTGCCGGAGCCACATTGGGTGCAGCGAAGGCGATCGCGCAAATTAAACCCGATGTCGAAGTCCACTTCATCAGCGCTGCTACCGAAAACATGATCAGCGGTCATGCCATCCATCCGGGCGATATTCTCACGGCTTCGAACGGCAAAACGATCGAAATCAACAATACGGATGCCGAAGGTCGTTTGACGCTCGCCGATGCGCTGGTTTTTGCTGAAAAACTGGGTGTGGATGCGATCGTCGATCTGGCAACGCTCACGGGAGCCTGCGTCATTGCTTTGGGCGAAGACATTGCGGGGCTGTGGAGTTCTGACCCTGCCATTGCTAGCCAGTTAACACAGGCAGGCGAGCTAGCAGGCGAAAAAATCTGGCAGATGCCGATGGAAGAAAAGTACTTCGACGGATTGAAATCCCCGATCGCCGACATGAAAAATACAGGACCGCGACCTGGTGGCTCAATTACTGCTGCACTGTTTCTCAAACAGTTCGTCAAAGAAACCCCCTGGGCACACCTTGATGTGGCTGGCCCCGTTTGGACGGAGAAGGAAAACGGCTACAACAGCCCTGGTGCCACAGGCTATGGCGTGAGAACGCTGGTGAACTGGGCGATCAGCGAGTAGCCACAATTCATAGCCACAGTTACCCATGCCCTTGCATGGGTTTGCCTCGGTGGTGTTTGAACGTGTTGTCAAACTGTAGAGACGTTACCCTGTATCGTCTCTACGCTCTTTGCCTGTACCCCGTTTGCTAAACTTTTTTGTCAACCGGGAACATAGCGTCTAGTATCGCAAAGCGTTTCTCACTGCCAACCGGGAATCCAGGGCGTTCCGGCAAGCGGTAAACGTGCCATTGCCGCCGCTTCAACAGTAAGGGCAACGAGATCTTCCCGCTCCAAATGATGGATATTTTGCTTGCCGCAGGCGCGCGCGATCGTCGTCAGTTCCATATTCAACGTTTTGAGATAGTTTTCGACCCGACGCGCACCGACCTCAGGTTCCAAACGCTTTTCCAACAGGGCGTCTTGAGTAGTGACACCCACGGGACATTTTCCAGTGTGACAATGATGGCAGAAACCGGGAGCGGTGCCGATCGCCGCATAATCCTCAATAGCCGAGTGATGTTCGCCCTGCTGGATGTAGGTTTCGCTATTGCAGCCCAACGCAATGAGAATGCCTTGTCCGATCGAGACGGCATCGGCACCCATCGCGATCGCTTTTGCCACATCCGCTCCGGTGCGAATACCACCGGATACAATGAGCTGCACGTTGCCTTTCATATCCAGATCTTCGAGGGCATCCACTGCCTGACGCACCGCTGCCAGCGTGGGAATGCCGACGTGTTCGATAAAGATACTTTGGGTTGCCGCGGTGCCGCCCTGCATCCCATCAACGACAATCACATCCGCACCGGAATGCACCGCCAGCTTGACATCATTGAAGGTACGCGAGGCTCCCACTTTCACATAGATGGGCTTTTCCCAATCGGTGAGTTCCCGCAACTCTTGAATTTTGATAGTGAGGTCATCGGGGCCTGTCCAATCAGGATGGCGGCAGGCAGAGCGTTGATCGACGCCTTCGGGTAAGGTGCGCATTTGTGCCACGCGAGGATTAATTTTTTGCCCCAGCAGCATGCCACCACCGCCCGGTTTTGCGCCCTGCCCAATGACAATTTCGATCGCGTCTGCCTTGCGCACATCATCAGGATTGAACCCGTAGCGGGATGGTAAGCACTGATAGATCAAGGTTTTGGAGGAAAGCCGTTCTTCGGATGTCATGCCGCCATCGCCCGTGGTGGTCGAGGTGCCCACAGCAGTTGCAGCAAGTCCTAATGCTTCTTTGACATTGGCAGAGAGAGAGCCGAAACTCATGCCTGCGATCGTGATGGGAATCTCCAACTCAATGGGTTTAGTGGCGTACCGAGTCCCCAGAACGGTTTTGGTTGTGCATTTTTCGCGATAGCCTTCCAGCGGGTACCGCGAGAGAGAGGAACCCAAAAACACCAAATCATCAAAGTGGGGCAAGCGCCGCTTGGCACCTAGCCCACGAATTTCGTAAAGACCATGCGCCGCTGCATTTTGAATGTAGCTAATCATGCGGCTGTCGTAGCCCCAGGATGCTTCACGAGAAATGGATTGATGCGATTGAGCGTCGTTCATGTTCTTACAGTCGTGTGAAGTGGCTAGGAGCGATCGGCAAAACGTAGCAGGATAAAGTAGTTCACTGTTTAGGGGTGCTCCTCATAAATCCCTGCGCGGCTCACTGCATAGTCTGATAGCAAAGGCAGATTGGGGTCAACACATTTGTCGAATTCATCTAAAAGTTGATTTGTGAGAGTTTCAAAGTCTTGATCTCTCATGGTCGTATCTAGATTGCTGAGGCTAGATTGTGCTGTGTGCTGTTCTTGCCAAGTGACAAATTCAACAAAGTCCAACACTTCATGTAACTTCGTTTGAGGCAAGGAATTTAACTTGGTGATAATAGTTTTAATAATCGATTCCATCTAGCCTCACTCTTCATCGTCTCTCAATGTTAGGATTTACACATTTTGCCAAAACCTCGGAGGTTTAAGCACTAAAGCTGGTCATAGAGTTCAATGTTTGGTTAAAACCTCCGAGGTTTGCGTAAACCCAAAATGTGTTTGATCATTTATAGCAGGCGCTTGCTCTATCCTAGCGAATGCGATCGCATCAGAATGAAGATACTTAATACTCCTGATTGGCATCGGCGTTCCAGTGATAAAGCTGCTTGGCAGAGGCAATGCGTTTGAATTCTTTTGCATCGTGAGAAAAACCGGCTTTGGCGAGAAGTTCGCCCACGGCTTCGTAATCAGCATCGGTCATAGGCTCAATTTGGGCATCGGCACCGAGTGATTTGATGGTGCCGCGTACGTAGATGATGGCTTCGTAGAGAGAATCGCCGAGGGCATCGCCTGCGTTGCCGCAAATCACGATTCGTCCGGCTTGTGCCATGAACGCAGAGAAGCTGCCGACGCTGCCACCCACCACAATATCGGCTCCTTTGAGGGAAATACCACAGCGCAGACTAGCATCGCCATCGATTACCAGTAAGCCGCCCTGGGCAGACGCTCCAGCAGCAACGGAAGCAAAGCCTTTGACGTGGACTCGTCCTGACATCATGTTTTCGGCAACACCGGGGCCGGCATTACCGAGAATGGTGACGTTTGCCAGTTGGTTCATGCCAGCCGCGTAATAGCCCGCATGCCCCGCAATTTCGACTTCTACAGGCGAATCTAAACCGACCGCGATGTTGTGAGCACCGTCAGCATTCAGAATGCGGATGGTTTGACCGCTTAATGGTTGATGGAGAAAGCGGTTGACTTCGCGCAGGGGCGTTTGGGCGAGGTCGAAGGTTACACCGTCCATACGTACATTTCCTCGGGTGCGGGTTCATAGATGTGAGCATGATTAATGTTGGGAAGATGAGCGAGCGAGCGAAATTCGGAGGCGATCGCCACGTAATCATCCGTCTCTGCGACCACAGCAGGCTTGCAGGCAAAGGCATCACGCACCAACGCCAACTTATCTGCTGTGCCCATGAGAAAGGTATAGAAACCATCAAGCGCTTCAAAGCCTTTCTGAATGGCTGCTTTCAAATCATCACCTTCCTGCATCCGCCATTCGAGAAAGCGGCAGGCGGCTTCGGTATCGTTGTCGGTTTCAAAGTGAATGCCGTGATGTTCAAGCTTGCGGCGAATTTCGTAGGGATTGGAAAGAGAGCCATTGTGGACGAGGCAGAAATCTTCGCCGGCCGTAAAGGGATGGGCGTGGGCAGGCGTGACGGCAGATTCGGTTGCCATGCGGGTATGCCCGACGAGATGGGAGCCTTGCAGGTCTTTGAAGTGATAGCGATCGGCAATGCTAGTCGGACTACCGGCATCTTTGTACAGGTCGATCGCCCGTCCGATAGACAAGAGATGGATGTGTGGATAGTGGTCTTGTAGCCATTGCTTGACGGCACTGGGAGCCAGGTTCGCGGTCAGCACGGCTTGATTCTCGTGAATTTGGAGATCGGGAGCCGTATTGAAATGGGTTTGAAAGGTCTGCGCCAGTTCTGACCAGTGGAAGTGATCACCCGCAGGGATACTGCCAGAGTAGAGGCTGTATTTGCGCTGATTATCTGGCAGCGCTTCAGTAAAGACGGCGAGTCCGGCAGAATCGGGACCGCGTTGGCTCATGCCAATGAGCATGGGCACCATCAGTTCACCGAGTGACGATCGCAGTGATGGATTTTTGATGAGTAAGCCGACGATGCCACACATAGATGGTTGTTAGTTGGTAGTGGTTAGTTTTTAGTTAAAGAAGTGTTGAGTGTTGAATTGCAAGGATGGTTAGTGGTCAGTGGCATTAGTTGGTAGTGAGTAGTCATTGCTTTTTCTCCTGGCTTCTGACTCCTGACTTCTAACAACCAACCACTACCAACTAACAACTAAACAAGCCGCTTAGAAAAACTCCAAATAGCGCTGCACTTCCCAGTCCGAGACATGGCGCATGTATTCGACCCATTCCATGCGCTTGAGACTGATGAATTCGGTGGCGAGAGGGCCGAGGGCATTGGTGAGCACGGTATCGGCTTCGAGGGCGTCGATCGCTTCTTTCAGACTTTGCGGCAAGGTTTGAATGCCTTTGTCCTTGAGGTCGGCTTCGGAGAGATCGTAGAGGTTGATGTTGTGGGGGTCGCCCGGATCAAGTTCATTTTCGATGCCGTCCAGTCCAGCAGCGATCGCGACAGCGGCGGCTAGGTAAGGATTGCAGGAACCATCGGCAAGGCGGAATTCGAGTCGTCCCCCTGGAATGCGCACCAGGCTGGAGCGATTGTTGTCACCGTAAGTGATGTAGGCAGGTGCCCAGGTGGCACCACTGAGCGCTCGTCCCACCACCAGTCGTTTGTAGGAGTTGATGGAAGGCGCACAGATCGCAGTCAGTGCAGGCGCATGAGCCAGCAAGCCACCAAGGAAGTGATACGCCAGTTTGGACAGTCCCAAATGGCGAGGATCGCTGTCATCCGCAAAAATGTTGGATGTGCCATCCGACATGGACATGTGCATGTGCATCCCGGTACCCGTGCGGTTAGCAAAAGGCTTGGGCATGAAGGTGGCAATCAGCCCCATCTCTTTGGCAATTTCAGACGCTGCCATTTTGAAGAAGATGTAGCGATCGGCGGAGGTTAAGCAATCCGTATAGGTGTAATTGATTTCGAACTGACCGTTTGCATCTTCGTGGTCAATTTGATACACGTCAAAGCCAGCAATTTGCAGGCTTTCCACCAATTTTTCAATAAACGCGCGACTGCGAGACAGTCCTTTGTAGTCGTAGCAGGGTTTTTCCAACGTATCGGTCGGATCAGCGGGAGCAATGTGGCCTTGAGCATCTTTTCGCAGCAAGCTAAATTCAGGTTCCAGCCCGGTATAGAACGTCCAGCCTTTTTGCTTCAGCCGTTCCAACTGCTGCATCAGCACGAACCGAGCATCGTAAGGATAGGGCTGTCCATCCACGTGCCCAACGCAAACCATGCGGGCAAACCCTGGCATCCAGGGCACCAGGCTCAAGGTTGATGGATCACCGATCGCCATGAAATCATGGCTGTTAGGCTGTTGCGCCAGACCCCAAACGGCAAAGCCCGCAAAGCCTGCGCCCGGATCGAGAATGTCGTCAAAGTGCGAGGCAGGTACGGCTTTCGTTTTGGCAGTGCCGTGCATATCTACGAACTGCGCCAGGACGAATTTGACGTGATTGTCTGCTAGAAATTTCTTTGCTGTTTCTGGAGTCATAGATGGATGCCTTGAAAATGGTTGTTGGTTGTTAGTTGTTGGTTGTTAGAAGATAGGAGCAGGAGAGGCGGAGGAGTGGGGAAGTAAAGAGATTTGAATTAACTCAGAACTCTCTAGCTTGTCGGCGCGTAAAGCCTTCGGCATACAAGAAACACAAAGTGGCTCCTTCGGAGCTAGCGCTACTCAAAACTCAAAACTTTTATCCCTCATCACTGTCTCCAAGCCGACAATCCCCCCACCTAACTCTTCTACGATCGCCACCAACGTCCGCCACAGATATGCTCCAAAAGTACCATCACACCAGAGGCGATAGAAGGGTTGTCCATTGCGTTCCCCCGGAATAATAATCACAGCGACCCCCACCATTGAGGTGAGGATAACGGGACGCTCCAGTAATGATAAAGCGCAAAAGTTAACGCTACAGGTTTGCAGCAGTAGTTCGTTGACCGCTGAGCCACAAAGGACGATCGCGGCATCCTGACGCAAGACGGGATAGACTTTGGCGGGTGGTTGCTGACAAGCTTCCGCCAATTGTGGTGCAATGTGGCTGTGCAAACTGTCTTCGATCAAAAATTCTGTTAAACCAAGACGAGCAATGATGCCACCGTCGGGAAGCGGACTCCAGGTATTGGGTCGATCGGGTGTTGTGATGCCTTCATTTAATAACCAAGCGGCTGCATTGGCTCCTTTGACTCCGAAGCGAGTCAGGCAGGAGACATCGGCAATACCTAAACGGGAAGCGATCGCAGCGTCATTCGGCATTGTCACCAACGATGGCATTTTATTCACATCACGCCACGATCCATCAAGAGATTGGAGTACATCATGCACTGGACTCACGCGACGTGTCTTCATACCGCAACCTCCTCACGTTTGGGAATGGATTCTTTCTGGCGGAGGTTTTCAGGATCGTAGAACGGTGTAGGACTGATGGTTGCAGTGACAAAGGAAGCATCGGAGCGGCGAATGGAGATGCGATCGCCCATCGTTGCTAACTCTGTTCTCACGTATGCCAACCCAATAAACCGTTGCAGTGAGGGGCTGTAGGCAATACTGGTGACACGACCCGCAATCTCATCGCGATCGATCACTAAATGACACTCTTGGGGCGGCACCCCTTGAAATGGCTCCAGCATAAAGCCCACCAACGTGTGTTTGACCGGACGTTTTGCCATACTTTGCAAACTCCGTTGACCAATGAAAAATGGCTTATCCAGTTTGACAGCCCATCCCAAACCAGCCTCTCGCGGAGTGGTCAAACCGTCGGTATCCTGCCCAACAATCAGGTGCCCTTTCTCCAATCGCAACAGCCGCTGCGCTTCGACGCCAAAGGGGGTAATACCGTAGTCTGCACCCGCTTCTAGCAGAGCATCCCAGAGCGCGAGCGCGGAGTCTGCCGGGACGTGAATTTCATAGCCCCATTCACCCACAAAACCAACGCGTAGGAGTAAAGCGGGAATGCCAGCCACAGTTGCCTGACGCACACCAAGGTAGGGGAAGGCGCTACTGGACAAATCCAGATCGGTGAGTTTGGCAAGCACTTCACGGGCGTAAGGGCCTGCTAGATTGATGGCCGATCGTGCCCCTGTTGTGTTCACAATGCCGCAGTCTAAGCGCCACATCGTATTGAGTCGCGACAGTTCGCGATAAATATTCGCTGCACCGGATGTCGTTGTCGTGAAGTAGAAATGCTCGGCTTCAAAGCGAGCAATCACGCCATCATCCACAATGACACCCGTTTCATCCAACATCAGGGCATAGCGAGACATCCCGACTTTCAGATTGGCGTAGCGTCCGGTGTAGACGCGCTCCAGAAATGCAGCCGCATCAGCACCCCGGATTTCCAGCTTGCCCAAGGTGCCCACGTCGATGATGCCGACCTGAGTACGAACAGCGATCGCTTCCGCCCCAATGCATTCCTCACGGCTTTTTCCCGATTGAGCGTAGTATTCGGGTCGCCGCCAGTTCCCCGCCAGCATGAATGTTGCGTTCAATGCAGCATGGCAACTATGCAGCGGTGTTTGACGCTCTGGTGTAAACCCACGCCCTGCTAGATGAGACAGAGGCACCGGATGGAAAAACGGTCGTGCGGTTGTTGTACCCACTGCTCCAGGAGTTTTACCCGTAATGCGTGCCAGAATTCGTAGAGCATTCATGTTGGAATGCTTACCCTGGCTGGGTCCCATCCCTACCGTGGTGTAGCGCTTGAGGAGTTCAATGTTGTCAAATCCTTCCTGTGCAGCATTGTAGAAGTCTTTGAGTTGCAGATCCTCGTCAAAATCCACAAAGTTTTTGCCGTGTGGATGGGGGACGATCGGCCAGGGATGAGAAACACTCTCACTCCTGAACGAACTGCTGTGTATAAATATCTGGGCTGCGTTTGCAGTCCTGACCGGGGGACTTCCCCCCGTGCCCCCGCCATGTGGGGGCCTAACTCCCCCACGCCCCCCGAAAGGTGCTGCTTGCTTCGGCTCTAGTCCCTCGTATACCGAATTGTGGGTGTGTGAGTTTTCAAAATCTAGATAAGCTGCTGCTGCCATCCCAGCGCGATCGCCATCCAGCCTTTTCGGCTCAAACTGAAAGATGCCATTGACTCGACCACAGGCAAAAACGCCCGCAGGCAACACATCTGGCACAAACTGCTGCAAGTGGTCATCAAAACGCATTTTGGCACCCGCTTGATACAGCAAATTTGCGGTCGGTGCCCAACCCACACTCATGGCAATGCCATCACAGGCGATCGTTCGTTTCTGTCCAATGAGCGGCTCACCATTTCTATCCAAGGGACAAATCACCACACTGGAAATGCCATCGCCTGCTGGATTTCCCTTTGCTTCGTAGATGCAATGTCCTGTAAAGATGGGAATGTTCTGCGATCGCGCCCTTTGCGTGAGCTCCGTTACTACCGGAGTGGGGCGCAGATCGACGATCGCCATCACAATCACCCCATGCGCCGCCAGATCCAATGCCGCTCGATACCCATCACTATTCGCCACCAAAACGACTGCCCGTTGCATGGGTTTCACCGCATAGCGATAGATAAGCCGTTGAGCAGCCGATGCCAGCATCACACCCGGAAGGTCATTGTTGTGAAAAACGGCTGGCTGTTCATAAGCACCGCTGGCAACAATGACTGCCTTGGCCCGCATTTTGGAGAGCCGATCGCGATCGACCAGGGGAATCCAGTGATCGGCGTAATAGCTTGCTGCCTGTGTTCCCGTGTAGAGGCGAATAGTGGGATGGGTGGCGATCGCCGCCAGCAATTCATTGGTTTTCTCGGCGAGAGAACCATCACCGCCCAATTGATAACTGCCCGACCCACCAGCTTTCGCATTCTCATCAACAACGACCACATCTGCGCCTGCATTCGCTGCTGCCAGAGCCGCTGCCAGTCCGGAAACACCCGCACCAATTACCAACACATCACAAAAGTCGTAGCGTTTGGGTGTGCGAATGTGGGGCGTTGATGGATCGCCTTCGCCTAACCCAGTCATGCGGCGAATCAGGCGTTCCCAAAAAGGGAAGAGTTTTCGATCTAAAAAGGCTTTGTAGTAGAAACCAACGGGCAGAAAGGGTGAAAAGAAGTTGAGGACGCTGGCACGATCGCCCATCACGCCACCCACCGTATTAATGGCGGTGAGCGCCATTCCCGCTTCTAACGGCGTGACATCTGCTCGAACATTCAGCACCTGACCAGCTTGCATCAGCGTGTTGATGTCGTGATTGGCAAAGCTCAACAGCCCACGTGGACGATGATATTTGAAGCTACGTCCCAAAATGTGCTGACCCGCTGCCCACAACGCGCTACTGATGGTATCGCCTGCGTAGCCTCGAAAGGTTGTGCCTTCAAACGTGAAGTCGATCGGCTGAGTGCGATCGATCCATTCGCCCGGTAGCGGTGGCAGTCGTTGACTCATGCTGCATCCTCACTGAACAAATAGGTGCGAAGAATTTCATCGGTTAGGGTATTGCGATCGACCAAAAACCAGGTATTGCTCGGCGTATGGCACCACCATTCTTGCTTCACACCTGCGGCACCATTACGGTTAAACACATAATCTGCCCACATTGCATCATCTAATGACTGTGGATCGGGCATGGGACGTACTTCGCCGCCATACACAAATTCAGAAAGCGGTCGAGTACCGTTAATTGGACACACCATTAATTTCATGCTCATCCCATCCATCACAGGTCGTTTTTCTCAATGCTAAAAGGTGCCTAACAGCGGCAATACTTTTCTCTCAAGGAGTTCTACCAAAGCTGGTTCCATATACTCATACTCATCACGAATATCCAAACAAACGATTCGTTTACCATTGAGATGACGCTGAAACTTTTTTGAGAGCTTACTTCGGTGTACGTTCTCCATCACAAAGATAATATCTGCCCATTGGATTGCTTCGTTAGATAGTGGTGTGTCTGCATCCCGATCGATTCCTGCCGATGCAACCTCTAAACCCTCATAGCGCGAGAAAAGCATTTCAGCGGTCGGGCTACGTAGATGATTTTTGCCGCACACAAAGAGCAATTTCTTCATAAGCTCCATCACATTTACCGGAATCCTTCACCCCTACCGCTTCCAACTAAGGACTTCTGTAAAATGCTCGACCACTGGAAAAGGTTCATAAAAGTGATGGAGAAGCTGTTTCCATTTTTGATAAGTGGGTGATTCCCGAAAGCCAATCGTATGATCTTCCAATGCCTGCCATCGCACCAACAGTAAATATTTTCCGGGCACTTCAAGGCATTGATGGAGTTCATGAGAGTCATACCCCGGCATGGATGCTATCAAGAAAGATGCTTGCCGGAACGAGGTTTCAAACGCCTGCTCCAGACCACTTTTGACCATCAACATCGCCACCTCAAGCACCATAAACCCTCCTCAATTCCGACTCCCCACTCCCCACTCCCCCAATCAATGTCCTACCGATGCTGCACCCTTTTCACCAACCAGGGCATAGTTAGCGAAGCGATCGAGGGAAAAGTCCTCAATCAACTCATGATTGCGATCGTTCGCTACCGTAGAGGCCATCGTCTTACCGGCAACAGGGGTTGCTTTGAAACCCCAGGTGCCCCAACCAGAGTCGAGATAGAAGCCGTCGATCGCGGTTTTTCCCATAATGGGCGCAAAGTCTGGAGTCATGTCTGCCATACCCGCCCATTGCCGCACTACCTTGACGTGCGACAGGAAGGGAAAGAGTTCCAGCATGTGAGCCGCTAAGCCTTCCACAAAATCGAGAGTTGATCGGGTGGAATGCAATTCATAGGGGTCAAGCGACGCACCCATCACCAGTTCTCCCCGCGCCGTTTGGCTGACGTAGACATGGAGACTACCCGAAACAATGATGGGATCAAGCCATGCTTTCATTGGTTCGCTGACCATTGCTTGCAGGGGATGGATGTAGAGAGGCGATCGCAGCCCCACCATGTCCAGCAACCGGGGGGTTGATCCAGCCACCGCGCATAACACTCGTGACGTAGAAATCTTACCCCGTGACGTTTCCACACCTGTCACTCGACCAGATTCCACAGTGATGCCTAAGACCTCTGTTTGTTGATGGATTTCCACACCGCGTTGATCGGCTCCACGCCCATAGCCCCAAGCCACTGCATCATGACGAGCAATGCTTCCCGGCGCATGATAGAGTGCGCCTAGAATGGGAGCCTGTCCACCACAGGTAATATCCATGTGTGGACAGGCTTCTTGCACGGCATCGGCATCGACCAGTTCGCTATCAATGCCAAAGTGCTTGTTGACCTCCGATCGCCAGCGCATGGTTCGCACCGAGGCATCGGTATGTGCCAGCGTAAAGTGTCCCCGTGTGGAATAAAATAAATTCAGGTCGAAATCCTGCGCTAAGTCCTGCCAGAGACGCACCGATTCATCGTAGAACTTTACGCCTTCAGGTGTAAGGTAGTTGGAGCGAATGATCGTCGTGTTGCGCCCCGTATTGCCACCACCGATGTAGCCTTTTTCCAGTACGGCAACGTTATGCATCCCATGATCGCGCGCCAGATAGTAGGCTGCGGCAAGTCCATGCCCACCCGCACCGATGATCACCGCGTCATAGCTCGACTTGAGGCGATCGGGTTGCCGAAACATCCGGGGTTCCGGGTACTTGTTAGAAAAACCAAATTTCAGCAGACGCAAGGGCATGGCTTTTTCTGATCAAAATACAATCTAACGAAACACGACGGTCTTGTTGCCATGCACCAGCACGCGATCTTCAACGTGATAACGCAAGCCTCTTGCCAGAACCGTTTTCTCAATATCTTTGCCATAACGCACCAAATCTTCAACAGAATCAGAGTGGTCAATGCGAATCACATCCTGCTCAATGATGGGCCCTGCATCAAGATCTGCCGTGACGTAGTGACAGGTTGCACCCGTTAATTTCACGCCTCGTTCATACGCCTGATGGTATGGTTTCGCACCCACAAACGACGGCAAAAAGGAATGATGGATGTTAATAATGCGTCCAGAATAGTGATCGCACATCTCTGGCGACAACACCTGCATATACCGCGCCAACACCATCACATCTCCCTCGACACGCTCAAACAAATGTATCACTTTAGCAAACGCGTCTGCCTTAGTTGCCGGCGTCACGGGTACATAGTGAAAGGGAATGTCATGCCACTCCACAAACTTACGAAAGACATCATGATTAGAAATAACGCAGGGAATTTCCACATCCAGTTCGCCACTTTGCCACCGAGCCAGCACGTCATACAAGCAATGCTCTAGTTTCGAGACCAGAATGACTACTCGCTTTTTCTGTGCCGAATCGGTAATTTTCCAATCCATCTGAAAGGACTCGGCGATCGGCGCAAACTGCTCCCGAAACGTCTCAATGCCAAAGGGAAGCGAATCGGCGAGAATTTCTTGCCGCATAAAAAACCGTTGGACTACCTGATCGGCGTGGTGCTGCGCTTCGACAATCCACCCCTGATGATTGGCAACAAAGGTGCTCACGGCTGCCACAATACCCACGCGATCGGGGCACGAAAGGGTCAAAGTATAGCGTCGAACAGAAGACATCGGATTCCCGTTCCGTTGAGGCAACTTCAGTGCTTATCATCCCGTTTTGATTCATATATGTCAACTAAAATTCCTGCTATTATCCAAAAAAGGATGTTTGAGAGCATCCAGGTTTGTGGATGCAACCTGGATGCTTACGGCGTCTTTCCATGACAGAAACACGGTTTCTGCGTCAGTCCCATTGAGGTAAACGATGGCAGATGCAATGACAGGGAAGCCTGAGCAAACTGTCTCTGACCATACATTAGAGCGCTATGTGGGCAACACTATTCGTGACTTGCGACAGCGGCATGGATTGACGATCGCCGAAGTATCTGAACAGGTCGGCATTTCGCGTGGCATGTTGTCCAAGATCGAAAATGCGCAAACCGCAACCAGTCTAGAAACGTTGGCTAAACTCGCCAGTGCGCTAGGCGTGTCATTGGCAACGCTGTTTCGCAACTACAACATCCCTGCTGGGAGTGCCCAACTGGTCAAACAGGGTGAAGGGATGGAAGTGGTGCGTCGGGGCACCAAACGCGGTCACACCTATCATCTGTTGGCATACGATCAGGGACCCACAAAACTCTTCGAGCCCTTCCTGATCACAATGGATGATGCCTCCGAAGTGTTTCCCACCTTTGAGCATCCCGGTACGGAGTTCATTTATATGCTGGAAGGCGCGATCGAATATCGTCACGGGCAATCCACCTATCTGCTGGAACCGGGCGATTCTCTGACCTTTCGCGGCGATATTCCTCACGGCCCCGAAAAGCTGATTACCTTACCCATTCGCTTCCTTGCCATTATTTACTATTCAATGCTGCCTACGGATGCGTAGGACAGGGCAATGCCCCCTACAGCCACGATCGCTGCATTGGACCCACATCCAATTGGACAAAGAACAACCGCATGGAAAGCCGATTGCTAGTCTGCGATCGCGATCGCCATCTGTCGTTTAGCGAAAATATTTTTCATGTGTTTCTTCACTGTGTTGTGGGTGATATACAGCTCTGTTGCAATCTCTTTATAGGTGTAGCTAGCGCGATAGCGCAGCCAGACATCTAGTTCGCGCGGCGTCAACTGATACTGCTGCCCTTCAGCGATCGCCGTACTCTGTATCGATTGAACCTGATCCTCTAGCGTGATGAGTAGGCAGGGATGTTGCCACAGCTCTAAATTCAACCATTGTGCGCGGATACGATAAGACACTGTTTTGCCAGTGATAATCTCATCCTCGAACGTCACAGCAGTCTGTGGATAGCGCTTGAGGCTACCGATTAAGCCTTGACACGTCCGCCAGATTTCTTGCGGTACGCGATCGGGCTGAGCCAGACCTTGAGTCAGTTGGTTACAAATGCGACGAGCGCGATCGTTTGCATGGATCCACTCCCCCTGATCAGTCAGTATCAGTACGCCGTCAATAAACCCTTCCAGTAAAGCTTGAAGCAACGAAGGTTGTTTAAGGGTAGAAGTTACCGTGTGCATTGGTGTCTGTCCAGTGAGGCTGAATGAACGCTTGGTGAAATGCGGCTCTATCGTTCCTATTATGCTGATTTAGGTCTCAATTAGCTTGAAACCCTTGCCAGTAAAGGATCTCAGCCACAAAGACATTCTTGTTAATCGGAAAGGACTTCAAACTCTTATCTAGCAAGCTTTTCCTCGTAATTTCGTCTGATTTCGCATAGTTTGGTCGATAGAGCCTGAAATGCTTGCACTCAATGCTGAGTCAGCCAAAACCGCTGTCTCAGCAACCTGATGTATGCTCACACCGGGTCAAGCACGGGTGAGCATACGAACGTATTTAGATCCCTCAAAAAATTACATCATTCCGGAAAAGATTGTTATGGCTTTAGCAAAGCTACTTGAATGCATTAAACTCTTGCTGTGCATGAATACATTAAGATTCCAGTTGGAGCCGTGATCACAACACTTACGCAACGCTTAACGGCAGCTTCAGAAACGACAGCGGCTTTAACATTGGCATTGACAGCAGATGAGCGGACGCGATCGCGTCACCACTTTGGCAGCACAGAAGGGCAACCCGTGTACCTTCAATTACCAAGAGGGACAGTGCTGCGTGATGGTGATTTATTGCAATCTGAAGAGGGTTTAGTGGTGCGGGTGCTTGCCAAACCAGAACCCGTTCTCACCGTACGGGCTGAGGCTGCACTGCAACTCCTGCAAGCGGTTTATCATTTGGGCAACCGCCATGTCCCGCTAGAGATTCAACCAACCTACTTACGGTTGTCTCCCGATCCCGTTCTACGCGACATGCTAGAGCATCGAGGGCTGCAGGTCGTTGAAGAAGTACAGCCGTTTCAACCCGAAACAGGAGCGTATGGGCATAGTCATTAAAAAAGTTCCTAAGAGACAAAGATGAAGGACAAAATTGAACCTTTTGCACTCCTGCATTTACTACAGTTAGCGAGTCCGGCTTTGCCAGTGGGGGCTTATAGCTACTCTGAAGGCATTGAAGCGCTGGTTGAAGCTAGCAACCTTGACGATCGCAACGCACTGGAAACGTGGATGGTACAAGAGTTGCAGTGGGGGGCGATTCGCGTTGAAGCAGCGATTATGGTCAGAGCTTACAGAGCCCATCAAGCCGGTGAATGGCAGACCGTGAGCGACTGGAACCACTGGCTGTCAGCGGCACGGGAAACGGAAGAATTGCGGCTACAAAGTTTGCAGATGGGTCGATCGCTCGTACGGCTGTTGCACGATTTGCACCTGCTAGAGGAGCCATATGCCTTTTTGCAACAAGAGGGCTGTCACTTTGCGATCGCGTTTGCCCTTGCAGCGGCTCATTGGCAAATCGATCTGCAGCCAGCCATGCTGGGCTATTTGCATAGCTGGGCCATGAACTTAGTCAATGCGGGTGTCAAGCTCATTCCGCTAGGGCAAACAGCAGGACAACAACTGCTGTTGCACCTTCAACCCGTCATCCAACACGCAGCTGAGGCGATCTTGACACTGCCAGACGAAGACTTAACAAGCTGCAGTTGGGGGCTGTCGCTGGCGAGTATGAAGCACGAAACCCAGTACAGTAGACTATTTCGCAGCTAATGTAGGGGCGGGTTTAGCAAACTTTATTTGGCTCAGCAAAAGACAGCTTATGCATTCTCTTCACCGCTGAATCAAGCTGGCGATCGCGTTCACCAGTACGGTTGGGTCTATAGGCTTGGCAAGATGCTTTTGGAAGCCAGCGTCGAGCGATCGCTGATAATCCGTTTCTCCCGCATAGGCCGTCAGCGCGATCGCAGGCGTATGCCCACCCTGGTCGAGCGGTAAGGTTCTCACCTGTCGCAGCAACATATAACCATCGACCGTTGGCATCCCAATATCGCTGACCAGCACATCTGGCTTCATCTGAGTGACGGCAGTAAACGCTTCTTCTGCCGAGGCAACGGCTGTTACCGTGGCTCCATGCTGTTCTAAGAGAAACGTCGTCAAGACTCGTGCATCGGCATCATCATCAACGACTAAAACATTGACCCCATTGAGGTCAGGACAAGTCTCAGAAGGCGAGAGGGCTGGTTGGTTACTTGCTTGAGTCGGCATGAGCGGCAGCCTGACGGTGAACGTTGCGCCGTGGCCTTCGCCAGGACTCTCTGCACAAATCGTGCCGCCGTGCAATTCAACTAATTGACGCACGATCGCCAACCCTAAGCCCAACCCACCCACCGATCGAGTCGTCGCCCCTTCTGCTTGCCGGAAATAATCAAACACGTAGGGCAGAAAGTCGGGTGAAATGCCTTTACCAGTATCGGCGACTGTAATCTGAGCTTGAGAATCTAGCTGCTCTAAACGGATGTCTACCCGTCCCTCGGTCGGTGTAAATTTAACGGCGTTAGAGAGGAGGTTCCAGACCACCTGTTGCAAGCGATTTGCATCACCTGCAACGAGTCTTACATCGGGTTCAAGCTGTGTCTCGATCTGAATGGCTTTGGCCTCTGCTGCCAGACGCACAGTTTCGATCGCCGCTTGAATAATCGTCGTCAAAACCACCGGGGCGACATTCAGGCTAAGCTTGCCCTGCAAAATCCGAGAGACATCTAACAGGTCTTCAATTAACTCGGCTTGCAATCTGGCATTCCGTTCAATGGTTTTCAGCGCTTCTGTCGTTTGAGCCTCGTCCAGCTTGCGGGTCTGAAGTAAGCGCGACCAACCCAGAATGGGGTTGAGGGGCGATCGTAACTCGTGTGACAGCACGGCCAAAAACTCATCTTTGATGCGGTTTGCATTTTCAGCGGCTTCACGGGCCACTTGTTCCTGCTGGAGAATGCGAGCGCGTTGCTGCTCCAGGCGCTTTTGATCGTCAATATCAGTCGCGGTACCAAACCATTTCAGCACCTGACCCTGTTCATTCTTTAAAGGCACCGCCTGATGCAGGTGCCAGCGAAACACACCATCGCTGCGTCGCATGCGCCCTTCTGCACGGTAATAGGTGCCGGAGGCTTGGGCTGCCTGCCAGTGTTCACTCAGAGTGGGGATATCATCGGGATAGACGATCGCTTGCCAGTCGTCAGTCTGAGCCTGGGTGTAGGTCAGCCCTGTAAAGTCTAGCCAGCGTTGATTGACGTCAAGGAGTGCGCCTTCGGTACTAGCCGTCCACACTAATTGCGGAATCAATTCCGCTAAATAGCGATAGCGCTCTTCACTTTGCCGTAAGGCAACTTCTGCTTGTTTTTGTCGGCTGATATCAAGATTGATACCTGCCCAGGCAATGATAGCACCGTCGCTATTCCTGACTGGCATACCCCGCGCCAAAATGGGATGCCAATTGCCATCAACCCCTCGGAAACGGTGTTCAATATCCCAGGTGCCTTCTGTGCGCACACATTCCGTCCAGGCTGCGATCGTTCGCTCCGCATCATCAGGATGCAGCACATGCCCCCAGCCAGACTCAGAGCATTGTGCCTGGGTTAAGCCAACCAGTTGAAGGAACGAATCACTGGCGTAAACATTCCGCCCATCAGGGTCACAAACCCAAATGCCGTAGTCCAGGGTTTCTCCGATCGTCCGATACAAACTTTCACTTTCACGCAGTTTCGCTTCGGCCCGTTTGCGCTCTGTAATATCGCGAATGAGCCAGCGCACGCTAGAAACGCCGCCTGTGAAATCATACACACGCCGTACCGTTAGCTCAGCCGGGAAAGGCTGCTGCTGCCGCGGTTGCAGCTGCATTACCCATACCTGCGTCTGGGGCACTGGAAGCGGTTCGGTTAGCTGATTGAACCGATCGCGAAACACTTCAAGATCTTGGGTGGCGATAAAGTTGAACAGAGGCTGACCCACTAAACCAGCCGCAAGATCGGTTGTCACCGCCTGATTGGCTTCCTGAATAATTCCCGCTGTATCTGTTACCAGGTAGCCATCCGGCGCGAAATCAAACAAATCCTGATACCGTTGCTGCTCCGTTCTCAGCCGTTCATTTTGCCGCAGCAATTCTTCTTCAGCAATTCTCAGTTCTTCCAGGGTCGTTTCTAGCTCTTCATTAGTCACCGCGAGCTCAGTACCGTGTTGCTCCAAACGGGCGTTCACTTCAAGCAGGGCGGCTTCAGCTTGTTTCCGTTCACGCAGTGCCGCTTGCTGTGCGCTGATATCGAGGATGAAACTACTGACAGTCGTCTCATTGACCAGAGCCGAGCCCACCAGAACCGGAATGCAGGTGCCATCTTTGCGGTTGTAAGCCGTTTCAAAGGGCGTACTGACCTTCGTGGTTCTCAATGCATACATCGATCGCTCATGCACTTCTAGCTGATCAGATGGAATCAGCGCATGCCAGTTAAGGCGACCAGCGCGAAGTTCTTCCTGCGTATAGCCCAGCATCGACAGAAAAGCATCATTGGCTTCCACGATCGCACCCTTCAAGTCAACCGTGATGATGCCAATCACATTCGCTTCTGACAAACGGCTAAAGCGCCTTTCGCTATCGCGCAGCAACTTCAAGCTATGGTCAGATCGGCGCTTGGCCGCCTGCAACTGGGTACAAAGCACGGTAATGAGCAACGACACCAGCAAAAATGTGAGCAACTGTACCAGGTGTCTGATGCTGGTAATCCGAAAGGAATAGAGCGGTGCGACCAGGAAGAAAAGACTATAGAGCGTAGAGAGAGCGATCGCCAGCAAGCCTGGTTTCAACCCACCCCGCCAGGCACTCACGGCAACAGCCGCATAAAAAAAGGAGTAGATAAGCGGATTGAGCAACGCATACAACAAATGCGTCAAGATCAAGGCAATAGTTACTGCCAGTGCCGCAACGCCATAAGGAAGCACATGTGAGCGCATGATGAAAGTTTTGAAGGGAACGTTTACTCTCATTGCACGCATCATCAACCTACTTCACGGATGAGCCTTACTGGCTTTACAATCTTGCTCAATGGGCAGCCTCGGAGTTTCAATAGACAAAATTTACCAGCCTGATACTAAAGACGCAAATGAAATACGCCTTTTTAGCATTTTTCTATCTAAGGTTAGAGTAGCTTGCAGCCGTACATCACTCCTAAGGCGCTTAACAGACCTGTACATTCCAGTTGTGATGATAGGAAAAAGCGATGATAGGAAAAAGCAGGTTTCTGTTGGAGTCCGTACAACAGTCATGAACCAAGAAGTATTGGACTCAATCCCATTCCTCCGACTGCTGGGTTTCTGCTGCCACTAGCGTTTGTTTGAGTGCCTGCCAGTCCAGCTGCTGTGCCGTCAGATCTTGTCGCAGCTGGCCTTGTTCAAGATGCAGCACCCGATCGCACCATTGCTCTGCCAGTTCCAGTTGATGGTTAGCCATGATGACAGTCGTACCATCCACTTGAGCGACGTCGCTCAGCACCTTCAACAGTAAGTCACTACGACCCATGTCTAAAGAGGCGGTTGGTTCGTCTAAAAGCAGCACCTTAGGTTCCGCAACCAGAGCACGGACGATCGCGACCCACTGTCGTTGCCCAACCGAAAGCTGTAGCTCTGTACGCTCCAGCCAATCGGATGGTAGATGGAGCCGATCGCTCCATTTCTGAATGCGGTCTTGAATTGCCCTTTTGTCTAGGTGTCGTAGCGTTAAAGGGTATGCAAGCGCTTGTTGCACCGTCATGCCCAATAGCTTTGATTCTTGTAGCACCAAAGCAACCTGCTGCCGTAATGCCACTGCGGGTATTTGAGGCAGTGGCTGATTGTCTAAATAAATCACGCCACCCGTCGGTTCACTCAAGCGATTTAACAGCCGCAGCAAAGATGTTTTACCTGCACCTGACGCACCAACAAGAGCAATGCGATCGCCCCGAAACACCTCAAACGAAAGCTCCCTCAATAAATAGTGAACATCTGCCGCTAAGCGCTCATCAGCACGAGTCTTACCAGATAGCAGCATTCTGGGTGTGAGACTAACCCGCTCAACGCGAATTTGGGCAGGTTTGGACGGATGCAAAGTCAGGTTTCTACTCCCAAAGCGCTTGTTCAATTGATCGATCAGGAAATGCAGGTGACAAATCTCCCGTCAAACTTTTATCGTTTGACTCAGAGCGGCTCCAACCGTCCATAGATCGATCGCCAGCAGTAATACCGTACACCCCAGCAAAATAAAGTACATCCACGGTTGCGAAAGCGGGCGCACATCAGTCATGTCAATAGTGGTCTCTGCCTGCACACACTTGACCATGCGGTTAAACCCAGCAACCCGCATCGGCAAAAGATACGCCTGCCCAGAGCGACTCAGAAAGTAATAAACAAGGCCACCTTGTCCGGTAGAGCGTGGCTTCAATGCGGTCACCTCTGACCACGCCAGCGTCCACCCTCGACGAAAAACGGGTGGCACCCAACCCGCATACCGAACCTGTATACCATGACTATCTAGCACCACCCGTTCGGTCAGCGCTGCGTATAGCAGCACTCCACCTAGCCCAATCCCCGTCCACAGTAAAGGTGATGGAATCACAGAGGCTGTCATAGCGGCTAAGAAGGGCAGCGGTAGCGTCAAAGCCAGATATAGCAGTAAGAGCGTCAGCCGAATGAGCGGCGCAAGCTTAAAGACAGAAGGTTCAGTCGCAGCAGACGGCAACGACCGATCGCCATCTGACAAAGAACCATCTGCCGTCACGCTTTGATCTGGCTGATCCCGTTCCACAATACACCTCAACGTTTCCTTCAATTTACAGGTTTTTGCCTTGAAGCACCAACTCAAATATGGCTATACGCCAGTCATGACCTAGACTGCGATTGCTTGTAATTGCGCTCGCACTTGTCACACATGGTAGCCAAATAACACTGAGCCTCATAAATACGATCGCCACTCAGTACAGTAAGCGTTAAAAGCTAGCATCCTATCAACACAGCATTGATACATCGAGAAAAACCGCCACCGTAGGAACGTATCCTTTTAGCGCTTACTGTCAGTATATTTTCTAACATTTTCCAACAAGCAAGGTGTCAATTGGCGTTTAAGAACAAAAGACTTGCTGAAAAAACCCATCGCTTTATCATGATCGAGAAGCAATTGTATAATTTAATTTTACAAAGATAGCAGCACTCATCTCACTAGAAACGAGTCCTTTAGATCAATTAGTTGAGAAGTTCTCTCAAGACTGATACGCATTCAACCGATGTAGTCATTTATATCTTCCACGGCTTTTTCACCCTTAAAAAGCCCCTTATCGCAAGCCGATGAAGCGACTTCAACAAAGAATAGGCAGGCAACAGACGGCTCAAAAAATCTCATAAAGGGACAAATCGGAAAAATTGAAGAAGCGCTGCCTAGAAAAGTAGAATGCCTTTAGAGAAGCGTATGAACCGCAGTTGTGAAGAACTGATGAAGCCAGCTTAAAGATCAGTCTAATTTGCAAAAGCCTTGTTTTTAAGTTCAGCTATTTAGCGGATTTGAGTCAATTTATGGGAATGCTAGGTTTGCAATGTAGTGCAAGGTTTCTACCCAACCAGGTTTGTCAAACTGCTCACAACATGCGGCAAAAGTTAGTTGAGTGTGACCTGAATTTTCTTCGCTGTGCTAAAGAGCTACCTCAAAAATGAACCACGATTTAGAGCATCAGCAGCCCACAGTTCCTGATGTGGGTGTTTATGAATGTGAAATCCATCTCAAGTTTCGGCTGATCGAGGAGAAAGGAGCGCTGAATGATCGCGAGCGGCTTCTGGAGCTGTTGATTGACGCCTTTACCTGTGGTACAGACGAGTATTTGGAACCGCTTCAGATCGAAGTCGAGGCACAGGAGCTTCCTGAGACTCAAGCATCCCCTCAAATGCGACGTCGGCTTATTCGTTTGCGGAATTCTAAAGACCTTGCCTAGTCCACAGTTTCAATGTCACAGGCTGAACACGCACAAAATGAATAGTCGTGTGAAACTGGGTAACACTATACCAAAAGCGTTTTAGGGATCTTGATGTGGGTTGACAGATGACGCAGCATTCGTTAATCTTATAAAGGTCTAGTCAATGCGCCCCCATCGTCTAGAGGCCTAGGACACCTCCCTTTCACGGAGGCGACGGGGATTCGAATTCCCCTGGGGGTATTTACAAGAACCCGAAAAGAGAGAGTTGTTACAGCTCTCTCTTTTTAGTTTTAAAGTGGTTTGAAGTACGTTTCGATCGCTCTTCCTTAGTCAGCGTCGAGTAAGGTTGCTTCAATGTCACCGCGATTGCCAATGGCTTTCTCTGCAGTTCACCTTACCTTATCCATGTCATCGCCACTAGCTGAGCCAATGGGAGCCCAAAAGCGTGTACTGGTTTGCCAACATCGCACATGTTTAAACCAGGGTGCAGCCGCTGTGCTAGAAACCTTTCAAGCCCACCCTGTTGCAGGTTGGGTGATCACAAGAAGTGGCTGCATGGGGCAATGTGGCAATGGCCCTATGGTGCGCATGCTGCCAGACAACATCTGGTATTGTCGGGTGTCACCCAAGGAGGTCGCTGAAGTGGTGGAGCGTCATTTACAGGGTGGCCGTCCAGTAAGAGCAATGCTGTCGCCTCATTTCCATGCCGATCGCAGCCAACCGCTATAGCAATCATTGTTTCGCATCTCTCTCGCAACAATAAGACAACCCACAAGAACGGTCGATCGCCAACCGCTTGCAACCGCTACGACACCAGCAACCCTCGTCTATATGTGTGACGGCATCGTTATGCCATCGGCACTACTAGCGCAAACCCTTTGCTCACCGGGGAAACGGAATGCAGGGCGTCATGCTTCAGTGAGCATCAACTGGCTAGATCTTTTTTCCAGCAGCTGGCTCACCGATATTGTCAAGATCAACCAGGTTCCATTTCAAGCCTTTGTTTCTATAAATGCGCTTTTTTAGGTTTGGGTAATCGCCAACATCGTGTTCAAGCCGTTGTCCAACCACGATGCACTTTAATAAAGAGCGACCGCTATTTTTCAGTTTGTGTGCCTCGCCACCAGCACGATAACCAATAAAGTCACCTGCTTTGACAGGATAGGTGTTGGCGCCGATCGTTGCCTCTGCCTCGCCTTCAAGGATATAGACACATTCATCTTCGTGATAGTGCCTATGTAATTCTGTAGACTCATACCCAGGTTGGATCGCGATGATGTGAAAACCAAAACCAGATAAGCCTGTTAGATCACCTAGCGATTTATTTCGTCTACGAGCGTTTTCATTGAGAAAATGGGTTTTCTCAACGCCTTCGTATTGCTCAATTTCTTCACTTGTAAGGATATATTGATCCACGTCACTCTCCTGACCAGTCATTATTTATAGTTGATGCATTATTTATACTTGATGCAGATTTAAGGTCGTTCATGTAGAAACCATCGATTAAGCGTCAACAGCGAACGGGCATGATCGCGCAAAGAAACACCTGGAAGCATAGTGGTACATTCTGCAAGTGCTTCTTGCTGCCATGCCAGTTCAAACGATGTGGCTACCAGGATCACTCCGTCAAACGCTCAACCTGCTTCCGCAGGCTTTTCAACCAGACTGATGTCTGCTTTTGCTGAAATGCTCTCCATGCCCAGTGGCAGCCCGATCTCACGATCGGGCTGCCACTGAGTGCTATGAGACTTTAACGACGACTAGATGAACTTAAGAAGGTTAGCAAAGATAACCTTCTTATCCCCTCCTAGAAGCGGTTGCCAGCCTTGAGGAGCGGCGTTGACGTAGGACTCTCGATCGGAGTCCAGTAGACCATAAAACACCTCAGCCACAATGCGACCACCAACCCAGCCGAGCTGAGTTTTAGCCCCACCGCCTGAGAGCAATTCCTCTTCCTTGAACGTCCCATCTTTCTGATATGAGACTGAGTCTACTACTGATTTTTGGGCTTCAGCTAAGATGTAGAACCACAGTGGGGTATCTGCCTGAAGGGCTGGATCAATTTCGACAAATTGGAAATCGCCCTCCTTTTCTTCTACTTTTTGTCGCGTCGCTAGATACTTGGGTGCAAGTGGTTCAACTGGATGACCTTTCTCCTTGAGTCTTGCCGCGATCGCTTGACCACCTTGCACTCGGTAATTATTCCCACGCAGCAAGTTGAGCAACGCTAACGAAGGACGACCCGCTGGATCAGGTAAGGGGGCGGGCGCGATCGCTTGTTTAACTTCTGCGATCGCGCCTCCTACAACTGGGCTGGTTGGCAGCACATTGGGCGGCAAAACCGTCATGGGATCGACCAGAACCGTATCCAGTTTGTAAGCAAACTGAAGTCTGAGTGCCCCATCCGGCGCATCATTCTCAGGTGGAGTACCCAGGTCTGAGGGAATGTCAGCCGCTAACGTGTCTGGGAAAAAGCGTCCCCAATCGTCGATCACGTGGTTGGCTGGTAGTGGGTCAAAGCCCAGCAAACTGTCTTTGAAACTCTCGTCATAGGGTGGCAGCACCGAACCGTCAGGCAGGCTGCTGGGTGGAAAAATGCTTAACCGAGTCCCTTTTGCTTTATCTTCTGCATCGCCATTGAGCCGATAACCCGTTCTGATGCCTGAGTGACCATAGCGATAAGCCGCAACGACAAATTCACGCGGTAGATTAATGCGCTTGTCTTCGGTGTAAAGGGCGTAGAGATTTTTCCGATACTCAGGCGTTCCAGCGTGCTGAAGGTCTGATAGCACTTCAGCCTGAACAATGCGAGGCAAAAAGTCTTCGACCACCACCTTTTGATAAGCCCATCGCACCTCATTACGTGCTTTGTTGAAAAGAGCAGTACCCGTTAGCGTTGCATCATTTTTGTGAAGCTGTTTCACAACAGCATTGTGATATTTCACAAAGGCCAGGTGAATTTGGGAGACGATCGAGTTTTCATCGTTGCGTTTATCGCCAATAATGGCGCGACCATTGGGACTACGCAGCAGGTCTTGATGTGCCTGGTCATAGCTGGTTTGAGACTGATTCTCATAGCTATCTTTGAACAGCAAACTGGCACCATCTTCGGCATACATGAAGGGCTGAGCATCTGGTCCATCGCCATACAACGAATCTAAATCAAAGCGTGGAGTGCGTAAGTTAGACGGTAAGCGATCGGGTCCGTCAACATCAGCGGGATTCAGTGATGATGTGTTGTCAAAGGTGAGATCGTGGTCAACAAACTGACCGAAGTAGGTATAGCCCGATGGCACCCAGAGGTTTTCTTCCGGATCAGGACCATCTTTGACCAAATCAACTTCGCCCTTCATGCTTGCAGCCAGCTGTACAAGTTGACAGACTGCATAACCGTCTGTTCTGGAGTCCAGCAACTTTGTAAAGGCTTGTTCGCGTGTGCCAACATTACCGTGACCAAATCCGCTCATATAATTCTCCTGTGTGAGATTGAGTAACAACCATTCGTGCTACTGGCAAGGCTTTACGGTTGAATGGAAAGACGGCTAGTAACCCAAATGATTCGTTTGTTTGCTCTCATGCGTTGCCTCGATCGCCGCATCGCTGATGTTGTGAAACGTTGCGATCGCCCAACATCGCTGCAAATTTGACAATGCAGCCGCTATCAACCTGCACTCCAATCAAGCAAGGTGCCTTGATGGATCATCAGGTAGGGGCATAGCGATGAATTGATCGACCTGCCTATGGGGAATACACTCGCCGAAGAAAATATCCGGAAAGTTCCCTCAAGTTTTTCTATTTCAAGAAACTATTCAGAAAGATCTGCTTCTTCGGAGCATTAGCCGGAGAGTGCTCACCGTCCCCTTAAAAAGCGGACAGAAAATATTGATAAAAAATGAGGTGAACACGCTTTCGAGTGAGCAACAACGACAGTGGCATGCAAGAATTACTGACGCAGCTAAAGTTACCGCCTGCGATCGCATCTGCGCTTCATAAAGTTCAGTACCACGTCGCGCAAATTCCTCTTTGCTGTAACGGGGTTATCGAATAGTCATCGGCTTGACCTTGTTTCAACGTTGCTCTCTCAGGTTAAAGTGGGCAATTGGCAGTCCATACTCTGTATTCTGTATGGATAATTGCTGATTGGTGCGTTTGCAGCAGCAGTGTACCCTACAAGATCTGCGATCGCACTTCCTATTCCTCAATTTTGTATCGTGTATCCAACGGTTGTAATGTTATATGTTCGATTGTATTTTCTGTCCCAACGGAAACTGCCCAGCCAGCATTTGTAAGTGTACCTTCTACCATCATGTATGATGCCGTTGGATAATACCCACTGCTTACATCAAGTGATGGAAAATCAACTTTTGGCTCGCTATTACCCCATAACCTGTTAACTCCTGCTTCTGGATGCACAAACCATACGTTACTGAATCTAGATCCTATTGCAGCCGCAGAAGATTTCATTAGCTCTAACATACGGCTATCGCATTCATACAAACAAATCCCTACTTTAAAGTCTGAATGAGTTATTAGCCAAGCTTCTTCTGAACCACTATTATGTAGATACTCAGTCACCTTACCTTCTTTGTCTTCAATGGCCTTCTTCATCCACAAATGAGGTTCAAGTGGGAACGTGATTTTGTAGTTTCTATCAGGCTTCATCTCCCGCTTGCAGTTGCTCCATTTCATTAATTCCTGCAAACCAATAAGACGACATTCTGCCGCCACTCTTTTTCCATTTAGTGAAAAAACCCAGTCGGGCTTATCATGAAATTTAGCATCTTCAATAACTTCATTTCCTGTTTCACAAAGAGCATCGTGTACAAGATTAATTACGATTTGCTCTTCTCGTGTTCTTTGATTTCTCATCTCTCATCATATAACTCTAGGGAGAAGCATTTTGCAGGCTGGATTGAATGCGCGACACCTGACGTTGATCATTAGTCTTACGTGATTTTGAGGTTTGGTTTCTGATCTTCTACCCAATCGATATAGTCGATGCTCGCGATTTGTTATCCCGTTTTGACATTGCCCACTTTACTTGTCCACCCGTTCAAGTTCCTCGCGCAAAACTCGTCTTAATGTCGCTTCTAACGGTTCACGTTTTTGCTCAATGTGTTGGCGTAAGGCTTCATTAATCAAGCTTTGGTAGTTGCCGCCGCCTGCTGCGTTAACCTGTTCCCGAAACCATGCCAACACATCATCATCCAATCGAATAGTGATGCGAGTTTTTCCAGCAACAATCGGTTCAACCGCTCCTCGCTTCCCTTGACTGAAATCGTACTCTACGTCCATAGTCTATCCCTCTTCATATTGCGATCGTTCATGGCGCATCGCTTGGCGAGCCTAAATCAACCGAATTTCGTTGTCACGCCACGTATACACCACTACCAAGACTCGACCCAATGCATCTATACCGATCGTGACGAACCGTTCTTCTTCAAACCGCTCGTCTGTTACTGTGATTGCCAAATCATCTGAAAAGACTGTCACAGCGTCGGCAAAGTCGATTCCATGCTTACTGAGATTGGCAACAGCTTTTTCTCTATCCCATTGGTAGGACATATTACTATTGTATGCACATTTGTACACCGATGGGCGATCACACCTTTCAATTACTCTGATTGATTCTCACGAACTTTTTGTTTTGTCTCGATTAATTTGGTTAAATCCTCTAGAGACTGGAGTTCTACGCCTTCTGTGTGAACGCGATTAGCTAGAGCATAAAAGGCTTCATCATCTGTCCGATGGTTTAGAACATACGCTCTCAAGTCGGCGATCGGCATTGCAGCAAAGTTAGGTCTGATCATAGGACTTTCTTTTAGGCAATCGATGAAGCGGGCGATCGCGCCTCACGCAACTTCATCTACTACCGTTTGCTCAACGAAATTCTGTGCCTCTTCTGCTTCCAGGTCAGCCAGTTTCGCCGTCAGTTCTGCCAATCGCCGCGACGCATTTGCCCGACGGACTGGATTTTTTTCTTTCCAGAGCCACTCACTCTCAAAATACACTGCGTAGCGAATCGCTTTAATGGAGTCAGGTGGCAGAATGTAGTCTTCTGATGTCTTGCTAGTCATGGCAGAAACCTCATTTCAGTTTCAATCAGCAGCAACCGTCTCTGTGCTTCATTGTAAGTGTATCGCACACCAAGAATGGCATTTTCAGCGACACCGACATCGTAGCGCGTCTCAGTTGGCGTTAAATCAGGATGTCTTGCAACAATCGTGTAATTTCCGGCTGGCACATCCTGAAAGGTTGCGGTTGCTGTCCGGATATCAACAGGTTGCTGCGCTTCGATCGCTCCATCGCGGGCGACTAAGACGAGGATCAATTCCCCATTGATCGAGGACATTGCGACATCATTTTGATTGTGAATGACTACGTAAATTGCTGCCATCGGCTCAGGCTATCATTTGGAACTAAACGGATCAAAAAAGGTGGACATTGCGCCCACCCTCAAAGTCCTTTGAGTTTTGGTTACTCAATCCCTTCAATGCGGTCTTCGACTTCTTGATAGAGTTCGCGGAGGCGATCGAGGTTCTCCTCAGTGGTTTCCCAATAGCCGCGACCGTTCGCTTCGAGCAACGTCGTCACCATCTTGCGGTACGAGCTGGGGTTGAGGTCGAGCAAGCGCTTGGACATGTCCTCATCCTTGAAGAACGTCTCGTTGGCATCTTCGTAGACCCAATTATCCACTGCGCCTGCCGTTGCCGACCAGCCCATCGTGTTGACCAACCGCTTCGATAGTTCGCGCACGCCTTCATAGCCGTGACTCAGCATCCCTTCGTACCATTTGGGGTTGAGCAATTTGGTACGGGCATCCAGACGGACGGTTTCGGAGAGGGTGCGAACCTGGGCGTTAGCAGTCGTGGTGTCGGCGATGAAGGATGTTGGCGCTTTGCCGTCGTTCCGCAGACGAGACACGACCTTGGTGGGGTCGGAGTCGTAGTAGTGGGAAACATCCGTCAGCGAGATTTCGGATGAGTCCAGGTTTTGGAAGGTGACATCCGCCGTCTTAAGGGCAGACTCGAAGATCTGGCGGTCTTGCGCCATCGTGCCGGGGTTATCCGACGAGAAGGCGAAGGATTTCCGTGCCAGGTACATATCCTGAAGTTCGGCTTCGGTTTCCCAGGTGCTGTTTTCCACCGCCAGGTTGATGTTGGACGAGTAGGAACCGGACGCATTGGAGAAGACGCGGGTAGCAGCCTGCCGGAGGTTGATGCCCATTTCTTCGGATTGCTTCAGCGCGTGCTTGCGGACGAAGTTCATTTCTAGCGGCTCATCAGCCTCGGCTGCCATCTTCACGGCGCGATCGAGGAGTGCCATCTGGTTAATGAACAGATCGCGGAACACGCCAGAACAGTTGACCACCACGTCGATACGGGGACGACCGAGTTCCTCCAGGGGAATTAGTTCCAGCTTGTTCATCCGTCCCAGCGAGTCGGGCAACGGAGCTACACCGAGCATCCAGTAGATCTGCGCCAGCGATTCGCCGTAGGTCTTGATGTTGTCGGTGCCCCAGAGGACAGCGGCGATCGTCTCTGGATATAGCCCATCATTCTCCGCACATTGACGGGCAAGCAGGCGATCGACCACCACTTTGGCAGATTTCACCGCTGCGGAGGTAGGAATTGCCTGGGGATCGAGAGCGTGGATATTCTTACCAGTGGGCAACACATCGGGATTGCGAATGGGGTCGCCACCGGGACCAGGAATCACGTATTCGCCTTCCAGTGCCGTCAGTAAAGCACCAAGTTCGTTATCCGCCACAATTTGCTTCAGGCAAAATTCCAGATATTCAAACAGGGGCTTGATTTTTTCAACGTCTACCTTCGTGTAACCTGCGGTGTGTAAGGCTTCTAGCCAAGGTTCCTTCTTACCCATGTTGAAGAAGTTGAGCCTGGATACGCGAGACACACGCCCATCAGCATCGACTTGAGCCTGGACGAGAGAAGCTGTGGCGGCACGGGTTGCCAGGGTGATGTCTTGCAGCAACTGCACGTCTTCCAGCACGCCGCGATCGCTCCCCTGGTAAATTTCCTCCATCGTGCGACCGAGACTGTTGGCGATGATGCTGGGCAGGCTAAGGATCTCATCTTCAGGACGGTCGAGGCTGGCGATGTTAACTAGGGTGGCGATCGCTTCCTCAGCCGTCGGTGGTTTGCCAATAACGTGCAGACCACAGGGCAACAGGCGCGATTCGATTTCCATCAGTTTGATGTAGACCTTGCCGACCACGGTATCGCGGGCTTCTGGCTCTAGCTCTTTGGCGCTTTCAGGAAACTCAATATCCTTATCCAGATTGCAGATTCGCGCTTTATCCATGATGGAATCGACGATCTGGGCACCGCGTCCTGTGTCTTTTAACGTTTGATAGGACGCAACCAATTCACCCAGTTCCTTCAAGCCTTTGTACAATCCAGCATTTTCAGCGGGTGGTGTGAGGTAACTGATGGTTTCGGCATAGGAACGGCGCTTGGCGATCGTCGCTTCCGAGGGATTATTCGCCGCGTAGTAATAGAGGTTGGGAATCGTACCAATCAAACTATCAGGGAAGCAGGTTTCGGACATACCGATCTGCTTACCAGGCATGAATTCGAGCGATCCGTGGGTGCCGAAGTGCAGCACTGCATCGGCTTTCCAGATTTGCTCCAGGTAAGTGTAGTAGGCAGCAAACCCGTGATGAGGGCTAGCCGATCGGGAGAACAGCAGCCGCATCGGGTCGCCTTCATAGCCAAAGGTAGGCTGTACGCCGATGAAGACGTTGCCGAACTCCTTGCCGAAGATCAGCAGATTCTGCCCATCGGTGTTGAGATGTCCAGGCGGTGGCCCCCAGGATTCGTGGAGGCGTTCCGAGTAGGGAGTCAATGCCTCGTACTCCGGTACCGACATCCGGTAGGCAATATTCAGTTCAGGACTGTTGTACTGGGCGCGGGCATCGTGCAGCACTTCCAGCATCAGCGCTTCAGCGGTTTCGGGCACGTTCTGCACGTCATAGCCGTTGTGCTGCAAGGCTTCCATCACTTTGTAGATGGAGCCGAACACATCCAAATACGCAGCCGTCCCGACGTTGCCTTTATCCGGTGGGAAGCTGAAGACGGTGATGGCGACTTTTTTCGTCAGCTTGGGCTTGCGGCGGAGGTTTGCCCACTTCATGGCACGTTGGGTGATCGCCTCGACCCGATCTTGTAGGGCGATCGCTTTGCCTGTCATGCCATCCCGACCAGAAAGGATGATGGGTTCGATCGCGCCATCCAGTTCCGGCAGCGCAATTTGCAACGCGACCTGAATGGGATGCAGACCGAGATCGCTGTCTTCCCATTCTTCTGTCGTTTGGAACACGAGGGGCAGAGCCACCATGTAGGGACGGTTGAGCCGCTTCAGGGCTTCGATCGCCTTCGGATGATCTTGTTTTGCGGGACCACCCACGAGCGCAAAGCCTGTCAAAGAGATCACCACATCGACGATCGCGGTTTGACCTTTGGACAGGGGATCGTAGAAGAACGCTTCGACGGGTTTGGAAAAGTCCAATCCACCTGCGAACACGGCAATCACCCGTGCGCCCATGCTTTCGAGCTCCTGCACCATCGAGACGTAGTGGGCATCATCGCCCGTCACTAGATGAGTCCGCTGCAACACCAGACCAATGCAGGGGGCAAGGGGATCTTTCAGGTCGTCCGAAATATCCGTGCGCGAGTTAAACCAGTTGAGGTACTCTTTCACATCCTCAAACATGGTGGGCGCGAGGGGATGCCAGATGCCCAGATCGGGGTAGGTGACGGGATCGCGGTACTGCAACGCACCGCTGTCCGTTTCCATATCTTTGTAGACATAGCGATCGGCCAGCATCAGCAAGAAATTCTCTAGGTTCTCCTGCGAACCACCGAGCCAGTATTGGAAGCTCAACATGAAATTGCGAGCATCCTGCGCTTTATCCATCGGCAGGTACTTCAGCACTTTAGGCAGCGTATTCAGCAGTTTCAGCATCCCGTCCTGGAAGCCAGCACCGGATTTCTCCTTGCGCTTCTTCATGAACTGGGCGATCGCGCTCTTCGACTGCCCTAACTGCGCCATTGAGAAGCTGCCCATCTTGTTCAGGCGCATCACCTGGGGCATAGAAGGGAAGACGACCGCAACATCCAGGCGATCGCGATGGGGTTCGACAGCCTCAACCACCTTGTCTGCCAAATCTTCGAGGAAAATCAGTGACGCAATAAAGATATTTGCCTGCGACACGTCACGCTTAAAGGCTTCGTAGTTCTCTGAATCGCGGAGTTCCTCGATCAAATAGCCGCTAATTTCGACAGCCAGATTGGGGTGGTTCTGGTTGATAGCGCGAACCGCTGCCGAAAGCGAACTTTGATACTGAGGCTCTAGCACGACATAGACCACTCGTAACAGAGCGCGTCCCCGCAGGTCATCGGGTGCGACGTGTCTGATGGTGGGCTTGACGTGTGTGAACATGCAGTTAAGCTCCTTATCTAGTGATGCGCGAAGTCGATCAATCAGTTGTCAACCGTGCTTCTAAGACCGAAACCAAGACTCACAGACAGGCGAGTACATTAGGATCAAGCAGTTCACTGACGGTTTAACGCCGACTGTTACGATAGTCGCACACACATGTTTGTATCAGAAAACCAGACCAGATAAGCGTTCTGGGCTATATCTGACACAATTTGATAAAATTATTTCAAGCTTTCGTTACATTTGTCGATAATTTTGCGAGCAGTGACTCAGAATTTATTTGCAAAACTTAATCATGCTCCAAGAACGTTGGCTAGTGCCCTGAAAGCTTACTGAGAGAGGGTTTCAGTCCCCTAAGTTGATTAACTCACTGCTGCGATCGCCCTACTGCTTGTCCCAAGCCTGGGGTCTATAGTCAGCGCAATCGATCGCATTCACTGTAAGCGCATCGATCGGATTGATGGCGCATTTCAGATACGGATTGTTTTTGAAAAAAATGCAGTGACGACAGGGCACTGCATGCGGCTTCTGATCAAACTCCTTGGTGCTGCCATGACGCTGGCGCTTTTTCTGCAGTTTGGAAACGATCAGCGCGATCGTCCAAAGCACGATTAACCCAAACGGCACCAGGATCAGCGTGCTGTTGGATAGCGTGTTGATCGGTGGTGCGGTTTTGTCATACAGCCAACTTTGCTCGACCAGCGTCGTCTGTGGCGATCGGGCATTCGATGTATCCTGTACCTTCATTCCCGGCTGAAAAACTGGTTCCTCGTTCATAAGCCCCGATACCGTTGGCGAACTCTGATCGAGATCACCCTCCTTACTTCAGTACTTCAGCTTTCGGCTAGAGCCGCGAAGCGA
>NZ_PVWK01000086.1 GCF_003003795.1 Stenomitos frigidus ULC18 | reverse complement strand
AGCCGTGTGCCAGGAAACCGGCAAGCACGGTTTTGTAGCAGAGGGTAGGGCAGCGATGTCCTACTCGACTGCATCTCAATGCCAAAGGCATAGGGCAACAATGTTGCTCTCACCAACGAGATAAGATTCACCAGTAAACAATGCCGTCTTGAAAGCTTAGCTTGGAAATACGTCCGCTAGTTCAAGCGACGCTTGAAGCCGCACCAGTCACGATCGCCCATACTCAAAGAGACTAATCTAAGCGGGGTTTTTGACGTTGTATTGGGTCAGCAGGGTTTGCTGGGTGCGACTGGCTTTCATCAAAGTCGCTGCTTTCTCACCAATCATGATGGTGGGCGCATTCGTATTGCCTGATGTAATGGTGGGCATTATCGAGGCATCGACTACGCGCAAGCCCTCAACTCCATGCACCCGAAGTTGGGCATCCACCACCGCCAGGGCATCATTACCCATTTTGCACGTCCCTACAGGATGCCAATAGGTATTCGCCGTTTGTCGAATATAAGCCGCGATCGCATCATCACTGGTGACAGCCGCACCGGGAGCCAGTTCCTCGCCCAGAAGGTCAGTAAAGGTGACCGCGTGAACAAGCCGACGGGCGGTTTTAATGCCTTCTACCAGGACTTGCAAATCAGTTTCCTGCTGGAGATAGTTTACCTGTATGACAGGTGGAGCAGCAGCATTCGCGGAGCGCAACGTCACAGTCCCGCGACTCTGAGGATTGATCAAAGCCGAAATGAGTGTGAAGCCTGGAATGTCAGGAACGATCGCTGACCCAATCCATAAAGCCGGACTGAACATAAACTGTAAGTCAGGGGTAGCCGCGTTGCTGATGCCGCTCTGCAAGAATAGTCCCGCTTCAACAAGACTACTGGTAGGTGAGAGCGGCGGTAGCGCCTGAGTAGACTGATAGCCAATACCAACCAGTGGATGATCTTGCAGGTTCTGCCCTACTCCCGGTAGATCAGCAATCACTGGAATATCTAAAGCGTGCAGATGGTCGGCATTGCCAATGCCAGAGAGCAGCAACAGTTTGGGTGAATCAAAGACACCTGCCGACAGAACTACTTCCTGATGGACATCAACCTGGTGTAGCGCTCCTTGTTGTGAATACTCAACCCCAACGGCACGAGTGCCCTCAAACAGCAACCGAGTCACTAACGCACCCGTTTGCACTGTGAGATTGGGACGATCGAGAATGGGTACGAGGTAGGCGGCGGCGGCACTGTGTCGCTTCCCATCTTTTACGGTTAACTGATACAGTCCTGCACCTTCCTGGTGTGCGCCATTGAAATCGGGATTGCGCTCGTAACCCAGTTTAGTAGCCGCGTCGATAAAGCGATCGTTTATGGCAGAGGGTGAGATCGGATCGGTGACGCTCAACGGTCCATCAACCCCATGAAAGGCGCTTACGCCGCGCTGCTGGTGTTCCGCTTGCTTAAGTGCATGGCTTGGCTTCAGAGCGGGCGATCGTGCGGTTAGCACAATGCATTCAAACAGCGGCGATCGCCGAAGGAACGGATGCAACTGAGCAGGGATTGCAATTGCGATCGCGGTTGTCGTATTACCAGATTGCGCGCAGCATCGGGATTACCTATGAAGAATGTGTCCGGCTGTTTAAGCAGATCCAAACCGTTGTTACGTACCGTCGGGGCGGCAAGCTTCTGGTCTTAGATCAGGCGAAACTAGAGGCGATCGCTAATAGGCAAACGGCATGAACGTTGCGCCAACCGGGGAACTGCTGTGACTTGAGCGCAGGCATTTAAGGCGATGCCTCTGGATGGGGTGAAGCAGTTGCACTCAGTGCAAAGAGGTTAGTTTCCGTTTCAACGGTTGGTAATACTTTTGTCGCCACGGAAAGCGTGTGAGGACTGCGAAAACTTTGCCGCGCTTCTGGTGCTTGGAGCGCTGCCATTGTTTTCACATGGGCGCATTCGTCCTCGCGAATGTTGATGAACACATCGTAGAGATTGTCCACCTGGGGATGACGAAAAATCCCCCCTGTGGCTGTCTGCACTTCCTCAAACATATAGAGATCACCATCACGGTAATAGTCGATCGCCACTTGTGGCGCAGGTTGAGCTTTCAATGCCACTTCGTGAGCATTCAGGTAATCGTCATACGTGTGGTAGGCACGATTTTCGATCAGTTCCATCAGATAGTAAGCGTGCCGAGGAAACAGCATATAGAGCGGTACGACGATCCAGTAGTACGCTACAGCAATCAGGTGAGCCGTGAGGCGATCGCCCCAATGGTCACTGCCGCCCAGCGATTCCATAATCAACAGATGATGGAGTTCATTCCAGGTTTCCGCAAAGTGTACTTTCAACAGATCGGCTCTGCGCCAGAAACCCAGCGTTTCGTAAAGATGTAGCACTGAGAGATAGGAAAAGTAAGGCACACGAGCGATCGTTTCTAGCACGTAGAAGCGTGAGTAGGAGCGGTCACCATAGACCACATCCACAATGAACACGAAAAAACTAACCAGCACTCGAATTAAAGCTTTCATCGTCTATTCCTCCAAACGTAGAACATATTACCGGAGGTTCAGATCGCCGTTGGCTTGAAGGCATTAGGGATCTTGCCTACAGATTTAACTAAAAAATGATCTCGACTCCTCATCCCTCAAGCTCGTTATTCGGCTTTTGTAAGCGGCTTTGCTCGCCCTGACGAATTTCGCGCTCTAAGAAGTAGTTAAGCAGGGTTCGTAAGAGGACGATCGCTGCCAAATTTGAAATATCCTGGTGGGTCGGAGCCACCGCCGTGCGGAGAATATCACTGGCAACGGTGAATTCTAGACCTAATGCCAGCACGCGTCCCAGTTGTAGACGAATGACTTCAGTAGCATCGAACTGCTGCCTGCGGGAGAAGAGTTGGCGGATGTAGCTCAAGATGCCACGCACGATCGCCCCACCAATGACGATTGCCGCCGCGATTTCTGCCCCTGCTGCCAAGTAGCCGACGATGACTTTCAACTACTCTTCTAAGGGGCTGACTACCGCTGTTTGATTGTTCTGCCCTGCAGTCAGGCTGAGCAGCAACACCAAGCCCAAAATGAGGGAAAGCGGCAACAGCAAATTGAGCAGAGAATCGCGAGACTCGTGTTTCATGGGTTTCTACATGATGTGTCTCCATCATTTAACCTGGTTTGGCGTTTGGCTCTGCCACTGGTTTGGCGTTTGGCTCCGCCAAGTAGGGAAAGTGGGCTCGCAAACCACCTGGCTTCCCAACTCGGTCTGAGAACGGTGTATTGGCGAGTAGGCTTAAGATCAGGTCGGGTGTGTCGTCTGCCAGCGCCCGTCCATTTCTACCAGCAAACCCATAGCTGGTGGGCAACTGCGGGTTATAGGTGAGTACATCAGGAAAGAGAAACTGCGCTACTTGCTGCCCGTAAGCCTGGGGATCGGTTGTCGTACCTGCGAGTTGCGTGACCGTTGCCGTGAAGGCGGCGATCGTCTCGCCGTATTTGGCAGCATCCTCGCTTGGCAGCGACTTGTTGTAGGCATCCTTCAGGTGATCATCTTGAATGAAAACCTGCTGCACCAGGGGAGTCGCCGCACGGTTGATGGTTTTCCATTGTCCGTCATGCTCAATGGTCGTGGTGCCCCAGAGCTGAATCGTTTCCGTACTGAGAGCAGTGTTGGGCAGTTCCAGGACGATCGCGGTGACATTGTGCCCTGCCAACGCATTTTCTGCCGTATCAAACACACTGGGATCGAAGCGATTTTCTTCGAGAATCAGCTTAGCAAATTGCCCAAACGCGCCCAGATTGAAGAAGAAGGGGTCAGCAACCAGACCTGCCCACAGGCGACCACCGTTACCCACTGGAATAATTTCGCCCGTCTTGCCTGCTGCGATCGGGTTGTCATCACTCCCATAATCTGTGGCAGCACTACCCTCCAGACGACGCAACTCAATCTGCTGCACGCCTGTTGGATCTGGGTCTCCAAAAGTGATGCGGTAATCAATGTCTTCGATCACGTCGGCATTCGTATCAATTTTGAAATCATAAAGCGCGCCTGCTCGAAAGGTCGTCGGCGATAGTTCACCCGCGAGAGGATTAACCGCCATGATTAAAACAGTGGTGCTTGCGGCTTCACCGGCAAACACATAGATATCGGTAATGTCTACGCGTCCATCTTCCTTAGCCGCTGGTGAATCGATATGGTGTGACATCTGCTTGAGTACTCCTTTTATGACTTGAGAACTGATGAGACTTTTTCTAGTTGCGGTACAGCTTTTAATGTCTGTACGCTAAACCAACAGCCGATTCCATCTATGGCTAATGTGAGCATCGCTGTGATCTGAAACAGCAGCCCCCAACCTGTAAAGGAGACGTGAGAAACATGATCAGGACTCATCACAATGAAATGGTTATAGATACCAAACAGGATGGCTCCAGCCATTGAACCGAGTAAGAGCCAGCTACCAATACGATCGAACGGTGTCCAAAGCAAGACGGCTGCCACGATGGGAATGAGAAAAATGACAACAGCAATAAAGACGCTCTGAAGCAGTGAGAGCGGCACTGGAATTTGGGTATGGGCTAAACCATGTAATCCATGCGCGATCGCGTGCAGCACCACGATCGCCGTTCCATATTGAGCCACTTTCATGATTCTTCTCCTGATAAATCATCAACTGATATGAGGAACAGCATCTTCAGCAAGCCATTCCAACGATCGCGGTTGGAAATTCAGTTCACGTTTTGCTTTCGCATTCGATACGCCGCGCATCTGAGTCCCGTAATAAACCACATCAGCACCGCCGCTTTGCTGTGCGTCTTCCACCAATACGTGGGGTGGTGGTGGCGCGTTCAGCCAACGAGCAAAGGCAGAGAGCCATTCGCGTACCGCTAAGGGGCGATCGTTTGCAATCAGGTAGACACCAGGATTGCCCTGCTCTGCTGCTGCCACTGTTGCGATCGCCGCATCTTCAATGTGTAACCATGACCACACGCCATCACCCTTGCCGACGATCGGAAACTGTTGCTGTCTTACCTGTGCTGCAACGTCTCCATCGGTCGCAAACCAGGTGCCGGGGCCATAGAGGAAGCCATAGCGCAGGGCAATTCCTTCAATGCTGAGAGTTTCGAGTAAGCGGCGTTCTATTTCAGTCACGATGTGTGCATCCGCTGCCACCGCAGGCGACGCATCAAACGCGAGTGGCGTTTCCTCGTCTGCCAAGCCTGTACCAGGAATGCCCCAGAACGCGATCGACTGTCTCAAATAACGACGCACAACCGCTGCTTGCGCTGCTGCCAGCACATTGGCACCGCCTTCTAACCGGATGCGAGTATTCAGGGCTGCTGCCGCACTCATGGACTCGCGGGTGTAGGTTTTGGGTAGGGCAGTGAGCTGTTCGATCACCACGTCTGGTTGAGCCTGAATGACCGCTGCTTTGATTGCATCGGCGTCGAATACATCCGCGATCGCAGGTTCCACACCCTTCGCTAACGTTTGCGCTTTTTCGAGAGAGCGGGTTAGTGCTACGACATTGTGACCTTTGGACAACAGTTGCGCGATCAGCGGCTGACCGATCGCTCCCGTTGCACCTGCAACAAAAATCCTCATCTGTAAAGCTCCTGCTGAAATCTCAGTTGCGTTAAAAGTCCATTGCTGCTCACTTTCTAGACATCATGGCTGCTTCCGGTGCCTAATTGAGGCAAATGGGTTTCACCTGCTTGGCATGAAGTGTCTTTATTCTTTGGTGTTTACCCAAATTAGACCAGGCAAGTTTGTGGAGATAAGGTTCAACTTAAACTCAACTTAAGCCTCATAAAGCTTATTGATCCTTTATAGTCTGTCTAGACTCCGTCCTTCAGGCGATGCTCATGCCACTGCACAAGACTAGACGCGATCGAGGAGTCATTCTCACTGCCCAGGGGTGGGCCAGGTTTCAAACTGCCAAAGTTCAGGCTGAGTGCAATGAGATGGCTGGCGATCGCTTCACGCTGGAAGAACTGAGTGAGCGTATGGGCTTATCCCTCAACACGATCGCTAAGGTTTTGGGATGCACGGAACCGGTAGACAAGCGATCGTTGCAGTGGGCCTTTCGCGCCTTTGGCTTGGAGTTAAACAGAAAAGACTACACTCACTTCAGTGTCGCCATCGAGAACGCAGAGGCACTGACCGCAGTGGAACCACCAGCGTTAGGTAGCGCCATCGATACCTCTACCTTCTGTGGACGGAGTGAAGAACTGACACGCCTCCAGCAGTGGGTACTAGCGGAGCAGTGTCGCCTCGTGCTGCTGCTGGGCATTGGTGGGATTGGCAAAAGCACCCTCGCTGCCAAGCTCGTGCAACAGATTCAAGCCGAGTTTGAGGTGGTGGTGTGGCGATCGCTGCAAAATGCACCACCCTTTGAAGAGTGGTTAGAAAGCGTGCTGCCTGTCTTACTGCGAGCGCAGGGAAAAGACATCGCTTTGCCAATCAGTTTGGATGGCAAACGACTGAAGCTGATGGAGGGACTGTGTTCTCGTCGCTGCTTGCTGATTCTCGATAATGCCGAGACGATTCTAAGTGCAGGGCAACGCGGGCAATATCGCTCAGGCTATGAGGACTATGGGCAACTGTTGAAGGAAATTGGAGAGACCTGCCATCAAAGTTGCTTGCTGCTCACCAGCCGCGAAAAGCCCAGAGAAGTGGTGCCGCTCGAAGGTGCAGAACGATCGACACGAACCTTGCTGTTAAAGGGACTGCAACCAGACGCTGGGCAAGCGCTGTTTGGTCACAAAGGAGCATTCACGGGCACAGAGCCTGAATGGAAAAGCCTTGTTGAACACTATAGTGGCAACCCTCTAGCGCTCAGGCTAGTGGCAGCCACGACTCAAGAACTTTTTAGTGGCAGGATTGCCGAGATCGTAAACTATGTGCAACAGGGTTTCGCTGTCTTTGATGATATTCGAGCTTTGCTGCAACGACAGTGCGATCGCCTGTCTGCAATGGAGCAGGAAATGCTGTTTTGGTTGGCAATTAACCGGGAACCCGTTTCGCTGTTTGCACTGAGTGAAGACTTAGTTTCGACTACAGCAAAACGCCAATTACCGGATGCGATGCAGTCATTATTGCGGCGATGTCTGATTGAAAAGGACGGTGAGCGATTCTTTCTGCAGCCTGTCGTGTTGGAATATGCCACCAATCAGTTTGTAGAGTGTGCCGTCAAAGAAATTGTCGCTCAAACACCAGAGTGGCTAAAACAACAGGCACTGCTCAAAGCCCAGGCAAAAGATTATGTTCGGGAGATGCAAAAGCGATTGATTGTGGCACCGATCGCTGAACAGTTGCTCATCCAGTTTGGTTCTGCCCAGGCGATTGAACAGCGGCTAAAGGTGATGCTAAAGCAGCAACAGCAGCAAGCACCGCGATCGCCAAACTATTTTGCGGGCAACCTGCTTAATTTATTGGTGTCTTTGCAAATTGATTTACGAGGCTGGGACTTTTCCGATCTTGCCGTCTGGCAGTCCGACTTGCGACAGGTCAACCTGGCAGGGGTAAATTTTCACAACGCCGATCTAGCCACATCGGTCTTTACTGAAACGTTAGGAGGCATTATTTCCTTAGCCTTTGCCCCCGATGGCGAACGGTTGGCAACGGGCGATGCCGATGGGAAAATCCGCTTGTGGAGGGTGACAGATGGGAAACAACTGTTGACGCTACCTGGACATGAGAGTTGGGTCTGGTCAATCAGTTTTAGCCCTGATGGTCAAACGTTAGCGAGTAGCAGCGAAGACTCTGCGATTTACTTGTGGGATATCGCGTCTGGTCAATGTCTGCAAACCTTTCAGGGAAAGACAAATGGTGTGCGCTCGGTCAGCTTCAGTCCCGATGGTCAGACCTTCGCTAGCAGCAGCGAGGACTCGACCATTTATTTGTGGGATGTTGCGTCTGGTCAGTGCTTGAAAACCTTCCAGGGAACTACGGAGCGCACCTTGGCGATCGCGTTTAGTCCCGATGGTCAAACGATCGTCAGTGGCAGTGATGATGCCGCTATTCGTCTGTGGGATGTGCAGAGCGGTCAATGCCGCCACACATTGCAAGGTCATACAGGCTGGCTTTGGTCAGTCGGCTTCAGTCCCGATGGTCGAACGATCGTGAGCGGCGGGGAGGATACGACCGTTCGTCTGTGGGACGTACAAAACGGTCAGTTGCTTCGTGTGTTGTCTGGTCATACAGGTAGCATTCATGCGGTCAGCTTTAGCCCTGATGGTCAGACGATCGCCAGCAGTGGGGATGATGCTACCATTCGCCTCTGGGACGTGCACAATGGACAATGCCTTAGCGTGTTATCCGGTCATCAAGGCCGCATTCGGGCAGTCAGTTTTAGCCCTGATGGTCAAACCCTGGCGAGTGGTAGCCATGATTTCTCCATCCGTCTATGGGACGTGCCAAAGGGTCGGTGCCTCAAAGTCTTGCAGGGAAATTCCTGTGGTATCCATTCCATTAGCTTCAGTGCCGATGGACAGACGATCGCGAGTGGTGGAGAGGATACTGCTATTCATCTGTGGGATGTACACAGCGGCCAGTGCCACACGCTGCGCGGTCATACCCGTTGGCTCTATGCTGTCAACTACAGTCCCGATGGTCAGTCTTTAGTGAGTGGCGGCACCGATCAAATGGTAGGTCTGTGGAATGTGCAAGAGCGTCGTCTAAGGCTCTTGCAAGGGCATACAGGCTGGGTCTGGGCAGTCAGCTTTCACCCAGATGGTGAAATCTTTGCCAGCGGTAGTCAAGATGCCACCGTGCGGTTACGGACTGTGCCAGAGGGTCAGTGTCTCAAAGTCTTGCACGGTCATACAGGCTGGGTTCACTCTATCCACTTCAGTGCCGATGGTCAGACATTAGTGAGTGGCAGTGATGACCACACTCTGCGCCTGTGGCATGTGCAAGACGGTCAGTGTTTCAAGGTCATCCACACTCCCCGTGGCATCTGCTCCGTTCGTTTCAGCCCGGACGATCGCACCTTAGCCACTGGTCATTTTGATGGCACTGTTCAAATTTGGGATGTGCAGAACGGTCAATGTCTTCAGATGCTTCCCGGTCATACGGGTTGTGCCTGGTCAGTCAGCTATGCGCCAAACGTAGGTTCCGGCAGTGGCACCCACCAAATGCTGGCAAGCGGTGGTTTCGATGCCTTAATTCGCTTATGGGATGTGCAGAATGGTCAATGCCTCAAGGTCTTGCAGGGACATACAGAGGCAGTTTTTGCCCTTAGCTTCAATCCCAACGGTCAGATACTCGCTAGTGGCAGTCCCGATGAGACCATTAAGCTATGGGATGTAAGCACGGGTGAGTGTCTTAAAACATTGCGAGCCGATCGCCTCTATGAAGGCATGAACATTAAGGGCGCTCAAGGACTAACCGCAGCACAGCAAGCTGGACTGAGGTCCTTAGGAGCAATAGAAACCTAACTCTAAAGGCTCAATCGGTGTTTCGGGGAGATAAGGAAGCAGTGTCTCCAACAGGGCACTGAGCAAAGCTTTGCCTCGCTTTTTGGCGTTATGTGTAAACGAGGTCTGGCAACGATTCGTGTAAAAACGAGCTATTTGTTTGAAACCCTGACTAGCCAGGGTTTTTAAGCAAATCGATTGATCGGTTTCCTTTATGGTCGCAAAACTGCCGATCAAGGCTACTGGATGGTTTTCGGGCTAAATAACACACAAAAAGCTGCTTTCTCATGGAATTCAAGCCATGCGAGTAGAGCAAAACCTGCATTCTACCGTTGCACTTCTGCTCGGCGAGCAGCTATCCGACAAAATAGCTATGTTTTGAGCCAAACTCTGAAAGCCCTACTCAGCAGAGCTTTAGTACCCATATGATAAACTTTCGCACGTATCCCGGCTCAATGCCTACTGAAGCCAAACTGCGACATTGCCGAAAACAAGCCTTGAGCGGCTGCTTGTAGTACGCCTTAAAGCACTGCTGTGGAAAGGTTTGGGATAAAATCATTGCCGTATTCAGGCTTTTTCGGCAATGTTGCTGCTTTAACGGTCGTGTTGAGCGGTTGCTAGAGAGCTTTGCAATTTAATAGAGGCTGAAGTAGAGGCTGAAGTAAATCCGCTCCAACACGGTTGTTAGATGGCGATCGCACCATTCAGTTTACATCCTCAAACAAACGATCGCCCCGATGTAGTCTGTAAGCCATTTGATAGGTTTGCTCTTGCGATCGCATCGTGGGTGTATGAGCCGCGAGATACCGCGATGCGGCGACCAGGACGTTAATTCCAGCGGTCGAGTTGCCCAATCGGGAGTATTGACGGAAAGCAGCTTCAATCTCCTGGATCACGTGAAACTGTCGGTCTTCACGCAACAATAATTTGCCTAACAGGGCTAAGAGCTGTTTTGGTTCGCCTCCACTGTAAAGATAGCACCCGACTAATTCCCCGGCTCGATTCACTTGCTGCTGCCGATCGAGTAACTCTGGCAATTCATGTAACAACTCTGCTGGATTTTCTACAGTTTTATCGGGTTTAGGAAGGCGAGCAGCAGGGACGTTGAGAAAGCGATCAAGATAGACGCTCATCGCCGCATCAAACACGGCTCTTAATAGCTCCAACGACGCGACTCGTCTCATTCCCTGATGAACAGCATTGGCAAAGGTGAAGGTATGATGGGCGCTATCCCAATCGTTAAAATCATTGCTCGTGCTAAATTGGGCAATCCGCAAGGCAGAGGCCTCGGTCACAATTCCAGCCAGTTCTACCTCAGAGCATCCTTGACGGAGGGCAGTCAGTAGCGCATCCGAGATCGCCTGAGCGTTGTCACCCAGCAATATGGGCAGGAGTCGATCGCGATACGTGCGATCGCACAGGCTAACGCCACCGCTCCAAGTCCCCTGTTGCTTTTTCCCCTCTGCTAAAGCAACTGGCAACGTTTCAAAAGCCTGTTGCAAAATCGCTACGAGATCGACAGGAGAACGCCAAGACCGAGATTCTTCCATTCGAGAGGCGCTGGTGTAGCCAGAAACCAAACTAGTTAAGACGAGTTCTGCATTGTGCCAACCTGTGGCATCTAAGGCTTCTAAAGCTTTGTTGGTAAAGTCCAGAGGATGACCCACATCGATATAGCGATGGTCAGTCACGACCGTAAATAGCATCTGAGCCAGTTGGGTTTGGGATGCACCTGCCCGGATCGCAGATGCTAAACAGCGTTCAGCACCTTCTGTGTCTCTCACTTCAACAAACTGGCGAAACCAATTGTGCAGGATGGAAACTTTTTCTGGATTGTCGGATTGAGGGAGCGGTTGGATGGGGAACCGGGGCGGTTGATTGCTAGTATCTCTAGCGACTGCTGCTAAACCGTGATAGATCGCACGCGGTTTGTCTTCAGCATCCAGGTAGGGCAATAGGTTCATCATGCAAGTGTGGATCGTCAAACCTGTGTCCCAACCGCTCTGTCGATACCGTACTCCAAAGTCTAATCCCATCCGAAATGCTTCAGTGGCATTGTTCCCTTGATGCAACAGGGCAATGACAGATTTGCTAATGACCAAAGAAATGCCTTGTTCTAAGCCATCTTGAAGACGCTGGCGGTGATGAGCGAACGAATCGGCAGGAGCAGCGAGATCGATCCACACTTCGTTACCGCGGATTTGCACAGGGAATGCGGGTAGATCATCAGCCCAAGGATCGAAGGTGCCGCCACTCATTAAGTCAAAGCGGGCGTAGTGCCAATCACAGGTGAGAATACAATCTTGTATCGTTCCCTGATGGAGGGGAAACCCCATGTGAGGACAGCGGTTATCTACAGCATAAACTTTGTCGTCCACATGAATGAGTAATACGGTATGTCCAGCGATCGCAACAACGAGTCTACCTACTTTACGAACATCATCTAAATGGGCAGCCCGAATATAGTTTTCTGTTTGGGTCATTTGCATTTTCCCCTGATTGCTATAAAAAGAATCGTTAGTTAAAGAAACCCGCTAGTCTCGCAGCTTCAGGCATTATGCCAATTCAGAGATCGCAGCGATCGCGTCTCATCGAATAGCCTCTCAACTCCACTCCTACCAATAGCCTGAGCCACCTAACGGTCGTGTTGAGCGGCTGTACATAACCTTGGCAAAAAGACTAAGAACTTTCAGCAGTCCGCTCCAACACGGTTGTGTACGCCCAGCATGGGCGTGAACTCATGGGGTGAAAGTCCACTGGAGGAGAACCAGGGTCCAAATGCTCGAAATTATTGGAGCCGAGTGACGTATCACTCCTAGCTTAAGGCAAGGGCGCTTCCGCGAGGAAGGGTCTGAAGGCAGCCATCGGCAAACCGACGAGCCGACGAACAGAAACGTCATAGAAGGCTGAGACCCCTGGGTGAGTGCGCACAACACAACAAAACCTATGGTTCAAGGGGCGCAGTAAATGACGCGGTTGCGGCGGGACAGTTCACATTCTTATCTGGGGAGTGCGATTCGTTCTTACTCGAAAGGCTGAAAAGCTTATAAGGTAGGGCTTCTAAGAGATAACCCCTTTGGGCAGAGTGCGCACTTTAATCTCTCTTAGATGATAACTTGATGCGCTTATAGGTGATGCCTCTGACCCAGACCAGATCGCTAGTCCTATCTGCCTGGTATAAGGCGTGAATGCATAGCCCCCATCTCAATGGTTTAGCGCTAACGAGGTGAAGCGGGGCTCAATGTCGGTATCTGGTAGCCTCAACCGGAAATCCTGCTCCCGTGTGCCTTGGGGAAGCTCAATGCCCTGAAATTCCGTAGACTCCACATGAGCCTCAAACTCGTAGCGAAACTCGTAACTACCGCTGTAAAACAAGGCAATACGTCCGCGCCAATCGACTGAGAAATGATTGGGTGTCAATCGCTGGGTAAAGCGAAGCCGATGATCCGCAACAGAATCGTGACCCAGCAGATAGATATCGAATGCACGCGGCACATCAAAATCAATTGGGAGTGGATCAACGAGAAACTCTTGCCCAGTAAGCACCTTAAAATCGAGCGGTCGCTCTCTAGAAGCAACTTGAAAGCCAGTGCCACCACAATAGTTAGAGGAAAGCGTGCATCGATGGTAATTGTTCCAGACAATTTTGGCTTGCCAATCGCCTTGCGAATCATCAATGTCTTCTGCATCGGTATCTTCTGCGCTATATTCTGCGGTCTGGAGGTGTAAATCAAACCAAATGCCCGACGGCTCTATACGCGCCGACCAGAAAAAATCCTGGATGGCGTGCCCTTGTATCTTGAGGGTGGAGAGATAGACCGATTGCCCTTAGATGCTTGACATCGTGCAGAAGCTAGGGTCATCTC
>NZ_PVWK01000106.1 GCF_003003795.1 Stenomitos frigidus ULC18 | reverse complement strand
TGGCGGTTTACGACAGCCGATGCACGCATCAAACTACAGCGACTTTACCCATCAACTGAAAATTGACAGACCACTAGCAACGCGGCGCACTTACGAAGTAGCGCTCAAAGAGCTAGTGCTACTCAGAACTCAAAGCTCAAAACTCTTCCCGACACTCCTGACCCCACACCCGACACCCCCATCATCGAAGCAGGGCTGATCTATTGAAAAAAGGAAAAGAGCGTCGGATATCATGGGCGAGACGGCGTAACCCTTGGGTGATGGAGTCAGAGCCATGGTGCCGAAAGAGATTAAGCGACATGGTGCGCACAACGGCAAAATTCGCTGGGGCATGGCCATCACATAAGGGAGACCGATCTCCTTGAAGGATCACATCTTTGACCCAATGCAGACGATTTTCAATGTGCCAATGTTGGCGAATGCGTTGAGCGAACTCGGCAGCATCCAGAGTCAACGAACTGATGTAGAACATTGTTTCGGTCAACGGTCGGTCCGCTCTGGTACCCACTCGCTCCACTCGAATGATCCGTTGGACGCCCACCCACTGCGGATCAATGTCGGCTACACGGTCTAAGATACTCACCGTGCGTTGCGTTTGGCGGTCACGGGTCGGTTCCGTTTGACTGTCTACACTTGGGGCTGGAACGTGCTCAAACTGAGTCTGTAACTGCTCAAATAACGTCGGTTGGTTACGCTTGACGGCAATCAAATAGTCATTACCACTGTGGATCATGCGTGCCACTGTTTTTTTGGGTGTGCAAGGCATCGAGACTAAAACACACACCCTTGAGTTGCAGCTTTTCCAACAACACTTCCACCGTCTGAATTTCGCTGGTTTGCTGGCTCCGCATGGTTTCTAACCCGACGACGACACCTTGCGTCACACTAAACGCGGATACCACGCTGACAAAAGCTTGATAAGGCTGGTCGTAGTCGCTCACACTCGCTTTGATCGCTTTGCCATCGATCGCCAAATGTTCAGCATCAGCCGGAGCACAATGTTCTTGTGCCCAAGCATTGAAGGCGTTCGTGAACAGCTCAAATTTGACCCTAACCATGATGCGGCGCAGGGTCGATTCTATTTTCTACGGCTGATAGATCAGCCCTGCCATCATCGAAGCGACTGGTTGGCAAATCGCTCCAAATGGAGTGATTATGCTCGTTGCGACGACCCCTGACCCAACGGTACAGAATCAGTTGCATCAGTCAGTCGCCTGTCAAGGGAGACAGTAGTAAAAGTAAAATTAATTCACTCCTCTTACCTGGTCGGAGCCTGTTTTGGTTGGAGTAATTGTGCCAAGGTAGCCTATCCTATCCATATCACTGCGAGAGGAGTCAACATGAGCCGATCGCATTTCAAAGCATGGGTTTTAACGGGCAGTCTCCTGAGTGCGTGGCTGTGTGCTGCACCGATCGCCGCGCAAATTGTGCCTGATGCCACATTGCCTGCGGGAGAGCGATCGCAAGTTTCTGGCAATCCCACTGTGCAAATTGACGGTGGGACACGGCGAGGCGGTAATCTGTTCCATAGCTTCAGCCAATTTTCGGTGCCAATGGGTGGCTCTGCTTACTTCAACAACGCCGCTGACGTACAAAATATCTTCAGTCGTGTGACGGGTGGGTCAGTCTCTAATATTGATGGGGTGCTGCGGGCAAATGGCACAGCGAATCTATTTTTGCTGAATCCCAATGGCATTCTGTTTGGTCCGAATGCGCAACTTAATATCGGTGGTTCCTTTGTGGGGACGACTGCCAACAGCATCAACTTTGCCGATGGGTTTCAGTACAGCGCCACCATACCCCAAGTGGCACCACTCTTGACGGTGAGCGTTCCGACTGGCTTGCAGTTGGGGCAAAATCCGGGAAATATTCGTGTGCAAGGGAATGGCTACAATTTATCGGTTCAGGTGCCGATCTTCTCACCCATTAATAGAGGGAATAGCACCTCTGGTCTACGGGTGCCAGCCGGTCAAACCCTTGCTTTGATTGGAGGCGATCTAGACATTGATGGCGGCACCCTAACAGCAGAGCAAGGACGCATTGAGTTGGGCAGCGTGCGCGATGGGCAAGTGAACCTCAGTGCTACGACTTCTGGCTTTGCGTTTGCTTATCAAGCAAACCAACGTTTTGGTGCTATTCGTCTCTCGCAACAGGCGTTAGCGGATGCTAGTGGTAGCGGATTAATTCAGGTGCAAGGGAATCAAGTATCGCTGGTGGATGGTTCACTACTGTTGGTTCAAAACCGGGGAACTCAAGCAGGTGGAAGCATCGGGGTTAAGGCTGCTCAGTCCTTAGACGTCAGTGGAACTGATCCACAGGCGAGAATTGTGGGCGGCTTATATAGTGAAACTGCGGGACTTGGACGTGGGGCAGATATTACAGTTTCAACTCAGCAGTTAATTGCACAGGGTGGGGCGGGAACTGCTGCTCGCTCCTACAGTTCTGGTGATGCTGGCAATATAACTGTAAATAGTTCTGACTCTATCCAACTGATTGGATTTTCGTCTACAAATCCTACTCTTATCAGTGTTATCGGTAACGGCTCATTCAACTCTGGAAATGGAGGAACGATAACGGTATCGACAGGGCGATTAAGTGTTTTAGAGGGAGCAGCTTTAGCAACTACCCCTTTTGGATCCGGCAAGGGTGGCGCTGTGACGGTGAACGCAACTGAAGCAGTAGAAATAGCAGGAGTGACACCTATTTTCACTCGAAGCAGTGTGTCCTCTAACGCTCTCAATGCTGGCGATGCTGGAGTAGTAACGATCAATACGGCAAGGCTGGTGCTTCACAACGGAGGCACTGTCAATACTTCCACTTTAGCAACTGGTAACGCTGGCAGTGTCACTATCAATGCCAGCGACTTTGTCGAGGTCAGTGGTACCGTGCTTGGCAATCCTCTTTCCAGTCGTGTAGGTTCGTCTGCCTCTATTGTGGTTGAATCCTTACGACAAATTTTTAGACTGCCTGACAGACCAAGTGGGAATTCAGGTAGCGTAACCATTAACACTCCTCGTTTGAACATTAGTAATGGTGCAAACATTGGTGTCAATAATCAGGGCACTGGGAATGCTGGCACATTGCGGGTGAATGCCAACTTAATTTTTCTTGATCGTGGCGGTTCAATTACTGGGGCTACTGTATCCGGGGAAGGGGGCAATCTTGACCTGAATGTGAGGGATGTTTTGTTGCTGCGGAACAACAGTCAAATCACGACTTCAGCGGGTGGCAATGGTGGCAATATTCGGATTGATGCAGGCTCGATCGTCGCCATTCCCACTGAAAATAGCGATATCCGTGCCAATTCTGTGAACGCTCGTGGTGGTAACGTCACGATTAATGCTGCTGGCATCTTTGGGCTTCAGTTTCGCCCTCAAGACACGCCTTTGAGCGACATCACCGCTACGGGAGCTACTTCTGCCTTAAGTGGCACGGTGCAACTCAACATCAATCGGCTTGATCCCACCTCCGGCTTGGTTGCACTGCCGACGACTGTGGTTGATGCCTCGCGTCTCATTGCTCAGGGTTGTCCCGCCAACCAGGGTAATTCGTTCGTCATCAGTGGTCGCGGTGGTTTGCCACCTACGCCGGAACAACAATTGGATGATGATGCCGATTGGCGTGATCGGCGCAGGTTAACTGTGGCTCAGCAAGCAGTGAGTAGGGTAGGAGTCAGAAGTCAGAAGCCAGAAGTCAGAATCAACTCAGAACTCAAAACTCTTCCCGGCACCCCCATCATCGAAGCTACCGGCTGGCAGGTAACTCCCACCGGAGCGATCGTTCTAGTTGCCACCACACCTGTCCCAACCATGCAGAATCCATTAAGTCAATCCATCGCCTGCCCAGTCAGGCAGTAAACTACTTAAAGTATGCTAACTAGCCAATCTTCCCTGGTCTGAGACTGTAAAACTTGCGATAACAAGACGAAACGCCAACATCATTCGCTTTTATCAACCGCATCGCCTGACAACAGGATTCGGAAGGAGCCTCACAAGCAGATGAATGAGGAGTATCAGAATAGGCGAACTCATCGAAAGCAGGCTGGCTTGCAGCGTTTCTGCATGAGAAAAGGCTGGTTGCGCTTCCTTTCATGCACCTTGCTCGGACTGTTTCTTGCGATCGGTTTTCATGCCGGACTGGCTGCTGCGACCGAGCGACCAAATACTTGGTTTCAGGCAGAGCAAACAGGGCGATCGCTCAGTACTCTATCCCAGTCTCTTCAGTCCGCTATCACGCCTCCCCCCGCCGAACTGGTGCAGCAGGCAGAAGAGCGATATCAGGCAGGGCAACTTTTAGACGCGATCGCCCTCTGGCAAAAGGCCACAGACCGTTACGGGCAGGAGGGCGATCGTCTCAATCAGGCACTTATACTTAGTTTTCTCGCCACTGCCTTCAGCGATCTGGGACAGTGGACACAGGCGCAAGGAGCGATCGCAGATAGCCTTGCTTTCATTCAAAACTCAAAACTTGAAACTCAAAACTCCAATCTAGTTCTTGCCCAGGTGCTCACCACTCAAGGACAGTTACAACTCGCTCATGGTCAACCGTCAGAAGCGTTTAAAACCTGGCGCATGGCTGAAGCTGCCTATCGTCAAGCAGATGATCCAACTGGCATTCTGGGTAGTCAGATTAATCAAGCCAGAGCCTTACAGTCAGAGGGACTTTATAGACGAGCAACCGTTTTGCTGACGCAGGTAGAACAAGCGCTACAAAGCCAACCTGATGCGCGTTTACAGATGACGGGTTTGCGGAACCTGGGTAAGGTTTTGCGGTTGGTAGGCAATCTGGCTCAATCGCGGGCTGTGCTGGAACAAAGTCTGGCGATTCTCCAGAGGAGAGGCTTTGCCAACGCTGAGAAAGTTCAAGATCAAACCGCGCGATCGACATCAGAGCTAAGCGGCATTCTCTTCAGCCTGGGAAACACGACCCGCGCTCAGGGAGAGACGGATACAGCATTGACGTTTTACCAACGGGCATTAATTACGGCTCCGTCGCTGACAGCAAAAACACAAATTCAGCTTGCACAGTTCAGTTTACTTGTGGAGGCGAACCGACAGGCAGAGGCTCAACGTCTATTGCCGCCGCTGCAAGTCCAGCTTGCTCAGTTGCCAGCGGGTCGTCTGGCTGCGTATGCGCGGATTCATCTGGCGCAGAGTTTGGTCAGACTGAGGAGTCGGGGAGCGGGGGAGGCAGGGGGAGCGGGGGAGGCGTCAGCCCAAGTTTTCAACGGTGCGGCTCGGGGGCTGGCTATGGCGATGCAGCAGGGTCGTAACATGGGCGATCGGCGTGTCGAATCCTATGCGCTTGGTACTTTAGGGAGACTGTATGAGAACACCCAACAATGGGACGCTGCCAAAACGCTGACTCAACAGGCGCTCAGTCTCGCTCAGTCTATTGATGCGCCAGATATTGCCTATCAGTGGGAGTGGCAACTCGGACGGCTTTTCTGTCAAGGTACACAACCTTGCTCATCGACCGGGGGCTTGGAAGAAGCTACCGCTGCCTATGCCGAAGCGGTCAAAACATTGCAATCGCTTCGCAGTGATCTGGCAGCAATCAATCCAGAGGTGCAGTTTTCCTTTCGAGAAAGCGTTGAACCCGTTTACCGACAGTTTGTGGAATTGTTGTTGCAATCTGACAGTGATGCGCCCAGTCAAAACAACCTGAAACAAGCGCGTGAAGTCATTGAAGTGCTGCAATTGGCAGAACTTGATAACTTCTTTCGAGAAGCCTGTACCAATGCACGTCCGGTTAATATTGACCAGCTTGATCCTCAGGCGGCGGTCATTTATCCCATCATTTTGCCCAACCAGTTAGCCGTGATTTTGGCGTTGCCGAATCAACCCTTGCGCTATCACAAGACATCGCTTCCCCAAGTGGAATTAGAGCACCGCCTCACGCAAATGCGGCAAGCGCTGAGACCGACCGCCTTTGTGGAAGATTGGTTACCCGTTTCCCAACAGGTTTATCAGCTTCTTTTACAGCCTGTAGAGACGGAACTGGTGGCAAGTGGTGTGAAAACCCTCGTCTTTGTACCGGATGGTTTGCTCCGCAGTTTGCCGATGGCGGCGCTTCATGATGGACAGCAGTATCTGATTGAAAAATACAGTGTGGTGCTTACGCCTGGGTTGCAACTGCTGCAAGCCCAATCTCTACAACGATCGCGGCTGCAAGGACTCCTGGCAGGCTTAAGTCAAGCGCGTGAAGGCTTTGCGGCATTGCCGAATGTGGCGGTTGAAATTCAGCAAATTAAAGCTGAAATTCCCTCTAAGACACTGCTTGATCAGTCATTTACTCAGCGATCGCTGCAAACTCAGGTTGATGCCACGGACGCGTCCATTGTGCATTTGGCAACGCACGGTCAGTTTAGCTCGAAGGCAGATGACACGTTTATTTTGACCTGGGATGGCCCCATCAACGTTAAACAATTGGATCAACTGTTGCGCACACGAGAAGGCAATTTGAAACCGATCGAACTGCTGGTGCTGAGCGCGTGCCAGACGGCAACCGGGGATAAGCGTGCAGCTTTAGGCATGGCAGGGGTAGCGGTGCGATCGGGGGCACGCAGCACGCTTGCTTCCTTATGGTCAGTCAGCGATCGCTCCACTGCATCGCTGATGATTCAGTTTTATCGTGAGTTAGGCAAGCCTGGGGTGACGAAAGCTGAAGCCTTGCGCCGCGCTCAAGTCGCTTTGTTACAGCAAGATGATTACACCTCGCCTTACTACTGGGCACCGTTTGTTCTTTTAGGAAATTGGTTGTAAAAAACATGATATCTAACCTCAAAGTGCTTCTACACATCATTCCCATCGGCATTGCTCTAGTTTTAGAACTAGCGATCGCGCCTGCGATCGCTTCGCCAGCAATATTCCAACAAAGATCCCCCTTAATCCCCCTTCAAAAGAGGGGAACGGAGTTATCTTTAGCCCCCCTTTTGAAGGGGGGATGGGGGGATCGAAGGGCGGAACCCCAACTTGCACAAAGCAATCCACCACCACCACCGACGAATCCGGATAGCTCCTCAGCAGGGGGACGGCGTGATCCATCCAACTGTCCTCAAGATGTGGGAGCGGCAACACCAAGCCCGTTGCTGACAGCCCTTAGCCCCACGACGAAACCAGGACGCACAGTGGTAGAGCGTCCCACCTTTCTCGTCTATGTGCCCAAAACCAGTGCGAAGAATGCCGAATTCAGCCTCAGTAGTCGAGGTGGTCGTGGCGTTTATCGAACCATGATTGCTTTAACCAATACACCCGCTTTGATCAACATTACCCTGCCTGTGCAGGCAAAGCCTTTAGAGATTGACAAACCCTATACCTGGTCGTTTGCCATCATCTGTAATCCAAACGATCGCCTGGAGGATCGCTTTGTTACGGGGATGGTTCAACGCCTTGAGCTTGATCCGGCTCGTCTACGCCAAATCCAGCAGGCATCGCCTAGAGAACAGGTGGCACTCTATCAGCAAGCAGACGCTTGGTACGATGCTCTCGCCCTTTTGTTTCAGCTAAAACGCAGTCAACCCAAGGACTCAAACATCAGCACCGCTTGGCGTGAACTGTTGCAAGCGGGGGGAGTGGATACCATGATTGATAGCAACTCCGAGAATGCAAACCCACGTTGAGCGATCGCCTTTATCCTATGTGGACAATTTTCAAGCAGCACCTTTGGCGCTGGCGTGGCGTTTTAATAACCGTTCCCAGCATTGCCGGTGGTTTGCTGCTTTTGCGTTTTGCAGGCGCACTCCAGTTGATGGAGCTAGTGGCGCTGGACCAGATGTTTCGCCTCCGTCCCGTTGAAGCGGTTGATGCTCGCATTGTGCTGGTGACGATCGATGAGTCAGACATCAAACAACTCGGACAATGGCCCATGTCGGATGCGGTGCTGGCTCGCGTCATCACCTCACTCAAACAACAGCAACCCAGGGTCATTGGTCTGGATATCTTTCGCGATTTGCCTGTAGAACCGGGTCATCAAGCACTGGTTAACGTCTTCACCACTACGCCCAACTTAATTGGGGTTGAGAAGGTCATTAGAACGGCTAAAGGAGAAGTCATTCAAGCACCACCGCTCTTAAAACAGCGTGATCAAGTCAGTGCCATCGATCTTTTGTTAGATACAGACGGTCGGGTACGCCGCAGCCTGCTGTATTTAAGAACTCAAGACAATCGATCAATCTTTACGCTGGGAACACGTCTAGCCTTTGCGTATTTGGCAGCGGAGGGGATTAACCGTCAACCCCTTAATCCTGATCAGACGCAGTTTCGGTTGGGTCGAGCCGTCTTTATGCCGTTGAAAGCCAATGCTGGCGGGTATGTGGGTATTAATGCTGGCGGGTATCAAATTTTGTCTAACTTTCCCAAGTTTCAGCAAGGGTTTCACACGATTTCCCTGACGGATGTCTTACAGGGTCGATTGCCACGCGATTTGGTGCGCGATCGCATCGTCTTCATCGGGCTAACGGCAGAAAGCGTGAATGACAAATTCTTCACCGCCTACACGACGGATGCCATTGCTGCATCTGCTGGCGTTGAAGTCCACGCACTGTTAGCCAGTCAATTGCTGAGCGCGGCTTTAGACGGACGACCGCTACTGAACGTCTACCCGGAACCAATGGAATGGGTATGGCTTGTGCTTTGGTCCACGATCGGAGCGGTTATCGGCTGGACAGCTTCATCACCTCGACAAACGACAACGCGAGTGATTCTGTTAGGCGTGGCGCTTTGCGGTGGTGCCTATGGCTTCTTTCTACTAGGCTGGTGGGTGATGATCATGCCACCGCTGCTGGCGCTTGTGGGATCTGCTATCACCAGCAATGGCTATCTGTTATGGGAAAACCTGAAGGAATATGCCCGCACGCTAGAGCAAAAGGTTGAAGGGCGAACCTTGAACCTACAAGAGGAAATTGTCGAGCGCCAACAAGCAGAGTTAGCCCTGATGGAAAGTGAAGCCCGCTTTCGGCAACTTGCAGGCGCGGCTGTGGAAGCGATCGCCCTGATTGAGCAAGGTCGCATTGTGGATGCAAATGAAGCCTTAACCGTAATGTTTGGTTACGCCACCGCCGAGGCGATCGGCATGCCCATAAGCCAACTTATCGATCCATCTGACCAGGCACTTATTGTCCGGCACCTGCAAGCGCACGACGAAGCGTTTCATGAAATTGTCTGTCTCCGCCAAGATGGGACGACGTTTCCAGCCGAAATTCGCATCAAAGTGACGACCTTTGGTGAGCGAGTGGTGCAGATTGCTTCTCTCTACGATATCACCGATCGCAAACGGGCTGAAGAAGCGTCTCTTCTGGATGAGCGTAATCGCATGGCACGGGAAATTCACGATATTCTCGCGCAAGCGTTTACAGGTATCCTGCTGCACGTGGGAGCCGCGATGGAAATCCTGGTGAAAAAGCCAGTTCAGGCAGAAGCGCACCTGGAAACCGTGGATGAATTAGCGCGGTCTGGACTGGCGGAAGCACGGCGATCGGTGGTGGCTCTGCGTCCCAAACTGTTGGAAGAAGGCGATTTGCCGAGTGCTCTCAAACGCCTGACCGCTCAAATGCAAGTGTCTAGCCAGACTCAGCTCACTTGCGACATTATTGGAGCCGTCTATACTTTAGCCCCACACGTTGAGAATCATCTTTTGCGAATTGGGCAAGAAGCCCTCACCAATGCTGTTAAATATGCCTACGCTACGGCCATTGACATTGAGTTAGTGTATGAGGAAACGCAGTGTCTTTTACGCATTAAGGACGATGGGCAAGGCTTTGACGTGGCTCAGGTCTCTTTAGAGCAGAGCTTTGGTCTAGTGGGCATGAGTGAACGGGCTGAACGGATGAACGGTGAATTAATCATCCAAAGCCAGCCAGATCAGGGTACAGAAATTGTTGTGATTGTAAGTCGGGAGCAAAGCCCATGAGTCAACCAGCCGCGATTCGAGTCCTCATTGTGGATGACCATACCATCGTTCAGGAAGGGATTGCCGCCATTATCAATGAAGAAGAGGATATGACGGTGATTGGGCGGGCGAAGAATGGAATCGAGGCGATCGAGTTGTTCCGTCAATTGCAGCCAGATATCACCTTGATGGATTTACGCATGCCTCAAATGGGAGGAGTGGAAGCCATTACGGCGCTTTGTGCTGAATTCAAAACGGCTCGCATGATTGTCTTAACCACCTATGACGGTGATGAGGACATCTATCGAGGGTTGCGAGCAGGTGCAAAGGGCTATTTGCTCAAAGACTCTAAGCCCAGCGAGTTGCGCACAGCGGTTCGTACCGTGCACAGTGGTCAGCAATATATTCCATTACACGTGGGCGCGAAGTTAGCACAGCGCATGAACCATCCCGAATTGACCGATCGCGAGTTAGAAGTCCTACAATTAGTCGCTCAAGGCATGAGTAACCTGGAAATTGGTGCTGCTTTAATGATTACTGAAAGCACCGTTAAATCGAATATCAACCGCATTCTCAGCAAGTTGGGAGCAAAAGACCGCACCCAGGCAACCATTATTGCCATCAGGCGAGGGCTGACCAGCTCTTAAGCCTGTCATACCCCACTCAAGGTTGATTAAGATTATGAACTTAAGTTGGATCAAAATCCATACCTCGGATCAAGCAATCTGTAATCGATCGGTTGCTTAAACAATAAACCATGAATGGACGACAACGTTGAGTGAATCCCCTAAATTAAAGCCATACAAACGATTACAGCGTTGCAGCAAAGGGGATGAAAAACCATAAGGGGTTACCATTGCTTGATAATCAAACACTGTGGGGTTGAAGATGGAACTCATCTCTGTCAACGTCGGACTTCCGCGTGAAGTGACCTGGAAAGGGAAAACGGTGAGGACGGGTATTTTCAAAGAGCCAGTGAGTACCCGCGTTATGGTGCGATCGCTCAATTTAGATGGTGATGGGCAGGCTGATCTCACTGTTCATGGTGGTTTGGAGAAAGCTGTCTATGTCTATCCGTTTGAGCATTACGACCACTGGCGTAGTGAATTACCTGACACCGAGTTGACGATGGGTAACTTTGGTGAAAATTTCACGACCACTGGATTGAAAGAAGAGGATTTGAATATTGGCGATCGGTTTGCGATCGGCACAGTGAAATTGATGGTCACACAACCACGGATGCCCTGTTACAAGCTGGGAATACGGTTTGGGCGACCGGATATGGTGAAACGCTTTCTTGCCAGTCGTCGTACTGGCTTTTACTTCTCCGTTTTGCAAGAGGGCGAAGTCGGGGTGGGAGATACTCTAGAGTTGGTCAGCCGAGACGAGAACAACATCACGGTTGCCGATATCACTCAACTGTATACCCGTGAGCAGACCGATCCAGATTTGCTTCATAGAGCGGCTCATCTCGAAGCGTTACCCGAAAGTTGGCGCGATTACTTCCAGGAGCAGAGCCGTCGTCAGGATATGAGTTAGATTAACTTGCCTTAAAACGCCATCATTTCATCATCATAAACTTACAAGGAGTAATCTCATGACTACATTCCGCACCATTTCGATCGACGGTTTAGATATTTTCTACCGTGAAGCAGGTTCCCGTGATAATCCAACCATTCTGCTATTACACGGCTTCCCAACTTCGTCTCATATGTTCCGTAATCTCATATCGGCACTTGCTGATAAATTCCATCTCGTTGCACCCGATTATCCGGGGTACGGTAACAGTTCCATGCCAACAGTGAATGAGTTTGACTACACGTTTGATCATCTGGCTGAGATCATGGAGAAATTTATCACCGCGATCGATCTCAAAAAGTACAGCCTTTACGTGATGGATTATGGTGCACCTGTTGGCTATCGGCTTGCCGCGAAACATCCAGAGCGGGTGCAAGGGCTGATTGTGCAAAACGGGAATGCCTACGAGGAAGGATTGCGCGATTTTTGGGAGCCGATCAAAGCCTACTGGCACGATCGCTCACCTGAAAATGCTGCCAAGCTGGAGTATCTTGTCACCCTGGACGCAACGAAGTGGCAATATACCAACGGCGTTCGCAACCTGGAAGCGATCAGCCCGGATACCTGGACGATGGATCAACATTTTCTCGATCGCCTCGGCAATGGTGAAATTCAATTGGCATTGCTGTATAGCTATGGCACGAATCCACCGTTATACCCGCAGTGGCAGGAATATTTCCGCAAGCATCAACCGCCTACCCTGATTGTTTGGGGCAAGAATGACTACATTTTTCCTGCCGAAGGTGCTTATCCCTACCAGCGTGACCTGAAAGACGTTGAATTCCATCTACTCGACACTGGACATTTTGCCCTGGAAGAAGAGGGGGAGGCGATCGCAGCCCATATCAGCCAATTTCTTACCTCACGCTTGCAACCCGTTCTTGCCTGATAAGAGGGTGCGGAGACGTTTCACTACTGTCCATCAACGGACATTGTCCGAGTCAGTTAGCTTGACAGTGCCATTTCAACAAATTGTTTACCATCAACAACCGAAGGAGAATATATGATTGCTCAAGCAACCTCGCCAGCATTGAAATTCTTGAAAGTCGCAGACGATCCGCGTCTTTCCAGAGAAGTAAAGGCATTTTTGAAAGTATTGAATTCAGGTGGTGCGCCTTTAGAGACCCTACCGCCGCTCGAAGCGCGTCAAGTCCTTGTGGATGCCCAGGCTTCTGTTCCAGTTGATCTTTCAGGTATTGAAGAGTCTGAGAAAACGATTACTGCTGATGGTTATGCCATTACGCTCAACATCGTACGACCTGAGGGTGTTAAAGGCACCTTGCCTGTTTTCATCTTTATTCATGGCGGCGGTTGGGTACTGGGTGATTACCCCACGCACAAACGTATGGTGCGCGATCTGGTTGTGTACTCAGGCTTTTCCGGTGTCTTTGTTAACTACACTCGCACGCCCGATGCTCAGTATCCCCAGGCGATCAATGAGATCTATGCCGCGACCAAATGGGTTGCCGAGCATGGTGAGGAGATTGAGGTTGATGGCAAAAATTTGGCAGTTGTCGGTAACAGTGTGGGCGGCAACATGACAGCTGTCACCGCTTTGATGGCAAAGGCGAAAGGCGGTCCGCACATTAAGCTGCAAATTATGATGTGGCCGATCGTAGACGCTAGTTTTGAAACAGAGTCATATCATCAATTTGGCGACAAGCGTTTCTTGACGACACCGTTGATGAAGTGGATGTATGACATGTATATCGCTGATCCAGAAAAACGCCAGGACATCTATGCCTCTCCCTTACAGGCTACGGTTGAGCAATTACAAGGCTTACCTCCGGCGCTCATTCAGGTGGCAGAAAGCGATATTTTGCGGGATGGCGGCGAGGCGTATGGGCGCAGGTTGAATGAAGCAGGAGTCAAAGTAACTACCGTGCGCTACAACGGCATGATCCATGACTTTGGGCTGCTCAATGGTTTAGCCGAAGTGCCCGCAGTGCGTTCTCTGTTTATCCACGCAGCGGCTGAACTGAAGAAACATCTGCAATAGAAAACGATCGTTTCTCCTATGCCCAAACCTCGGCGGTTTAAGCTCCTCAATAAGGCGTTATGTCTCATTTTTGGTGCAAACCTCCGAGGTTTACATCAGCTAAGAGATTAGGCAATGACAAGTGAACACATCAGGAGAGACATGAAGATCAACAACAATGACACCGCGATCGTCGTCATCGATCCACAAAATGATGTCCTCAGTGAAACCGGGGTTTCCTGGGATTGTCGGGTAGAGAGGACTCCTTCAATACTTAGGTCTGCTTTGTGTTCCCTGTTGCTCCTGTCTTTCGGTTCAAGAGT
>NZ_PVWK01000054.1 GCF_003003795.1 Stenomitos frigidus ULC18 | reverse complement strand
CGTCATTCAATTGAAGGCAAGGGAATCCTTCTCAACTTTACCCCCTTGTGACCCGTCAACAATTAATTGACAGACCACTAGTCCCGTGCGTCCCGGCTTCACATTCAAGTCAGAATTCAACCCCGGTACACCTGGGCGCAACCTGGCAGCCTCTGCACTGCAACCCTGCCGTACAGGTGGCAGCACCTCTGGGGGCAATCTGGTGGGCTACGACCCCGCTAAAGGTGGTCCGACTCCCTGGACACCCCTCACCCCTGCCGATGCTGATGCTCAAGGCTACGATCGCGACTACATTACCTGTAGCTACCCTGATTCGGCGAATACAGCCACTACGCTCTACACTGGCGTCAAAAGCTATAACAACGCCGTCGCAGTTGACATTTTTGAGAAACCGTTAGAAACCATTCTGCAAACTGCCAACAAGCTTGGTAAGTCAACAGGCGTGGTGACATCCGTACCCATTACCCACGCGACGCCAGGTGCCGCCATCTCTAGCGTCAATCGTCGTGCTAAGTACGATGCTGATTACCCAGCGCTAGACAATATCTTGCAGGAAGCCATCCGCTCTGATCTCCCCGGTGAGCCTTATCTGCCTACTGTGCTGTTAGGTGGCGGACATCCGCTGGACTTTGAGAACATCACTGCTGCTAGCACGATCGTGCCCAAAGGCTTTACCTACATCAAAGAATCGACTTATAACGAGCTACACAGCAAGCCTGACTCGAATCGCTATGGCTACAAGTTCTTAGAGCGTGATACTCGCGTCACAGACCTGACGGTAAAAACCAAGGATATTGTGAACGGGGGCAAGCAATTGCTCGAAGTATCCAAGGACCTTGATCCGAACCAGGGACAGCGGTTGTTAGGGCTCTATGGTGCACGGGGTCAAAACGGCAACATCCCCACACGTGGCTCTGCTGGAGACTATGCTCTGACGGGTCTTGATAACTTCTCGGTATACTCAACCGCAGCGGCTTCTACGGCTGCAACAGGACAACCGGCTAACAATGGGACGCAAATTCCCACACCTGATACGGTGCGTCCCCTTGTGCTGGGCGAAACCCCAACCACCTTTATCCAACGCGAACGCAAAGCGAATCCCACGCTGGCTCAAATGACTCGCGCGGCGCTCAACGTGCTGGGCAAGGATAAGGATGGCTTCTGGCTGATGGTGGAAGGTGGCGACATCGATTGGGCCGCCCATGACAACAACATGGAAAACCTGATTGGCAACACGATCGCGTTCGATACTGCGATCGGTGAAGTCATCCAGTGGATTGAAGGCAACGGTGGCTGGCGCAAGAATGTGCTGATTGTCACAGCTGACCACGACCACTACCTGACCATCAACGACAACTTCCCTAAACTGCTCAATCGCTACGGCGCTAAAGATTTGACCTTCGCTAAGCACACACCAAAAACGGCTGGACACTTTTGGGGTGCTTACGACAACATCAAATATGGCTGGGGCAACCACAGTAACCGTCCCGTCCCGGTTTACTACCAGGGTGCGCCCCTCAAGCTAAAGCAGTACATCGGGAAGGACTTCGAGCAGTACGGGTTCACCATTCCTGGCTTGCCAACGGGTGTTGACCAATCGCAGATCTACCAGGCAATGCTGTCGGCACTGAAAGGTTAGCGACGCTGCGGTGAAGGGCTATGGTGCCAAACTTCTAGGCTTGGCACGATGATTCACTACTACTGATCACACGCATGGGATGGTAGCGATCGCTGCCATCCCATGCCATTAAGCCTCTCCTTAATAACGACCGTCATCCGAGTCTGGATTGCCTTGCGTATGGCTCCCAGACAGATCGCGTGAACGGGTAGGAAGCCTTTGCGTTGGGGCGGCTTGAGGTGACGCCGTGCTTTGCGGTGGTTGGTTAGTTGCGGGGCTAGATTGCGTCTGCGGGACTGTAGAGCGACGACAAAGGCTCTGTAAATTCACGATGCTGCCATCCTGAGTGCGCATATAGCAGGGTGGCTCGTCGAAAGGAGTCGTCGGTGCACTGGTGACAACCGTTGGGGTGATGAACTCAAGCAAACCCAACGCAGCTGTCCAACCCAGACAGGTGAACGATCGAGAGACATCGTTTGGTTTCAGTTTCATGATGATTACCGGACTGTGGACGAGAGCAGGCGTTTCCCTCCTTATACAGGTCACGTTGAGGCGATCGCGATCATCCACAACACAGTCATCAAGAGAATTAACCCATCCTTTGGGACACAAACAACGTCTCTGAAACACTACCTGGCCAGCTTATTGGTAAGAATCAGCGTGAGCTTTACCCTAACCATGTACGATTAAATTTTGTTACAGTCATCGCAGACCCACCTTAACCCTGACTTTTTCTGGAGATTCCCCATGTTGCGATTGGAGCACGTCAGCAAAATTTATCCGACTGGCGAAGTGCTAAAAGATATCAACTGGGAAGTAAAACCCGGAGATCGGATTGGTTTGGTCGGCGTCAACGGTGCCGGAAAATCGACTCAGTTGAAGATTATTGCCGGTGAAACGCAGCCGACCGCAGGCGAAATCATTCGTCCCGCCAGTTTGCACATTGCGTATTTGACCCAGGAATTTGAAGTAGACCCCACTCGCACGGTGAGCGAAGAGTTTTGGCGCGCCTTTGGGGAAGCGAACGATGTCCACGTGGCGCTCTCTGCTGTGCATCGAGACATGGAAACGGCAACCCCCGAAGCGCTAGACATACTGCTGCACGAGATGGATCGCTTGCAGCGTCAGTTTGAAGCAATGGATGGCTATGGGCTAGATTCGCGGATTGAGAAGATCATGCCCGATCTGGGCTTTGAACTGGAGGACGGCGATCGTCTCGTCAGTGCCTTCAGTGGCGGCTGGCAGATGCGGATGAGTTTGGGCAAAATCCTACTGCAAAAGCCCGATTTGCTGCTGCTGGACGAGCCGACGAACCACTTAGACTTAGAAACCATTGAGTGGCTAGAAACCTACCTTAAAGGGCTGTCTACGCCGATGGTCATTGTCTCGCATGACCGCGAATTTCTCGATCGCCTCTGTACCCAAATCGTCGAAACCGAGCGTGGCGTTTCCAGCACCTATCTGGGCAATTATTCCGCGTATCTTCAGCAGAAAGAAGAAATGCGGGATGCCCAACTGAGTGCCTACGAACGGCAGCAGAAAGAACTGGAAAAGCAACAGGCGTTTGTCGATCGCTTCCGCGCCAGCGCCACTCGCAGCACGCAGGCAAAAAGCCGCGAGAAACAGCTCGACAAAATTGAGCGCATCGAAGCTCCTACTGGTGGCGTGAGAACCCTTCACTTCCGCTTTCCACCGTCGCCCCGCAGCGGTCGCGAAATGGTAGAAATCAAAAACATGACCCACTCCTATGGTGAAAAGATTCTGTTTTTGGATGCCAACCTGCTGCTAGAACGGGGCGATCGCGTTGCCTTTCTCGGACCGAATGGCGCTGGCAAATCGACGCTGCTACACCTGATTATGGGGATGGAGCAGCCCACTGAAGGCGCGGTCACGATGGGCGATCACAACGTCCTTCCTGGCTACTTTGAGCAAAACCAGGCAGAAGCGCTAGACTTGCAAAAAACCGTCATCCAAACCATCCACGACGAAGTACCCAAGTGGACAAATGAAGAAGTTCGTACGCTCTTAGGACGCTTCCTCTTCAGCGGTGATTCTGCGTTCAAAAAAGTCGAAGCCCTCAGCGGTGGCGAAAAAGCACGGCTTGCACTAGCAAAAATGCTGCTCCAACCAGCCAACCTCTTGATCCTGGATGAGCCGACGAACCACCTCGACATTCCCGCTAAAGAGATGCTGGAAGAAGCGCTGCAACACTACGACGGTACAGTAATTATCGTGTCGCACGATCGCTATTTCATTTCCCAGGTCGCCAATAAAATTGTCGAAATTCGTGATGGCGAACTGATTCTCTATCGGGGCGACTATCACTATTACCTTGACAAAATTGCCGAAGAAAAAGATAAAACAACCTTAGCGGCGATCGAAGCCGAAAAAGAAGCCAAAGCCGCTGCTAAACGCACCAAGCAAAAGGAAAAAGAAAAGTCTAAGAAAGCACAAACGAAAGCGTAATGGGGTTATTTAAATCTCACGATCGTAAGGGTTCTTAACGTTGTAGTGAGGTAACCCGTGAGGCAAAACGTAGAGATCACCCGCTATTTAGAAAATTGGCACGACGAAATTGAAAATGCGTTTCTTTACTGTGCGTTAGCGAAGGCAGAACCGCAAGCTGCACTGGCTGAAGTGTATCGTCGGTTGGCAACGACAGAAGAGACCCACGCCCAGTTCTGACAGGAGAACCTCTTGCAGTCAGGTCACGACGCTCGGCTGGCGGACGCGCATGCTGGCCTTACTGGCTCAACAGTTTGGGCCTCAGTTTGTGTTGCCTACGATCAATGAGATGGAGCCGGTCGATAGTCACAGTTACGATGCTCAAGCGGATGTCCGCGACACGGTATTGCCCGTCGAAGAGCGGTCTCACGCACGTTTGCTGGAAGCGATCGTGGGGTATGGCGTCCCTAGCATTAGAGCTTGGGGGCTTTACCAAGAAGTATTGTGGTATACCGCTCTTTAGGTGGACGTTTGAACGTTCATGCCTGACTACTGTGGGGGTAACGATAGTTGCAAAGTGATTGAGAGCTTGGCAAACAGACTATCGAATGTTCTTTCTTAAGTCAGCCGTTTAATTATGAAACCGATTCATCCTCGCAAAATAATTGCAGCAAGTGTTTGCAGCGTTACCCTGGCGACCATGTCCGCCATGCTTCCGGCTTGGGCTCAAAGTAGCCCCACGCAAGGCGGTTCCATGCAGCAACCGATGCAGGGCGGTTCTACGCAACCAAGCCCCATGCAGGGTGGCTCAATGCAGCAACCGATGCAAGGCGGTTCCATGCAGCAACCGATGCAGGGTGGCAACCGGGCTGCTTCCTTAAACGCTGTGGATAGACAGTTTGCGGCAAAAGCAGCTCAAAGCGATATGACGGAAATTCAAACCAGTCAATTGGCACTGAAGCGATCGCAAAATCCACAAGTGAAACAGTTTGCACAGGAGATGATCCAGCAGCACACACAATCGAGCAGTAAGCTGAAGCCTCTAGCGGCTCAGAAAGGAATTACGTTGCCCAAGAGCCTTGGTACTGAAAACCAGGCGTTACTGACTCAATTGACCAAGCTTTCTGGCAAACAGTTTGATCAGGCATACATGAGTGGGCAAGCCAAAGCACACGCTAAAACGCAGGCCGTTTATCAAAATGAACTCAAGCAAGGACAGGATGCAGACATGAAAGCGTTTGCCAGAGAAGTACTGCCCGTTGTCACCGCTCATCTTCGTATGGCACAAAGCATGGTTGCAGGGCGCTAAGGATCGCGGCTTAAATTCGTGTTCCTACGTTTTAGCTAGAACGCATCTTTAGATAGGCGATCTCCTGAGTGAGGTCGCTTTTTGCGTTAAGAGATGAGGTAATGTGGCAGGACAGAGTAATGACTGTCTCACGCGAGATTCATATTCTCAAGTCAAGACTTGTCATGAGTCTCGTTTTAGACGGCAAGACTAATCATCAAGAATAGTCAGGAAATGTTGTTCTCGTTCGGTAGGGACATTCCATGTAACGTCCTGCGGAACAGTCATTTCGATCAGCCTATCCCAAGTCTCATTTTGGTACTGAAAGAATCATACCAAGACTCACATTGAGTCTTGGTATGAACTTTTGAGACTATTTTGAGACTTAAACCGTGACTCGTTTGAGACTGCGAGACAAACAGAAATCTCATTTGAGACCATCTACCTCAAATGAGATTCAAGATGAGTCTTATTTGAGACCCGCGAGACAAAGCGCATTCTAGTCAGCAAGATTGGACTCAGGCTGAGACTTAAAACGCGTCTCATTTGAGATTGCGAGACATGGTTTAAGCTCCAGTCTGCGGCAGATGAGAAACGCGAAGCGCACCTACGCAATGCGTGTAAAATCGCTTCTGTGGAGGCAGTTCACTCTGCTGAAGTAGCCTGCAATCACGATTCATTCCCACAAAAGGAGGCAAGTAGCTGGATTGATCCAGTAAAATCTCTAAAAGCAACATCTGCTCAGCAACGGTTGAATCGCCTTTTGACCAGAAACGTAGGCAAAACAAGCAGGAGTTTGAGACGCTGAGAATGATTGATGAGACGATTGATTTAACCAACTGCGATCGCGAACCGATCCATATTCCAGGGTTGATCCAGCCACACGGGGTGTTGCTCGTTCTGCATGAGTCCACCCTCAAAATCGTTCAAGTCAGCAGTAATACGCAAGATGTCATCGGATACCAGCCGAAAGCCCTATTGGGCAAGCCCCTGGTAGACTTGCTCGATGCCGAGCAGGTGCAACTGATTCAGCAGTGTTTGGCGGGGGATTTTGAGCACATCAATCCGCTCAAACTGTCGATCGCTCGAGGCAAGCAGACGATCGCGTTTGATGGTATTGTGCACCGTTCGGATGCGATCGTGGTTCTGGAATTAGAGCCAAAAACAGCGAAGCGCGCTACAGACTTTTTCGACTTCTATCAACAGGTCAGAGGTACCGTCACGCACCTTCAAAAAGCACCCATCTTGCTGGATATGTGCCAGGTTGCGGTGAAAGAAGTCCGACGCATTACCGGCTTTGAGCGTGTCATGGTTTATCAATTTGATCCAGAGGGCGCAGGCAGCGTTATTGCGGAAGCCACCGATCACGAAGTTCCTTATCTAGGCTTACACTATCCACCGTCTGACATCCCTAAGCAAGCCCGACAACTCTACACCCTGAACTGGCTGCGGTTGATTCCAGATGCCAATTATCAACCTGTGGCCTTAGTGCCAGCTACTAATCCGCTCACGGATCAGCCACTCGATCTCAGTCTCTCGGTGTTACGAAGCGTTTCGCCGCTGCACCTAGAGTATCTGAAAAACATGGGCGTAACTGCCTCCATGTCAATTTCTCTGATGCACGATCGCAAGCTTTGGGGCTTGATTGCCTGTCATCACTCCTCTCCCAAATATGTTCCTTACGACACGCGAACCGTTTGCGAGTTTATTGGACAGGTCATGTCTGTAGAACTGGCAAATAAAAACGCCAGTGAAGACACAGACTACAAAATGCACCTGAAGACACTGCTAACTCAGTTTGTTGAGGCGTTATCTCAATCAGAATATTTTCTGGATAGCATGGTGCAATTAGAATCGCCATTGCTGGAGCTGGTGAACGCGACTGGGGCAGCAATCTGCAGCGATGACCAGTGTGTGCGGGTGGGTAAAGCCCCTTCAGAAGAAGCGATTCTTGCATTGCTTGAGTGGCTTAAACCTCACTTGCAGCACGGCTTGTTTGAAACGCGATCGCTCTCCAAACTGTACCCTGCTGCTGAGCCTTTTGAGGCGATCGCTAGTGGTGTCTTGGCCTTGGAAATTTCTAAAGTTCACCACAATTACATTTTTTGGTTTCGCCCTGAAGTTGTGCAAACCGTGGATTGGGGTGGCAACCCAAACAAGCCCGTAGAAGTTCTGGAGGATGGTAGCCGGCGAATGTCTCCCCGCCAATCCTTTGAACGGTGGCAAGAAATGGTGCGTGGCTGCTCCTTACCCTGGAAAGCGTGTGAGCTTGAGGCGGTTGCCGAACTTCGAAGCCTGATTGTGGGTGTGGTATTGCGGCAAGCAGACACCCTAGCTGCGATGAATTTTGAATTGCATCGGAGCAACGAAGAACTCGATTCCTTTGCCTATATTGCATCTCATGACCTGAAGGAACCGCTACGTGGCATTCATAACTACGCCAACTTCTTGATGGAAGATTATGCAGAAGCGCTGGATGACGATGGGGTTGCCAAACTTCGAACCATGGTACGACTGACCCAGCGCATGGAAGATTTGATCAATTCACTCCTCTATTTTTCACGTCTGGGTCGGGCTGATCTCTTGCGGCAATCGGTCAATCTGACTGAATTAGTGCAGCAGGTCATTGCCACTCTTACGATCGCCCGCCCTCACAACGAAGTTGAGTTTCGTATCCCTCAACCCCTCCCCACGGTTGAAGGCGATCGTGCCCAGATCAATGAACTCTTTACTAATTTGATCAGCAATGCGATTAAGTACAATGACAAACCTGAAAAGTGGATCGAAATTGGTTTCATAACAGGGAAAAGAGAAAAAGATCTTCATCCTCTGACCTTTTACGTTCGTGACAATGGCATTGGCATCGCACCAGAGCATCTCGATAAAATCTTTCAGATTTTTCGCCGCTTGCACGGACGGGATGATTTTGGCGGTGGTACTGGGGCTGGGCTGACCATTGCCCGCAAAATCGTCGAACGTCACGGTGGCAGAATCTGGATCGAATCGATCCCCACTCAAGGCAGCACCTTTTACTTCACCCTAGCAGCAGTTCCAACCGCATGATGCTCAGTTCAGCCTCGCTAATTCAGCCAATACCATCGCTCCTCGTTGTGGAGGATAGCAACGAAGACTTTGAGGCACTGCAGCGGTTTCTGAGGCGATCGCCGATAGCGATCACAATTCAGCACTGTATGACTGGAGACCAAGCACTCGCCTTTCTTTACCGGACTGGTCGCTATAGCGATCACGAGAGTGCCCCTCGTCCTGGATTGATTGTGCTTGATCTAAACCTACCTGGAACCGATGGACGGGAGGTGTTGCGCCGTATCAAGCAAGATGACAGCCTGAAAACCATTCCTGTTGTTGTGTTTACAACTTCTAATAACCCAAAGGATGTTGAAGACTGTTATCAATACGGTGTGAATAGTTATATCGTCAAGCCGATCAATTTTGCTCAGCTCAAACGCGATATTCAAATTTTGATCGATTACTGGTTTGAAGTCGCCACGCTGCCTGGTTCTCAAAAACCACCTTCTCCCCAAGCTTCTGATGCGCAATGAGGAGACGAGTAACTTTTTCTGCTTGCTTCATGGGAAAATTGATCACTATCAAGGCACAACGCTTGGATTTAGCTAGTATTTAAACTATTGTTAAGTTCAACGTGTGACGTTTGTGAGGTTAGAGTGGGTCGCCAGCAGCACACAATTCTCATTGTGGATGACTCCCCGGAAGACCGGGAGTTCTACCGACGCTGCCTCCGAGCTGATGCTGATGGCTCCTACACGGTTTTGGAAGCAGCCCTGGGGCAGCAAGGTCTAGCGCTCTGGCACCAGCATCACCCCGATGTCGTATTGCTTGACTACCGCTTACCCGATCTAGATGGGCTAGAATTTCTGGCTCAACTGGGCTCTCTCACTCAGCAGCCATGCTTACCTGTCATTGTGGTCACAGGGCAGGGCAATGAGGCGATCGCGGTGCAGGCGATCAAAGCAGGTGCACAGGACTATTTAATTAAGGCTCAGATCACGCCGGAGGGTTTAAAGCTGGCGGTGAATGGGACGATAGAAGCCGTTCGGTTACGCCTCCAACTGCAACAGCGGATTGAACGAGAGCGCGTGGTCGCACAAATTACGCGCCAAATCCATCAATCGTTGGATCTGGATCGCATTCTTCACACCACTGTGACAGAAGTGCAGCAGTTTTTGCACACCGATCGAGTGCTGGTTTTTCGCTTAGAACCTGATGGAAACGGTACGGTAGTTGCAGAAGCGGTGGGATCAGAGTGGCGATCGCTGTTGGCCTCCACGATTTATGATCCCTGCCTGGCTGAGAACTACCTCAGATTCAGCCGACCGGAAATACTCACTTACGATCCGGCCTTTGCCGAAGATTATGTCCAACGCTACCGTCAGGGGCGGGTAACGGCGATCGCCGATATTCAAGATAGCAGTATCGATCCCTGTCACGTCGAATTGTTAGCCTCGTTTCAAGTCAAAGCCAATCTGGTTGTGCCGATTCTACACGACGACCAGTTTTGGGGCTTGCTGATTGCCCATCACTGCGCCGCACCGCGATTGTGGCAGCCTGTGGAAATTGACTTGCTCAAAGAACTGGCAACCCAGGTCAGCATCGCCTTACGACAGGCCGAACTCTATCAACAATCTCAGACAGAACTGGCAGAACGCCAACAAGCAGAAGCCTCGCTCCGAGAGAGCGAATCACGCTTGCGGCTGGCGCTGGAAGCCTCGCGCATGGGCACATGGGATTGGAACATCCAAACCGGAAAAATTACCTGGTCAGAGAACCTGGAAGCCCTGTTTGGACTGACACCCGGAGGGTTTGACGGCTCTTATGAAATGTTTGTCTCGCTGCTGCACTCAGACGATCGCGATCGGGTTCTGGCAAGCGTTCAACACTCTATGGCAACTGGAGACGACTACAACATCGAATTTCGGGTCGTCTACCCCAACGGCGCGGTTCGGTGGGCACTGACTCAAGGCAAAGTGTTTTATGACCCAGACGGTCGGCCAGTGCGGATGGCAGGCATTGATCTCGACATCACCGATCGCAAACGGTCAGCCGAAGCGTTGCAAGAGAGTGAAGCACGCTTTCGCCAGCTTGCCGAAAAGATTGATGCGGTTTTCTGGTTAAGAGAAGAACCCGAAGGTCGTGTTTCCTATGTGAGCCCTGCCTATGAGCGCCTGTGGGGATGGCATCCGCAGGAATTGTATGAAAACCAGTATAACTGGGTCGATCATCTTCATCCAGACGATCGAGACGCTTCGTCCCAGGCCTTTCAAGCAAAAGCGGCGGCTGGTCAGTTTGATGAAGAGTACCGCATTGTTTTAGCCGATGGCAGTATTCGCTGGGTACACGATCGCTGCTTTCCCTTGCGAGATGAGACAGGGAAGCTGTATCGGTTTGTTGGCATTGCCGAAGATATTACCGATCGCAGACAGGCACAGGAGTTGTTGCGGCTCAGTGAAGAACGCTATCGCACACTGTTTGAATCGATGGAGGATGGCTTTTGTGTGATCGAAATGTTGTTTGATGCCACCAACACACCGATCGACTATCGTTTCCTGGAAACCAACCTAGCGTTTGCACAACAAACGGGGCTTGAACAGGCAGTCGGTAAAACGGCTCGCCAGCTTATTCCTGGTCTTGAAGACCATTGGTATGAGACGTATGGCAGAGTGGCTTTAACGGGTGAACCCGTTCGCTTTGAGAACGGGGCTGAAGTGATGAATCGTTGGTTTGACGTGTATGCCTTTCCGATTGAGCAGTCAGAAAGCCGCAAAATTGCCCTCTTGTTTAAAGATATTAGCGAGCGCAAACTTGCCGAACAAGAACGGGAGCAACTGTTGGCACAAGAGCAAGCCGCTAGAGCCGAAGCCGAACGCGCCAACCGGATCAAGGATGAGTTTCTCGCTGTGCTCTCTCACGAGCTGCGATCGCCCCTCAATCCCATTCTTGGTTGGACAAAGCTTCTACAGACCCGTAAGTTTGATGAAGCCAGGACGGCTGAAGCCCTAGCCACCATTGAACGCAACGCCAGACTGCAAACGCAACTGATTGATGATCTGCTCGATGTTGCTAAGATTTTGCGCGGCAAACTCAGCATGGAAACGACCCCAATCGATCTCGTGTTCGTCGTTGAGTCGGCGATCGATACCGTCAGAACGGCAGCGATTTCTAAAACTATTTTGCTGCATCCAGTCTTACCTCAGATTGGGCGCGTGTCTGGCGACTCGGCGCGGCTCCAGCAAGTGGTTTGGAACTTATTGTCCAACGCCATTAAATTCACTCCTAACGATGGACGAGTTGATATTTTGCTAGAGCGAGTTGGCAACTGGGCTCAAATTATCATCAGCGACACAGGTAAAGGCATCAACCCTGACTTTTTGCCGCATCTCTTTGAGTCTTTTCGGCAAGAAGATGCCTCAACCACGCGGCAGTATGGTGGACTGGGGTTAGGACTAGCGATCGTCCGATCGCTAGTCGAGGCGCATGGAGGCACCATCGCTGCAGCGAGTCCCGGTGAAGGGCAGGGAGCAACCTTTACCATCAGATTACCCTTGCTGGATACCAAACTAGAAACAAGGCAGCCTGCTGAATGCTGCAGGCAAAACCTTGACCTCACTGGCATTCGGGTTCTTGCAGTGGATGATGAACCCGATGCTCGCGAACTCTTAAACATCGTGCTCACCCAATATGGAGCCGAAGTCCTGATGGTGAATTCTGCGGCGGACGTGCTAACAGCGTTGGAGACGTTCCGACCGGATGCGTTGATCAGTGATATCGGCATGCCCGAAGTCGATGGCTATACCCTGATCCAACAAATTCGGAAGCTACCGCTCGAAAAAGGAGGACAGATTCCAGCAATCGCTTTGACTGCGTATGCCAGAGAAGACGATCGCCAGAGAGCCCTGGCCAGTGGTTATCAACAGTATGTGACCAAGCCCCTCGACCCAGAGCAGCTAGTTCAAGCTGTCATCGCACTTTGCATCCAGTAACCCGAACCAGGGCTGATGGTTTGAGCCTTTACTTTGTCTTATTTGAGACAGAGATTCTTTTTTTGAGACTCAAAGCAAGTCTCAAAATAAATCGCGAGACAAGCAGGGCTTGTCACACCAATCCGCTCAATTTCATTGACACATCCTCGTAGGGAGGTACAGTCGGCTCCTACAGACGGTCATCTGTCGTGCGAGCTTTTAGAGTTGATATAAGTGTCTCATACTGATACATACACTCTCTCTTTAAGACTTATTGCGAGTCTTAAAATAGAATACGAGACAAGTTTCTGTATTCAGGTTGCGGCTATTTCCTGCTTGAGGCTGCAATGCTGAGACGCTACCAGGTAAAGACTCAGCCGCAGGGGGCAACACGAGAAGCAGCTCTACAGTGACGATCGCCCACCCAAAAAAAGACTTAGAAATCTAGTCCAATTCTAGTCCAGATCATTTTTTTGAGTTTGCAGAATAGCCTATAAGTGCCTTAGATAAGTAGTTCTAGGTTTAAATGAAAACTCTGGTTAACTGCGGTAACCGCAGAAGGGCGAAGCGAGCACCTCTACGTGTTGCTGAAATGACCCTTACTGAATTGAAGACAGGTCGACCTTGCTGAGACTGTAATCTTGCCCAAAGTTGTTGTCCCAGAACGATTCGCCAGTTGTGGGAGTGTTGTAAAAGACGGCGAACTGAAAGTTGAGTGTGCTTTCATCTAAATTCAATTCTGGTGTCTTGAACTTCCAGACTTCGACTTCTGAAAGACCAGTTGCCACTGGAAGGGTACCGCTAAAACTAGCATTCGTATCCTGGAACGATCGCCAACCATTTGTCGTTAAGCGAATACCGACAACTTTACTAAAAGCAAGATTATTGACGTAAATTTCACCTTCCACCCAAGAAGTCGTAAACACAAAACCACCACCTGCCTGTCCGCCACGTCGCGCTACAGCTGTATTGAGCACAACATTCTTCCCGACGACGTTAGGGCGACCGCTGTCAACATGATAATTGGCAAAGTTGTTATTGTCCCAAAACGTTTGACCATCCACAGAGTAGCGAATCACAAACTGAGTCGTAACCAGATCATTAAAGCTGGCGGTAAACAGATCGTAGTTGCCAAAGTTAGCCTGAAAGGTAAGGGATCTTTCTGTCCAAGCACCGTTTGGTTGTTGGTAGTGCAGCGCCACTTCTTTGTTGAAAGCGATGTTCGCCACTTTGACACTCATTTTGGTGAGCTCAACATTTGAAATGCCGCCACCCGGGGCAAACGTTTCAGATTCCCCGTATTTCAATCGCACAGCCTCATTCATCTGCTCTTTTCCCTACGATGATCAATTAGCAGGCTGACTGAGCTGGGAAGCTCAACACCACACTGCTTTGGCAACCAACAACAAACGCATCAAGCGCTAAAAGGATTGCTACACTCCGACTGTGACGCACGACTGGCTAGACTGTAGCAGTGAGCAGTCGCGCCACGCTGATGCGTCTCTCCGGATAACGGTTGCCTACCCGACAGCCATCTCACCAGCAACACTGGGTCAATAAGACGAGTCAAGCGTTGATTCTGCCTGCTCAAGCAGGCAGAATGGCTGCTATCCTTGACGCTAAGATATAGCAAAACTGTTCTCAGTATGGAAGCTACGGCTGCACTTTGGTATTACCCATAAGGGTGCTTTTGATGCGGTCAGGAATTTAGTTGCGGTTGAAGTCAGTGGTGTTGTAGTTGTCGGCAAAGTAACTCAGGTGATTGTGAAGGCACCCAATGAAGCCTCCAGCCGTTACGTCCACCCTGGACAACGCCTTTCCAATGGACAAATATTGGTCAAGCGTGTTGAGATGAGTGCTGGCAGCGCTCCGCTTGTCATTCTTGAAGAGAATGGTATTGAAGTGGTTAGAACGATCGGCATGACGATGCAGACTGACAAGCCTGCATCGCTTCCTCCTCAGGAGCAGCAGTTTTTGACCCATTCATCAGACTTGCTGACCAGTCGATCGCGCTTCCCCTGCTGGACTAGCCACAAACTAGCACAATCGCCCAAAGCCTTACGCTGTCTAGGTTTTACTTTTCAAAAGCTTTGCCCTTGTATCTTGAGGGTGGAGAGATAGACCGATTGCCCTTAGATGCTTGACATCGTGCAGAAGCTAGGGTCATCTC
>NZ_PVWK01000085.1 GCF_003003795.1 Stenomitos frigidus ULC18 | reverse complement strand
CCCATGTAAACGGTGGATCTTAGCGCCTTTCCTCGCAGGGGCATGTCGCTTTACGTACCTTTGCGTCAAGGAACCCAACTTTATGGCATAGAGGTTTCCGTCCCTTCCTTTTTCCAGCAGCGTCTTTTTAAGAAACTTTTGCTCCCAACAACGCCCCATATGACATCTTCCAGGAAGAATCAAATCTGCAAATGCTGGCATAGCTGCGGAGATGACGGTCAGAGAAATGGTTAATGGCAGTAATATTTTGAGCATCATGAAACCTTACAAGTTAATTAAGCCACGCTAAAAACCTTCATCACTTCGTCACCGAGATGGTTGATGACCTTCACGGCAATGCGACCGGATTGAGGTTTGTCGAAAGGACGAGATATATCGCTGTAAAGGCTTTCCCAGGCTTCTTCGTCAATTTCTGCCTTGAGGGTGGTTTTGAGAGCCTTGTACGGATCGCTGGCTCCCAGGAAGTAGGCATGACGGACAAAGAAGCTTTCTTCGTTGTAGTCGGTATCGATGAACCAGCAGGCGATCTCATCAGCGTTACTGGAGCGGACATCGCCAGACTGGGGATGAAACACATCGACTCCGTGGATCTTCACCTGAATCTGCCCACCCTCGACTTCGTTAATGTCGATGTCTGGCTCGCCGAAGATGACAAACAGGTTGCCTGCTCCGGTGTTCTTCAACGCATCTGCCATGTGAAGGTCAGCATTCATCCGGGCTTTGAGGACGGGGATGCGTCCTAGCTTGCTGAAGTCGGCGGAGTGGGCATCATAGTTGAAGGCACAGGCGATCAGTACATCAAACCCTGCGTCGCCTGCTTCTCGTGCGGCAGCCACCAAGTCGGGGCGGGTCACTGTGCCAAACTCTGGACCAATGAAGATACCTGCCCGTTTCTCTTTCTCGCTCTCACCTTCAACGTAGCGACCTTCGGCGCAGATGTAGGCTCCGGGCCAGCCGACGATCGCTGTAAAATTAAGCTTGCCTTCCTTATGTGCCTGCTGCACTCCAGCAGTCTTGAGGTTTTCCAGAATGACATTGGCAAAGTCGGCAGCGTCGGTGGTGTGTTCAGGTGTCTTTGGCTGGCTGGGGTCTACCAGTTCATCCTGTTCATTGACCACCAGCACGCGATGGGGTGAGAGGCTTTCGACCGTGAAGGGACCTGCAACCCGAGCAATGGAATTATCTGGGTAGGGTTTGTCGTAGAGGTATTCCTGGTCAGCTTTGGCGGCGATCGACGCATCAATCTCCTTTTGTCGGGCGATCCGCTGCTGCCACCAGTCTCTGTGCAGTTGTTTAGCCTTATCTGACCACTTCGATTCAGTCTCACGAGGGATTTCCCATTCTTCCCAAGTTTTACCCAGTTCGGCATTAAGAGCAGTGCGGTGCGGTTCTAGCTTGGTCTGGTAGGTATCCCAGATGGTGTCTATTTCGGCGTTGTTGGCAATGGATTTGAGGGTGATGTGAGGCACGCGCTCGTAGACAAAGCCCTGACGAATGTTGCTATAGGTGGGAGTGGTGACGGGAGCCGTGCGGGTAATTTCAGCTTCTTTCTGCTGCCCTGCTTTGGAGTCTGCCAGCAGGTAGTAGGGATAGCGGGCACCCATGATGCGGGCACGGGCGAGGGCGAGGGCAACGCGAGACGTGTCAATAGTGATCCAGCGTCGGCCCCATTGTTCGGCGACGTATGCAGTCGTACCGGAACCGCAGGTGGGATCAAGGACAAGATCGCCTGGATCGGTGGACATTAGTAAACATCGTTGAACTATACCTACGCTAGTTTGAACGACATAAACTTTATCTGCTCCTAGTGAACTGCTTAAGTCAGACCATATATTGTTAATTTGGAACGCTGGATAGTCATCAATAAACCGAACATAATTAAGAGTCAAAGCTGACGCTGAGACACGATCCGCGTGTATCAGTCTCCCAAAACCCAGCTCTCCTGTTTTCCAGTATCCTCGCTTTGGAGTAAAATCTTTCCCATGAAATTTAACTGGAAAACTGCCTGGAGGTCTTGGACTTCTCAGGTCGCTTAATCGGAAGCATTTCCCATTAGTAATTGAGGTTGAATCAGCTTCCTTTGCCGATATCCTTATCCCCTCTTCAGTCTGAAAGAATCGGTAAGCTTCTCCTCCTTCACCACCCGCTTCCTTAGTTCTAAATACTTGGCGATACTTCAGCAATTCTATATTTCTTGCGTAGAAGAGAACATAATCTGCAATCCCTGCTAAATGTTCACTTGTTGCACTGGAAGTTTTTGCAATCGTAATTAAGGCAACTAGATTACCATCACCAAACACCTCATCCATCAAAGCCCTGACACGATGAACATTCTCATCCCCAATCTGCACAAAAATCGAGCCGCTATCGGTTAATAAATCCCTTGCCACCACCAACCGATCTCTGAGATAAGTCAAATAGGAATGAATGCCATCGCGCCAGGTATCTCGAAATGCCTTTACCTGTTCTGGTTCACGGGTAATCTGATCCTTGTTGCCATCCTTGACATCGCGGCTTGTCGTTGACCACTGAAAATTAGAGTTGAACTTGATGCCATAGGGCGGGTCAATATAGATACACTGCACCTTACCCCGCAACCCTTCCCGCTCTGCCAAACTCGCCATGACCTGAAGGCTATCGCCCAAGATCATTCGGTTTGTCCAGTTGGCATCGTGCTGGTAGAAGTCCGTGCCCGTCGCGTCTTGGGGTAGTCCGTTAAAGTCGGCAAACAGGTCTAAGCCTAGCTGCTGAGGTTGGGTCGCTTCAGCCCGTGCCTGACTCTGCCGCAGCAGGTCATCTACCAACACCTTGGGGTGTACCTTCTCCTGGATGTAGAGCGGTGGGGCACTCACCACCAGATCAGACCAGTCTTGCTCATCTTTGCCCCGCCAGACCAACTGCGGGTCGAGGTCACGATTGCGGCGCTCATACGCCACCCGCACCGGGCTTTGCTCCTCCTCTGCCATGACAGACTGATACTCCGCTGTGGGAATATTCTTGCGCTTTGCCTCTTCGTGCTTGAGGGTTTCGACTTTCTTCGATTGCTTGCTGGGGTTACGTGCCATCAGGTCTATTCCCTACCAATTGTCTTCAAGGCTCATTTCGTCATCAGTGAACTTGCCACCCTGTTTCTCTACCTCGAAAGCACAGTGTTGAACCAGATCACAGCGGCTTCCCCTTCTTTTCGGGTCACATCATCTACCATTCGACTATGCCGAATACTATTGCGTAGCTCCGCTAGCTGCCCGAATTTCGCGCTGAGAGACTCCTGAGTATGGAATCGCTCTAAGAAACGAGGCCACAGAAGTTTATTCGCAATCGTCTGTTGCAGTTCTCGTAGGTCAAAGAACTCTAGCTGCCCTGAAAGGTCTGTATAAGTCTCTACATCCAGAGCAGCATTCTTCTTAGATGCCCGCTGAATGCGGACATCCACATTCTGCCTAATGTCACTTGGCACAAGGGACAGATCCCCTTCAAGAGCCGTCTCTATTAAGCTTCTGAGGGAAAGCTCTACTTGTTCAATTTGCTCATCGAGTTCCCTCAAGTGTGGCGATAAGTCTAGCCGTTCCTTGATCAGTAAATTCTCAATCGCAAGTTGTAACGTGCGCTGCCGCTCGGCAATAAACTCTTCATAGTCATCTGGCGTAAAGGGATTACGCAGCAAAATCGCCTGAGCCGCAGATGAAATAAAGTGCGATTCGAGAATGCCCCGAATGCTATCTTCTCCATTGATTTCAATCAGCTTCGGTAGATAGGCATTAGGCAAGCGATCGCGAATCACATCCCGGTTTGTAGCAGCCGTTAGTGGCGTGCGATTGAGAATCGTGTGGATCGTATTGCCTCTAAGATGCTTTGCTCCCCACGATGCCGGAACAATGTGATGATCGTCTAGATCCCCAGGCTGGGGCACATTACCTGTAGACCAGTCTCGTGCGCCTTGAATGACTAAAAGGTTAAAAATACCGTTATAAACTGACGAGCCACGCTTGGTCTCTCGCCTTAAGTCCAGGTTTCTGAACCGAGTCTTAAATTCCTGAATGAGTGTTGGCTCGGCTGTTTCGTCCTGGAACCATGCCTTCATAGCGAGGAAATCGCGGGCGCTGGTTGACTCGACGGAGCCAGAATAGCGATTGGTAAAGACAGCAGCCCAATACCAATAGCGAATTTTCCGTTGTGCCTCTAGCTTTTGTCCCGCAGGCAACGTTTTCAAATATGCCTGCAAAGCTGAGAAAACTGGCAGAATCGCTACATACGGCAAATAGTTGGAGGAGATCACGCCAAATTCCTGGGGATGGCGCAGCAATTTGATCGCCGCTTCTAAGGCGCTGACTGCCAGATCCCAATGTTGCTGGAAAGCCGCTATATCAGCAATGAGCACTTCTTTACGACGACTACCATCAGGTGCTCGAACGGGTTTCTCTTGCCCTGGCAGTAGGAAATAGAGATATTTGGGTGAACAGTAAGACTGCCTCAGAATCGACATCACCTGCAGAATGTAGACATTCATCTTTTCCGTGTCGATGAACTCCAGGCGAGGAGAGGCATCTCGCCACAGCTGCTTGAGTTGTAAGCCCTTGGGCTTGAGGAGGGCGTTAATCAGATCGAAGACATCTAAACGGATGCCTTTGCTGTTGATTTGGGTAAAGATATCGCAGACCCGATCGACACCTAGCTCTTCGTCTAGCTCAATGTATGAGATTTGATATTGCTCGGTAAGGCTACGCAAGTTTTCGCCAAACTCCCATGCATTTTTGGCATGATGGGATGCCAACTGAGCCTTGCCCGAATCGTTTACGGCTTCTGCTGCCGCTGCCTTATCAGTCCAAAACTTCGCATAGCCTTGTACCCAATTAGATAAATCCCATCCACCGGCACCAATGACAGAAAGCGGGAAAATATGCTCTGCAAATTGAGCGCGTTGGTCATCAAAGACCTTTGCCCAGCGTCGTGTGCGGGGCTGGTAGTCAAACGCCTCATCATATTCTTCAGCGATGAAGCGATCGACTTTGACAAAGTAAAGGAAGCGATTGGCACGGTTGGGTAACGGTTTATCAGGAGCGACAAAAGCATAATACATAGCCGTTAGACGCTGCTGCCCGTCGAGGACGATGTAATCCTTGTTGGCATCGCCCTGATGACCATAAACAGGCTCACAGGAGAGCGCGTTGAAGTTTTCTGTCTTACCTTTCCAGAGCAACAGGCTACCGATATAGTAGTCGAGAAAAATCGACCGCATCAGATCGCGGATGTCCCAAGGTCGCCACTCAAATTCCCGCTGAAAGTCAGGAATGACAAATCGTCCTTCCTTCAGCCTGGAAATAAGCAGGTTGAGGCTGATGTGATCAGGCTTTTGAGCATTTCTCATTTACGCTACCGCTCCAGATTGCACGCTGATGGCTGCTTGAATAACACTGTTGAACTCCGACTCAATCTCAAACACGGCTGTAAACTCTGCGAACGCCCATCGTCCAAAACTGCCCAGGTTATTCACCCCTGGCACCCAGTAGTTCCGCATGGTGCTGGCTTTCTCCTTCGCATCCTCGCCACGATACCCCTTAATCTCCACAACCAGGTTGAGCGGGTCAGGTTGACCATCATCCACCTGCACAATGAAATCGGGCAGATACTTGCGAGACGTAGAGCCGTATCGGTAGGGCACCTCAAACCCCAGACTTTGATTCTTGACATAGGCTTTGACACGCGGATGTGCTTCTGCCACACGGCAAAACTCCGCTTCCCAGTCGCTATCACAGACCACCCAGTTCACATGGCTGCGGCGTGGGTCCGTTTTCCAGAGGGTTGGTTTGGAGGTGTTGAAATTAACGTGTTGCGTCGAGCCGATGGGGTTGTAGGCATCCAGGATGGCTTTAATGGGGCGATCGCCCGCTGGATTTGCGGAGATGGCGGCTTTGATGCGATCGCACGCCATATCGGCAATCTCTCGATAAATCAACTGAGCCGGATAGGTGCCACCCGTACAGCGCAGGTAGTCTTTCATCCAAAGCCGTGCAATCCGCTTCAACTGACCAAACAAATTGATCTTGGGTTCTTCACCTGGGTCACGGTATTTGTGATAAATCAGGTGCTTGGTCAGTTCATACAGCACCGTTGACTCCCGGATCTCCTCCAGGTGCTTGACGTTGAGTTCGACCCCTTCACCGATGATGCCTTCATTTCGGGTTTGAGTTGCCCCGACCAGGGTGGGTGTTAGCTCTAGCAGGGAGTCTTGAGTAAATTCGGCAGTCAATGCTGTGTCAGGCAGTTCCACCCGATAGCCTTCAACGCGAGGAAACGTGATTGCCAGCGCATCGCGATCGGGCTTGACGGCATGGACATTCACCGTCTTTCTGGGCGAGGCTGGCTTGGCAATGACAGGTTGAGCCGTGAAATCAAACGGAATCCCCAGCACATCAGCGTACTCAACGTTGAACAGCCCTTCGTCATTCAGGTCGTAGGAATAACGACGTAACGCCCGTCCTACCACCTGCTCACAGAGTAACTGGGTGCCAAAGGCGCGAATGCCCAGCACATGGGTCACAGTGTTCGTATCCCAGCCTTCCGTCAGCATCGACACCGACACCACACACCGAATCGATTCACCCAACCGTCCCGGTTTGCCCACCGTGTTCATCACTTCCCGCAGCAAGTCCTGATCGCTGATGTTCTGCCCATCGGCTGCATTACCACTGCGTTGTACCAACTCTCGCCGGAAGCGATCGATTTCATCCGCCGCCATCTCACGGAAATTGGCATCCAAGGCTTCACCAGACTCTAACTGCTCACTATCAATGAGTAACGTGCGGGGTCGTGACAGGCGATTGCCGTGGTCATCATAGTTGCGAAACAACTCCAACCGTCCGTTGTGAAAGGATTCTCTGTCGTCATCATCGACTCGATGGAAGCCGGAAATAAAGTCATGCACCAGCTTTGAAGTCGAGGTGTTGTTGCACACCACAATAAACACTGGAGGAACACTAATACTCTGCTCCTGCCAGACTTCATAGGTTTTGACGTAATGACCGTAGAGGGCATCCAAAGCGGTCTGTAGTTCTGGGGGAAGGCTCAGCGGGTCAAGGGCTTTAGCGGTGCCTCTCCCCTTTTTAGGCATCTTGCTGCGGATGTGCTCCCACAGATTACGGAGTTTGGGCATTTCAGACCCCGGCACATTGTCCGACACCGGCACACGGGGCAGTTTGACAATGCCACACTCGATCGCATCCATCAGCGAGAAGTCACTGACCGTCCAGGGAAACAGCGTGCCCTCTGCATAACCAGAGCCTTGGAGGAAGAAGGGCGTTGCTGAGAGGTCATAGACTTGTTGCACCCCTAACTTGCGTTTAACGGTCTCAATCCCAGAAATCCACAGACGGGCGGTTTCGTTGTTCTCCTTTGCGGCTTCCTTGTCATCGCCCTTGAGTTCTTCCAGCTCGTCATTGTCAGGTTTCTCGCGGTAGCAGTGATGCGCTTCGTCGTTGATGACCAGGATGTTTTTCATCCCCATCAACTCAGACATCACCCGCTGGATCATCTGCCCCTCGGTTTCGAGCGTTTGCAGTTCCGGTCCCCGCCCTTGAATCAGCTTGCGTGTTCCGGCTGCAATTTGTAGCCGCTCTCGCAGTTTGAAAGCATGGTAATTGGTGATGACAATCTTGGCTTTCCCCATGTCCGCGACCAAATCGCTGGGCAATAGATCACGGGTAGTGTAGTAGCTGTCCGGGTCATTGGGCTGCAGGACGCGCAGGCGATCGCGAATCGTAATTCCCGGCGTGACAAGCAGAAAGCCACGGGTAAACCGATTGCTACCGGGATGTCGCACCGCATTGATCGTCTGCCAGGCGATGATCATCGCCATCACCGTAGTCTTACCCGCTCCCGTCGCCAGTTTGAGCGCAATCCGCAAGAGTTCTGGGTTCGCCTCTCCATTTACCTTCCCTAGATGATCGAGAAAAGCTTGTCCGGCTTTACCGCTCTTGGGTGCCACTTCTGCTAACCAGATCGCGGTTTCCACAGCTTCAATCTGACAGAAAAAGGGGCGAATCCCCTGAAAATTATGGTGTCGCCAGTGTTGGAGCAAACGCGCTGTCTCTGGCGTTACCTTCCAATCCTCTGGGTGCGGCAATTGTCGCCAGGCATTGACCTTCTCACGAATACTGTTGATATAGAGTGAGAGGTCGTACTGCTGCGAGCCGATCGAGATCCCCTCTGTGTCAAACAGTGCCAGGGTTTGCTGTACCTCTTGGGCTTGCCTGCGCTTCTTCGGCTTGGGAATCGGCGTGATGAATTCAGCCGAGCGGCGAGTTCCGATCAGTTGGTTCGTTGGCTGTCCATCCGCGTCTAATTCCCAATGCTGCGAGGGATAGGCGTAGGGTGAGTTGAGAATCGGCTTCTCGAAGAATTGATCCGTCGATGAGGTTGACATGCTTGGTTATCAGGGCAAATTATGGCAGCTGAGGGCTAGTCACCTTTTCTAGAGTCACCTTTCTCTGTCCGGTTTTAACCCAGACCTCATGATCATGAAGGAAATTACAGATTCTGGAGGCAGCGCTTCGCCCCTCATTAGCCGAGACGGCTTCGATAGAGATCGGCATATTCTCGCTTTGTCAAGGCAATCTCTTCACCTTGAAGGTGTGGTGCAAGCATTTGCCAAATTTCGTCGTCCCTCACGTCAAAGCAGTTTGATGTCCTGGTGTTTGAGACGCGAATGATGCCGTTCTGATAACGAACTTTGAAAACAGCACGGGGTTGCTGCTGTTGCATTTGGTTCCATGCCTGATTAAAGGACTTGATGTGCTCTGGCGTTTTTGGGAACCAATAATTCCGTGCCCCTGAGACGTTGGGAACATATTGCTTAAACAGAATTGGATTCCGCATACAGTGGTGATAATAGCCATCGTGCTCTTCGTTTGGCACGCAGTCATACATTTCTGCTGCGCCGATAATGGCTGAAACCATCTCCTTGGATTGGGGTACCCCATAGTCTTTCCCTGTGGAAACGTGTAATAGTACAAGACCGCGAAAGCTCGTGGACCAGCTTCGCCCCTCGGATTCCTTCTCTCCAATCGCAATTAAATAAGCATAAGGACCAGCAATGCTGAGTGCTCTGAGGGTTTCAGGAAAGGTTGGTTGGATACCCATTATGTAGTTAGTGGCACAAGTAGATAGACATAAGGTGCCCAGAATACTTCGCGATTGATAGATCTCAAGACAAGGCTTTATTGGGGTTGAGTTAGACTCAATCCCTGCTGCTTGCACTTTTGCTGCGCTTGGCAGTTAACCACGACCCTTTGACAGTTCCACCTGGAGTGGTGAAGCCGACAGAGCCTGAAAAGCCACAAGCGCAGCCGCAACCGTAGTGCCAACAGAGCTTACGGCGTTTCCTGGTCAAAGGGGAGTGCCAGCTGGTCTTGTCCCGCCAAGCGTTGACGTTTCTGGGCTGTTTCGACCTGCCGCCTCGCTTTAACTTGGTTTAAGACCTGTTTGATATAAGCGATCCCCTCCTCCTGGGTCATATTTCTGGTCTCTGCCCGACTCAAATCCCCGCTGGGAGTGCTATTACACCCGATCGCCCCTGGTTCTAAACTTTCCAAAGGGCTAGAAATCCCATCAGATAGCGTATTACACCCCTTTTCGCCCAATAAGTTTGTGTGATTGTTGGAGCCGGATGCCGCCCACGAGCAATCCGGCTCCACAGCACTCTGAAGCGCGCCGATTGTTGCGTTTTGTAAATGCCGTGGATGCCAGAGATCACGATGCCGATAAAGCGTGGCACCACTCAGTCCATAGGGAATGAGCGCATCAAAGCGTTCGGTAATACCTGACGGCAGTGTTTCCTTGTTTAAGAGGTTAGCGACTGCTTGTTGAATCCTTGCTCTGGCCTCAGCTTGTTTTTGCTGGTTCCAACTGGTCTCTGACTCATCAGGTAGATCGGGACTTAACTCTCCTGGGTCTACTGGACGTTTGTCGGTGCCGTAGTGGAAGTAGCGGCTCTGCTCGATGGCGAGCATCCAGTCCTGAGCGCGTTTTTCGATCTCCTGTTGATGCTGGCACCAGTCGCGATAGCCGGGTAGGGCTTGCGCGATGGTGATTATATCGTCTACCAGGGCATTGCCTTCTAACGGCTTGTCGGTATACAGGACATGCCCAAAGATGTAAGAGCGCATGGCAATGCGTCCGAGTAACCGATTGGTTTGTCCCGGTCCTGTCCAGCCCTGCTCAATTTCGGCATTCAGGTCATTCAAAAACTTATCGGCTTTGCCCGTCACGCGGAACTGTCGTCGTCGAGCGGCTTTCAAGATGCGGTCTAGCGCCTTAGTGTCGAGGCTGTTGCGCTGTTGGGCAAACTGCCAATGCTGCACAAAGGTCTCCTGGTTGCCCCAGATCATCTGCAGGTCTTGATTCAGGAGATACGACCCTGCTTGCATCGGCAGACGATGGCCGTTGTAGAGACTATGCTCGCCACTGGTGACGTAGGCTTTGCAGTTGGGAAAGACTTCCAGTTGTCCAGGAGCCAGTTTGAACCCCTTGTTTTCCAGCAGGGTGGAGACCGCCAGGGCGATCGCCCATGTCTTCTGCTCCGTGTCAAAGGGGAAGTAGAGATGCAGACCGCCGCTGTAGCTGGACGTGCAGACGACTGCTTGCACCAGTCCCAAGACTTCCAACGCTCCGATCAGTCGTCGCCAGGCAAAGCGATCACGGTTGGGGTGATAGGCACTGCCCTTGTCCACATCGAGGACACAGTAGCGAGTGGTGGGACCAAAGCGGACACCGTAGAGCGCTGCCCCTTGTTGGAGCAGGCGATCGCTCAAGGGATGACGGCTCTCGGTTTGCCAGTCGGGTCGCTCATCTGGATGGGGATGCTCGGCCCAGAGATAGTCATAACGGTGAGGCCAGAGCGCGAGGAAGGGATCATCGCCTTCCTGCACGGATGGAAAGGTGCGGGAGGGGGCTAACTGCATGGGTAGCCCTCCCGTGAGACATAAAATTTTCGATGCACAATGTAACTCCCTATGGCTGGAATAACAGCAGATAGGAAGCCATGCAAAAACTAGAACAATTTATCAAAATGGTTGCACCTTTTGACAAATTGCCACTAAAATTGGCATAGCAAAGCTGGGTAACCTAACGTCCGCCCGACAAAGCATTAGTTAGCGTTCCCGCTCCTACCCTTAAATCTAATAACAAGCCTTTTGACCCCTTCTGTTTCGCGGCAGTGGGGGTTTTTGGCTTCTAGGGTTGCCTAGAACATGACGGACACTCCTTTCACTTCAAATGTGGAAACTTGTTGCTTCACCAGCAGCTCATACTGTTGTTGTAATTTGGCTGTGGTGAGTATCAATGATCTAACCGCAGATCCTGCCCACTGGCAAAGTTTTTCAGCAACTGCGGCTGGTACGGCACGGGGCATCCTTACAGCCTGTGCCCAAACATTGGACTCCCATGATGCGCTGGTGTTTTCAGAGGGGGTTAACATGTGATCGCTTCATCCTCCCATTAGCTTGCTGATGTCAATCGGCACATCAAAGGCAAGCGGTGTAATGATTCCCTCTGTCAGCGTTTCCTTCGATTGATACACGCCATCTTGAGGCGTGCGGAAGACAATCAATTGCATATCGCGCAAGTTAACCACCCAATACTCCTGTACCATCGCTGCTGCGTAAATTAGGCTCTTCTCCTCCAGGTCTTTGGTCAGGCTGGTATTTGAATATTCAATCAGCAGCAGGATGTTTTCCGGGTAAGGGTGGTGCTCCAGGTAGACTGCACCCAAAGGTTTCACCACAGCAATATCGGGTTCTGGCTCTGAATCATTAGGCAGGGTAATGGGCTTACCTTCCCTCACTTTTGCTTGCTTACCCAGTAAGGTCGAAAGATAATCTGCCGATTCGTCACTGTAATAGGCGTGCGGAGTGCCTTCTGCTGCCATTTCAATAATTAGCCCATTCAGTAGCTCAACATGACGCCCCTGCAAGACACCCGCATCAATCATGCGGTGGTACTCGTCAAGCGAAAATTTTGCAATCGTGGCAGTTGTGATCATAGCGATCGCCCTTACTCTTCGTCTGTGTCCAGCTCTGGAAATCGATCGTAGATTTTGCTGACAAGCTCATACAGCGCTTCTAAGATTTCTTCCGCTCCGTCCTGGTCTGTTGCTGTGAGCAGTGTTTCTAAGCCACTGACAAGAGACAGAAGCTGTTCTGCTTGTTCGTCGTCTAGCCCTACACCCATAGTTGCCCTTACTTAGTCTGCTGCTCTGACGGGATTTGACCTTGTTTCTTTGCTTCCTCAACAGCACGCTCAATGAGCAGAACCACTTGAGCAGACATGGATCGTCGCTCAACCTTGCATAAGGTTTCAAATTCCTGCTTAAGGTCTGACGGAATCAGAACCGATAGCCGCTCATTGTCTGCCATTTCTTGCAGTTCCATTGGGTCATCCCACATTTTTACACCTCATTCACGATGTTGAAACTGATCGCCTATGAGTAATTTATAGCCTCTATTGTGCTTATATGCGTAAAAAATATTATTTTGTGTGCTACAAATGGGTTCATTGGTGGAACGCGATGGGAACTGGACTGGAACGGGTGTGAAACGAAGCCATCGTGTTCCAAGCCCGTTCCAGGTTGTTCCAAGTTGTGCCAACCCAGTTCCAGAAGGTATCTCAGGCTTATGAACACTTCACTAACCAAGTTTTGCAAGGATTACGCCCTGTCTAAATCCACTGTCTATCGTCGCTGTCAGGAGTTGGGTCTCGATACCAGCGATGGACTGTCGCCTGATGCCTGCGATCGTCTGGTGCATGAGTTTGATGTGGTGCTGGAGCCGCCAGAAGCAGCGCCGGTTGCGATAGAAAAGCCAGCTGTCACGGTCGAGATTGGCAACCATGCGATTGTTCTGTCTCAACCAGAGCTGCCCCAGACCTACAGTCTGGAGTCGCTCCGACAAAGCGAAGTCGTGGCGTTTGATGATCCGTTGGCGATCGCCGCCCAATTCTTGCAAACTGCCGATGTACTGACCGCAGAGATGCAACGCGATATCCGAGTGCGTGAACAGAAGTTGCAGCAGACCCAGCAGGCAAAAGCCGCGATCGCCGAGAAAGCCAGCGACTTCAAGCTAGAAGCGCGACTCTACCGCGAACGGACTGAAATGTTAGCCACTGCTCAAAGCCAGGAGACGCAAAGCTTGCAACAGTCTCTCAACACACTGCAAAGCCTGGGAAAGCAGGCAGACTGATTGCCGTTGCCCTGGTGCTGCTGCTTGGACTCATGGCAGTTTCTACCGCTCTCTACGTGCATCAAACACACCAAAGCAGCAGCCAATCTTGAACCTGCCACAGTCACCGCGCTGGCTGCTGCACCCCCATCCTTACGATCGGAGATACTCCCATCATGACCAGTCCAGACGTGATGCAGGCGATCGCAGACCGCGCCAGCACCAACCCTGCCTACACTCAACCGATTCGAGTCAGCCGACCGCTAAAACCTGAGTTAAGCCAGTGCCACAAGGTTTGTCGGACACTGGCTGTTTTCGTGTGTGGTGTGACCGCTGGCGTGTTGCTGCACAAAGCGCTCGAATGGTACTTTCCCGCTGACTACGCCCCGATCGCTCAACCCACTTTGCAGAGGGCAAAGCAATGAATCCGGTACTGACTCAAATCATCGAACATCCTGAGTTTGGCTATGTTCTGCCTCAAGCCGTCGCTTTTGCGGCCATGGGTACCAATGACAAGCCAGTGAACCAGCTACGGAAGGCAGGCAAGCTGATTGAGGGCGAACACTTCGTGCGAGTGCCTCAACGGGCGGGGATGCCTCGCATTCACTGGACAGTGACAGGTTTACAGGCACTGGCGATCGCGCTCAGTACTGACCGGGCGAAGTCCTTTCATACAGACCTGCGGCAATGGCTTCAGACTCGCAAGACACCTGCTCACAATGACTCGGCTATGCAACATCAACCGCGTGGCTCTGCTGTGCCGCCAACGGTTTCAGAGAGCCACTCTGACTATGCCGATGCTGAGCCAGTGAGTCTTCAGTCCTGGCAGCCGTCAGCACCACTAGCCGCAACCGACAATCAAGCGCAATCAACTGCGCCTGGTCGCTACTCGCTGGCAGAGTTGGAGGCGATGCGGGCGATCGCCCAAAGCGAACGTGATGGTCAGATGTTGGCCTTGCTCGACAAGGCGATCACAGCGTTGGTAGACGATCAGCCAGCGCAGTCAAGCCAGCCTATGGAGCGTGTTGTCTACGTCCAACCGCCAAAGACTACAACCATTAACTTCCTCTGGCACTGGCATGGTGGCACCAATAATCAAGGCAATGGCTCCATGGAGGCATTCTTTGGTCTGTTGTTGGTGATGGTCTTGCTGTCTGGTTTGTGGGTGATTGCCCTGGTGTCTACTCAACGCTCACAACCTGTCTATCCATACCCGCCGGGGATGCGTACCCATGTTGAATAAGCGACCGTTCACGCCTGTAGACCTGGTGTTGATCGCTTGCCTGTTCACGCTCATGGCAGTGGCGCTCTACACCGTCCCTACTGCTCACTCCCCTTCGTCTCAGGAGGTCTCGACTGATGACTGACAACCAAACACCTAACGATGCTGCGCCCGTTGGCACTCCCAAAATGGTGATTGAGGGCTTTAACCCGTTCGCGGGTCCAGCCGTGAATAAGCAAGTGGTCATTGATAGCAACGACCTCAGCCCGATCGGGGAAGCGGAATCACTTTGGTTACGGGCGTTAGCCTTCCCGCCCCGTCCCGTTGACCTGACCTTGCAAGCCGTTTGCTGGGTGAGTAGCAGTTGCTTTATCACCAGCGCCATCAAGGCTGGTCTGACCCTTTCCCTACCAGTCGTGGGAAGCATCTTGCTGGTCATTGTGCTGCCTGCTGCCCTGGCGGGTCTGTATGCCTTTTGCACCTTCCCACGACTGCAACCGCTGCTCATCTATCGGCTCGTGCTGATTGCGATCGGCTGTGTGGTGGGGCTCTATCTATGGGTTCCTTGACGCAAAGGTACGTAAAGCGACATGCCCCTGCGAGGAAAGGCGCTAAGATCCACCGTTTACATGGG
>NZ_PVWK01000076.1 GCF_003003795.1 Stenomitos frigidus ULC18 | reverse complement strand
CAATCCAGAATTACCAAAATGGGATATCCTTATTCAACCTGCTAGCGGGTAAATTCATTCCTAGAAATCTCCTAAGCCGCTGAAGTCTCAAGCGGTAGTGTCCTGAATGGCAAGGACGACCGCTTGTTGATTGACTCGCGTCACGACACTGGGTCGATGACTTGCTAAAATTTGTTCCGGCTGCACCCGCTCATTCGCCCAAAACCGATCGATACTCTGGCGCTCAGACGCACTCCCACTCGCTTGTGGCACTCTCTCTCCAGGATGCTCAGCTAAGATTGCCACCGTTTTCCGTAAGCGTTGTCCATCGCGAAAATCTTCGAAGGGATGACTTTTAATTTCTTAGCTCGCCCAATCTCGCCTCATGCTCTCCATCCAGGCAGATCAACAACTTCAACTAAAATTCTCCCACTCAATGCCGCCAATCTAGTCCCTGTAATACTTCTACGTACTTGTGCGTAAGGGATAGATCATAGGAGGACGGGGTCTCTAACCCAGAGTTCTCTACATTACGGAGTTTCTGACGCTTCGTTTCAGCCAGTTGCCGAAAACCTCCAGTATGCTTGGGGCTTTTAGTAGAGCTGAACTGATCTGCGTCTTTGAGAAGGCTAGTTCCTAACCCTCTTGCCCAAAGTAGGCAAACTCTAGCGGACGCGACATCTCTATCCTCTGCGCAGCCACAGGGACACGCATGAAGGCGTTCAGCTAGAGCCTTTGGTTTGACTTGCCAGCATTCAGGGCAGCGCCGCGAGGGCTTGAGTTGCTGCGTTGGAGCTTCCAGGCAAACACCATTTGCCTCCACTGCTTTGTACGCCAGCATCCCGCGCATCATGCCCCAGCCGACATCCAGGATAGAACGGTTCAAGCCAGTCTTCTGGCGTTTGCGCTTACCCTTTTTGGCTTTGCTGGTCATACCTTTGATCTTGAGTTTTTCGGTCACGACGAGGCTGTTGTCGCTCACTATCTCTGCCGTGCGTTTATGTGCCCAACTTGAGTTTGAAACGTCTCCGGCGGTTAAAACCGCGACTACACAAACCAAGTCCCTCTACACGGACTCAGGCAAAGCAAGGGTTTCCGTAACCTGCGGAGGCAGTTTATAGCCCTTGGGGCATGGCTGCGCTAGTGTCTGTGTCACTGCGACCTCAGTCGCCAAGGCTACCCAAATCTCGGCTTTTAAAATATCCTCTCAAGCCGGTAGCATGTTTCTTGCTCAATCAAGTGAATCTTCCAACATTCAAAACCGCCGCCGCTAGGTGCTGTAATCTAATGGCTGCTTTATAGCAACTATAAATGCCTTTGCAAGCGTAGCAACGCTAATGTGCAAGAGGTTTAATATTTATATCGAACTTAAGCCGAAGCAACTTGTTATTAAAGGAGTGCTTACAATAATAAGTAAGCATCTGTAAAAATCAGTGCTTGCCAACAGCGTTGAGCCATAGCTTGAAGCTGTAAAGGCTGCAAAGCAGTATGTGTAGAGGGGTGATTTAAGACAAGAGGCGAGAGCTATAATTAGCCTCATTTAAGAGGTAGGAGCAAGAAGATGGACACGAAAGAATTAACAAAACTTGAGGGTCGCATCAAAGAGCTGAGTCAGGGGCTTAAGCAGTTGTCTGATGATGATGAGCTAACCGAATTGATTAAAATTATTCATCAGCCCGGCTGGACGACACCCGCGGAGCTTCTGTTTGTTTCGGGTTTGGTAGATGCCTTGATGATGAAAACAAAAACACTGCGGAACCTAAAGCACACCCTGATCTCAGGTAGTCGTTTAGTTGGAAAGCAAGTTGCTGTAACACATTAAAAAACTGTGTTGCCTCAATTTTTTTTGAAGATGCATAGAATAATGAATCGTCGGTTGGGTTGAACAGCGTGACCCTAGCGCAGCCATACCAAAGGTTTTACATCAGCGTCACTTCTGTTGGGTTTCGTTAGACTCAACTCAACCTACAGCTTTATGCAGATTTACACGAGATTGGTGTTACCCCAATATTCAACCACCTTGTGCGGTTGTTGATACCGATGTGAGCAGACCTTTACTCTAGTGGGTAAGGGGGTCAATTTACGTAATTGTAACTGGTAACAAGGGGATAAGGGTTTTGTCTTCGAGCAGAGGTCACTCCCTCTATCTCTAGATTGATTTGATACCAATTCAAACGGGATTCAAGGCGATTAACTATCATAGGGGCGTTTCGCGAAACGCCCCTACGAACGAATTACCATGATCACAATTTAAATTGGTATGAGCTTAATGACGCTTAGCCACTCATCGTTAAGGGAGGCGGAGACAATGAAACCAATGATTTGGCATCCAGAAAATAAAGATGAAAAAGTTAATCAGTATCTAGACCGAATGAATCATGCTCCCTATGGCACGATTATCATACTGGCACTAGGTTTGTTCTTCCTGTTTACGTTCGTTGTTCTAGTGGGTGTTTTTTAGGAGGTCTGGTGAACGAAGGCATGATTGGCATGCGTATTGTAAAAGCTGAAAGGTAAAAGCTGAAAGGTCTGTATTTAGCATTAAAAGCAATGCCATATAACCTTCATTTGAACTTGAAGATTTTTGCAACACGAAGGGATATGCACTAGAGAGGAGATGCAGTCTATGCAGACAACCTCGCGAGACAATGCAGACGAACAATCCGTTTCCATCACTGCTGGTTCTGTACAGCTAGAAGGCATTTTGCTGGTGCCAGATGCTGCAGAGGGCGTCATTTTGTTTGCTCATGACGGCAGCAGTAGCCTTTACAGTACTCGCAATCGATATATGGCTCATGTGCTGCATCAAGCTGGTTTAGCAACGCTGCTGCTGAGCTTGATCACGTCTGAGGAAGAAGTCCTTGATGTGCGAACAAAACAGTTCCGGCTTGATGTTGCCCTCCTCAGGGCGCGGCTTGTGAGTGCGACGGATTGGCTGATCCATAACCCAAATACCTGTCACCTGAGGATCGGCTATCTCGGCGATGGGCTTGCGGGTGGTGCAGCGCTACTTGCCGCAACCGTAAATCCACTAGCGTTAGGCGCGATCGCGCTGTACAACGGGCAGATAAACATTGATCATCATCAGCTGCTTCATGTCCAGGCACCCACGCTGCTGATTGTAGACGGCAACGACGAGCAAACTGTGGCGATAAATCAATATGCCTTGAGCCACATCCGGGTGGAGAAGAAGCTTGAACTGATCTCCAGAGCCTCTCACCTTTTTGCAGAACCGAGTGCCCTCGAAGAAGTAGCGCGCTTAGCTAGCCAATGGTTCAAGCATTATTTGACAGCCACCGCGCCGCGAACCTCACCTGACTATCCTGCAGATTCGTAGACCTCACTTCATCATCCTGCGGATTCAGGTTGCTCTGACCGCTATCCCTATGCATAAACTGATCCAAGCTATCGTAAACAGCGACGAGAAAAAGGCGCTACAGCAACTGGTTGATACTTTGAGCGCCTCCGGTAAGCGCTATTTTTTGCGGAATGAGATCTTGCAATCATTTGCTGACTACTGTCACCATCAACCGCCGCCTGGTCATGCATATCACAGCTCTTCGTTGAGTCAACTGATGCACTACACTCATGAGTTGCTGTTAGAGGAGGACAGCATTTGGCTGGTGGTGCGTCCGTGGATTGCGAGTCAGCAGGTGTGGCGGCTCACTGCAGACCTTTCCAGCGGAACGCAGATGACGCTTCAGGCGCTTCTTGACGTGCGCGATCGCCAGGTCGATCGCTACCAGACTCATATCCTCAACATCGACTTTCAACCGTTCTATCAAGGGGCTCCGGTCATCGATGAACCCAGAAAGATCGGTCAAGGTCTGGCCTTTCTCAACCGCTATCTATGCGACAAACTGCTGACCGAGTTCCAGTACTGGTTAGAGGCCCTGTTCAAGGCGCTGCACGTGCTGAAATACGACGGGATACAGCTCTTGATCAACGATCGCATTCAATCGGGTGCTGAGCTATCGCAACAGGTCAAGCACGCCCTCACGTTTTTGGAAGCATCTGCTGCTGATGATCTGTATGAAACCGTTTACCTCAAGCTGCAAACGCTTGGCTTCGAACCGGGTTGGGGCAATACTGTGGCTCGCGCTCGCGAAACCCTGGAACTGCTGAAGCGGCTGATCGACGATCCTGAACCAGCCATTTTAGAAGCCTTTGTGGCGCGCGTTCCGGCCGTATTCCGCGTCGTACTCGTTTCCATTCATGGCTGGGTGGGGCAAGAAAGCGTCTTGGGACGACCGGAAACCCGCAGCCAGGTTATTTATGTGCTGGAGCAAGCCCGAAATCTAGAAAACCAACTTCGCGCTGACATTCAGCAGTCGGGACTGGACTTACTCGGCATCCATCCTCAAGTAATCATTCTGACGCGCCTGATTCCTCATTGTGTGGGCACCCAATGCGCACTCCCTTGGGAAAAGGTGGATGGCACAGACTATGCCTGGATTTTGCGCGTACCGTTCCAAGCATTCAACCCAGCCGTGACACAGAACTGGATTTCTAAGTTTGAGATTTGGCCATATCTCGAAAACTTTGCGGTAGATGCAGAAACGCAACTGCTAGAAAAACTGGGTGGCAGACCCAATTTAATCATTGGTAACTACAGTGATGGCAATCTGGTTGCATCCCTGCTGGCACGTCGTCTCAACGCTATCCAGTGCAACATAGCGCATTCGCTAGAAAAACCGAAATATCTCTTCAGCAACCTTTACTGGCAAGACCTGGAGGAGCGATATCACTTTTCGGCTCAGTTTACGGCTGATCTCATCAGCATGAATGCCGCTGATTTCATCATCACAGCGTCCTATCAAGAAATTGTCGGCACACCGGAGAGCATCGGGCAGTATGAGTCTTATAAATGCTTTACGATGCCCAATCTCTACCATGTCATTGACGGCATTGACTTGTTTAGCCCCAAGTTCAACCGTGTGCCGCCCGGTATCGATGAGCAACTATTCTTCCCCTATCATCAGGTTGAGGCGCAAGAGGCTGAAAGGCGTGCCCGCCTTCAGGCGCTCATGTTTGCACAGGCAGACCCACATATTTTCGGTTATCTGGACCAACCCGATAAACGCCCGCTGCTTGCCGTTGCGCCGATCAACGCGATTAAGAATCTCAGCGGGTTAGTGGAGTGCTTTGGTCGCAGCCCAGCGTTGCAGGCGCACTGTAATCTGATTCTGCTCACGAATGCGTTGGCGATCACTGATGCCATGAACACGGATGAAGCCAGGGAACTGGCCAAGCTGCACGCGCTGATTGACCAGTATGGACTGCATGGGCACATCCGCTGGTTGAGCGTGCGGTTGCCGACTAGCGATCTTGGAGCAGCCTATCGAGCGATCGCCGATCGCCACGGGTTTTTTGTGCACTTTGCCCGGTTTGAAGCCTTTGGACGTACAATCCTCGAAGCGATGATTTCTGGCTTACCCACCTTTGCAACTCAATTTGGTGGCTCCTTAGAAATCATTCAGGACGGCATCAACGGCTTTCATATCAACCCGACTGACTTGGATGGCACCGCTGAGAAAATACTCCACTTTCTCAAACAGTGCGAAACGCATACAGACTGCTGGAATGAGGTGTCCGATCGTGCCATTCTACGCATTCAGGAACACTACAACTGGCACGTCCACACCCGACAACTGCTGCTGCTGACGAAGATTTATAGCTTTTGGAACTACCTGTATGCGGACAGCCGTGATGCGTTGCAATGCTACCTGGAAGCCTTGTTCCACCTGCTGTACAAGCCTAGAGCCGAGCAGATTTTAGCAGAACACATGAAGCGGTGAGGGGCTGGGGGCATCCTGTTTCGTCATCCTCTACCGCCCCACTGCTGGCGTGTCTGCCATTTTCCCATTCGTCACTTTCCACCTCAATGAACATTCCATGCTCTCGTGCTTTAATTTACACAGACTGGACGTTGATCGAACCCCACTTTGATCCAGATCTGCTGCATGCTAGAGAAACCGTCTTTACGATCGGCAACGGCTATTTAGGGACGCGAGGCAGCTTTGAGGAGGGCTACCCCCATGCGTTGGCAGCAACCTTAATGCATGGGGTTTATGACGATGTGCCGGTGGTGTATACCGAACTGGCAAATTGTCCGGATTGGCTGTCCTTTGTAGTCATTGTTGATGGCGAACGGTTTCGGCTCGATCGCGGTGAAATCATCCATTACGAACGCCAGCTAGACCTGCATCACGGCATCTTAAGTCGATCGGTGCGCTGGCGTAGTCCCGATGGGAAGACGTTGGATCTCCGGTTTGAGCGCTTTGCCAGTTTGGCCAATCAGCAGGTGTTAGGACTACGCTGCCAGATTACGCCGATCGACTGTAATGGCACGATTGAGGTGCAGTCCAGCATCAATGGCTATCCCGAAAATCAAGGCTTTGACCACTGGGAACGACTGGATCAAGGTAAGACGGAGCATGGTGTTTGGCTACAGGTGCGCACGCGCAGCACTCGCATCGAACTCGGTATGGCAGCAGCTATGACGGTTGTTGGCACGGATGCCGCTTTGCAGGTGACAAACACACCGGGCTATCCCACTTTGACAACCACCTTTTTGGCGACCGCAGGGCAGACGGTCAGCGTTGAAAAGCTCGTCACGGTATTCACCTCCCAGGAGACAGAACGGCCCGTGCAGGCAGCTCAAGACAAATTGGCTAGCTTGCCAACCTATGCAATGCTGCTTGATGCGCATCAGCGGGCATGGTGTGACGTCTGGCAGTACAGTGATATCGAGATTGGAGGCAACACCACTGCTCAGTTAGCCGTGCGCTACAACCTCTTTCAACTCTTCATTGGTGCTGCCCCACACAACGATCGGGTCAGCGTTCCTGCCAAAACACTGTCGGGGTTAGGGTATCGGGGGCACATCTTTTGGGATACAGAGATTTTTATCTTGCCCTTTTTCATCCTGACGCAACCCGCGATCGCCCGTAATTTGCTGACCTACCGCTATCACACCCTCAACGGTGCACGGCGTAAAGCAACACATGGTGGCTATAAAGGGGCGATGTTTGCCTGGGAAAGCGCGGCAACGGGCGATGAAGTGACACCACGATGGTCGATGCCCAATGATCCGTATGCGGAAGACGTGCGTATCTGGTGCCGCGATCGCGAAATTCACATTAGTGCTGATATTGCCTATGCCGTCTGGCAATACTGGCAGACAACAGGCGACGACCTCTGGCTGCGAGATTACGGAGCCGAAATCATTCTGGATACGGCTCTTTTCTGGATGAGTCGCGTGGAGTGGAATCCAAAGCAGGAGCGCTATGAATTATGTGGGGTGATTGGAGCCGATGAATACCACGAGCAGGTGAATAACAATGCCTTTACGAATCGCATGGTGCAGTGGCACCTCGAAAAGGCGGTTGCCATCTATGAATGGTTGCAGCAGACCTTTCCCGATACGGCTACGGCACTGGCACAACGGCTGCAACTCACCTCAGAGCGACTACAGCGCTGGCAGTCAGTGATCACACAAATGTACATTCCTTACGATGCCAAAACAGGGCTGATCGAGCAGTTCGAGGGGTTTTTCCAGCTCAAGGATATTGACTTAAGCCAGTACGAACCCCGCGATCGGTCCATTCAAATCGTTCTCGGCATTACCGAGACGAATCAGCGGCAGGTGCTCAAGCAACCCGACGTGCTCATGCTGCTCTATCTCATGCGCGGCACGCACGCCTTCCCCTACCGCCATGACGTGCTGCAAACGAACTGGCACTACTACGCGCCTCGCACAGACATCACCTATGGGTCATCGCTGGGGCCAGCTATTCACGCGATCCTCGCTGCAGACATCGATGCCGCAGACATGGGTGCTGCCGACCCCTATGCGCAATTTATGCAGGCAGCCCTGGTCGATCTAGAAGACACTCGCGGGAACACAGGAGACGGTATTCATGCGGCGTCAGCCGGTGGTGTCTGGCAAGCCGTGGTTTTTGGTTTTGGCGGCATTCAGCTCAAGGACAGTGGCCCTGTTGCTACACCCCACCTTCCTCTCACCTGGACTCGCCTCAAATTCAAACTGCACTGGCGTGGCACCTGGCACAGCTTCGATCTATCGCCCTCATCGGCTCAAGCGCGCAACTCTCAGGTTCCTGCTATCCAGGGCTTTATCTTCGACCTCGATGGCGTTTTGACAGACACGGCTGAATGGCACTATCGGGCCTGGCAGCGCTTAGCGGATGAAGAAGGGCTCCCCTTCAATCGAGAGGCTAATGAAGCGCTGCGGGGGGTCTCTCGGCGCGAATCGCTGCTACATATCATCGGCGATCAGCCCTACTCAGAAGCCGCACTCCAGACGATGATGGAGCGTAAAAATCGCTACTATGTGGAATCCATTCAGAATCTCACTCCCCAGGATGTGTTGCCAGGAGTCATTGAGCTGTTGGATGAACTCAGACAAGCGGGCATCAAAATTGCGATCGGCTCCGCCAGTAAGAACGCACGCACCGTCATCGAAAAGTTAGGACTTGCCGATCGCGTGGATGCGATCGCCGATGGCTACAGTGTCGAGCGTCCCAAGCCAGCCCCCGACCTCTTTCTGTACGCCGCCGCTCAGTTAGGACTCGACCCTTCCCATTGTGTAGTGGTTGAAGATGCCGCCGCTGGCATTGAAGCCGCTATCGCCGCTGGCATGTGGACAATTGGACTGGCTCCTGCCGTTAGCGGAGCGTCGCCCGAGGAGCATCGCGTCGGAGCAGCGCACATTGTTCTACCAAACCTGATGGGCGTTCATCTAACCGATTTGCAAACTAAGCTGAGTCAATGTTTGAAGGAAGGTTTTCATCCATGAGATCGGGATGAGATCAGCAATCACCACCTTGACCGACGAGAAAATTAATTACAATAATGAGTAGTAGATAGATGCAAGTAAGCGCTCTACTTTAAGTGCAATATCTGCGTTATTTTTCCGCGTAAGATTGCATTAAATCTACACAAATGAAGGGTGTAGATTTTCGCCACAAAATGTAAAGCTTCCCAATGCATTACCCCTTGGGTAGGAGCCGCTAGAACCTGGCTGGCTTCAATTCCCTTCAGTTCGCAACTTGGGCATAATACCCCTTTCGTATGAACCTATTTCGTATGGATCTGTATAGAAATGCAGGTTGGGATTTATTCGGCTCAACCTACGGCAATTCTATGCCTATTCAAAAAGAATTGGTCAAAAGAGTTGGTATTAACTGTCGATTCAGTGGGGTATTGCGATTAATTCAAGCGAGGCAGCTAAATATATGTTGAATTTGTCTAGACCAGAAGAATTCGTTAAGCCAGAAGCCAATTGCCTGGCGAGTTATGTTTTGGAAATGTTAACGGCGATTAACGTTAACGAGCTCCAGCGGTCTTTTACCCATCTACCAGAAGACCCATACTTAGAGGGCAATTATCGGTTCAGGCGGTTATCCCACTTTAAAATTGTGGGTGATCCTCGCAGCATCAGCGAAGCCGCACGCTTAATTAAACTACCCCATCGCCGCTTATTTCAAAGCAAACAAGTCAACCCTTTATTGGGGGATGTAGTGCGAGAATACGCTGAGCTAGAAGATGCACTCATTCAGCTAGAAGGGTTTCAGCGATTGCTTTGGGAGTTTTTCCAGTTCTGCCAATTGTGTTCAACCTCTAATGAGATTGGAGTCCATCAAATTCGAACTACCGCCGCTTGGGGAAAAATGGGAAATCCTGCGCCTGAAGGAATCCACCGTGATGGTGTGGATGTAGTTGGCATTTTTTCAGTCGATCGCAACGGAATTGGTGGCGGTGAAACCCATCTCTATCAACACAAGGATGACAGTCGCCCGGCATTCAGTAAAGTGCTCAATCCTGGGGAATTTCTGGTCTTTAAGGATGACCAGTATTTCCACTACACCTCACCCGTGAAGGCAATCGCGGAGGAGCAAGGAACAAGAGACGTCTTTGTGCTCACCTGTCCGGGGCTGTTTCCGCCACAAGAGGCGCAGATGTGAGCGATCGTAGGGGCAGGTTTTGCTGTTGATTCATGGCAGAACAGACAATTTATCTGCTGCTAAACCCGCCCCCTACCGCTATCCGCAACGATCGCGGTTTAATTTGAAATCACTTCCCCAATAGGAGATTTCCATTATGGTCCTCGATCTGGGTTGGATTCGTGCTCAATTTCCTGCCTTGCAACAAGAAATGGATGGTCATCCTGTCGTGTTTTTGGATGGACCGGGGGGTACTCAGGTACCGAGTCGAGTGATTGATGCGATCGCCCACTACTTTGTGACCTCCAATGCCAATCTGCATGGTGCGTTTGCGACGAGTGCACGCACCGATGCGCTGGTGGAACGAGCACGATCGTCCGTGGCCGATTTCTTAGGTTGCGATGACGATGAAGTGGTATTTGGGGCCAACATGACGACGCTGACTCTGGCGATGAGTCGCTCGATCGGACGAGAATTGCAGCCAGGTGATGAAATTATCGTCACGAATCTCGACCATGATGCCAATGTCGCCCCCTGGTTGGCGTTGGAAGAGCGTGGCGTCATTGTGCGGACGGTTGATATCCATCCGTCTGACTGCACGCTGGATCTGCAAGATCTAGAGCGCCAGCTAACAGCGCGCACGAAAGTAGTGGCTGTTGGCTACGCATCTAATGCTGTGGGCACGATTAACAATGTCGCCCAGGTGGTGAGGTTGGCTCATGTGGTAGGAGCATGGGCGTTTGTCGATGCGGTTCACTATGCGCCGCATGGGTTGATCAATGTGCGATCGCTGGATTGTGATTTTCTCGTTTGTTCCGCCTATAAGTTCTTTGCTCCTCATGTTGGCATTCTCTATGGCAAGCGAGAGCATCTGACCCGACTGCGACCTTACAAGCCCCGTCCCGCTTCCGACGAAAGCCCCTACCGCTGGGAAACGGGTACCCAAAACTTTGAAGGAATTACTGGAGTGGTCGCCGCCATCGATTATTTGACTGAGTTGGGTCGTCAGATTACACCAACGATTAGCCATCGACGGCTTGCGCTTACAACCGCGATGGTCACCATTCAGGAGTATGAGCGATCGCTGTCTGCATACTTGATCCCCCATCTGCTGGAGATTCCCGGTGTCACCCTCTATGGGATTGCCGATCCATCAAACTTTGCGTGGCGTACCCCCACGGTGGGGATGCGGGTTGCTGGATATTCACCTTTGGATTTGGCGAAACGATTGGGCGATCGCGGCATCTTCACCTGGAACGGTAACTTCTATGCGCTGAACCTGATACAGCGACTGGGGTTGGAGAGCAGTGGCGGCATGTTGCGCATTGGCTGTACTCACTACAACACCCTTGAGGAAATCCAGCGTTTGTTACACACACTGCACGAAATTGCGGTGCATCCGATAGTGGCATGAAGAAATCCAGCGTTGATTGGATCAGCCACAACCGGTGTGGGGTATCGAATATCGGGTGTAGGGAAGGTGAATGAAAGCGGCTGTAATATGCACAAAATATTAGTGACTGGATCGGGGGGACAGCTTGGCAGTGATTTAGTGGTGGCGCTGCGTCGCCTCTATGGCGTGAGCAATGTCATTGAGAGCGGTCGGAGAGTGCCCCTAAAAGGTTCTGGCTCATCCATCTACGAAACCCTGGATGTAACCCAACGCCCCTCGCTAGACGCGATCGTTGAACGCCATCAGATCGATACTGTTTATCATCTGGCGGGTGTGCTGTCAGCGAAAGGAGAACAACAGCCCGATCGCTGTTGGGACGTTAACATTAACGGGTTACGGCATGTTTTGGAAGCCGCGAAAACGTTCAAGCTTCAGGTGTTTTTTCCCAGCTCGATCGCTGTCTTTGGCCCACACACCCCAAAACTCGATACCCCTCAAATCACAATTGAAGATCCTTCGACGATGTATGGCATCACGAAGGTGACGGGAGAATTGCTGTGCCACTATTATGCACAACGCTTTGGGGTGGATGTTCGCAGCCTGCGCTTACCCGGAATTATTAGCTACAGGGCGCTTCCAGGGGGCGGCACGACTGATTTTGCGGTGGAAATCTTCCATGCTGCCCTGAAAGCGAAGACATACACCTGTTTTGTGCGTCCAGAAACGCGGCTGCCAATGATGTACATGCCCGATGCCATTCGCGCCATTCTAGGCATCATGCAAGCCGACCCCTCTGCCATCACAATTCGCACGAGTTACAACCTTGCTGCTGTGAGCTTTTCAGCCGCAGAACTTGTTGCTGAAATACAGACCCATCTGCCACAGTTCACCTGTCATTACGCGCCCGATTTTCGACAAGCGATCGCTGATTCCTGGCCGTCTGTGATTGATGATGCTAAAGCGCGCGCTGACTGGGGATGGCAGCACCAGTATGATTTGGCAGCGATTGTTGAGGACATGTTGGAGGCGCTAAAAACCACAGGAGTAAGGGAGGCTTGTCACCATGAAGAAAACAGCGATTCCCCTGTTTCAGGCATGTTTAGATGACATTCAGGCAGGGAGTTTGACCAAAGAAGAACGTGTGTTAACGACGCCACAAGGTGCCGAAATCACCGTTCAGGGCGACGATCATCCGGTGATCAATTTCTGTGCCAACAATTATTTGGGACTGGCAAACCATCCTGATGTGGTTGCAGCCGCTCAAACGGGATTGGCGCTGTATGGGTATGGCTTGGCGTCGGGGCGCTTTATTTGTGGCACGCAAACCATTCACAAAGTACTGGAAGCCAGAATCTCGACTTTTTTGGGGATGGAAGATACCATTCTCTATACATCCTGTTTTGATGCCAATGGCGGTTTGTTCGAAACGCTGTTAGATGATAATTGTGCCGTCATTAGCGATGCGCTGAACCACGCCAGTATTATTGATGGCGTGCGGTTGTGCAAAGCCAAACGCTATCGCTTTGCCCACGGCGATCTGCAAGCGCTAGAACAGTGTCTTCAGGAAGCACAGTCCGCCAAAATTCGCTTGATTGCAACAGATGGCGTGTTTAGTATGGATGGCGATATTGCTAAGCTAGAACAGATTTGTGACCTTGCAGACGCCAATGATGCACTGGTAATGGTGGATGATAGCCATGCTACTGGCGTTTTAGGAGCCACAGGACGCGGTACCGCAGAACACTGCGGCGTGATGGGACGGGTTGATATCATCACCAGCACGTTGGGAAAAGCGTTAGGTGGTGCGTCGGGTGGCTTCACGTCAGGGCACCGGGCGATCGTGGCATTGCTGCGGCAGCGATCGCGTCCCTATTTGTTTTCCAATACCCTTGCCCCTGCGATTGCTTACACCAGCGTTAAAGTGCTGGATCTGCTCACGGAGTCAAGCGAGTTGCGCGATCGGTTGATGGAAAACACACGCTATTTTCGTCAACAGATGCGCGATCGTGGCTTTGACATCAAAGCTGGTGTGCATCCCATCACACCCATCATGCTTTATGATGCAAAACTAGCGCAGGATATGGCACGCGCTTTGTTAGAAGAAGGCATTTATGTAATTGGTTTTAGCTTTCCGGTTGTGCCGCAGGGGCAAGCGAGAATTCGGGTTCAGGTATCGGCTGCTCACGAGCGATCGCACCTCGATCAGTGTGTAGACACCTTTACGCGAGTGGGACGAAAATACGGCATCCTTTAGCACTCATAGCAATTTGAACGTTCGATCCCGTCTGGAGATCGGATCGTTTACCGTTTCGGGGAACTGCGAAGCAACCGAGCGCGATGTGGCGTCAAGCAGAGGTGGCGCGAATTCTTGATCGTGCCGGAGCGGCATCAGCGGCAGTCTCATATACTCTCTGAGGCAGACGTCCGTTTGCTACCATCAAGACAGTGAACTTGGAAGTGCTTATGACATTAGCAATTGTGGCTGAATCGGCTCCTCTGCAAGTGCAGTCAAGAGGGAGAACTGGAAGGTCAAGTTCAGTATCTCCTGTGGTGAAGCAGTCTAACCAGTTGTTCGGTCCTTTGCTGAGTTGGTAGGCGTTTTAGTATGGGAAATGAGGCAATATTGCATTTCTTCTGTGGGAAAATGGCGGCCGGTAAGTCCACGCGGGCGAAGCGCCTGGCAGAGGAAGTCGGCGGGGTTCTGCTGGTTGAAGATGAGTTGCTGTCGCAGCTTTATCCCGAAGAGATCGTTGATCTAGCGACGTATGTGAAGTACTCCCAGCGGCTCAAGGGTGCGATCGCGAACCACATACGAGCGCTTCTTGCAGCTGGGATGCCTGTGGTGTTGGACTTTCCTGGCAATACGCTGAACCAACGGAAGTGGTTCAAGGAACTGTTTGAGTCTGTCGGTGTTCCTCACAGGCTGCATTATCTTGAGGTCTCCGATGAGGTCTGTAAGCGACAACTACGGGAGCGAAGTAAAGGTAAGGTAGAAGGAGCGGCCTTTACCAGTGACGTCGAGTTTGATGCGATTACGAAGTATTTTCAGCCTCCAACAGACGAAGAGGGCTTTCACATTGTGAGGTATGAGGCTCGTTCTTAAGCGATCGATGAACGTAATGCCTGAGGCGGATAGCATGCGCACTTGATCCAACAACTTCTTTGGGCGTGGCTGGATAAGAGAGAAGCGAATATATGGTGTATCTAATAGTACACGCGTTCATGCTCGTAAGAAATCTGAAAATATGCGGAAAGATTCGGGCTATCAAGCTGGAGCAGCGTATTATGCGGAAATCATCTGCCTAAGCACTAGATTTGGTGATTTATGCCGAATCATTCTGCCTATACACCCAGATTGGGATCTTAGGCGGAAAATTTCAGTCTAATAATAGTTAGACCTACAATCTCAACGGTGAATTAAATGCCAAAACTTTTTCTTGGATCGGCTTTCTTAGCTTCTTCTGTGCTTTTTAGCTTTGCTTTGCCTAGTTCTGCTCAAATTCCGTCAGCAGCTTGCAATACCGTCGTTCGACAAGGAGCAGCTTTAAATTGGATGACTCTCGGTAATGGGCTACCCATTAATCGAGGAACAATGACCATTAATGTTGTTCGTTCTGATGGTGGTTGGTCAACTACGATGGTCAACCAAACCAGTGGAAACAGAAGCATAGATGCTAGTGGTAAGGAGATTTCTAGGAATGAATTTACCCGCTAGCAGGTTGAATAAGGATATCCCATTTTGGTAATTCTGGATTGCGTT
>NZ_PVWK01000070.1 GCF_003003795.1 Stenomitos frigidus ULC18 | reverse complement strand
CTTTGACCCAACGCTCTGCTTCCCGCCGCCTCTCGCTTGACAGGCTTCACTATCCACAGTGTCTACAGAACGATCGACGACGGACTAGCAGCTTCTGAAGCTCGATCGCCCAAAACGCCGTCATACTTCCAGCCAGACCAACCATCAACTCTTGGAAGGAGAGGGCTGTGGTTTGAAACAACTCCTGCAGTGAAGGCACATAAACCACTGCTAGCTGAGCCAAAAAGGTGAGAACGACAGCGACCAGAAGTGGTTTGTTCGAGAAAATGCCAATCTGAAAGAGAGAGTCGCGATCGGAGCGCACCGCCAGCGCCAGACTCATGCGACTGAACGCTAAGACAGAAAAGATCAGCGTTTGCCAGCTTGCCTGCCCCGCTGCCCAATACTCGTAACCAATCCACACGATCACGAGTCCCAGCACCAGTCCGACCCACACAATGTCTCTGCCCACACCGCGACTAAACACGTTTTCCGTGGGGCTGTAGGGCGATCGCTGCATCGTGTTTCGTTCAGCTGGTTCCACACTCAGTGCCAGTGCCAGCACCCCATCTGCCAACAGATTAATCCACAGGATTTGGATGGGTAGAAGCGGCAACGGCATCCCCAAAAAGGGCGCTAGCAGCATCACCCACACGCCGCTGGCATTCCCTGTAATGCTGTATTTAATAAACTTGCGGATATTGTCATAGAGCACACGCCCTTCGGCGACGGCTGCGACGAGCGTGGCAAAGTTATCATCCAGTAGCACCATGTCGGCGGCTTCTTTGGCAACATCAGTTCCACTTCGCCCCATAGCAATACCAATATCCGCTTTTCTCAACGCGGGTGCATCGTTGATACCATCTCCGGTCATCGCCACGATCTGTCCATGCGCCTGCAACGCTTGAATGATTTTGAGTTTTTGCTCCGGCGAAACGCGCGCATAAACCGAGACGGCTTGTACCTCTTCAGCAAAGGTCTCTAGCGCTAACTGATCCAGTTCGGCTCCTGTAAGGACACGATCGTGCGTGAGAATGCCTAACTGTTCGGCAATATGACGACCAATTAACGGATGATCACCCGTAATCATAATGGGACGAATGCCCGCTGCTTTGCAGGTTTCGACCGCCTGCTTCACTTCTACACGGGTGGGGTCTAGCATACCAACCAGACCAATAAAGATCAGATTTTGTTCGACCGCTCTAGCCTGTCCCACAGGCACAGATTCTAACCAGCCACAGGCAACGCCTAACACTCTTGTTCCGGTAGCGGCTAAGTCACTATTGCTGGTCAGGATGCGATCGCGCCATTCATCCTGCAATGGTTCCACATGATCCTGTACCCAGAGGTGGCTGGAGACCTCTAGCAGGTTAGCCACCGCTCCTTTGGTAAAGGCGAGGTAGGGTGTGTGGTGTGTGGTGTGTGGTTCGACGTGATCGCTCAGCTGAAGGGGTGGGGGGATCGAGATGGTTTGCATCCCGTTGAGCTGCGATGATATGACCTGATGAATCGTCGTCATCCGCTTGCGGGTGGCATCAAAGGGAATCTCCCCTACCCGTGGAAACGATTGTTCCAGCATGACTTTCGCAAAGCCGAGACGGTCAGCCGCCACTACTAGCGCCGCTTCGGTGGGGTCACCTAAAACATGCGCCTGATGAGCCTGAGTTGCATGGGACAGCAACAGTGCATCATTGCAGAGCGCACAACCTGCCACCAAGGTACTCATGGCTCCGTCCAGGGGTTCGTGATGGATGGCTCTTTGTGCAGGCTCCAGGTTAAGTCGCTGCCCGATGACCTCTAAAACAGTGACGGTCATGCAGTTTTCGGTGAGCGTTCCGGTTTTATCGGCACAAATCACGCTGACAGAGCCGAGGGTTTCAACGGCTGGTAATTTGCGAATGAGTGCCTGTTTTTCCAACATGCGTTTGGAGCCGATCGCCAGCACGATGGTCACGATAGCGGGTAGCCCTTCCGGTACGACAGCGACAGCGACACTGACGGCTGTTAAGAACATGAGTTGCAGGGATTCACCTCGCAGCAAGCCCAACCCAAAAATCACCACCACCACGCCTAAAGTGGCAATGACTAGCTTTTGTCCCAGCTTTTCCAGCCGATGCTGTAGCGGCGTCAGTTCTTGGTCTGCCTCCTGGACTAACCGCGCAATGTTGCCCAGTTCTGTCTGCATCCCGGTTTCGGTCACAATAGCGTGCCCGCGTCCGTAGGTAATGACTGTTCCCATATAGAGCATATTGCGGCGATCGCTCAATGCCAGCGCACCCTGCGTCAGTCCATAAACGACTTTCTCAACGGGTTCCGATTCGCCTGTAAAGGTCGATTCCTGCACTCGTAGCGCGTTGCTTTCAATCAACCGACAATCGGCAGGCACCAAATTGCCTGCAACCAGATTCACTAAATCACCCGATACCAGTTCATGGGCAGAAATTTCTTCCCATTGCCCGTCACGACAGACGCGAACAGTGGGTACTGCCAGCTTTTTGAGGGCAGCGATCGCTTTACCCGCGCGATATTCCTGGTTCACTCCAATCAACGCATTGAGGGCAACAATGGCTAGAATGGCCGCCGTATCCTTGTAGTCACCCAACGCCATTGAAACGATCGCCGCGACCAGCAGCAGCAGCATAGTTGCACCCGTCAATTGCTCCCACAGCATCAGCCAGGGGCTTTTGAGGGCAGATTCCACCAGCTTATTGCTACCCTGCTGCGATCGCCGACGGCTAACCTCCTGATGACTCAATCCAGTCGCTACATTAGTGTCTAACGCCGCTACAACTTGGGCTGCTTCGAGCTGATACCAGTGGCTCAACGTTGCTGCTCCTTGTTGCCCCTAAGGTTTAGTTGAGAAAAGAATTAAGGCATTGTTGAAACTGAAAGTGCTTCGGCGTAATGACGATATGGCTCAGAATGTGACCCACCGTTGCCGCTTTGTAAGTGTGTTCATTCTTACAAAGTTAGTTTCTTCCTCACAAGTTCCTCAACGTTTCTTCTTACTCTTAAGTAAGGAGGCACTCAACCATCAAAGAGCGGTACTCAAAAAAGGGTAGTGCTATACAAGTAATGTTCCAGCGCATAGATGCCGCCGAAGCGCACATATAGCTGTTGCCACAACGCTTAGGACATTGGGATCAAAGGAAGCGCACCGTTAATTCTGTGGTACTACTGGCTTTGGTTTGTGCGTGGAGGCAACGTGGAGTTCCTTTAGTTGCTTGCCATCGACGCTGGAGGGCGCACCTGTGAGCAAACAACGAGCTTGCTGTGTTTTTGGGAAGGCGATCGCGTCGCGAATCGATTCTTCGCCAGTGAGCAACATGGCCCAGCGATCGAGTCCGTAAGCAATGCCACCGTGGGGCGGTGCGCCGTACTCAAAGGCTTCTAGCAAAAAGCCAAACTTATTTTGGGCTTCTTCTTCCGAGAGACCGATCAGTTCAAACACCTGTGCTTGAACGTCGGGCTGATGAATCCGCACACTGCCACCACCGACTTCAAACCCGTTGTAGACCAGATCGTAGGCTTGAGCGCGAGCGGTTTTCAGATCGTCGAGATCGTCGAGATTGGGCGCGGTGAAGGGATGGTGGAGTGCTTCTAAGCGCTTCTCATCCGCGTTCCACTCAAACATGGGGAAGTCTGTGACCCACAGCAGATTGATTTTATCGGGATCAATCAAATTCAACTCGCGACCGAGCACCTGACGCAAGCGATCGAGCGTTTTGTTTACGGTTGCGGCATCGCCCGCTCCAAACAATAGTAGATGTCCGGCTTTTGCGCCTGTACGAGTCAAAAGTTCCTGCTTCTGAGCATCAGTGAGGTTGTCTTTGATGGCACCGATCGTATCAATCTCACCATCGTCCCGCACGCGGATATATGCCAAGCCTCTTGCGCCTGCCTCAGTCGCTTCCTTAAACAAATCGCCACCGGGCTTAATGCGGACGTTAGAGATCAGATCATTGCCGCCAGGAATGGGCAGGATTTTAACGACACCACCCTTGGCGACCGTATCGGCAAAGACCTTGAAACCGGAGTCTTTCACAATGTCTGAGACGTTGACTAACTCCAGCCCGTAGCGCGTATCAGGCTTATCGCTACCGTAGCGATCCATCGCGTCCGCATAGGTTAAGCGGGGAAATGGTTGTGAAATTTCAATACCTTTGAGGGTTTTGAAGAGATGGCAGACCAGGCCTTCATTCAGGTTGAGAATCTCTTCTTGCGACATGAAGCTCATTTCCATGTCCAGTTGAGTGAATTCGGGCTGACGATCGGCTCTCAAATCCTCATCTCGAAAACAACGGGCGATCTGGTAGTAGCGATCGCAGCCAGCCACCATCAGCAATTGTTTGAATAACTGCGGCGATTGGGGCAGCGCATACCATTCACCCGCATTCACCCGCGAGGGGACGAGGTAGTCGCGCGCGCCTTCGGGGGTCGATCGCGTCAAAATCGGCGTTTCAACTTCAATGAAGCCTTCGGTATCTTCTAGATAGCGACGGATGGTTTTGTTCAACGCATGGCGCAATTGCAGATTTTGGCTCATGCGTTCACGTCGCAAATCGAGGTAGCGATACTTGAGGCGCAACTCTTCACGCACCGTTTCTGTTTCGGCAGTAGAGACCTGAAAGGGGAGTTGCTTCCGTACCGCATTCAAAATCTCAATGCGATCGGCGTAGATTTCGACTTCGCCTGTGCCTAACCGGAGATTCAATGAATCATCAGGCCGCTTGGTCACACGACCCGCAATTTGCACAACATATTCGTTCCGCAAATCGCCTGCCTGCTGGTAAGAGCCAGGGGTACGTTCGGGATCGCTGACGACCTGGATAATACCGCTGCGATCGCGCAGATCGATAAAAATGACGCCGCCATGATCACGACGGCGATCGACCCATCCACAAAGGCTAACTGTTTCTCCAATGTGTTCGGCTCGGAGTTGACCACAGTAATGGGTTCGCATGGCTGGTTGAAATCTGCTGCAATGGGGATGATGGTTTTGGTCTCAATACGCCTCGGAGAGCCGATCAAGGTATGGCGCTCGCCGCCTCGATAAGGTCTTTCAAGAAATCCGGTTCCCCTGAAGTTGGGTATTAACCAAGCGGTACTGAGTTTAGTCTAACGATTGATAACAACAGTAACTCGGTCGCCTCAAGCATTAAAAACCTCACCATTATGCCCCATCTGAACCGCACTTCGTTGGTTCCTAAAGATTCAGCAGTTTCCCTAACGCTGACGGCATTGGCAGAATGATGATGAGCAGCAGTCCCAGCGCTAAGATGCCCCACAGATCGCGGCGGTTGTCTAACTCCGTCACGTCATTCAGCGCGGGTTCGTCGGTAGCAGGCATTAGAAAGAGGAGGATGGCCCAGACCAACAGATGGGATTGGACAAAGGAGAGCGCTAGCAGCAGCAACCGAGCAATCTGCCCGATCGCGGTTCCGGCACGCTGCCCAAACATCGCATGCACGATATGACCACCATCCAATTGTCCTACAGGCATCAAATTAAAGGCTGTCACCACGATCCCCAGGCAGCTAGCGACAGCAACCGGATGGAGGTTAAGGCCATAACCCGTCGTCAGCGCGTTGCCGAGGGTTAATTTACTCAACAGCGCTAACAGCAGCGAAAAGTTAGGATTGAGTGCCTGAAAGTTAAAGGCTTCTAGCTTCTCAGGCAGTCGCACCACTTCTGAATGCGCTAAACCCCACAAAAGCAGTGGCAGGGCAACTGCAAAACCGGCGATAGGACCGGCAATGCCCACATCAAAGAGGGCGCGGCGGTGAGGAATAGGCGATCGAATTTGGATGAACGCGCCAAACGTGCCAAAGGGAAACAGTGGAATCGGGATCACCGGAATGAAGTAAGGCAAGGTTGCCTTGATTTTGTACCGGCGCGCGGTGAGATAATGCCCCAGTTCATGAATGCCCAAGATCGTCATTAACGTCAGCGCATAGGGCAAACCTGTAACCAGTGTTGCAGAGGAAAGCTGTACCGCTTTTTTCCCCAGATCCAGCCAGGCTAGCGTCGTCGTAAAAAAGGTAGCGATGAAGAGACCGATCGCCAGAAACGGTCGAGTGATGATCTCCCGGCGTCGCTTCTCAGCAGGCACCGAAGCATCAGCAGTTCCCTCCTGTGCGCGTGGGTTTGGCACGAGCACAAAAAACGGTTTTTGGTTCGCACCCTCTTGGAAGACCAGATAGAAGCGATCACCAAAGACTTCCGCTACATTCTCTTGAATCGTTTGATAGGCGACCTCTGGCTTGCTCCGTAGCTGCCCACGACAAATCACTGCTTGCGGACGATATTCCACATTTTGCAGATAGTAAATTGACCAGGGAAAGCAGTTTTGCAGGCTCGTTTCTTCTGCTTTGTCGATCGGGCGGGGGCTACTTGGAATCGTTACAGCCTCCTTTGTCATGGCTGGGGGCTGCTCTTGCCCCTCGGCAGCAGCTGAATTAACTGGAGGCGGCACAATGCGATTCCGCTGAATCAAGAACCAGTACACCAGTAAACAAACACCCGACAAAATAAGGATGGTCTGTGAGGGCATCGGTTTCCCCTTTGCCAAGACCCAACCGCTCGACACGATCGCTGGAGCCATTGCCACTAGCCATAGCAGCCAGACGGGCGATCGAGTGACACTAGCCACACGTTGCACGATAAAGTAAGTGATTAGTCCCAGTAGGAACAGCAAAATTAACGGATTCATGCGCCTAGTCTCGTCGGGCTGGAAGAACGAACTGCCTGAAAAATGACCATAAAAATGACCATATAGTCTGAGTTTAAAAGCCAGCAGACAGAAAAGCGACCGTATCTATAGCAATCCTAAAGGAGTTCTGTACAGAAGGAAGCGCTAACTGTCAGCCATAGCAAACGATGGCTACCCATCAAACGAGCGAGACTACTGTAAAATGCGACAAACGTTAATACAGTAGAAGTCAGGATTCAGGAGTCCAAAAGGCAGCAGCAAACGTTCTCAGACTTAGATGTGTACTTCATTTAACTGCAAACTGCTAAACCTGGTTCCTAAATCAATTGGCTCGATCGCGAGCTTTTTCCACCACGGTTTCGTTTACTCTTGATTAACCAGTGTCTTCAGATTTTTCTCCTACCGCTTCACCCAGTCTGCCTCAGCCGTCTGCAAGTCAAACAGTCTCTACCCCTAAACAGCCCCGATTGTTGCTGCGCCAAGGGAGCGATCGCTCAGCCATTTTTGCCTTCCCACCCAATCGGGAAACATTAGGTGGGACTGCTTATCTTATTGTAGAAGCGGTCAACATTCTAGTGGACTGTCCTGCCTGGAACGACGTAACGCAAAACTTCTTGCAAGCACAAGGCGGCGTCCATACGCTCTTTCTGACTCATCGTGGTGGTATTGGCCAAGCTCGCCAGATCCAGCAAGCCTTGGGCTGTCAGATTGTAATGCAAGAGCAGGAGGTCTACCTGCTGCCAGGGCTAACTGTCACACCGTTTGGACAAACCTTGACATTGACGCCTAAAAGCTATGCCCTGTGGACACCTGGGCACTCTCCTGGTTCTTCCTGCCTGCATCACAGCGACTATGGCGGCGTGTTATTCTCTGGTCGCCATTTGTTACCCAGCCCTCAAGGCAATCTGTCACCCCTCAAAACGCCAAAAACCTTTCACTGGCGCAGACAGTTAAATAGCGTTCAGATGCTTTTAGACCAGTTCACCCCTGAGACACTGCAAAGCATTTGCCCTGGTGCCAACATCGGTTTTCTACGCGGTCGATCGCTGGTGGAGAATGCGTATGAGGAGTTGGGGAGAGGAAAGGCTGAAGGCTGAAGGCTAAAGGCTAAAGGCTGAAGGCTGAAGGCTAAGGGCTCTAAAGATTATCAAAGCTCATTTGTGACTCTTGATTCCCGACTCCTCTCTTTGCAACTTAAAACTTTTATCCTTATATCCTTCATCCCTTAGCCTTTCCTCCCTCCCCTTTCGCTATAGAATTTCTCTTCTCAGTCCGTTAAACTCTCTACCATCGCATAAGGAGTCGTTGCTGATGACCCACGACGTAAGCCAGTGGTTGACTGAGATTAAAACGTTGCGGCAGCAGTTAGCCGATGCCCAACAGGAGCGCGAGCAGGCGTATGCTAGTGCTGCGAATTGGCAGCGGCTTTACGAAACAGAAGCGCAGCAACGGCGAAATGAAGCCGCCTTAACGCGTCAGACGATCGCCGACTTGAAGCAAGAAATACAGGCACTCAAAGGATCTGCGCCCACTGAAGGCACAGCAACTACTGACGTAGCGACGATTCGAGCCGAGGTTGCAAAGCTACAAACGATCGCCGAACTCCAGGAAGCGCTGATTGCGGCATTAGCTGAGCGCGATCGCCTTGCTCAAGCACTCAAAACGGAACAAACCGGCCACGCGCAAACGCGCAAAGGCTTGACGACTGCACTGGGTGACGCGATCGATATGCTCTCGAAAGATAAGGGATGAGGCTAAAAGCTAACAAGAGGAGTCAGCGGTCAGCGGTCAGAATTAACTCAAAACTCAAAACTTATCCTTCATCCTTTCTCCTTTAGCCTTTCTCTTTCTCATACGAACACCAGTCGCTCCAGCTTCCGGCATAGAGTTTGCCCGTTTGGATGCCAGCCAGTTCTAGAGACAGCAAGTTCGCGCAAGCAGTCACGCCGGAGCCACAGTACACCAGGATTTCTTCAGCCGACTGCACTGTTTCCCATCGTTCACGTTGTGCTGCTAATGGGAGCGCATAGCCGTTTGCATCCGTAACTTCTTGCCAAGGATAATTGACGGCTCCGGGAATATGCCCTGCGATCGGGTCAATCGGTTCGTGTTCACCTCGGTAGCGTTCTGGTTCGCGTGAGTCAACTAAAACGACTCCAGACGAACCGTTTCGTGCTTTCACCGCTTCAATGTTTACGACTTGATCAGGGTTCGGTCGCGGCACAAAGGTTCCCGCTTTGGGTGGGGGAACAGCCTGCGTGACAGGGTAGCCAGCAGTGTTCCAGCCTGCGAAACCACCATCCAGCACAGCAACGCGATCGTGCCCCAAATACCGCAGAAGCCACCACAACCGTGATGCAAAGGCTAGACGTGAGTCATCATAGGCAACGACCAGCGTCGGTTCTGGTGACGAATGAACTCCCATGGTCGACAGACGGCTCGCCAGTTGGGCAACATCTGGCAGCGGATGTCGCCCTCCGTGCTTGCCTATGGGGCTGGATAGATTCTGGTTTAAGTCCAGGTAAACGGCTCCTGGAATGTGGCCTGCCTGGTATTGCTCTTGCCCTAACGTCGGCTGCATCAGAGAGAAACGGCAGTCTGCGATCGCCACCTGCGGATCGTCAAGATGATCGTGGAGCCATGCCGCTGATACCACTGAAGAAATCATGAGTACATCGTTGGAGGATAAGGTTTAGCCATCAGCTATCAGCTATCAGCCTACTACTTCGCAGCAGCAAGCCATAGCCTTTAGCCGTCAGTCGGAAGCTATCAGCCGTCAGTTTCTAGCCTCCTCTGCTTCTACCGACCCTGCCCCCTACCACTTTCCAAAAACTCACAACTCAAAACTCAAAACTCAAAACTTTTTCTGCCCTCTGCCCTCTGCCCTGAACCTCTTCAAGCCTGGTTACTCATGCAACCAACCCACACGACTCCGCTATTCTTTAGACAGATGCTTTGATTTGCGTCACTAGAGGCTACGACCGTGAAGTCATTGGTTCGGTTGGGTATTGCCCTCCTCCTCATTCTGCTTGGCTTGGTGAGCTACTGCAATAACACAGATAAAAACCCCATCACGGGTGAAAAGCAGCAGGTGCAACTCTCGCCACAGCAGGAGATCACACTGGGGTTACAGGCGCGACAGCTGATGACGATTCAGTATGGTGGCTTCTATCCAGACAAGCTGTTGCAGCAGTATATCGATCAGGTCGGTAAGCAGGTAGTAGCCAGATCGATCGCGTCCAAATCTCCCTACCCCTTTGAATTTCATCTGCTCAGTGATGCTCGTACGGTGAATGCTTTTGCCCTGCCTGGTGGACAAGTCTTTTTGACGATCGCCTTGCTCAAACGGCTGACCTCAGAAGCGCAACTGGCTGCGATTTTGAGTCATGAAGTGGGACATGTGGTCGCGCGTCACGGCGCCGAACATTTGACTAAGCAGGCGTTCATTCAACCGTTGCTGACGGCTGTTAATGCAACAGCTACGACTGATGTGACTACTGATCAGGCTACCGTCATAGCACAGGCAGTAAATCAACTGGTTAGTCTGCGCTACGAACGCAATGATGAATTAGAAAGCGATCGACTGGGGTTGCGCTTTATGACTGAAGCAGGCTACGACCCACAGGGCATTGTGCAACTGATGCAACGCCTCGACGCCTTTCGCCGGGATGGAAAGCCGCCTGCTTTCTTCAGCACCCATCCCAGCCCCGATAACCGCGTCAAACGGCTCCAGACGCTGATTACTCAGACCTATCCGCAGGGCATTCCCAGAAATCTTAAGGACAACCGTGAGGCTTTTGCTGAGATTGTGCAAACACGGTTTTAGAAAGGATGAGGGATGAAGAGTTTTGAGTTTAGCCCTCCCACTCCCCACCCTCCCAATCTCCCACCCTCTCACACCCCACTCCCCACTCCCCACTCCACTCCTCCGCTATCGTAGGAATATGAGGAATTCCCAACGAAACCGACTGAGGCAGCGCTGGCAGAGTTTGCGGCAGTCGCTGTCGATGTATCAATATTGCGGACGCGCGATCGCGTTAGTGTGGACGACGAACCGCGCGCTGACCATTGCTTTAATGGTGCTAACGCTGGTAGCGGGTCTGCTGCCGGGTGCGATCGCCTATGTGGGCAAGCTCATTGTGGATGGCGTTGTGCTGGCGGCGCGATCGGGCTTGGCGAGCGATCGCTGGCACACACTGACGTATTTAGGCATTGAAGCAGGACTGATCGCACTACAGGCAGGTTGCAAGCAGGGTTTAGCACTGTGTCAATCCTTGCTGCGGGCGCTGCTAGGGCACAAAGTCAACGTGCTGATTTTAGAGAAAGCACTGACCCTCAATATTTCGCACTTCGAGGATTCGGAATTTTATGACAAGATGGCGCGGGCACGGCGAGAAGCCTCCAGTCGCCCACTGAGTTTGGTCGGACGCACCTTTAGCCTAGTGCAGGACACCCTTTCGCTCATTACCTACGGAGGTTTACTGCTGCATTTTTCTCCCTGGGCTGTCCTGGTGCTGATGGTGGCAGCGGTTCCTGCCTTTATTGCCGAGACGCGCTTTGCCGGAGAAGCCTTCCGATTGTTTCGCTGGCGTGCCCCGGAGACTCGGCAGCAGAACTATTTGGAATGGCTGCTTTCTAACGACACCGCTGCGATGGAAGTCAAGCTGTATCAGCTCGGCCCGATGCTGCTCCGCCGCTATCGTGACATCTTCCGTCATCTCTATGGCGAAGACCGGGATTTGACGATTCGGCGCGGCTTATGGAGTTATTTTTTGGGACTATTGAGTACCCTTGCCTTCTATGCTGCCTATGTATGGATTGTGTGGGAAGCGATCGCTGGAGCAATCTCGCTCGGCGACCTCACGATGTATCTGGTCGTGTTTCGTCAGGGGCAGTCAACGTTTGCTTCTGTGCTGAGCGCGATCGGCGGGATGTACGAAGACAGCCTTTACCTATCGAATCTCTATGAGTATTTAGAACAACCCATTACCAAACCGATCGGGCATGCTACGCGAGGGCTTTTACCGGGTGATGGACTGCGCTTTGAAAAGGTCAGCTTTTGCTATCCCGGCAGCACTGAACCAGCGTTGAAAGACGTCTCGCTGCATTTGAAACCAGGTCAGAAACTGGCGATCGTTGGCGAAAACGGTTCGGGTAAAACAACTCTGATCAAACTACTGACACGCCTTTACACCCCTGACAGTGGGCGTGTTGTGCTCGATGGCTTGGACGTGCGCGAATGGGATCAGGATGCGCTTCAGCAGCGCATTGGCGTCATTTTTCAAAACTTTGTGCGCTACCAATTTACGGTTGGTGAGAATATTGGCGCGGGTGATGTGGCGTTTATGGAAGATGAGCCCCGCTGGCAGGATGCTGCCGAAAAAGGCACAGCGCAACCCTTCATTGAGGCGCTCCCCGACAGCTATCACACCCAACTGGGGCGATGGTTCAAAAGCGGACGGGAGCTATCGGGCGGTCAGTGGCAAAAAATAGCGCTCTCCCGCGCCTTTATGCGCACAAAAGCCGACATTCTGGTGTTGGATGAACCGACGTCAGCGATGGATGCCGAAGCCGAAGTGCGCATTTTCGACCACTTTCGCGCGATGACGAAGCAGCAGATGGCGATTCTGATCTCTCACCGGTTCTCCACTGTGCGAATGGCAGACCAAATTATGGTGCTTCAGGCTGGTAAGGTCGTTGAGCAGGGCACACACGATGAACTGCTGCGATCGAGCGGACGCTACGCCCAATTATTCGCCCTGCAAGCCGCGGGATATCGCTAACTGTTCACGCTTTTCCTAGCGTCTGCCGATTAATCTCCAGAATCGGACAGAACAGGCTGGCTTGAATGGGTGTCAAATGCTGTTGGACCACTTCTTGCATGGCTACATACGTAGCATTACAGCTTTTCTGAGCGCCAAAGGCTTTCATGATCGTTTGAAACCAAAAGAGAAAGCGTTCGCGCAGAGTCTCAGGGTCATTCATGAGCATGGCGACGGCAGAGTAGCGCAAAACTCGAACGGTATCGCGCTTCCATTTAGCACTCACATCATCATTGCCACTGTTAAAAAGACTGGGATCGAGCGATCGCATCTTTGCCTCTACTTGCTGCACGATCGCCGCTTCCGCTGACTGAAGTTTTTGATACGTTTGCACTCGCAGGCTAAACGACTGCATGTAGTCACCGACAAATTGCAGTTCTTCATCGCTGGCATAGCGACCATCTGTGTCCAGGCTTAATTTCTCTAGCTGACTCAACATTTGCACGCGCTCCAACGGCTTAGATGGGCTCAGTGTACCCAGACGTAACGATTTGATCGCGCTCAAGCGCTTTCCAGCTAGTAAATTACCCATTCTTTAGCCGTCTCACTTAAGGATGCAAGGCTGGATGCATGGCCTTGCGTCTCTGCAGGAGGGACACGTTGCAGGCAATTTGGATGCACTACGGAATCATACTGCCGTAATCAGGCAAAGTTCATGAAAACAACACAGTCGCCTTACAGTATCAACACTGAAATCAAAGAAATCCCACCAAAGGGGGAACTATCCTGATTGATTGGCTACTGCTAAGAAAGAAATGGGCAGACCATTAGCCAGGGACTTTCTAAAATGCTGGATGCGATCGCCCAGACGTTAGCAGAACAAGCTGCCAAGCCTGTTGCACCTGCCAATGTCAACCCACCCCAGGCTGCACTGGTCGCACCACAGCAAAGGGCTGTCCCTGTAATCAAGCCTGTTATCAGTGCCCCTGAATCGCTCTGGCCTTCTTTTTCTCAGTCAAAACGCAGTGCCACGACGGCTCAGTCCACAGGAGCAAAAAGCATCAGCACTGACACCAAGACTGAAACGCCAGCGAACACGCCTGTAGCAAAAAGTGTTCAGCCTACTACCAAAAATGACCCGGTTGCTGACGTTGCTGCGGTTACGGCAACTCAGCAAGCCACGATCAACCAGAGATTGGTGTTGAAGCAACGGCTGGCAGAGATTGTTGCTAAAGAGAAAACGCTGAAAGAGGCAAAGTTACGGGCAAATCTTGAAGCGCTGGCGATCGCGGTGGCTCAAGAAGGACAGTTTGCCCAGGCGCGTCAAATGGCTCATGATGCAATGCTGCCTCCTGAAAATCAGGTAGCGCTGCTGGCTCAAATTGAGGCGATCGAGACCAAACAACGACCGACAAAGGCTACACTAGCGCGTCAGAAACCACTGCCAAAAGCACCAAAGTTATTAGCTGAGAAGGTTAAAGCCTGGGTGCCGACCACGGTTCCAGGCCGCTCACTCCCATCCGTGCTGCAATTTACGCCCCCACCGTCCAGCCCGTCGTATAGCTACGTGACGCCACGTGAACCGCAGTACGTTCACTACGCGCTTAACGGCCTTGGTCGTGGGATTGGTGGCATTGGCATAGTCGTAGACGATAGTACCCTTAACTTCAACGGGCAAAATTGGACGGGAGCCTATGAAACAGGCAGCGGTTTCAATCCGGCCGAACTATGGAAAGGGCTGAGCTTCATCTTTCCTTTAGCCGTGCCTGCACCCATTACATCAGGCTTTGGTTGGCGAGTGCATCCGATCAGGGGCGATCGACGCTTTCATAACGGTACTGACCTTGGTGCGCCAATGGGTACACCTGTTTTAGCAGCGGCCGATGGTAAGGTGGCGCTTTCCGACTGGCTTGGCGGTTATGGGCTCGCTATCATTCTGTCCCATCAAGAGGACACGCGAGAAACGCTGTACGGCCACCTTTCACAGGTTTTTGTCAAGCCGGGGCAGTGGGTCGAAAAAGGTACTGTGATTGGGCGAGTCGGCAGCACTGGTCTATCGACAGGACCACACTTGCATTTTGAACTGCGGCAGAAAACCTCAACTGGTTGGCAGGCGATCGACCCTGGAGTACAGTTGAAATCGGCTCTGGCTCGTTTGGTGAAGGCAATGCGGGAAGGCTAAAGCATCTGGTGCTGAGTTTTATCGTGATACGTGATAAATGATATGTGTCGTCGCATTCAACCAGAAGAGACAACGCTATGGAGCACTCCAATCCTGCCATTCCAGCCCTTTCATACGGCTAAAGTGGCGCTGATTATGAGTGATGAGAACAAGATTATTTGCAATGGCAATGCCAGCAATCAGCAGATCAATATCATCTACTGGTGTACCGCGCTGACGAAGTGTAGCGTAAAGGTTAGCAGACTGATGAACGGATTCAGTCGTTAAGGGCAGAATGCTGCTTTGAGCCGTAAACGCCAAAAACTGAGATAGTTGCCGCTGGGCATCGCGGTGTTTTAAACCGCTAAGAATTTAGTAGTAAGTAATGATGCTGATTTGGATGCGAGGATGTTCCTTGAGATAGGTCTGGAACTGAGAAACGACAGCAGTATTCCCCCGAAAGAACAGAGACAGAATATCAGTGTCAATCAGAGTTGCTTTCACGATCTCGTCTCTCTGAAAAAGCTTGCTGGCGTCGATCGTGGACGTCGTTGAGGAGATCGCTGTAGATACCTTCAGGCAGATCGCTCCAACAGCCTGCGAAGGACATCGGATTAGCAGCAGTGGGTTCTGCACTTACCCGAAAGCCATGTACCAGTTGGTACAGTTCAAGGATTTTATTGTCTGGAATGTGCTCAATTTCTTCCCAGACCTTGGCTCTCAGATTAGCGTGATTCATCTAAGTAAGATTTCCTCAGGCAGTTAGGTTTTACTTATTGTGCCATGTCTGATCTGCTCTCATAGCAAGATGGCTTGCGTGATCGCCCCTGGTACAGTTGAAATCCGCTCTGGCGCGATTGGTGAAGGCAATGCAGCGGGCTAACGGTGAAGTTAGGCGGCGATCGCCCCTGGCGCACAGTTGAAAGACGCCTTATCAGGTGCAATATCTAAACTGTTTTGTGAGCTTTAGCCTCTATTTTTCAGGAGCGATCGACTCTACTTTTAACCAAGAGGGTGCGGATTCTGGAAAACTTTGTGACTCAGGCACAATCAGATTTGGCTCATCCAGAGTTCCCACCGTAATAGATACGTACTCTGAACCATCATCTAAGGCACAGATGCCACTACCACAAACCGGACAAAAGCCTCGTTGGGTTGTTTCACAGGTTCGATACAGGGCTAGTGGTCTGTCAATTAATTGTTGACGGGTCACAAGGGGGTAAAGTTGAGAAGGATTCCCTTGCCTTCAATTGAATGACG
>NZ_PVWK01000164.1 GCF_003003795.1 Stenomitos frigidus ULC18 | reverse complement strand
AGATGACCCTAGCTTCTGCACGATGTCAAGCATCTAAGGGCAATCGGTCTATCTCTCCACCCTCAAGATACAAGGGATAAGTAAAACTTCTACCGCGCCATCCTTAATGCAATAAGGAATGGCGCTGGACTGCCGAAGCGTGAATGTCAATTTGATCATCCTGCTTATAAATGACACAAGCACGATCGATCCTAACCCTATCTCCCAGCACATAAATCTGTAACAAGAGGCAGGTAGCGCAGCAGTCTCACAAATTTCTTGATGGAGAGGCAATGATGTTAAGCCGAACGATTAACTGCCGAATTCTCCCCAATATCTCTACTTTTCCTCGCGCATGACATACAGCCTTTTTCATTTGCATTCACCACACCCGATACCCTACACCCCACACCCATTCGAGCAAGACTGTGACTTACTTGATCGAGAACCGCTGTAAGAGTGCTAGTGCTGACAGGAAGGAACCCTTACCCAAAGGGACTTGGGGGTGGTAGCGGGTGCTTCTGCCACAAGCGTCACCACACCGTCTGACCTCGTTACCCATCCTTGTGCTTCTACGATCGCGTGTACAGGTTTGGTTGCTACAGGGATAGCCTGCATGCTAGTGGGTTGTCCTGTCTGATGGTCTTCTAATGTTGCTAAGCGAATAATCACGGTCTCACCACCCAATACTCCAGTAGGGTTGGGCGGCAAGCCTCCTTGTCCAGTCGCAACAAAGGAACTACTCGCCTGCTTGCCACTGGGCGCACACTGCTGAGAAATGAGCCCAGATGGGTCAACTAAATCGACAGGTATTACGGCAAGCCCCCGACTGGGATCAATTTCCAGAGTGCTAATCGTAACAGTACCATTGATGCCAAGTGCAGAACTGGCATTAATGTCGCTGAAAGGCGTGTCCAACCGACCTTGCTGTTTTGGCAGAAAGCCATAAACACCATTGGAGTTAATTGTAATATTGCCCCCATTGCCTAAAAAGGCATCGGCTCGTATGTCACTGTTTTCGGAGGGAACGGCTACAACAAATCCTTTGTATCCGGGCAGATTGTTGATAAGAACATTACCACCGTTACCCGCATTACTAGCCTTAGATGATATTTCGCTGCCTTGACGCAGGAGTAATAGATCTTGCACATTCAATGCAATGTCTCCACCCTCGCCACTAGCCGTGGCAGCCGTAATCGAACCACGATCGCGCAGAATCAGCTTCCCTGCCTGAATTCTAATATCGCCACCCCGCCCATCGCCATCACTATTAACTGCAACTTTTGCGCCATCTTGAATGAGAACAACCCTTGGGTCGATCGTGATATTGCCACCATCTCCAGTTGAACGCTCCGTTGTGCTCGCAAATAAACCACTGTTAGCGCCGGTTAAGGTGACACTATGTATAACATTCGCTGTAATATTGCCAGCCTGTCCACTACTAGAAGTCGTTGTGTTAAGTTGGCCACCATTGGTTGCTTCAAGGCGATCGGCATTTACGGTGATGCTACCCCCTGCGCCTCGATCACTTGTAGCCGCTGAAATTTGCGCTCCATCCTTCACGATGAGCGTCGGAGCCGTCACTGTAATGTTTTTTGCATCTCCAGCACTGCTCGTGCTACTAGAGATCCTGCTGTTAGTGCCGGTAAGGGTGAGGCGATCTTTGACAGTAGTGGTAATACCTCCAGCGTTTCCACTACCATCGGTCGTCGCGTTAAGTTGCCCACCATTGGTCGCTTCAAAACGGTTGGCAGTTACAGTGATATTGCCACCAGTCCCAGATGAATCTTTCTCGGTTTTGACAAATAACCCGCTGTTCGCTCCGGTCAAGGTGAGGCTATCTGTAACATTGGCAGTAATATCTCCGGCCTTTTTGCTACCAGAAGTCGTCGCGCTAAGTTGTCCACCATTAGCCGCTTCAAAGCGGTTAGCCTCTAGGATGATGTTGCCACCAGTCCCAGATGAATCTTTCTCGGTTTTGGCAAATAACCCGCTGTTCGCTCCGGTTAGGGTTAGTGTACCTGTGACATGAGTTGTAATATCTCCAGCCTTTCCACTGCCAGATGTCGTCGCATTAAGTTGACCGCCATTGGTCGCTTCAAAACGGTTGGCAGTGATGGTGATGTTGCCACCATCGCCGGAAGAGCCTAGTTCGGCGTTGGTAAACAACCCACTGTTAGGCCCAGTTACGGTGAGGCTATCTGTGACAATCGTCACGTTTCCGGCAGATGCTTTGCCAAATGTTCGAGCATTAATACGAGAGGTATCAGCGAACGTGAGTGCCCCATTTACACGAATATCAATGTCACCTGCGTTAGGAATGACCCCTGGTGCTTTTTTACCAGAAAAGCTAAGAATTTTACTATCCTTCTCTAAGGACACATGAGTAGCTTGTATGGAAATTCGACCAGCATCTCCTTCTGATCGTGTTTCCACTCCTACCGTTGAGTTGTCTCTTAATAAAAGAGAACCAGTGGCGATCTGGATGCTGCCACTGTTCCCTTGGGTAGGTTTCCGAATTTCATCGCTAACACTAGTGATTTCACTGTTCTTCTGGAGTTGAATACTATTATCTGCGCTTACAACTATCGAGGCAGCATTTCCACCTTCATCACGGGTAATGCTTTGAATTTGACTATGATTGAGAATGATATCCTTATTGGCTTCTATATCTATCCGTCCATCGCCTTTCCCCTTATTAAAAGTGCCGTTTACGATGCGACTATTATCTAGAGAAATAGTGTTCCCTTTGATTACAACAATGCCTGCGTCACCATTACGAGACACATCAATCTCAGACCCATTTTTAAGCAATATATCTGCGAGCTTAGTAGTATCCACAGAAATCAGACTAAGATTATTGCCACTAATATTTAGTTCCAGCCTTCCTTGATCCCTGACCCCTGCCAACTCAACGCGCCCACCAGATGTACTTATAAAACCACCGTCTAATGTTACATCACCACCTACCAAGAGTAAGCTCTTACCACTAGATACTTGAAGACCGAGAGGAGGGAGGCCAGGACTTGGACGAATTTGAGATTGATTGACGATTGATCTGGAAATTTGGTTATACAACAGTGCAGAGGGATTTATCGTCAGAAGTGATGGATTACTGCTCGTGTTTATACTGCCAAAAAAACCTTGCTTCTCAAATTCAAATGCATTAGCAGTTGTAGCGACAAACGATCCACCTAGGACTAATCTGGCCTTAGGACCAAAAGTGATCCCGTTAGGATTTAAGAAGAACAAATTAGCCGTGCTACCTGTAGAGGTGCGGAGCGTACCTAAAATATCGGACCGCCTGCTTCCTGTGACACGGGTGATGATATTAACAACACCGGGATCAAAAAAGGTGACTGTTGCCCCTTCAACAATACTAAAATCAGAAAAACTATGAAAGAGGTTAATAGTCCCACTCCGAGTACCACCCAAAATGCAGGTGCCAGGACAGTTTACTGCTCTAGATGGCAGAGAGTTTACGGGTAAAGTGTTGTCAGGGATAATTTGAGACTTTGCAGGACTCAAGGTTGCCAGGTAACTAAAGGCAATGCCAACAAGAAAAAGTTGTTTTCTTAAATTTTTCATTGCCTGAGTACCCTTAAAGCATCTTACTTGTCTTGCCTGCGTATGACATTAATTGAGTGAATTGGTAGAGTCTTTTTCACGAGAGAAAAAGCGTTTGGGCCATGCCAAGATAAGCCGTACTAAACTTCTCACGGTAAGACTCGTTATCGTCACAACTTCGAGACTGTAATCGGCCACCAACTGTAAAAGATCAGTATCTACTCTATAACGGATACAAAGGTTGCAGGCGTAGCATGTGGAAACATTGCCAGTTGCCTCTTCTAATGTATAATCAACTGCCCTGACATATCCATTAGTACACAGGTATGCAGATTCGCCATTAATGAGCACCGTAATGGGTTGATCCATGTTTGAATTAAACTGTTTTCTAGGACGAGTTTGCGTCAACGGATCGATTATAAACTCTTCCTGCCCATTGCAGTGAACCTGAACTTTAGCCATTAGTTCACCATCAAAATGGATATGAAGATCCACCAAGTCATTCTCGCCACATTCTTGGCACTGGTATGTGATGCTGACAAGAGTCAGATAAGCCATTAGAATTCCCCTTTCATAGATTATGGTGTTTTGTTGTCAGCAATTGCTTAAACTAGCCAGGTTTCTTCCGAATCGGGTTTTACAAGCAAACAAAGCATGCTGTATCAACTACTGCATCAGCTTATATCTTGATGTCTTTCACAAGACTTGACAGTACCCTTGAGGGTACTGTTGCATTTCACTCATCCCACTCCAGTACCTCTCGCCGTTTGGCGTAGATTGCTTTCAGATGCTTTTTCACCGTGTCCTTTGAGATCCATAGTTCTGAGGCCATTTCCTGGTAACTATAGCCAGCCTGACGTAAAAGCCAGACCTCTGTTTGTCGAGGTGTTAAATTGTATTGCTGGGCTTCAGCGATCGACTGACGCTGTAAGGACTGGTAGCAATCTTCCAGGATCACTAACAGATAAGGAGACTGCACATCTCCCAGTTCTAGCCATCTCGCTCGAATGCGAATTCTGGACAAGCGGCTGAGAAAAATCTCTGACTCAATAATAAATGGATGATCCGGAAAAAGATCACGGCTTTCTATTAATGACTGGCAGACTCGCCAAATCGGTTGCGGTACTGCCCTGATTGATGGCTGTCCCTGGTTCAGTTGCTGGCAGATTTCGTGGGCAGCATAGTTACTGTGTACCCACTCACCGTGGTGGGTCAAAATCAAAACACCATCGATTAGACTTTCCAAAACTCCCTGAAACAGCACAGGATCAGTTTTAGCAGATTGATTCGAGCGCTCTAGTTTGGCAGATTGATCAGAGCGTTCTAGTACTTCAAGCGGACTCATTTGGAGGGCTAGCATAGGTCAGTTGAGTAATTTTGCTCAGGTGGAATCTATTAAGGTGGTAGAGCCAATACATTTACAGTAGAGAGGCTTTAGTACCGTCTACTTACCTGCTCAAGCAGACATGATTCTGAGGTCAGAGAACCTATGCAAAAGAAGATTTGTTATAGCACGAGACTGTTAGGACATAGACTCAGGGGAGACTGACGACCGAATGAGGCAGAAGAAGATGGGCAAAGCATACAGTTACGACTTGCGGCAAAAAGTTATCAACGCGATCCAGTTGGATGGCATGCGCAAAAGCGAAGCGGCCCAAATCTTTCAACTGAGTCGCAACACGATTGACTTGTGGTTGAAGCGGCAAGCCGCCACTGGTGATTACCAAGCTAAATCCAATCGCCCTCAGCGCACGGTCAACAAAATTACTGATTGGCAGGCGTTTACGGCGTTTGCCCAAACGCACGCGGATCGAACGCAAGCAGAGATGGCCACTTTGTGGGCGGGCGAGATCAGCACTCGCAGCATGAGTCGTGCCTTGCAACGCATCGGGTGGACGCGAAAAAAAAGACTTACGGCTATCGCGAGCGCGACGAAACCAAACGAGCCGCGTTTTTAGACCAACTGGCCACGATTCCCCCGGCACAACGGGTGTACATTGATGAATCGGGCATGGACGAACGCGACGACTATGGCTATGGCTGGAGTCCACGGGGTCAGCGTTTGGCAACCCTCAAAGCAGGACGCCGCAGTGGTCGCGTCAACATGATTGCCGCCTACTGTGAACAGCGGCTCCTGGCTCCGTTTACGGTCGAAGGTGCTTGCAACCGAGTGGTCTTTGAGACTTGGCTGGAAACCTGCCTCATTCCTGACCTCCAACCCCGACAGGTCGTGATTGCCGATAATGCCACCTTTCATCACGGCGGACGCATCGCCGCTTTGATTGCAGCGGCCGGTTGCCGCCTCTTATACTTGCCGCCCTATTCGCCCGATCTCAACCGGATTGAAAAGTGTTGCGCTTGGCTCAAAAGTCGCATTCGCAAGCGCTTCGCTCAAGCGCCTTCTCTGCGTCAGGCGATGGAGTCCGTGCTCAAAGAGGCGGTGTCCTAACACTATTGGCTGTAGCTATAGCTAAAAAAATCCTCAAAAGTCTAAAGGCTTTTGAGGATGGTTCAGTGCATGATTGTCCGTTCACTGTGATCTGTTTCTGGGCACAAAGGACGTATGCAGATAGCAATGGTCTAGCAACCGTTTCTCAAAACAGACCAATGTTGCATAGGTCTGCTCCCTTCAGAATCAAGAAGGATTGCAAGAGTTAAAAAAGCAGAACTCTTCCGAACACAATGAAAAGGAGGTGAAGTAATTAATGTCTTGACTCGGTTCATCCAGAACAGGTAAGAACATCATGGGTTCGGCATCGAGATACTGGCGACTGATACGAATTGATGCAGCCGGTCGGCGTAAAGCGGAGGAGAATGCGATCGCCCAAGCATTCTTGCACCAGCAATTCGCAAATTTCATGTCTCAAGCTGACGTGCCTGACGCGTTGCTTCAGAAGGAACTCCTCAAGCTACTGCAGCAACCAGATACGGTTAAACAGAGCCCCAGCTCATTCCGTCTTGACTCTCAAAGCCTGATCCATCAGGCAGTGATTGAGCATTCTAGCAAAACTCGTGATTTAGCAGAGTGGTGCCTGCGATGCTTTATTTCTCATGAAATCGAGCAGGTCTGTGTGCGACTGGAGGCAAAGTTTAGCGCTCATCACGGCTTTACTCGCTATGACTTGTTCCCCCTGGTTTTGAATGATGACGGTCAAGCCCGATCCCAGAAACGCCCTTCTCACCCTTACCAATCTCTGGCCTGTGAGATTTTGCAAACCTTTGATCCAGAGCGAGCGGGGTTAAGCACCTGGGTGGCACGGCAAGTAAGGCAGCATCGGGAGCTTCATCGTTTTCTGCTACAGCACGGCGTTTATCTCGCCAGTGATTGGGCGATTTTGAACGACACGAAACCCGACCAACTTCAGCGGATTTTGTCTGAATTTCACTCCTTGACCTCTGATGAGAGTGAGCGGGCCTCTCACCTCTTGCAGTCTTATCACGATGTTTACCGGGACGATCGCCTGCGATCGCGAGCAACTGGAGCTTTGAAAGGGAAAAAAGAGTGTTTACCACCCACACCGGATCAACTCACTCGCATTGCTCAGCACCTGTACGAGCACACTGGCTCAAACCAATCGAACGAACGTATTATGAGCAGGCTCCAAACCATCGCTACCCAACTGCGTCACTACCGGATTCAGGTTCGAGGTGGCACAGTACCAATGGAGTCCTTAGAGCACCTCAAAGTAGAGTTGCAGGCACCTGAGGAAGTGGTTGATCAAGAGGATCAAACTGAGTTCATCACGTTTTATCGTGAACAATTTCTCCGCTGTCTAGATGGATCGATCGAGCAGGTGACCAGCGATCGCCTCGCTTATCTGCAACGCAAAGGTCAGCAAAAAGTGCAGCAGTTTCTCAAGGCTTTGCAGCTCTTTCACTGCCAGGGTCGATCCATGAGTGAAATTGCTGCTGCGTTGAACTTAGAGGCGCAGTATCAGGTAACCCGTTTAATCAAACTAAAAGACTTACGTGCCGATATTCGGCAGCGTTTGTTAACCCTATTAGGCGAGTCCGTTCTTAACAAAGCCAGAGATTTCGCAGACCCCAGTCGTCTCCGTGATTTGAATCATCGAGTGGAAGCTGCACTGGAAGAACAAGTATCTAATGTGATCAAAGAAGCGGAAAGAGAAGCCGCTGTTGCCAAACACAGTCCCTTGCCCAGCCTGTTTTCCCGAAGACTTTGCCATCACCTAGATACACGGATCGGTGCCCCATGATTAACCCACCCACCCACTCTACTGACCCGCTCGACTGGGAATTCCTGGTGCTGGACAACACCGAGCTGACTCCTGAGCAGGTTGAACAGGCGGTACAGATCAGCCAAACGGTGCACGCTCCGATGAAGCAATGGCCGGTCTACCTCCAAGCCCTGGCGCTTATCGGCTTTCAAGAGTGGTTGGCAGAACGAGCACCGGATCTGGATGTCACTGACACCCATTGTTCTATTCTTCAACCGCAATATGCCAATTTGATTGAAGCGGTTTGTAACTTGCAAGTGGGAGCATTCAGTCTCTGTTTAATGACCATCGGCAGCGTGACGGATGCTCTCGTTAGCTTTCCTAGAGCCGTGATGGATGTTCCCCAATTTGCGCCTCACCTTTATGTATTGATGCAGGTGTTGGAAGAAGAGATGCAGGTGCAAGTGTATGGCTATCTCCGTAGTGATCAAGTCGCTGAGCTGCAACGGTCTCACGCATTGCAAGCATCATCAAACTGGACTTATACGCTGCCAGTAAGCTGGTTTAATCCTGATGAGACGGAACTACTGTTGGATTTGCGGTGTCTAGAACCACAGGCACTTCCCCGACTAACGGCTTCTCCTGCATTGCTCCCCATCGCTGAAGTGCAGAAAAAACTAACCAACCTGCTGCCTCAATTGCAATCACCTCAATGTTCACTGAGTCAGCTTCTAACATGGGAAGAAGGCGCTACGATACTAACTTTCCCTGAGTTGGCGGACTGGCTGTATCGAGTGCAATCAGGAGCAGCGGTAGGGAGGAGTGCAAGCCTTGCTCCCAAGGCAGAACAAACTCAACCTCTGATCAATGTTGGTCTGTGGTTTCACGATCGCCTTGATACGATTGCTCAGGAACTAGCCTGGGTACTGATGCCTGCCTTTGCCCAGGCTTCTGCACTGCGATCGATGGAAGAGGAATTAGAAAATCGAGGTATACGCATTCCCCCAGAGGCACGGGGAGCGTATCAGGACGTTCAATTAGGGAATGCATCGCTGCGCATCCACGTGATTACCTGGGTGATCTCCTTAACCACTGCCACTCAAGGATGGACCTTGCTGATCATCCTGGGAGCCCAGCCCAATACTCGTCTACCGATTGGCACTCGGCTGCTGCTGCGCGATGAAACCCAGCCATTAGTCGAACAAGTTTTACAGGAAGATGCCCCCAACTCCTACCTCTATGCTCAAGTGGGCGGCACCTGGAACGAGCGTTTTTGGGTCACGATCGAGCTGATGGATACGGTAGCGATGACGTTGCCTCCCTTTACCTTTAATGATGGCAATGACGTGGTGATGGAGTGAGGGGACAAAGCCATGGCGTTTGTCCAAACAGCGCTGTATGAAAAATTGTTTGAGTGTTGCTATAGGGTTCTTAGCGTCTACTACTTGGTTATGACTCGCTTTTATGACTCACCGTTATTACTTGCTTGAAATGCCATGCTTTCCTCTCCCTTTCGTTTGAAAGTGCAAAAAGTTGATCAGACTTGCCTGTTTGAACTCTCCTGGGGGCAGGGGCAGCAGCTTGTTGCAACCCTGAAGTATCCAACGGTATTGACGGAGCTTTATCAAGATTGGCGGCGAGTTTATCTCAGTTTTTACAAAACCATTCAAACACCGCTAACACCCGTCACTGACCCAGTTGTAGAAACGCCTTTGCGGGGATGGACGATCGCAGGCGGTAGTCTTACCCCATCAACCGTAAACTGGCATAGCAAACTGGTGGAAGCGGAAGCCAAACTTCTCAACCAATTTCATCTCTGGCTTCGGAGTGCAGAATTGTTTGATATTCGGGCGACGATCGCTCAGTCCAGCTTAGGAGCAACTACTGCAGACACTCAAACCATTCAGGTCTTTCTCACCTGTCCTGATCTTGAACTGGCACGATTTCCTTGGGAGGCCTGGGAAGTTGGGACGGATTTTGCTGCCACTGGCAGAATTCGGATTGTGCGTGCTCCGGCCACCATTCGAAGCAAAATAGCGGCCCTACAGAGGCTCCAGTCGCGCGGTCGCGCCAGAATTCTGGCTATTTTGGGAGATGATACCGGCCTCAATTTCCAGGCTGACCAAGTCGCAGTGCGATCGCTCTCGTCTCAAGCAGAGATTACCTTTGTTGGTTGGCAACCAGGCCAAACACCCGCTGAGGTAAAGGAACACATCCGGCAGGCGATCGCCGATGAGCAAGGCTGGGATGTGCTGTTTTTTGCCGGTCATAGCAACGAAACAGAGATCACGGGTGGTGAACTGGCGATCGCACCCGATACCTCCATCCGCATTGATGAAATTGCCCCTCAACTAACGCTTGCGAAAGAACGAGGGCTTCAGGTGGCAATCTTCAATTCCTGTAGTGGGTTAAGCATTGCTGGGTCACTGATTGATTTGGGATTCAGTCAAGTCGCCGTGATGCGAGAGCCAATCCATAACTGCGTGGCCCAGGAATTTTTGGTGCAGTTCCTCCATAGTCTAGCCAAGCACAAAGACGTGCATGAATCACTGCTGGCGGCTTGTCAGTTTCTGCGCTTGGAGAAGAATCTCACTTACCCCTCCGCCTACCTGGTGCCGTCATTGTTCTGCCATCCCGGAGCGGCCTTATTTCGGATACAACCATGGGGATGGAAACAGTGGATGCGTCAGGTCATGCCGACCCGGTGGGAAGCGATCGCCCTTTCAACCTGTGCACTGCTGAGCCTGGTGCCACAGGTGCAAGATCGGTTGCTCGATCAACGAGTCTGGATGCAAGCTGCTTATCGGGATTTCACCAGCCAGGTGCCTCCGGCGACAGTTCCGCCCGTGCTTCTGGTGCAGATTGATGAAGCATCCGTTCGACGGGATGTTCGCATTGCTCAACCAATGCCGATTAACCGCAGCTATTTAGCGGATCTGGTAAAGCGTCTTGTGGGTTTGAAGGCTCCCATCATCGCCCTTGACTATCTGCTCGATCGCCCCATTGGCAACGAGAAAGCTTTACGTGATGCGGTTCAAACGGCGGCTATCCAGCAGCAACGCTGGATTGTTTTTGCAACCCTTGCTGAGGAGTTTGAGGCCGAAAAACTTTTCGTGACTGAGGAGAGCAAAATCGCCGAGCGCCAGTGGGCTTTACAAGGGGGTATTGAAATTTTTCCGAATCGCATGGTACTACCCTATGCGGATGAAAATTGCCGTCCGACCTGCCCCTTTGCCTATCTATTGGCACTCCTTAAGACTGCTCATCAAGAGGCTAATGGGAAGCTCCCACAACCAGGTCTCGATCGTAAAACCGATTTACGCACGGCAGTGCTGGATGTCGTACAGCAGGAAACCGCTCACAGCCCCAAACTCGCATTCCTCATGCAATTACACGTGCATCCGCTTGCCGAATGGTCCTATGCCAGCATTGGGATACCCTGGCTACAGCCAATCATTGATTTTTCCATTCCCCCCGATCGCATCTATGATCGCGTTGCTGCCTGGAGATTACTCAATCAGCCCCTGCAATTGCCCAATCTACCGCAACAAGTGGTGATCATCATGGCCGGTGGGTACACCGAAGCTGGCGGCATTGCCCGCGATCAAGCAGACTACATGCCACTCCCTGCTGCCGTCAGCTATTGGCACGATCGCCTGCCACCCAACAACCATGCCGCCACCTTTCCCAATGGCAATTCCGAAAACTCTCCCGCCTACCTATCGGTCTTTCCAGGTGGAGAAATTCATGCCTACACCATTCATCATCTACTTACCCAACGCTTGGTCATTCCCATACCGGACGTTTGGCTGGTCGGCGTAGCGGCGTTAATTGGTAAAGGCATCGTTGGGCAATTCAAACGTCAACAGCGCCAGCACCTGCGAAGGCAATCACATCGACTTCACCTGAGCGCTAGTCTTGCCATTGCCACAGTGCTCTGGATACTACTATCGCTGCAACTCTATATCTCGGCGGCTGTTTTACTACCCTTTATTTTGCCGTTAGTCACGGTTTGGCTATACGCTCTACCTGTTTTAAGGAGGAATTCCAATGCGTAAGATTTCTAAAAAGTGGTTACCTCTATTGATGGTGGCGGTTGTTGGTTTGGTAGGCTTGCCGGGGCTTGCGCAGTCCTCGCTTTTTTCACAGAAATTTGCGCTGGAGCCATTGGAGACTCAGACGCACGCACAGGTGGGTGTGCCTCGGCTGAACGCCTCCCTGGATCAGTTGGAACTCTCATTCAAGCGCAAACTCCCAGGACGAAGCGGAGGATCTCGGGGGGATGACTTGGTTAGCCCGATTGCGCCAGGACTTTTGGATTATGTGATCTGGAGCGATCGCCCGTCCTTTTTCTGGTGGACAGAGGCTACCAGTAACGTCGCCCTACAGAAGCTTGAATTATTCCAGGATCAGCTTCGTGCTGAGAGCCTCTGGGAGAAGCCGCTTGCCAATGCTGATCAAAAGGCTGAATACAACGGTCGTGCGTTACAGCACGGTCAAAAATATTTTTGGAATTTAACCTGGAGTCAGCAAAAGCCAACATCAGGAACAGGGATCACTCTTACCACATTGAATCGTAAATTTCGGGTAATGGCAGCACCTGAACGCAACCAGATAGCGGTTGATTTACAAATGATCGCCAATAAACTACGTGCCGCGAAGGCCAGTGAGGAAGCGATCGCCATTCAGCAGGCCGCTTATTTTACTGAACGGGGGTTATTGTCTGATGCGCTGCAAGTGCTTGGTCAAGTCAAAAACCCATCTGTAGAAATGACAAAGACATTGCAGCGCTTGATACAAGAATCCATCAACACTCTTTATCCACCACCTAAAAAGTAGTTATTGGACAAACCAGTTTCTCACTCATTAGACACATGCCGTTATCGTACGAACCAATGGGTTCTTCCCACAATGCATCAACGAGTCATCACTCTCATGCTTCTGTTTCTGTTCACGCTCACAGTGACTGTACAGGGAGCAGCCATCGCTAAGACTCCCCCCTTACAGTCTGAGCAACGTGCCTTGTCTGGTTCAACAGAGGCCCAAGCTCTAGAGCAGCAGGGGCGACTGCTGTATGGCAGTGGACAGTTTATCGAAGCAGCGGCGGCATTCAATCAAGCTGCTCAAGCGTATCAAACTCAAGGAAACACGCTGCGGCAGGCGCTTAGCTTGAGCAATCTGGCTCTGTCTTACCAGCAACTTGGCAAGTTGGACGAGTCATCACAGGCAATTGCTCAAAGTCTCTTACTCTTGCAGGGGAAACCAGATGCCCGGGGTTCCTCAGATCAGCTCTCTGCACTGGCTCAAGCGCTAGATATTCAGGGAAACCTGCAACTGTCTCAAGGGCAGGAAGCACAGGCCCTGGCTACATGGGAACGTGTCACGGCGATCGCAAAGCAGTTGGGCAATCAGGAACGGCTTGTTGAGAGCCAAATCAATCAGGCTCAGGCGCTTCAAGCAATGGGCTTATATCGGCGGGCGATCGCGACCTTGAGTACCGTGCTAGGACTAGAACCACCAGCAACCACAACTTTGGAGGCGTTGAAAGCAAAACTCATCACTCTGCCGCATGTTTCCACTACTGCGATCGCCCTACAAAGCCTGGGAGAAGCCTTACGAGTGACAGGCAACCTGGAGCAATCACAAGTCCTCTTGGAGCATAGTCTAAGGCTTGCTGAACAACTGCAATTACCCGCGATCGCCACAACCGCCCAGTTCAAGCTGGGAAACACTCTACGTGCCCAGGCTCTCGCTGACCTGAGCCGCAATAATATGACTCTCACTACGGCAGTAGAGCTGGTTAAAGAGAGTAAGGTGGGGCGTCGCTTTCAAGGCACTGACATGGCGCTGAACTTTTATCAACGGATGAACGAGGCTCTAAGCCGCTATCAGCAAGTAGCAAGCACAACCAACGCCACTAACACCCGGATACAGGCACAACTTAACCAACTTAGTCTGCTTGTGGAGACCCAACAAGCGGCAGCGTTTGAGTCGCTGCTGCCAACAGTACAACAACAGATCAATCGTCTGCCCCTCAGCCGCATGGCGATCGAGGCCAGAGTGAATTTGGCCCAAAGCCTTCAGAAGGCAGCCCATTCAGAACTGAAACTTCAAAATAGCGCCAATGGGAATTCTGGGCAACCAAACTTCAGGCCGCTTGCGGCTCAACTCCTGGCTACGGCTGCTCAACAGGCAAAGGCGTTAAAACATCAGCGTACAGAATCTTACGCGTTAGGAAATTTGGGACAACTGTATGAGCAAGCAGGGCAATGGAACGATGCTCAGACGATGACTCAGCGTGCCCTTTTTCTAGCTCAGTCTATGCAGGCAGCAGACATTACCTACCTCTGGCAGTGGCAGTTGGGGCGGGTGCTGAAAGCCCAGGGACAGTCTCAAGCAGCCATCGTCGCGTATCAGGAAGCGGTCAATACCCTCAAAACGGTTCGTAAGGAATTAGTCACCACAACACCTGAAGAGCAGTTCTCCTTTCGGGATACGATCGAACCCATTCACCGAGAACTCGTCACGTTGCTCCTGGATCGGGAAAGCACGGCCCCGAACCCTGAGAATCTCAAGGCTGCTCGCAATGTGATTGAATCCCTTCAATTGACAGAACTGGTCAATTTCTTCCGAGAAGATTGCCTGACCGCAAAACCAGAACAGATTGACCAGGCGGATCCCGTCTCTGCTGTGTTCTATCCCATCATTCTGCCAAACCGTTTAGCGGTTATCGTTAGCTTGCCTGGTCGGTCCCTTCTCTACTATGCCACTCCTGCAAAAGAGCAGATTACCAATGAGCGCATTGAAGCGATCGTCAATCAACTACAGGGTTCTCTGAAGCAAGACAATATTCCTAAATCTGAGTTTCTCCCTCCTGCACAACAACTCTATGAGTGGCTGATTCGACCTGTAAAAGCAGAGTTGGAGAAACGGCACATCAAAACATTGGTTTTTGTCTTGGATGGAGTCCTGCGTAACATGCCAATGGGGGTTCTCCATGACCAGACACAAAATCAGTACCTGGTTGAACAGTACAGCATCGCACTCACACCGGGATTGCAATTACTAGGCGTTCAACGCCGCCTACAGCAGCCTTCAAGGGCACTAATTGCCGGGTTGAGCGAAGCCCGTTTAGGCTTTTCTGCTCTCCCCAATGTTGCCACCGAGCTTAAACAAATCCAGTCTCAAGTATCCGATAGCAGAGTGCTTCTAGATACCCAGTTTACGAATCAGAGTCTTCAGGCAGACTTACGCACGACATCCTTTCCGATCGTGCATTTTGCCACCCACGGTAAGTTCAGTTCGCAGCTTGAAAATACCTTTATTTTGACCTGGGATGGCCAACTCAATATTGATCAGCTGAGAAGTTTGTTGCAGCGTTCGCAGCTTGGTCAAAAGGAACCACTCGAATTATTGGTACTTAGCGCTTGTGAAACCGCCACTGGAGATAACCGAGCAGCCCTAGGGTTAGCAGGCGTTGCAGTCCGAGCGGGTGCACGGAGTACAGTGGCGACGCTTTGGCAGGTCAATGATGCGTCCTCTTCAACATTAATGGGGCAGTTTTATCAAGAACTCAACAAACCAAAGTTGACCAAAGCCGAAGCATTGCGTTCTGCCCAACTAGCCCTACTAAGGAATGACCAATATCAACATCCCTATTTCTGGGCTCCTTATGTTCTAGTTGGAAACTGGCAATAAGCTGTAATGAAAGATGCTTCTCGAAGTGGACAAGAATAATGTAGTTGAAGTGGGAAGGAAACGAAGAACGGCTAAGTAAACAATACTGACATGGCAAACAATACTGGCATGGCAAACAATAGGGTCATCGGTTTGTTGCTGCCATTGGAAGGGTAACCCACAGAGCGCGATCGTCATCTGTCAGCAAGCAGCTGTCTAGCTTTAAGGAAAAATCGGGGAACATCCGTATGGACTTAAAATGCTGCAAACGCTTCAGCAGTAGCAACTGAGCCACAAAGCTCTTTAAGAGCTTTCTAATATCGTCTTGATCAAGTATGCTGAATCCCACGACTCGGTTCCGACGGTAAGCAACCGTTGGAGGAAACAGGGAAAGTGTAGTGAGACTCTACCGCTGTCCCGCAACTGTGAAGGAAGTTAAGAGCTGTGGACAATGAGGGTTGAGTTGAATTAACTAACTCAACCCTCAACCCTCAAACTTCTCTAAGTCAGAACGCCTGCCGGATCGCTCTACACCATCGTCTTATCTGCGAGGTACAGGATGAAGACACGCTATCGAAAATGGGGCAGCCTGGGGGCAATGGCTGGCTTGAGCTGCTATTTACTACTGGTCTGTCAATTAATTGTTGACGGGTCACAAGGGGGTAAAGTTGAGAAGGATTCCCTTGCCTTCAATTGAATGACG
>NZ_PVWK01000147.1 GCF_003003795.1 Stenomitos frigidus ULC18 | reverse complement strand
ATTATCTTTGATGAATACTTGCCGCAATGGAATTACACGGCAAAGCCAGAATTACAGGTTATTTAATCCACGATCCTAACTGCTTAAATTGCCGATATTTTAAGTGCTGAAGGTGAATCTGGAGATATTGCCGCACCCGTTTCAGGGTGGGCTTCGCTGCATCAGGTGTGGAAGCATACTTCAATAAGTGACTGAATTCTTTGATGATGTGATGGACAGAACCCTGGCGCAATTGATGCCGCAAACGCTGAAACCATTGCTGGGGAGTGCGACCTGCAACAGTCTGACTGTAAGCTTCTGCCGCTTGCCAAAGGTGTTGAGTGGCATGATAGAAATCCAAAATGCCGACCGCGACCGCTGCAAAGCTTTGCTCAAATAATCGCCAGAACCCCCGTGCGCCATCAGAGATCCAAACCACCTGGGTGGTAGTGGTGATGCCTTGACGCAGCGCTTCGAGGTGCAAGCGAGGTTGCAGCGCCTCGATATTCCCCAGCACTGCCACTAATCGCCGTTGATGCAACCGAGTCACGTGCTTGCCGCTTCGAGTTTGATGCGGTTTCAGGCGAGCGAGCAAGGCGATCTTGACTTCCCGGAAGCGAATCTTGCCTTTGGTTGACCCAGGGTAGGGACGGAATGGCACACTCACGCCATCTGCGGCAATGACCAACGGCAGGGTGTCCAACCGTGCTTCTAGTGGCTCAACGCTGGGTTCACTGCCCTTTGCCAATGCCTCTAGCTCACGATCTAACTGACGCATCGCTTGTCGCCCAAACTGCTGAACCCATTGCCATACGGTGTCGTCACTGATGCAAACTCCACACAATTGCTTCAACAATTGCACCGCTAACTCAAACGGCAAAAATAGGGCGAGTAGACAGCCCAAGCGCATCAGTTCCATTGAGGTTTGTTGGTAAGCCACAATACCAAGAACGGCATCAAAGGGCACTGAATGACTTTTTACACAGCGATTGGGGCAGCGTCCTACCCGGCGTTTCCACTCCACCCATCCCGCCAGCGTTAGTATCCGACGACTCACAAAGCCTTTGCTCTCTAACTGTTTGCCACAGGCGGCGCAACACTCCCACCGCTCAGGGCGCTGGGCTTGCTGATTGAGATGGTGTTCTACCAAAGTTTTGGCAACCCACAAGCCGATTTGCCAAGCTGTGAGTACCAAACTGGCGCGGCTGACACTGCTTTGCAGTTTTTCGTAGAAATCCTGCCACTCAGGCGTATCGAAGTCAAGTGGTTCCTTGAGCGTTAGCATGAATCTAGAAGTTTTATTGATTGAGGTGTGCCCGACAGGGTGCACCTTTTTTGTTTCCTCTTCTATTCTCGCTAATCTTATTCAGAGTCCCCTATCCTTCAGGTGTGCCCGCTACCTTCCTTTCAGAGGGGCGATCGACAGAAGAGAGGGACTTTGGGCGCGATCGCTTCAGTTAGCTTACTTGACTGGGCAGTATGCCCGCGCAGCGGATCGCAGGCACGATCGCCACCTTTGCTTGCCCTTGCCAGATCTCCGCCCCAACCTCATGCACTGGGGTATCCACACCCGCTCGGCGATAGACTACCAGCACCCCAAACACCAGTTGAGGCAGCGGTTCAAACTCAATTGGAATCTGTTCTAATGTCCCTTTTTGTCGTTTACGACTGCGGGTTTGGTTAATGCGATCGCGGTTTTTAGCATACGACCTACGGCTATAACAAGCAGAGGGATTCCAGAAGCGATCGCCGTCCATTCCATGCAATGCCTGTGCCTGCTCTGCCGATAGCATGGCACACTGACGACATTTCTCTGGCAAGGTCTTCGCCATTTGCCATCACCGCAATTGTTTGCATAAATCCATGAGTTTACGTTTACGGGCGTGGCTAGATTGCAATTGATTGAAATACGTGGTCCAAACCGATTGCTGTTCCGATTGCAGAGACGCCGCTTTTGCTTGTCGTAACCATTGCACTGACTCCTGGTAGCGATCGGCTTTCCCTTGCGCCATGATGGGCTCAGCACGTTCGCGAGCCGCTGCAATCACCCAATCGGGATGGGTAGAAACGACGGCTTGCATCACGCGATGCACTAATTCTGAGCGGTAATACGTGTCAGCTTGCACGGCTTGGATGGCATCATCCCACAACCCCTCGTGCAGAAAAATATCCACCTTTGCGTCCCTGGCTTCCCACTCCTGCGACTGGCGCAGTGTTTTTAGCAACTCTGGTTTGATATCGTCCCACTGATGATCAGCAAAAGGCTCGACCCGTTGATAGTCCGTCGAATAAAGTTAATTGTCTCTAGACCAAAACCCTCAATTAATGAATCTCAATAGCAGAAGCCTGGTGATGGGGAGCTAGCTGTGTAACTACAATACGCTACAAATTCTAAATCATCTTGATTTGCGCGCCGAAAGGTTATTTTAGGCTGATTCATTGAAGTCTTCCTCCATCATTCCAATTCCCAAACATTTTATTGCCTGCGGTTTTATTCACGAAGTTTTGAAGTCGTCGCTCAAACTCATTGTGATTTTTACGCACTTCTTCGATATATCCGATGCGAACCCGACAATACAGGTCAGGAAATTCAAGAAAATTAGACCACGCACCAGGTTTTGCCTTAATTACTTCCACAATATCTTCAGCAACAATAAACTTCTCATTTAGATCGGGAAGTGTTACTCTTCCAGCCTCGGTCATTAATTCCTGCCGAATCAGGCGGCGAGCGCGTTCTTTATTTAGTTCCGTCCAATTGCTTCGCTTCTTTCGGGGTGTAAATCTTTGAGCAAGCTCATAGGCTGAGAATCGCTTCTGGATACCATCAATCCAACCAAAACAAATGGCTTCTTCCACTGCGTCAATGTATTTTACTGTTAGCTCTTCAGGGCGATCGTCAGATAACAACCAAATTTCCGTAAGGGTTTTGTGGTGCTTATGCAACCACTCTCGCCACGCAGTTCTGTCTTTCGGTTTGATAGTGTCGGTAATTTCCATTAAACTTCACTCTACTTTCCGCATAACGACCAAACTCACCGGACGCGGATAACCTTTGAAACTCAACCGACCAAATGTCGGCGTTCCGGTACAGCGACTTGTTAGCTGGCGGCTCAAGGCAGTAACTCAAAATAATCACAATGCCTTGGACAAATAATCGCAAAATCTCGACGATCAAGCTTGTAAACACAAGTGATAGTCAGCCTTCCAGCTATGGCAACGATCGCTGCATCTGTAAAATCAAGCTGATTATCAGCATATTGTTCCAAAATCTGATGCACCCGGACCAAATCCTCTGTGGTTACAGACTCAACTTGAACCGCATCAGGTGTCATGACAGACACAAAACGACGCATTGCTTGATGTCCTAATCGTGACGCAACTAGATAGCAGATTTCAGGCAAAACAACCACAGGCAGCACCAATGTGTCCATCAGGATAGAGATGTAAGATTAGGCACCCTCTCCGATGACACCTGAAGAAATCGAGCGGTTAAAAACTTGTAGTCAAGAAATTGCTGCGATTCTCTATCGCCATACCCCGGAGCACGAGTTAATCGATCGGCGTCGAAATTGTGCAGACCGCTAATAATCTTGAGGGCGCGTCCGTTGTCTAGAGCACTCTGTAGCGTGGGAAGGATCGTCATGGTATCTCAACTCAAATTCGTACCGTCCATTCTGCCACCCAATGCCGAGAGATTCCAGCGTTTTGTTGCAGAGACGGCACACTGTTTAAGCGATCGCGACAGTGGGCAAACCACCGTGCAAGTCTCCCTTCACTGGTGACCTGATCAGCGTTAACGCTCAGAGCTTGACCGGAAACTACGTTCTCAGCACTGAAGCTTCCAGAGTCAAAGTCTTCTATTAAAGTAAGAGCAGCTCAAAGCAAGGTGTCGCGTCATGACAGAACACTCTGGGAGAACGTCTACTGCGAGACGAACGGTTCAACAAAAGTGGATATATCGGCTACTTTTCCGAATCGTTGGTCTACAAGCTCTTCTCTTTCTAGGTGTGCCAGCATTTTACTATCTTCGTTATGGCAGTTGGGTTGAACCCTGGAAGGGGCTTTCCTACTTGCCCAATATCAGCGCTTTGCAGCAAATTATTTCAGTAGATAGTTCGAGTGTTGACTCCGTTACCATTAGCCCTAACGGGAAAACAATGGCGACTGGTTCAGTCAAAACGATCGGAATCTGGGATTTTCAGACCGGAAAATTGTTGCAGAAGCTCGATGTTTCTGGCGGTGTTCAAGGCGTAAAGTTCAGCCCCGATGGACAAAGGCTTGCGAGTGTCAGCGGTGACAATACAATCCGTATCTGGAATGTCAGTAATTGGAAGCTCCTCCACTCAATCGAGACAGGACAGAAAGGAGGATTTGGCGTAACTATTACCTCAGATGGTCAAACGATCGTCGGTGCTAGCAGCAATGGCACCATTCAAACCTGGAGCCTGATATCTGGGCAACTACTACGAACACCTGCCGAACTGTCAGTCAAGCCCGAAGAGGCTGCAAAACTGTTAGATTTTGCCATCAGCGCCGATGGGCAGACCTTAGTGACGAGCTATGACAATAAGCGAATCAAAATTTGGAATCTGCAAACAGGTAAAGTACAGCGTAGTCTGACCACAACTGAGAATATAAGTTTCATTTCAATTAGTCCTGATAGTCAAACGATCGCAGGCTGCGCGGGTAGTGATACATACAGTAAAACGATCCAAACCTGGGTCTTAAACACTGGGCAACCCCTCCGCACGTTCTCTTCACCCGATGTTGTCGGTTTAATTGCTTTTAGCAAAGATGGTCGCAAGCTTGTTGGGAGCGATCGCGGTGGCTTTTCGGGCAAGGTGCAAGTGTGGGATTTCCAGACTGGAACACTCCTCCATACATTTTCTGGAATGTTTAACATTCACGCCCTTACAACTGGACGAGACGATACCATTGCCGTTGGTCTCGCCTATTGGGGTAAAGTTTTAGTCTTGAAAGCACAGTAAATCATTTAGTTGCCATTTTCATTTAGTACGCTGCGTTATCACTTAGAGCTTGTTTACTCCAGGCACGGTTCCTTGTGGGTATAGTCACACACCAGCTTCAGAATGGTGATAGCGAGCGGCGCAAAGGGAATCGTGTCTTTGACAATCTGGGCAAAGGGCGCATTCAGCACATCCAGCAACGAGGAAATCTGCCCGATGTACGGCTTCAGCGTTTCCACCTTGGGCTGATGCTCTTTCACCGTTTTTGCCAGGTCAAACACCGCTTTGGCGGCATCCGTCCCGGTTTTGGTGATCTCTGCGGTTTGTTTCCAGTTCAAATCTTGAATATCGGTGTTCAGAAACGCCCAGAGCTTGGTCAGCATGGTCTATCTTCCTGCGATCGCTGCCTCGAAACTAGCTCAAAAATTGGTTGGTGTACAGAGAAATGAGTCGAAGCAAAGGAGCCAAAAGGCTGTGGTAGCGGCTGTAGCTGAGTGAATGGGGTGCGCGATCGTCCTTGTAGCTTTAACGTTTCGTCTTTGCACCTGCTTGACTGATAAAACTCCTGAAACCCGCCTGCTTCGTTGCTGTCCCACCCTGAATTTAGATTCAGGGCTAATGGGATCAAGTCCGTTTCAACGGACTCAACCCTCACCAAGTCTTCCTAAGCGGACTCCACCCAATCTAGCCCGCACTTTCGTCGCGGACGGGACAGGCGATCGACGAGAGCGTTGTCTAGGCAACCAGCCTTTTTACTCAAACCACCGAGCTTTTTACTCGAATCGCCAAGCTTTTTACTTAGACAATTCTGTTTAGAACTTGAACCACCGAATTTGGAACTTGAACAACGCAGTTCAAACCTCAAATCACCGAACCTTTTACTCAGACGACGCTGTTCTCAACTCGAAGCGCCAAGCTTTTTGCTCGAAATGCTGAGCTTTTTACTCGAACAGTGCAGATCAAGCCTCAAATTGGTGAGCCTGGAACTCACAACACCAACAGCTTTAGAAATGAGTACCCCAACGGGGAATAGTAATTGTCATATTTTCTTGGCAAGATAAGAGCATTGTTACTCAAGGTAATGTCTTATGACCATCGAAACTGAAACATACAACAAAGAAGACTACAGTCACGAATCGTACGATAAGTACTACAAGCGTGCCTGCGAAGTGTGTGTTCCTATTATCCTGAAAGTACCCGTTTATGTCGCTCCGATCGTAATTGAGAAAGAGCCTAAATGTGTAGAAAAGAACGGATACTAGGAATCTAGCACTTAGTGCGTTTTGCTGGCATCTTTAGCCAGCCAGGTAAATGGTTAGATGAGTGACATTCTTATCTAACCATTCACTCATTCACTCATTGTATAACTGAGCAGATGGCTTCACCAGGCTATCTTCCCTGTATAGCTCTGGTGAGTTTTACTCACACACAAATGTGGAACACTATGAATACAAACTCTATTTCTAATGGCGTTGCTAATGAGTGCGAAATTGTGATTCCGATTGTGTTGAAAATACCCATTTACTTTGAATCAGTTGTAATCGAGCTATCACCAACCTGCTCTTTTTCATCTCACGCGGTGAGCCTGCCTGAGTCAGAGCCAGGGTTAGTGACATCCACACACGATCAGTGGCAGAAAAAGCCTGAACATTTGTCAAGGCAAACGATACAGATGACTTTGCGAGAAGCTCAGGTATTGATTAAAAATCAGATGTACTTAGTTCAGACAGAATTCGCTTTCAAACTCAATGCTCTGGCTAAATTAATCAAGTCCTATTTCAGCAGAATACTGAGAAGTGTGCTTAGATTATCACATCAATTTCGCCGAGGCAGTCGTCAATTTGGATCACACTTTAGAAGACCTAGCTCCAAGTCGAGAAGACTTTCCCACTAGAACGTATTGCCGATTTCCAAGCAAAATCTAGTTAACAGACAAAACACCTACAAGGCTGATCGCCGCTTTAGTTTATTGAGTGCTTGATCGAGTCATCAACGGATTAACCACCAGTCATGGCGATCGCTGACGACTCATTGCCAGTAGGACAGGGGCGTTCTAAGGCAACCCAAACAAGCCTCTGCTCGTGCGAGTAAGCATCCAGTTGCTGCAACCGTTAAAAGAAACCCGGATTCTGAGTGGATTCCCAACCAAATTTGCGACAATAAGTAAATCTCATTTCCCCCACATCCTCCCCCTCCCCAATGGACATCCCCCGCCTCCATCCCGACACGATCGAACAAGTCCGCCAACGCGCCGACATTGTGGATGTCGTGTCTGAACATGTGGTGCTGCGGAAGCTGGGGAAAGATTTTACGGGCTTGTGCCCCTTCCACGACGACAAAACGCCCAGCTTTACGGTCAGCCCCAGCAAACAGTTTTACTACTGCTTTAGCTGCGGTGCGGGCGGCAACGCGATCAAGTTTCTGATGGAGTTGGGGAAACACTCCTTCAGCGAAGTCGTACTGGATCTAGCAAAGCGGTATCAGGTGTCTGTCCAAACCCTGGAACCAGCCCAGCGGCAGGAACTCCAGCGACAGCTTTCGGTGCGAGAGCAACTCCACGAAATTCTCGCGCTCACAGCACGGTTCTTTGAACATGCGCTGAACCAACCCCAGGGCAAAGCCGCACTGGAGTATTTGACGGCTCAACGGAAGCTAAGCGCAACGACGATTCAGCAGTTTCAGTTGGGCTATGCACCTGCTGGCTGGGAGACCCTGTTTGGCTATTTGGTCGAGCAAAAGCACTATCCCGTCGAGCTGGTGGAGCAAGCAGGGCTGATTGTGCCACGCAAAGGGTCAACGGGCAGCTATTACGATCGGTTCCGCGATCGCCTCATGATTCCCATTCATGACCTCCAGGGGCGAGTGGTGGGTTTTGGCGGACGATCGCTGGGCGACGAACAGCCCAAATACCTCAACTCACCCGAAACCGAGCTGTTCGACAAAGGCAACATTCTCTTTGCGCTGGATAAGGCACGAGCCGCGATCGCCAAGCAAGATCAGGCAGTGGTTGTGGAAGGTTACTTTGATGTGATTGCGCTCCACAGTGCAGGCATCACCAACGTCGTCGCATCGATGGGAACGGCGCTCAGTCTCGCTCAAGTACGCCAACTGCTGCGCTACACCGAATCCAAACGCATTGTGTTTAACTTTGATGCCGATCGCGCGGGCACTCAAGCCGCCGAACGAGCGATCGGTGAAGTGGCTGCGCTGGCATACCAGGGCGAAGTCCAGTTGCGTATCCTCAACATTCCCACCGGCAAAGACCCAGATGAGTTTTTGCAAACGAACACGCCAGCCGCCTACCAGCAGTTGCTAGATGATTCTCCCCTCTGGCTCGATTGGCAAATTCAGCAGGCGATCGCGGGGCACGACCTGAACCAGGCAGACCAGTTTCAGCAAAGCGTCCAGGCGATCGTCAAGCTTCTCGGCAACCTGCCGAACTCCATGTTGCGCACCCATTACATCCAGAAGTGTGCTGAACTATTGAGCCAGGGTAACAGTCGCCTGATGCGGCAGCTAGAAGATAATCTGCGGCTGCAAGTGCGTGGCGAGCGATGGCATGGGCGATCGCAAAAGTGGCAGACCAGCAGCGAACGCGACCTGCTCGAAGAATCGGAAGGGCAACTGCTGCGCTTGTATCTGCACAAACCCCTGCATCGGCAGGCGATCGTTGAAGCCCTGGAAGCCCGCGACCTGGAATTCAGCCTCTCGCACCATCGCTTCCTGTGGCGACAAATCCTGGCGCTCAAAGAAGCAGGGTTCGATGTCGAAGCCGATCCCTCGCTGGATTTAATGACGCTGCTTCAAGATCGCTGCACCGACTTCCCTAGCGACATGAGCAAAATCTACGCCCTCTTTCAGCTTGACGAAACAGGTGATATTGATGTGCTGCGATCGGCACTCGTGATCCGTGCCGCTGTCGCATCGATGGAAAAAGTGATGTGCGAAAAACGTCGCCGCCATTTCATCTCCCTTTGGGAAAAAACTGACTGTGCAACCGCCTTTGAACTGGGGCAGTTTTACTATAAAAAAATCTGTGCGGAAGAGCAGCGAATACAGGATCTCGATCGCGAACGCCAAACCACCTTTGAAGACCTGGTACAAGCACCTGTACTTAGCTAAAAGCTTTTGCAAAATCAACGTATGGTTTTGAGAGCATCATTCAGCAAGCAACCTTGCTGTGCGCTGTGACTTGCCAATGATGTAAGAGCACTACCCATCAAACGCTGCGCCCAGACTGAAGACGCCTGAGATGGTTACAGTCCGGTGCTCGACTTCTGCTTGGGGCGGTTTCCCCTGTTCCACCTGCGCGATCGCCTGTTTGTACTTGCCTCTAGATTTGTGATCGAACAACACGCGATCGGGAAGTTTAAGGCTGTCTCATTGCCCTTAGTGCATTTCGTGATGCTGCGTGATGTACTGCCTAGTGGCGATCTGGTGCTGATGGAACGCGATCGGTTATTGCCTAACCTGCTCACGCTCATCCTTCGTGGTGATAACGAGCCGCAGCAAGCAACTGTCTTGGTTGAAACGGCAGACTAGATGAAACGACGCTGATTAACCGCAACGCTTTCCAGGCTTTGGTGACGAGCGATCGTCGTTTGATACGATTAGCCCTAACCAGTACATTTAGTTTTTGCCGATCGATTAAGTTGAGGTTAACCTGTGGCAAGGTAGGTCTATCTCAGCCAAGTGATCGAAATGCAATCAAAACTTTTGGAGGCGATCGGAGCCTTCTCTGGAATCTACAGCGGTTGGATTCTCTGGAATCTGTTTCTAGCGTTTATTCCTTTAGCGCTGAGCTTCTGGCTCTTTCGGCGACAAACGAACGATCGCACCACGTTGTGGTGGCTAGGATGGGTCGTATTCATTGCCTTTTTGCCCAATGCTCCTTATTTATTAACCGATATTATTCACTTGATTCGTGGTATCCGCGCAGGGTATGCGATTTGGATTATTGCGCTGGTCTTTATTCCGCTGCACATCGCTGCAATCATCGGTGGTTTTGAGGCTTACGTGATCTCCTTGATTAATCAGGGTCATTACTTGAAGCGGCAGGGCCAACGACGCTTTGTGGTGTGGTCGGAGTTGGCAGTGCATGCAGTTTGTGCCGTTGGTATTTATCTGGGTCGATTCCGCCGTCTCAACAGTTGGGATCTGGTTACTGACCCTGGCAACGTGCTGGTGATCACAATCGACGACTTAACGGCAAAGTTGCCTCTAGTAGTGATTTTCATTACCTTTGCTATTCTCACGGTCTTCTATTGGGTGATGAAGCAAATTACGCTCGGTTTACTGTTGCGCTTTCGGTATGCGCGCCAACATAAACCGATCGAATCTGACTTTGATTAAGTCAGTGATTCAGTCGGCTCAGCGACCCACTCGATCGACAGGAGACCTACATTTCAAGCTGTAGGGGCGGTTTCCGTCTGCTTGTCCCTATCGTGGCATCAGCGTTACAGGCGATCGGTTAGTCAACCAGCGCAATCTTTGTTCTGGAAGGCCGCTTGAACAGTATTATGTCAGCGTAGGAGACTGGGTTGACATCCTCTAGCGGTGCTGCACTCGCTGCGAGAGTTGTCGATCAGAGCTTGTTAAGGAAGAGACATGAGCCGCCGCGTGGTCAAAAACGACAAGATACAGATTGCCTCGATCGTCAAAGCTAGATTAGTCAGTCTAGTCTGTGCCGTTTTAGTAGCGAGTTGCGGTAACTCTGACCCCATGCTGAACCCTGATCCGCTAACACCGTTTGTGCAAGCGCGTTACAGCGTCGAAGGTGCGATCTCAACCTTTAAACAAGAATTTCAACCGACTGGCAACAGCGACAGTCTGAGTGAAACCGACTGGAACAAATACCGAAGGGGACGACAGCTTTACAATCAGGCTGCCTCTTCAATTAATGCTGTGATTGTGCAAGTGATGCTGGCAAATCAAACCCGCACCGCACTCGCTGAAGTTGAATTTAAGCAACGCCTGGCGACTGCAATCAATCAGGCTGCGGCGTTTCGGGAGTATGCAGAAACGGTTCGCAGAGAGCCTCCTGGCACTAGAGATGGCAGCCCAGCACAAGCACAACCGTTTTACTTCTCTGTTCCCATCAACCCGATCGGGGTACCCGATCTACTAAATTCCATCTTTGGTCAAATTAATACCGCCCTTGGACAAGCCAGAAACGCTGAACAGGACAAGCGCGATCGCATTGAAGGGGTACTGAAAAGCTTATTGCTGCCGCCTTTCGATGAAGCAGGCAAGAAAGCACCCGATGCTTTCAGTCCACCTAGTCTGCGTTCTAAGTAATCACAGCTATCAGCTATCAGCCATCAGCTATCAGCTATACGGTTTTGCTGACCGCTGACCGCTCCATCAGCTATCAGCTATTAGCTATCAGCCATCAGCTATACGGTTTTGCTGACCGCTGACCGCTATTCCCAGCACCGCTACAGCAATCTGAGAAATAGCTGAGTGATTGCTGAAAACATTGTTGGCATAAATTCAGGAAAGTTCCTGTTGCGGTTCAGATCCGCTTCAGTGCTGGCTGCGATGCTTTGAGCAGTGAAGCGATCGCGGTTCACGCAACAGACACGGCAGACACAGCAATCACTATTTAATTTTCACTAGGAGTGACTCATGAAATTAGCTTCTTTGCTTACAGGTATCGCAATGGTTGGTTTGGTTACGGTTGGCGATGCATCGCTCAAGGTGATCAATCCTTCACTGGTTGGCGTTGTTCATGCCGCTGAAGCGAAGCAATCAGGCCCGACTGTTCAAGAAAAAATTGCCTTAATCACCAAAAGCAAGGGTCAGATTGGTGGTGGTGATCAACTGCGCCGCTTCTTTTATGGCGATTTGGAACCGATCGGCATCCAGGTTGGCGGAGCGGGTCATGTGGTTAATCTGTACAACAAAGCGAATGATGTCACCTTTTCTTACTGCTCCACCTTTGATGTGGTTGTTGCAGTGAAGAAAGGGAAAGTGGCTCAATTCCCAGCAGCAGAAGTGAAGTAAGACGCAATCAGCCCAGTGCCAGGGCATTGTGGGAAAAGCCTGATTTTGGCTTCAGTCTCTTTTAGGATGCAGTACCTTTACGGCGAGATCTAATTTGCACTTGTGTTCGTAACTCAAGTGCTGCCTAATCAACCAAAAGCAGCCTTTGTTCAACTCAACTATTTCAAGGATGAAAGCATCATGAAAGCGAAACTACTTTGTCTCATCGTGGGTTTGACGATGGCTAGCCTTGCTGCCTGTTCTAGTACTCCCACCGCAAACCAGGCATCTCCTAGCAGCGCTCCCGCCGCTAGCAGCAGCCCTGAAGGCGCGATGAAAGGTGATGCCATGAAGGGTGATGCCGCCAAAGGTGACGCCATGAAAGGCGACGCGATGAAAGGCGATGCCATGAAGGGTGATGCCACCAAAGGTGACGCGATGAAAGGCGATGCCAAAGGTGATGCGATGAAAGGTGACGCCATGAAAAAAGACACGACTACAAAGCCATAGCTGTTTGTTTTGTCAGGGTACAGGTTTAGCGTTCTAACAATCTGTACCCCAAGAAACGACTGGTTTGATGTCAGCGCTTGTTTTAAGACTCAGATAGCTTGCTAGTCGTACACCTTTCTCATCAGTTTTTTGAGGGCGTAAAAATGGAAAAACTTTCACATCGCCGCCGGCAACTTCTGCTGTATTTGGGCCTGGGCGTTGTTGGTGCAGGAGCCGCAACAGCGTTGGGAGTTGGTTCAAGAAAGGCCGGTTCCAATGCATCAATCGCTGCTTCTGACTCGTCTCCCTTAAGCAATGTCGCTCCTGAAGTGGCGTCAACTGGTAGCGCTTTGGCCGCCGCTAGCCGGGGCTTACCAGACTTTCAGGGCATCAGCCAATGGCTCAACTCTGCACCGTTAACTGTCGGTAACCTCAAAGGCAGCGTCGTGCTGGTGCAGTTTTGGACGTTTGCCTGTATTAACTGCCAGCGGACTTTGCCCTACATCGTGCAATGGCATCAGCAATATGCTGCTAAGGGACTCAAGGTCATTGGCATTCACACGCCAGAGTTTGCCTTTGAACGCGACTTAAATAACGTTAAACAAGCGTTGCAGAAGCACCAGATTACCTACCCTGTGCCGATCGACAACGAGTTCAAAACCTGGAGAGCCTACAACAACGAGTATTGGCCTCACCTCTTTCTAGCCGATCGTCAGGGCTTAGTGCGCTATGACCACATCGGCGAAGGCGCATACGATACAACGGAGCAAACGATCCGTAAGCTGTTGGGCTAGGTGAGGAGTTTTGAGTTTTGAGTTGCTTCCTACTCCCTTTCCTCTCCACCTCCGTTCGGCTGAGCGCTCCCTACTCCCCACTCCCTTCCCTAATGCCCGCTTCCACACTATCGACCGGACTTGCCTTTCTCGGCGGCGTACTCACGGTGCTTTCGCCTTGCGTTTTGCCGATTTTGCCTGTGTTGGTTGGACGATCGCTCCAGTCTCATAAATACGGCCCGATCGCGCTAGTGATTGGACTTGTGAGTGGTTTTGCACTGGCTGGCAGTCTCTTGGGGATTACGGCAAGTTGGTTTTCAGCACTTGCCAGTGTGTTGCGGTATGTCGCGATCGTCGTTCTGCTGCTGTTAGGACTGCTGGCAATTTTCCCAGACTGGAGTTATCGGCTGTGGAGCTATCTCCCCACTAATCGTTGGACGAAAGAGTCACCGCGCATTGGGCTGACTGGCGAATTTTGGCTAGGCACTCAACTGGGGTTACTGTGGACTCCCTGTGCAGGCCCCGTGCTGGGAGGCATTTTAGTCCTAGCAGCAGTAAACCATGATGTGATCAATGCGTTCGGGCTGCTAGTGACCTATGGTCTGGGTGCTGCTTTGCCGCTGCTTGCAATTGCCTATGGTGGACGCACAATCAGCCGACGGTTGCTGAAACTTCGCTCTTACAGTGGCACCTTGCAGCGCGTGGGTGGTGTCATGATTGTCGTAACAGCGATCGCCATTCTGCTCGGTTGGGATGTCCAAATTCAGCTTTGGCTGGCACCGTTTCTTCCTTCTCTACCGCTTTAACCACGATTCATTAACCGCGATTCCAGCAGCAGCATTCAATCCTCATAGAGCCTACAACCCATGTCTACGTCTACTACGAGCCTTGTCCTCCGTTCTCTACGCAAGCTGTCGATTCTTTCGCTAGTTGCACTGTCGTTTGTGGGCGGTGCTTTTTATCTCAAGTTGTCTCAGTCTGCTGCTAATACCTCAACCGCGATGGTAAGCAAAGTTTTTCCCGATCCGGCTGCTGATATCCCAACGACTAACGCCAAAGGAATGCAGACCGCCGTTTTTGCTGGGGGGTGTTTTTGGGGCTTAGAAGCCGTTTTCGAGCATCTCAAAGGGGTGTCTGATGTAGTCTCTGGCTTTTCGGGTGGTAAGGCAGAAACCGCACATTACGGTCTAGTCAGCTTTGGGCAAACAGGACATGCCGAGTCGGTAAAAATCACCTATGATCCGGCACAGATTTCTTACGGACAGTTGCTCAAGGTCTACTTTGCTGTCGCGCATGATCCCACCCAGTTGAATCGCCAGGGTCCTGATTCGGGTACACAATATCGCTCAGCTATCTTTTTTGCCAACAATGAGCAGAAGCAGGTTGCACAAGCTTATATCGAGCAATTGAGGGCAGCACAAGTATTCAACAAGCCGATCGTGACCCAACTTGCGCCTTTGCAGGGGTTCTACGCGGCTGAAGCAGAGCATCAAAATTTCATCGCCAATAATCCGAACTATCCCTACGTAGTGGTACATGATCTGCCCAAGCTTGAGCAGCTTAAGACGCAGTTTGCCGCCCGCTACAAAAACTAAGTCCTTATCGATCGCATTGCTATGAATGCCGCTGTCTCCGCTAAACGCAAGCTAAAAACGCCCAGTCAAGCGATCGCTGCCAAAGCCTTTCACTGGATCAACATCATCAGTTTGCTGTTAATGATGACCAGTGGACTGCGAATCTATAACGCCAATCCCGTGTTTGGCGGGCGAGAAGGCTGGCATTTCCCTAGCTTTCTCGTGATTGGTAACGGCTTAGCAGAGGGCCGAGACTGGCATTTCGCCATCATGTGGCTCTATGCTTTAAATTTGCTTGGCTATGGCTTGTATGTCTTCATCACCCGTCGCTGGCAGCATCGCTTCGCTAGCAGCAATGACATGAAAGCCATACAAGTCAGCCAAAATGAAAAGCGCAAAACCTACGCGTGGCATCGGTTAGTGTATACGGCGATCGTCCCGATTTTGGTACTCGCGATCGCCAGCGGTCTTGCCATGTATAAACCCGTGCAACTGCATTGGCTTGCATCACTCTTCGGCGACTGGCAAACCCTGCGCACTATCCACTTCATCACCGTTCCCACCGTGCTGCTCTTCACCTTCGTTCATTCACTTCTTGCGCTTAGAGTCGGCACACTGCGTTTAGTGAAATCGATGTTTGTGTAGTCAGTAGTCAGTAAAAACTCAAAACTCTCACCTTATCTCCTCAGTCCCTGCCTCCCCATCGCCTCACCCTCTCCCCATGAACCTAATTCTTCCCAAACGCACTCTTTCGCGTCGTCACTTACTGCAATGGTCTGGGCTCTCTGGAGCAGGCCTGCTGTTAAACGGCTGTGCATCGTCGTTGTTTGCAGAACAGGTAGGTCAATTTTCGGAACCGTTGAATCAGCGGATCGAGGCATTGATGCTTTCGCAGAAACCCGCGCCAGAGTTTCCAGCGAGTGCCATTGATCCAGCAGACAAACTGATCATCAATACGTTTGACTCTACGCCTAACATCGATCCAACTACCTTTCGGTTGACGATCGATGGTGAAGTGAACCACCCCATGCAATTGAGCTTGCCAGAACTGCAAAAGATGCCGCTCACCTCCATGACCATTCGCCATGTGTGCGTTGAAGGCTGGGCCGCGATCGTGCAATGGAATGGGGTGCGTCTGCGGGATTTAGTGGCACTGGTACAACCCAAAGCCGATGTTCGCTACGTCTACTTCAAATCGGCCGATGGTTACTACGAAAGCTGGGATCTAGCTTCGGCGGTGCATCCTCAAACGTTGATGGCCTATCAACGCAATGGACAACCACTAGCACCAGACAACGGTGCGCCCCTGCGATTAGCCTCACCCATTAAGCTGGGCTACAAGCAAAGTAAATGGGTCACTCAAATTACCTTTGTAAGCAACCTGACGCCCCAAAAAGGCTACTGGGAAGACTACGGCTATGAATGGTTTGGGGGGCTGTAAGTTTAATGGGGTTAAGGCTGCGATCGCACTAGTACAACCAGGCGGAAGTTAGGCTACCCTTATTTCAAGCCCTTGCATGAGTCAGAAGCTTGCCCAAATCCGCCCCCAAACCCCTTCAATTAAACGAGAGTGAGCGTCAAGACTTGCATCGTGAACCGTCACAGCACCCCTCAGCAAATTGCCTTGAGAGCATCCATCATCCTGTTAGCCGATGCAGGGCGCAACCATCGGGAAATTGCCCGAGCACTGGGCCTGAGCCGAGAGATGGCAAGAACCTGGCGAGAACGCTGGTTGGCGCTGAGCAAGAAAGCCGTTGGTGTGGTTGAGCGGTTACAGGATGCCGAACGCTCCGGCACCCCCGCCACCTTTAGCCTGGAACAAAGCATGAAATTATTTGCCATGGCGTGCGAGAAACCGGAACTCTATGGACTACCGATCAGTGATTGGAGTGCGTGGGAGCTTGCTGATGAGGTGGTCAAACAAAGAGTGGTGGAGAGCATCTCCCCACGCCATGTCAGACGATTGCTAGCAGAACCCAGTTTTTGACGGACCCCAGTCATAAAATTGTGTTTCACTTCACCCCCAAGCATTGTTCCTGGCTGAATCAAAGTGAAATTTGGTTTGGCATCTTAATGCGCAAGTTGCTCAAACGCGGCAATTTTCTCAGTCAAGCTGACTTAAAAACTCGGATCCTTAGACCTGTTGCCTTATAAGGGCAAAAAAGCCGTGAGATTCAGTCCTAGAAGGCTTTTCAGGTGTTTTTTGTTGCTGATGGCTACAGCCTGCACAGCGTGAGGGTTTCAGCGATTTTTCCTGTTAAAAAGCAACAGGTCTCTTGACTTCATTGAGTATTTCAATCGCAGCATCGCAAAACCCTTTCAGTGGACTTATAAGGGAAAGGCGTTAGCGGTCTAAAGGGGCAGGGCTGATCTATTGAAAAAAGGAAAAGAGCGTCGGGATATCATGGGCGAGACGACGTAACCCTTGGGTGATGGAGTCAAAGCCATGGTGCCGAAAGAGATTGAGCGCCATAGTGCGGACAATGGCGAAATTCGCTGGGGCGTTACCATCACATAAGGGAGACAGATCCTCTTGAAGAACCACATCTTTAACCCAATGCAGACGATTTTCAATGTGCCAGTGTTGGCGAATGCGTTGCGCAAACTCAGCAGCATCCAGCGTCAGCGAACTGATGTAAAACATGGTTTCGCTGAAGGGTCGGTTGGCTCTGGTGCCGACTCGTTCCACTCGAACGAGCCGTTGCACACCCACCCATTGCGGATCAAGACCAGCGACATGGTCTAAAACACTCACCTTGCGTTGCGTTTGTCGATCACGGGTCTGCTCCGTTTGACTGTCTACACTTTGGGCTGGAGCTTGCTCAAACTGAGTCTGCAACTGCTCAAATAATACCAATTCCTCAAGGTTAGGCTACAGATGGTATAAAGTAGCTGTCGGGTTCAAGCAGCAGACATGGCAGGCGTTTACAAACTAGAGATCAC
>NZ_PVWK01000094.1 GCF_003003795.1 Stenomitos frigidus ULC18 | reverse complement strand
ATTGTCTTTGATGAGTTTCTACCGCAATGGAATTACACGGCTAAACCAGAATTACAGGTTATTTAATCCACGTTCCTTAGCGATTAAGCTTGATCGCCTCTCACGTAGGAAGCATAAAGCTTGCGGCATAGCTCCGCTAAAGCTATGGCATTGTGTATCAACTCAACTGAGTGAGAGTGATCGATCGCCCTTGAGAACTTCGACAGCCTGTCTTTTGACGGCGTAACCCGTCAGGTGAACAATAGGGCTTGTCGATGCTTCGTTGTTACAAGGGAACCGAGTGTGAAAAAATTAATCTATAGTCTGCTAGCGATCGTGCTTTGCCTCACGTGCTTTGCCGCACCCGTACTGGCAGATGCTTCGACGGATCTCACTGCTAAAGGGGCGAAAGTCTTCAGCGCCAACTGTGCTGCCTGCCATCAGGGTGGCAATAATGTCGTTGCTGCTAACAAAAATCTGAAGTCAGCCGCTTTAAAGGAGTATGGGATGGACTCGACCGACGCGATCATCACTCAGGTTACCAACGGTAAAGGCGCGATGCCGTCCTTCAAAGGTCGCTTGAAAGAAGAGGACATCAAAGCAGTCGCCGCTTATGTGTTAGACCAGTCAGCAAAGGATTGGAAAAAGTGATTAATGGCTGATTTGTTGCTGGTGATGTTGCTGGGGCTGCTGGGCAGTTTTGGGCATTGTGTGGGCATGTGTGGCCCACTCACTGCTGCGTTTGCCCTTTCACAGCAAGCGTCTCAGCCATCCTGGCAGCAGCGCCTTGCGTTTCACGGGCTGTTAAACCTGGGGCGCATTGTCAGCTATGCGCTAGTCGGTGCAGGTATTGGAGCACTGGGTTCGGTGCTCGTAGCAGGGGGGCAACTGGCAGGGATTGGCAGTGGGTTACGGCAAGGACTGTCGATCGCCACCGGACTCCTGCTGATCTGGATGGGGCTAACGCAGATCAACCCCAAACTTTTGCCGGGTATCCCATTGCTCCATCCCATTCTCCAAGGTGGCTTTCATGAGGGTCTGAGCGCTGGCATGATGAAGCTTTCTAATGATGCTCGCTGGTGGACTCCTGCACTACTTGGCATGACGTGGGGACTCATTCCCTGCGGTTTTTTGTATACGGCACAGGTTAAAGCAGCGGAAACAGGCAATCTGTGGCACGGCACGGCAACGATGCTGGCGTTTGGCCTGGGTACGGTGCCCTCCATGTTGGGAATTGGGCTTTCGACCTCGCTCTTGAGCCGCGATCGCCGGAGCCAACTGTTTCGCATGGGTGGTTGGGTGACGCTGACGATCGGCATTCTCACCCTCCTCCGCACCGACGCAATGGTGGACTATACTGGGCACGCTGCCATTTTGTGCCTCATGCTGGCGCTGCTTGCTCGTCCTATCAGCCGTTTGTGGCCGTTTCCCTTACGCTATCGACGAGTTTTAGGTGTAGGCGCGTATATCCTCTCGCTGGCGCACACGGGACACATGCTTGATCACACCTTTGAGTGGGATCTTCAGGGCTTGCCGTTTTTGCCGATCGAGCAGCAAGTCGGGCTCTGGGCAGGTATCATTGCGATCGGTCTCATGACTCCCGTAGCCCTTACCAGTTTTGACTGGATGGTTAAGACTCTAGGGCAGTATTGGCGATACATTCATCTGCTTAGTGTGCCAGCCTTAATACTTTGCGTTGCCCACACAGTCATCATTGGCTCCCATTACCTCGGCGCAACCCAATGGACAACTGCGAACAAAGTGCTATCCGGCTGTGTTGTAGCGGCGACAGTAGGAGTTTTATGCATGAGGCCATCATGGCTCTGGTCGATACCTTTTTTGAAGCCATTTCACGTCTCACCCATACGCACCAAAGATTGAGTCACAGGTCTAGAGAGTGGTCAGCAACTAGCCTCACTTTATGACAGGTCTAGCGATATTTAGCACTACCGTCCGCCAACTGTAACGCTGTAAGTGAATTGAAAGGGCCTAAAACTTGCTGGTGCTTTAGCCGTGCCACTGAGGCGTAATTCATACTCCCCTGCTTTAGGAAACACAATATCGGCACCCGGAACGCCTTTATACTGGGCTGCATTCACCGCTTTGAGAGCAGGCTTTAGGAGTGGTGAAGCATTGCTAGCACGGGGCACGCTATAAACCGCTAACTGGCAATTGCACTGAGACAACGGAATCGTGCTGCCACCTTTGCGCGTTAGCCCAAACCAGGCTTGAGACGGTACACCTGCTCTAGGGTTGTGGTTCGGCTCAATGTGAAAGTTTGCCGCCACATCACCAGAAACTTTCACTGTATGTGCCAGGATGGGCGTTGCCACAAGCACAGGGATTACGACCCAACAGATCGCCCGACAAAACGTACCAAGACGAGACATAAAACAAAATCGTAACTACTCGCTCATTCTTGGCTAGCACGACAGTACTTGTCAAAAGACAACCTGTCGAAGCGTGGAGAGGCTGAGGGCAGAAGGCTAAAAGCTGAGGGCTAAAAGCTGAGGGCTAAAGGCTGAATTCAAAACTCAAAACTCAATCAAAACTCAAAACTCAATCAAAACTCCCTCTTCCCTTCCCTACTTAAAGTAGATCAACAGATTCAGCCCAGGAATCGTACGAGAGAGTGTCCATAACAGCAGAGCGATGTAGAGAATGCCCAGGCTCCACTGGTACCAAACGATCGCGGTAATCAGTCCAGGGAGATGTTCATCGCGTAGGCGGATGTCGTTGAAGCCAAACTTGAGAAAGTTATTGAGGCTGAAGTCGAAGTAGTTGAGCCAGCTCCAGCGGCGATCCCAAAGTAGTGGAATATAGCGTTCGCGAAACATCTCGAAGCGAGGGATGGTGGGCAAGCGTCCAATGAGAATGCGCAGTTGTCGCAGCGAACCTTCTTCGGTGAAATAGCTCACATCCATCAGGGGATGGTAGCGCCCCGTTTTGTAAAGCCGAATGGTCAGTAAAGCGGGAACAGGAATAATCAGTGCCCCAATGCTGGCGATCGTGAGCCAGGGGCGATCGGCGGCACGAAAGATCGAGATCAGTCCCCATAGAGACAGTGCGCTAAACAGGGTTAAGACCCAAACCGTTTCAGAAAGCGTTGGGAGGATGGGTTTAGGTGTGACGCGTCGCCACCGATCGACCAACCAGAACAACACCCCAAAGTAAGCGCTAGCAACCAACCCCACGCCAAAAATCAGCCAAAAATCAGTGCCATAGCGCGTGAGAAGTAACAGTTGGCTCAAGCCCAACCAACTCAGACCCGCAGAAAGCCGATTGAGTGCTTCCAAGCTCGGTGCAGCCGCTTCTTTAGCAATGATGCGATCGCGCACATTAATATAGGTTGCCAGATCAACGCTACCCACAATCAACAGATCAGCCGTGCTGCGAAAAGGCTGTAAGGTGCGGCGTTGAGCGATCGCCTCTGCCTGCGTTTTCGAAAAGCCAACGTTAACCAACTGAGCGACAGGCGCCGTATTAATGTTGATGCCGACTAGCTGCTGACGCAGTTCTCGGAGACGCAACCGCTCTCGCATATACTCCAGTTGATTGGCATCTGGAATTTGCTCCAATCGTCGAAAGTTGCGCACCAACTCTCGCAGTAGGTTTTCGTTGCCCTGCAGCGTTGGCACCGACAGTACGCGGCTAATCTGTCCGGGGTTGCCGATAATCTTGGCGCGATCGGAGTCAAAGCGTAACCCTGGCACATTCAGGTAGGCACCTTTGGCAAACCCGGTGTAGCCAAACTCGGCTCGATCCAGAATGGATGCACCGCGCAAATTCACCGGACGATTAAACTGCGCTTCCCGAAACAGTACCGTTTTCTCAAACACCGCATCCGTCAGAAAAAACGACTGGTTGAAGGTGTCTTTTGTAAAAATTGCCTGGTCTTGCCAGTGTGCCTGGGCAAAATCAGCATTGCCCAACCACTGCACCCTCATAAAATTAGTCGGCTGCTGAAACAACGCCTGGTTAAAGTTTGCCGTTGCCTGAAATTCGCTGTTCTGAAAGTTGACAGCGCCCCGCCACTGCGACTGGGTGAACTCCGTTTTTGCAAAGAAAATGCTGCTGCGAAACCGTGCTTCACGCTCAAACGTCGCTCCGGCAAAGCTGGCATTCTGGCTCAAACGGGCCTGCGACCAATCTGAAAGTTGGGCAAACTGCACACTCTGCGCTTCAACTCGGTTGAGAAAAAACGTATTGGTGAAGTCGGCTAACCCTGTGAAGCGCGTTTGAATCAGCTTCAGTGGCCCTCGGAAGACGGTAATTTGCAGGGGCGTTGGCGGAGTGCCCGCATCAGATGTCGAGAGCAACGACTGCGAAAGGGTGCTGAGGCGGGAAAGGAGCCGCCGATCGCGCTGCAATTGCGTTTGTTCAGCGGGTGTAAAAATTGGCGACAGCGACTGCCCATAAAGTGGTGCCCGTAAACCCAACTGGCTGATCTTAAACTCGCCTTGGATCTGTGAATAGCTGAGGTCAAGCCCCACTGGACTACCAGGACGCTGTAGCTGCCCCTGCACCAGACTGTAGAACTGATCCCGAAAGGCTGCGTTTTCGGGGCGCAAATCGATCGTCAGCCGACTCAAATCTAAAATGCGCACGCCATCACTCTGCAAAGGGGTTTTAAGCCGCTCTTGCAAAAGCTCCAGAGTGAGAGGAAACCGATCAGGCTGAGCGATCGCTGCCCACAGAGGCTGGGGCGAGGTAGTCAACGTTACCATTGCCCAAAGGATCAGCAACAGCAAAGAATAGAGAGGTTTGCGAGACACTGCGATCGCTCTGGAACTAGCTGCTACCAGACTATCGATGACTGTATGTTCCACCCCCGAAACCAGCTTTAATTTAATGACATCCAGGGTTATCTCAACCGCCGCTCTTCATAATGCACTTCAGGAGCCTGCTGAGACGGTAGTAAAAACTTCCCGTAGCGCTTTGGTGGCTGTAAAGGGCGTCGTTGAGATCGCGCTGCCCGGATTAAGCGCGCTTGCCGCTGAGAACTGATTGCCAAAAAACGTAACAGTACGAACCCACCTGCAATGGTAGTGAGAACGCCTGCCAACAGCCATACAAAACCTGAGGCATAGTTGGTAGAGCGTCCGCCAAAGAGATCCTGTGCGTTTTGATTTTGAAGCTCTGCAGTGTTTGCCTTCAGCTGGGTTGTTAGGCTCTCGACAATCATTTGCTGATTCCGGAGCTGAGATTTAAGCTGCTCAGTTTCAATATGCTGTTTATCAAGCTGAGACTTAGACTGTTCAAAGTCGGCGCTCTGCTTGTCGAGTTGAGCCTTAATCTGTTTATTATCGGTACTTTGACTCTCCAACAGCGCTTTAAACTGATCAGAGTCAGTACCTTGCTTTTCTACTTTGGCTTTTAGCTGCTCACTATCTGAGATTTGTTTCTCTAACTGAGCTTTTAACTGATCCGCTTCCTTTTTCTGTTGCTCGGCATTGTAGACCGCAAGGGGATCAGATGTTGATGGTTGAGGGAGCTGAGAAACAGTCACCGTAGGCATATCGGATGGTGTGGGCGTTGGTATAACCTTACCGCCCAAAAAGCCTGCGGATCCTGGAGCCTCACCCCTCAGCAGCAAAAATGCTAAAAGTCCGGCAAATACAGTCCCACCTAAAAATGCCGTAGTGCCACTCACACTTTCTAACCTAGATTACGACAACTCCCAAAGCTGATTGTAGCCTGTACAAACCTTTTAGCAATACTTTTGCATGGAGTGTTAGCGTTTTTAGCAGAAATTTTCTTAGTAAGCTCTTCTAAAACAAACAATCAGTTCAATCTAAATTTACAACAAGGTGCTGTAATTTCAACATTCAGTTTGATCAATGGCTAAAGACTTCACTTCATCTTCAAATCTGAATCTTTAGAAAAATTCTCGGAGAGATTTAATCGACCTTTCCCCAACATGACAGGTTGCTTTCAGGCATGTAATAGACGTCGCTCGTTAGCAGCTGTACACCAGGCTATAGATGCGCTTTCGCTCTAAACTCCAGCCCTAGCGTCAGACCTAATCTTGCTAGACTGGCAGTAGTAGGTCCATTCTTAACTGACCGTTTGTGATGTTAGGAAGACCTCACACATTGGTCACTTTTATCATCAAGGGTCAGGAACCTTAAGAGCAAAGTTTTGCATAGGAAAGGGGGGGCTTACCCCTCTTGACGATAAATGATTCAAACCCGTCAAGCCTGTATACAAACCCTAACTGCGCGATCGATGACTTTACTGCATCGCCTCTGAGTCTGTGCTGGAATCAGGCCACAGCTCAATCGCCATCGGTTACTGTAATGGATATCAGAAAGTGGAGCCGTTTGCGAAACCGCGATCGTAAGCAGGGTCATAACCAGGAGGAACCTGTCGCTGCTGTTGAAGCTTGGCATCCCAGTAGCCAGCATCCCACCAAAGATAGTCCGATCGCTGGTGGCTGAAGGCGTAAGGGTTCACAATCTCTGGCTGCAGCTTGAGTAAGTTAAGCGCGCGCTGGCTGTCCTGTAGCCCCGCCACCTGCTGCTGCACCATCGCCATAGCACGGGCGATCGCCAGCAACCGACGTTCCTGGTCATGCCGAATGCTGGTTTCAATGTTGCCCAACCCAGGCGCGTCCCACCGCTTTTTTTGAGGGCTCCAGTAGCTCCACACCCGTGCTTCGAGAATGGCATCCTGCCCGTTGAAGCCCTTTTGCTTGGCTTGTGACAGGCGATCGATATAGCCCTGATCGCTCAAGGCAGCGAGTGGTGCTTGATTAGCCAGATCAATACCATTGAGTTGCTCTGCCAGAGTCATCTGGAGTTTAGCCACTGCGGCGCGTCGCAGCAAGACCGCATGTTGCGACTGCAAGCGCTGTAACTGGCGATCGTCAGCGGCTTCCGGTGTCGAGCAATTGTAGCGAGCCTCTCGACAGTGCTGAAAGGAGAAGCTACCCAGATTCCACGCTCCGTTACCAGGATCTTTGTGACCGTAGTAGGCGCGAGTCTTTCTACCATCTGGAGTGCGCGTGCCTTCGGCATGACCCACCGTACGTGCCACCAGCGAATCGGAACCGCCAGCGAAGAGAGTCTGTCGTGTCTGAAACGGATGGTTACGCGAGGCCTCCACGACAGGTTGCTTGAGCGTGGGCGCACCTTTGACAGCAGGCTGCATACGTTTATCAAAATCCGCTTTCCACGCAGGCAGGCAGGCGACAAGCAGCAGCGCCATACCCACCCATCCAGCGTGAATCAGCAAAACCAGTTCAGCCGCTTCCCGCGATCGTCTACCTCTTTGCAGTGCTGGCGGTGGTATTGGCGATCGCAATGTCTTTGCCACCGGAGCACGGTAGCGTGGCAATGGCTTGGCGAGGGCAGCTTGGGCGGACGGCTTTCTCAAAACAAGACTCTCAAAGCGACAAGCTCGATTCGTAGGACAGCGATGCATAGGACGACTGTTCTACCGTATTCTACCCTGCCCGCTCAGCGAACCAGACCCTTCGCTTAGATCGGTTGGCTAGCGGTCGATCGCAGGTTTCCTTCCAGTCACATCCTCATTTTCTTGGGCTGGTAGCGTGCTAGAGCCTTTAAGGCATGATCAATCATCAAACTGGTTGTCCAGTCAGGTGATGCAAGGGTCATGCGATCGGGTGAATGTGGCTAGCCTGCGGTTGTATTTTGCGGAACGCAGTCAATTCAGGTAGAGGCATAAAAAGTAGCCTACTTAACCATTCCTTTTGCAAGTAGCCGATTTAAACACCTCACACACAAGGAGACTTTCTATGCTGCATCACTTTTCCATTGCTGCCGAAAACCCCAGTCGCGTCGCTCATGCTCTAGCAGAAGTTTTGCATGGCGAGTGTGCTCCTTTTCCGCCTTGCCCTGGAAGCTTCATGGCGATCGCGCTAGACAACTATGGCACGATGATCGAGGTCTATCCTGCCGAAACCGAACTGATGCCAGGTTTTGGTACTGAACAGGTCACCTTTTCCAGCAATGCGTTTGCATCGCCCTTTAGTGCGACACACGTTGCCATTTCAGTGCCTACTAGCCAGCAGAAAATCGAGCAGATCGCGGCACGGGAGGGCTGGCGCGCCGTGCGTTGCAACCGTGATAGCTACTTTGACGTGATCGAATTTTGGGTCGAAAATAAACTGATGATAGAGTTGCTAACGCCCCCTATGGCTGCCAAATATCTTGAGTTTATGCAGCCTCAAAACCTGGCAAAATTCCTTTCAGCACCTGAGGAACCTGTTTCAGTTTGATGCCCAGCCACTAGCAGCTATAGATGCAGACGATCGACTCACTTCTCCCATCGTTCGCCTCAGTGGCAATGGAGAAGCCCCAAACACGGCTCCATTGGCAGAACCATGATCAGCGGTTCACTCTGAGGCGTGGCTGACATTTGGTCGGAGGAGTGAGGTTTAGCATCGAGAAGTGAGGCGATCTCACGCACCGTTTGCTAGCTGGCTTTGACGATCGCGCTTTGTTCCTCGACAGGTTTGAGATAATCTCTAGTAGCGACTATCCCTACCTGACGTGCGATCGGTGCAACCCACATGCCACAGTTTGAGAAAGACTCCGATTTCAAGAAGGTCATCCAACAGCGCTTTGAGCAAGACGGTTGGACAGCAACCCTTGCCTTACCCAACACGATCGGCTATGACATTGAGCTGATCAGGGACAGCGAGTGCGTTGCTGTACAGGTCAAGCATCAGCGGGCAAAAGTCCACGCCGGTCAGCTAGAAAAATTTATCGACTTTCTAGAGCGACCGACTGGAGCAAAATTCACCCGAGGCTTTCTCATCTCGGCGTCAGGCTTCACACCGTCCGTCTTTACCTATATGCGGACAGAAGAAGTGGTGGATGTGGCGCTGGGCAGCTTCAAGGACGACAAATTGCTTTGGGAAGATGGCGATATTCCGCCACCGCCCAAGGCTCAACTCACCTACATTGGGGTCTTTACCTGCAAGGGTGGCGTCGGCAAAACGACGATTAGCGCTCATTTGGCAGGAGCCTTTGCGCTGAATGGCTACGATGTCGTGCTGATTGACCTCGATCGCCAAAGTAATTTGCGTAAGCTACTCGGCGATGGCGTGTATATTCCCGGACGACGAGGCGGACTGGGGGCAACTATTACCGTCCTCAACCACACCGAATGGCGCGAAGAAGACTACCCTGATACTCGCGTTGTCATTTGCGATTGCAGCCCAGAATACGATGCCAACCCAGAAGCCTTCATCGAGAAGTTCAACTTTTGCCTGATTCCAACAACACTAAATCCGTTAGGCATTAATAAAAACGCTGATGTGATTCGTCGCACCTTTGCAGCGATTCGACGCGTGAACATCACTGCTGAGCTGTTTGTTATCGTCAACAACTATCACAGCGACGAAGCCAGACGAAATGACGTGTTGAATCGCATTTTGAAGACCGAATTCGAGACCTTAATGGCAGATGATCCCCAGTGTCACTACATCGATCCCGAAACTGTTGCCATCCGGTTTAGCAAGCAACTGCTCTACTGGGGGTATCACATTGTCGAGAACGATAAACCTCAGCTAGCCTTTCGGGAAATTGGGGGGCGATCGCTCCCTCGCACCGATTTCCTGAAACTGCTCGACTACTTAGAAGGCCATACCAATATCGAAGCGGCAAAAGCGAAAGAGGCGGCGGCGGCTGTGGACTAAATGACTCTAAAGCAATGAGGATGGCTGTAGCAGACATGAGTCAGTGGTCAGTCGAACGCTAAAAACTATTCGTCAAGCGGTCGTTTGAAGATGTAGAGATAGGTCAGCGTGCGGATGCGGCTGAGTTCTCCACCGTGGGCTTCATCGATCGAATGCACAGCCGTTAACTCCCATCCTTGCTGCCCCAAAAAATCCAATCCTTCCGAAAGCCTGTAGTCCTGATTATTCAAAGTCAGGACTCTGTAGCCATTTTTACCCAGTTTCCCCCCAGCTTTGACGGAAGAGTACGCCTCAAGGTATTGCCACTTCATCGCTTGTGCTCTTTGCCCTTTACCCACTTCACGCGCCCATGCCCGAATACTGCTTTAACCCTTTATGCCATAGCCAACGGTAGATCGCGAAAAACACAGCGCTCCAGCCCAGCATCACCAGCAATCCCTGAACCAGGTTCACAGGCAAGCCAACGAGTAAACTGGCAGGGAAATGGATCAGGTAAGGGAACGGTGTCCAGAGCACGATCGCCCTCATCTGAGGTGGGTAGACTTCTAGCGGAGCCACCATGCCCGACAGAAAGAGGTAGAACAGGAACCAAAACTGCTCCAGAGCACTCGCACGTTCCGTCCAAAAGGCAAACATCGATAGCGTGTACTGCATCAAAAACCGCAGCGCAAACGCAAAGACAGCGGTTAGCAAAAACAAGAGAAAACCGCCCAGGCTGGGAATCCAGAATGATTGTGGATACAGCCAGAAAAAGAGCGCAATCAGCCCAAAGGCAAAGGGAAGACGGGCAAAACGTTCGGCAAAGTGAGAGAAAAAGTGGTGCCAGACGGGATCAAGCGGTTGCAATAGCCGAAACGATAGCTTGCCCTCGACGATCTCGCGCTCAAACTCCCAAATGACCCAAACAACAGTGAACTGACGCACGATGAAGGCAGACAGGAAGTAACGGGCGAAATCAACCGGGGTTAAGCCAAAGTTTCCTGTTTGCGCTGCCTGCATCCAAATGCCCATCAGAATAATCGGCAGCGAACCAGACAGCACCCACAGCAATAGTTCAGCGCGGTACTCCACCATATAAGCGTAGTAAACGGACGTCAGCGTGCGGGCAATATGAGCTAATCGCTTGCAACCCTTTCTGCCTACTGCCTCTTGCCTTCTGCCTTCTGTTTTCATGAAGCCACCCCCGATCGCAGCACCCGTCCAATCACTTCCTCGATCGGCGGTTCCGTGACCGATAAATCGATGACTTCTAGTTCAGACAGCAATTTAGCCACAGTGCGAGTGAGGCGCTCTTGCGGTACAAGGAATTTGGCGATCGTGCCCTCCACTGATTCCAGATCGCCATACAGAGAGAGCTTTTCAGCCGGATGAGGGCGCGCCAGTTCCACGTTGACTTCACGACACGGAGCAAAGCGATCGACCAAGCCATCCAGGCTGCCATCGTAAATCAACTGCCCTTCGTGGATCACCAGCACCCGCTGACAAAGCGCCGTGATGTCTGCCATGTAATGACTGGTCAAAAGCACCGTTGCCTGGTAGCGCTGATTGTATTCACGCAAAAACTCACGGACGCTGACTTGCGCATTTACATCCAGTCCCAGCGTCGGTTCGTCTAGAAACAGAACTTGGGGTTGATGAACCAATGCGGCCAACAGTTCAGCTTTCATGCGCTCACCGAGGGAGAGCTTGCGGACAGGTTGGTTCAGCTTGCCGTGTAAGGAAAGCATTTCCGTGAGTTCCCCAACACGGGTTTTGAAGTCGCGATCGCTGATTCCATACACCGCTGCGTTAATTCGCAATGAATCCAGTGCCGGTAAATCCCAAATCAACTGTTGCTTCTGCCCCATTACCAGCGTGATCTTCTGCAAAAAAGCAGACTTGCGCTGAAACGGGACATACCCAGCGACATTGATGCGTCCTTCAGACGGATGGATCAGTCCAGTCAACATCTTCAGCGTCGTTGTTTTGCCCGCTCCATTTGCACCCAGAAAGCCAACCACTTCGCCTGGCTCAATGGAGAACGAGATCGTTTGGACTGCTTTGACTTGGCGATACGTCCGTTTGAAAAAGTGCAGTGCAGTGCCTTTCAGTCCTGGTTCTTTCACCGCAACGGGATACATCTTGCTCAGGTTCTCAGCCAGAATGACAGACATTTTTTGCTCTTGCTATGAAATTGAATGGACACACCGTGTAGTTATGCAACGCGCACGTCTGTCGCGCGATCGACACACCTTCTTTATAATCCCTTTCTTTATAGCCCTTGGACGCGATCGCCCTCAGTACCTTGTGGCTGAAATCAATGGAGTCCCCACCGTGGTTACCTTACTATCGACGAACATCATCATGCATCCCTACGCAGATGAAACAGATTTACCTGCGATCGCGCATTTGATTAACGCCTGCGAAGCCTTTGACAAGGTGGATAGCAGCACTTCAGTTGATGCATTGCGCCAGGAATTTGCTCACCCTGATTTAGACACTGCTCGTAACGTGTGTCTTTGGCGAAAAAATGACGGAACGCTAGTGGGTTTGAGCGCGTTAGCAATTTCTCGGTCCACCGAAACGTCTAGCGGCTGCCTCAATTTCCACGTTCATCCAGGCAGCCGTGGTACCAGCATCGAAACCCAGATGGTTACTTGGGGTGAGCAACAGTTGCGTGCTGTTGGAGAAAAGAGTGGCAGGCCCCTGCAATTGCAAGCAGTCTCCCGTGTGAGACAGGGCGATCGTCCTGTTCTTCTAGAGCGACATGGCTTTATCGCCGATCGCTACTTTGTGCAGATGTCGCGATCGCTGGCAGAACCGATCCCCATGCCCGAATTCCCAGCTGGCTTTGCATTGCGCTACATCGAAGGTGATCATGAAGCAGCAGACTGGGTGGCGATGTTCAACGAAACGTTCATCGATCATGGAAACCACCACCCTATGACCGTTGAGCAGTTCTCCTATGGCAAAGATCCCGCTTACAATCCGACGCTAGATTTGATTGCGATCGCCCCTGACAGAACCTTTGCAGCCTTTTGCAACGCCTCCTGCCGCGAAGATAATCGTCGTAGTGGTCGCAACAAAGGCACCATCACCCTGCTAGGAACTCGTCGTGGCTTTCGCAAACAGGGTCTTGGCCGCGCCATGCTGCTCTCTGGCTTACAGCGGTTAAAGGCGATCGGCGCTGAGACAGCCCTTCTGCGCGTAGACTCCGACAATCCCTTTGGGGCATCGCGGTTATACACATCAGTTGGCTTCAGTAAACTCCATACGACCGTCGTTTACACGAAAGAAGTGAGGCATAGGTGAGGGGTGAGTGGGAAGCAGGAGACGTTTAGCCTTCAGCCTTCAGCCTTCAGCCTTTAGTCTTCAGCCTTTAGTCTTCAGCCTTTAGTCTTCAGCCTTTAGTCTTCAGCCTTTAGCCTTCAGCTTTTAGCCTTTAGCCCTCTGCCTTCCCTCCAACACAAGTTGCCAAAACTGTAACCAAACATACCTTCTTACGATTCGGTGGCAGAGTGGATACATTCAAACAATTTCACTTCATTGTTCTTTGTGAGGAGACCTTATCGTGATGCATGCAACCCCTTCGATCGTCAAAGCTGATTCCTGGAAGCGCCTTAAAACCTTGGTAATCAGTGCAGGGCTTTTAAGCCTTGCGTTCGCTAATCCAGTCTTGGCTCAAGAAAAAATGCTGCGAACGCTGACTGTAACTGGACGCGGTACAGAAATGGTAGCAACAACCATTACTCAGGTGCGCCTGGGTGTAGAAGCGCAAGGCAAAACAGCAAATGAGGTACAGCAAGAAGTCGCACGGCGATCGAATGCCGTAGTTAACTTGCTCAAGTCGCGCCAGGTAGACAAGCTGGAAACCACAGGGATTAATCTGAGCCCAACGTACCAATACGACAACGGCAAACAAACGCTGACTGGCTACGCTGCCAGCAATATTGTCAGCTTCCGCATCGCCACGCCAAAAGCAGGTGTACTGCTGGACGACGCTGTGAAAGCGGGTGCCTCGCGGATTGATGGCGTGAGCTTCGTCGCTACGGATGAAGCGATCGCGGCAACCCAAAAGGCTGCCTTACGCGAAGCAACCCAAGATGCACAGGCACAGGCTGATGCCGTGTTTAGTGCCCTCAGCCTGAGCAAAGGGCAGATTGTCAGCATTCAAGTGAACGGTGCCTCTGCGCCCCCACCGCGTCCATTGGAGGACGTGCAATCATTACGGGCATCTGTAGCTCCAAAAGCACCCAGCCCAGTTATTGGTGGCGAACAGGAGGTTCAGGCATCGGTAACACTGCAAATCAGCTACTAACCGTCTGTAGGGACGTCGCATGTAACGTCCCTACGACGCAACGGTCTTTCTAAAACTCGTCGTCGTAGCCACCGGAACTCGCACCAGCCTCGTTGTCGCGTTTTGACCCCAACAAATCCAGTCGCTCTACGCGAATGATCGGCTTGGAGCGATCGTCTCCGGTACTGCGGTCTTTCCAGGTATCAAATTTAAGTGCGCCAGTAACGCCAATTAGACTACCTTTGCGAACGTAGTTTGCAGCGACTTCAGCCGTTTTGCCCCAAAGTTCCAAATTAAACCAATCCGGTTGGTCACTATTGCGGGTTTTGCGGTTGACTGCCAACGTCAAACTGCACTTCACACTGCCAGATTCAAAATACTTGACATCTGGATCTCCACCAACACGACCGACAAGGGTGACAGCGTTCAGACTCATAGTGTTTCTGTTAGTTTTCTGTGTGAATTAGGGTGAATAAAGGCTTAGCTATCCAACTCTATTCTAAGGTTGGCCTGCAAACCGTTGATTGGTACAAATGTATTTTAGCAGCCAACGCTAACTGCAGAAATCGCTAGCGTTGACTTTAACAGTCGCCACGACAACCGTTTCAAAAGCAAGTTGCGTTTAGAATTCAGGTTGCGATCGCTATACAGTTGATGGCTTTTCCCTTTGAGCCAGCTCTGTGTGATCCTTTGAAACAAATCTACATGATTAAAGATGTTAGGCTCACTGGACGCACAGCTAAAAACATAATAAGATCCAACCTTGATTGCATCTATAGTTATACACGGCATCATAAGTCATCCGAACGTTATTTGAGAGGCATAGAGGCTAGTGGGACTTTTTAGTCGCTTTTCCCTTTCGCGGGACATGGGCATTGACCTTGGCACGGCAAACACGTTGGTTTATGTGTCGGGCAAAGGCATTGTCCTTCAAGAGCCATCCGTTGTCGCCATGGATCAAGATTCGAAACTGCCGCTGGCAGTCGGAGAAGATGCAAAGCGAATGCTTGGGCGGACCCCTGGCAATGTCATCGCACTTCGTCCTCTTCGCGATGGTGTCATCGCCGACTTTGATACTGCTGAGCTGATGCTTAAGCACTTTATTACACGGGTTCACGAAGGCAAAACGCTAGTATCGCCTCGCATCGTGATTGGTATACCCAGCGGTGTTACAGGCGTTGAGAGACGTGCAGTGATGGATGCGGCGTCTCAGGCAGGAGCCCGTGATGTTTACCTGATTGATGAGCCAGTAGCCGCCGCGATCGGCGCAGGCTTACCGGTTGCTGAACCAACGGGCAACATGATCATTGACATCGGCGGCGGCACCACAGAAGTCGCGGTGTTGAGCTTGCAGGGCACGGTGTTGAGCGAATCAGTTCGCGTTGCTGGCGATGAGCTGAGTGAAGCGATCGCGCAATACATGAAGAAAGTGCACAACCTGGTGATTGGTGAACGCACGTCTGAAGAAATCAAAATCACGATCGGTTCTGCGTACCCGGTTGATGATGACACTACGATGGAAGTCCGAGGCTTGCACTTGCTCTCTGGCTTGCCTCGTACTGTTGCAGTGAAGGCGCCCGAAATCCGTGAGAGCATGTCGGAGCCGCTGGCAGTGATTGTTGATGCTGTTAAGCGCACGCTGGAACGGACTCCACCTGAACTTGCAGCAGATATTATCGATCGCGGTATCATGCTGGCAGGTGGCGGTGCTCTTCTCAAGGGGATCGATACGCTGATTAGTCATGAGACCGGTATCGTCGTCCATGTGGCGGCTGACCCGTTAAGTTGCGTCGTCCTTGGGACTGGGCGCGTTCTGGAAAACTTCAAGCAACTGGAGCGAGTCTTCAGTGGCCGATCGCGCAATTTTTAGCGAATCAACAGTTGTCGAACAGCCTCACTGCTTCTAATCTATCCTGAGTCGTTCACATGCCTTCTGTATAATATTGCTGGATTCAGTTAACGCTCGCTTAACGCTTAAATTGCCTGCATGTATACTCTACGCCGCTGGTGGGATCGGCACCGGCTAAGAATTATCTTGGCGAGCATGGCTGTTAGCTCTGCTCTGCTCCTTCGGCAGACGCAAGCCACACCCTTGTTTGAAGCGTATCAACTGCTCTCCCATGTTTTTCAGCCGAATCTAGCCAAACAAACCCTGCTTGAGAATGCCCAGTTCCAAGAATTGCAGCAGCGACTCACTGAACTGGAAAGCCAAAATCAACGGCTAAGAGAGCTGTTAGGTTATGCTTCGGAAGCTAAGAAACCTGGCATTACAGCGCCTGTAGTTGGGCGGAGTGCCGACCATTGGTGGCAGCAACTCATCTTGGGGCGAGGCAGCAACGACAATGTCAGGGTTGGCTATGTAGTGATGGCTCCTGGTGGTGTGGTGGGTCGCGTTAGCAGCGTGACACCCAGTACTAGTCGAGTTCTGCTCTTGAGCGACCCCTCAAGCCGCATTGGCGTAACCATTAGTCGCAGCCGCTTTATGGGCTATATGCGGGGGCAATCAACCAGCCACGCCGTCATGGAGTTTTTTGATAAAGTGCCAGACGTCCGACGTGGTGATGTTGTCTCTACGTCAACCCTAAGCCAACTCTTTCCTCCTGGGATGCCTGTTGGACGGGTAGAGTCGGTCAATCTCAACAAAAGTCCTGCCCCTGAAGCAACGATCGAGCTTTCTGCTCCTGTTAGCTTTTTAGAGTGGGCGGTTATTTATCCCCATGATCAAACTGCACAACCCGTCACTGCACCTAGCTCAGAGCCCGTCCAGAAATCCGAGCAATGAAAAGTGAGTCGTTAGCTAGCACTTGGCGCGAAAGCCCAACCCAGCGGCTGGTGGTCAACTGCGCCGTGACGATCGGTTCGGTATTGCTATGTTTACTCATTTTACCGACCCGCTTACCTGGCATGGAGCTAGCTGGCATTGGGCCAAACTGGCTGCTCATTTGGGTCGTCGCCTGGAGCGTCAACCGAACTATGTTTCAAGGGGCACTGGCAGGGCTAGTGTTGGGTTTGATTCAAGACGGCATGACCGCTCCCGCACCAACCCATATTTTGAGCTTAATGGTGGTTGGTATTTTAACCGCACGCTTACGCAAGGGGCGTTACATTCAGGAAGACTTTATTTCAGTAGCGCTGATTGCCTTTGGTACTGCTGTGATCGCCGAAACAGTAATGGCGATTCAATATAGCTTTCAAGCCGATCGATCGCTGGTGGAAATTTGGACGTATCACCAGCTCATTGCTCTGAGTTCCGCTATCCTTAGTAGTCTATGGGCACCTGTGATCTACTTTCCGCTGAATCGCTGGTGGCAATGGATAGACAACCTGGAGAAAGAGTAGAGGTACAGCTATAGCCATACTGATTAGGACGGGGTGCAGGGGTGGAACCCCTCGCTGGGGGCACGCCCCCACTCACCCTTTGATCCCATCCTAAGCTTTGAGACAACAGCTATAAAGTCTGGCTACTGGTTTTACTGCAGAAATCAGATGTCAGAAAGCTGAAGGGCTATGCGTAAGACTTCTAGCTAGATATGTACTTGATTGAGCTGCAAATCCTTGTAGTTGATGATTAATGAGCATCCACTAGTGGCAGCAGGCGCGAGAACCAGTAAATGATTTCTGGGTCACAGTGGGTGGTTAGTCGTGCAATATCACTGGCAAGCTGATACGCCATCTCTGCTTTAGGGTGTTTGCTTAAACGTGCATGATGCAACAATGCCGTTTTTAAATTGGACTTTGGACAAATTTATAGGGCAGAGTAGCAGAGGAAGCAGCAATAGGCGATAAAGAGCAAATCAAACACGCT
>NZ_PVWK01000096.1 GCF_003003795.1 Stenomitos frigidus ULC18 | reverse complement strand
TTCATTTTGGAACACCTCTCCAAACCGATTGCTACCTGACCCCAGATATTGCTACTTTTGTCAATGCGTAAGTCCTATGACTCTCGATAACCCATCCGCCATCGATCGCCAAACCCTCCTTGCCTCCATCCCTCACGAATGGGAGGCAAAATTCAAGGAGGAACTGGCGCGATCGCCTATTTTGAAGCTGGTTGCACTTCAGGTTTCCCAGCATCTCATCGAGATCTATCGCCAACGGGTCGAGCTTGCCCTCAACGCCGGAGATATTGGACTCCGCAAACTCCAATCCCCTCACTTGGACATCAAGCGGAGCAAAAACGGCACTTATACTGTCACACTCCGTTCGAGTGAAGCCCTCCGCAAACCAACCGCCGCTGAAGAGCAGGTTGAGCATCTGTTCAAGGCACTGAACTTCTGGGAGTCTTCCGCCTCCTACATGTGGTTTGACCTCACCAAAATCGCGTTCGCCGAGATCGAGAAAGACATCGGGCAGGTGGCGCTAGAGGACATGGAGTCCCAGAAGCGTTTAACTACTCTCTACCGCTACATTTTCGACGAAGCCTCTGATTCCCTCAAGTCCAACTTTTCCTCTGTCTTACAGGTCTACATCGACCAGGCAGTGCAACTCATTCTCAACAAATATGACCTGCCGAATAAAACGATTCAGGAATTAGAATGGCTAGCGGGTTTGGGACAACAGAAAATCGTTCCTGGCGCACCAGCGACCAACCCTGAACTCTTTGCCAACGGCATCACCAGTAACTTTGCAACCTGCAAGCTGCTCTGGGAAAGCGTCAATATTCTGACGCAGCGCAGTGACCTCCAGTGGCAGCCCGATGAAGATGGCAAGTTAGCCTACACCAGCCTCCTCAAAGACGGCAGAGGACGGCTGATTTTTTGGGTGACAGACAATCCCGAAGAACAGTACCCCGAAGCCCTGGCAGGAGAAGCAGCCCTGGCAGTGATTGAGACCTTCGACATCCGTGCTGCCTGTATGCACCTGATTTACGCGGCTCACGTCACCACGCTCGATCGCCCCTGGGAAGAAGAATTTGTCATCGACGATGCTCAGATTTCTTCTTACATGGGACTGGATAAACGCAAGGATCTTACTAAAGAACAACGGCTGAAGCTGATTGAGCGCATTTCCGAGCAACCAGCGCAGATTCTCACCTTTTTGCACTGGCCCCAGCAAGGCAACGTAGAGAGCTTCTACGTGGAGAAAAGCCGCCTGTGGGAAGTGGCGATCGGCTATCACGGACAGCGAGACATCTTCGGGGACATCAAATGTACCGGGTTGACCATCCGCTGTCGAGCCGGGATGTGGGCGAAGTACTTCCTCAACAAACGGGGATCTGAAGAGGGCAACGCCTTCTACCAGTATGGTGTGCTGTCTAAGACGCTTTTGCAGACCATCACGCGCGTTTGGCAGCACAGTGAGGGAGCCGCCCGAATGTTGGCATGGCTCTCCTTCAGGATGCGCGTGAGAACCAATCAGGTGATGCTCACCTCTACCCTGATGGAAGTTGCCTATGGGGTCGAAAAAGTGACCGCAGCGCAACGCGATCGCGACTTGCGAAGCGAACTCGCCAATACCTGGGATCGCGACCTTCTGGTGCTCCATGAGGCAGGACTGGCGATCGAATTTGATCCCGTTACCTACCCATCCGAGATTCAACCCGATTGGAAAGAAGGGGGACGAGGCGAGAAAAAACGTCCGAAAGGCTTCTGGGAGCAACTTCGCAACAGTCGCCTTTACGTCCATCCGCCCAAAGAGATTGCTGAAGGCATTGCGAAACTTCAGCGTAAGAAACGAACCATTGACGTGGAAAGTCGCCTGGTTCCCGCTAAACCCATCAAAGCAGGCTCAACCTTTGGTGGTGAGCAGATTAAAGCAGCCCGAGAAGCCAAAGGCTGGAGCCAGGAAGAATTAGGCAAGCAATTGGGCAGAACAAAGATGTGGATCAGCCTCATTGAGCGGGGCAAACGCAGCATCAAACCCGAGGACTCCACCCAGCTACGAGCGCTTTTGGACCTCGATCGCTAAGGGAAATGGAGCTGATTCAGTAAACAGTAAACAGCGTAAACAAGAGAATGCGTAAACAAGTAAACAGTAAACAAACCTCAAAAGCTGTTTACCAGAGTATTCCTTAAAAGCATAAGACTGCTTTACAGGAGGGATTTCAGGCTGTAAACAACTTCCCGAACCGGGGGGATAACACCCCGACCCCCAGGAGTAAACAGCCCCGAACCGGGGGGATAGTCTATCCGCACCCAGGGGACTGTAAACCCGACCGTAGGGGATAAAAAACCCGCACCTGGGGGGCAAAACTATTTTTTGAACGGCTGAAATGCTTTTGCACAGGTACTCCTAGAAAAAGTAAACAAGCCTAATTATTTAAATGATCTTGATCGCCAGTAAACACTAAGAGCATTTGTACTGCCTCTGTAGAATGGCACGCAATGAACCATACCGCTGTACTCAGTTACAGCAGCAGGCGTGGTTCGCAGTGGCGTTGAGCTAGGAGCATCTGCTCCGATAATTTCCAGTTCTTGAGTGAAGCCGTCAAGTGAACATTGGCTATTTGTAAGCCAGCCCAAGTGGCAGAGGTAGCTGTTGTTTACTTCGATCTTCAATTTTGATCTAGTTCTCTGTCACTCGGCGCTGTAAATGACCAGGACAATCTAAGCGTGCATCTTCGTGTCCTGGTTTCGGTCAATCATCACAACGGGTACAGGGAGGTACGCCACACACCAGGCATCGTCTAAGACTTCACCACCACAAACACCAGAAAACCGGGACAGACCCTCGGCAAAGCGTCCTTCATCCCGGTTTCCTAGCCGTTTCTGAAACAGACTTCAGAATTGGTGGGGTATTTTTGTGCATCTATACCTAGAATACTATCTCTATCACAATGTGCAAGAGGTAGCAGGGTTGATTTATGCAAATTTTCCCCTGCCAGTTTGTAGAAACCCTGTAGTGCGACCCAGCAGCCATTTGTCAGCCAGCTGTCTAGCTGCAACGCTGGCAGCGTGATCAATCCGCAAACGCTCACGGGTGAATGCCCCCATTCAGGCTAGAGAAATCGGTAATTCTGTCCCGGCTCCACCATTGTTAAGGAGCCGTTATGACCATTGCTTATCGCTTCAATTCTTATCAAGTCAACTCAATCTCTTTGTCAGTCCCAGTCATGCCACTGGGATGGGTTTCGCTGTTCTGGTTGTCGTTGGGAGGGTTGTGATGCAAGCAGCAACCGCCAGCCCCTGCCAGTACATCCAGGAGCAGGAGAACGCGTTCCTGGCACTCTTCCCTCATCGCTATGACTACATCTGGGCAGAGCATCCCGACCCCCAAGGCAAAGTCGAATGGAAGACCGAGAGCCGTCATCCCCTGAGCGATCGTCTCATCCACCAGGGAGCCTACCTCTACGGCGTACGCTTCGGTGCTGAAACCCAATATTGCTTGCTGGACATTGACGCTGGCAGCCTTTATCACCCCAAGCGTGATCCGTTCGCAATCGCGCGCATCCTGGAAGCCCTGGAACCATTGGGCTTGGTCAGCGCGATCGCCTGCACATCCAGCTATAGCGGCGGAATTCATCTCTATTTCCCCTTCGAGCAACCGCAGAAAACCTGGGAGTTATCCCTCGCCCTGCAAGCCGTGCTGGAAAATGCGGGCTTCAAGCCAGCGCTGGGGCAACTGGAACTCTTCCCCAATGCGCGTCTGTTTGTGACCGAAGGTACGCCTAATCTGTATGCCGCCCATCGGCTACCCATGCAGGCAGGTTCCTACATTCTGAGTGACGCGTGGGAGCTAACCAACAGCAATCAAACCACCTTTGTCCAGCACTGGCGTTTTGCCCAACGACGCAATGATGTCAGTGCTAAAGCCTTGCAACGGGTGCTTAAAGTGGCGCGACGGAAACGCTACACCCTGTCGGGTAAAGCAGACAAGTTTTTGAATGACCTGAATGCTGATATCGAACCGGGCTGGAGTGATTTTGGGCAAACCAATTTTCTCCTCGGTCGCATCACGATGCGGAGCTACATCTTTGGGCATTTGCTATATGGGTGTGAACCGCTGGCAGGTAAAGCGCTAGTGCATGACATTGTGCGTGTAGCCAAAACACTCCCTGGCTACGAAGACTGGTGTCGCCATCAAAGTGGCCTTGAGCAGCGAGCCGAAGAGTGGGCACAGTGTGTGGAAGCCAGCCACTATTTTCCGTTTGGGCAAACCAAGACTCCGCCAACAGCACTCGTTACCGCGAAAGCAGCAGTAGAAACCTTGACCTGGAATCAGCAGCGATCGGAGGGAGCACGCGATCGCATCCGCCAAGCGATCGCTGACTTACTGAACCACAGCAACCTTCCCAGCCATGCTACGGCTCGTTTTCAGGCACTCACCCGTTACGGCATTGGTGGTGGCTCGCTCTATCGGCATCGCGACCTCTGGCATCCCGTTCACCTTGTGGAAAAACCCCCAGACCCCCCAAATATCTTAAGTGTCTCCTCAATGGCTAGCGCTGCGGGCGCTCCCATTGAAGGAAACCCTAAAAGCTTATTATCTGATAATGATGGTAATAGCCGAAGCAGTGAGAGTTTAAGCGATTCTTTAGAGTCCGATCGATCTTCAACAGATGGTAATAGCCTGCCAGCTAAGGAAGCTAGCGATCACGTCAGTGCTGATGCATCGATTCAACCAGTGGAGGAGCACGAAGGCTTAGAAGGCATACGGTATGTTCGGCAGGTTTTAGCCGCCATTCAGGAGCGGCATCAGGCTAGCCGAGAAGCCGCGAAATTGCCTGTTCAAGCTCAACAGCGCAAGCAGAAAGATACACGAGCCGCACAAATGCAACGGATGCAGCAATATTGGGACTCTGGCGATCGCATTTTGATGGCAGAAGCCCAACGATGGGCAATCGCAAACCCAGGTGTGCTGGATCTTCCTGCACCCTTAGAGGCTCAACCGCAACAAGGGGAACCCAGCATCCTGGCAGATCCCCCGATGGGAAGGGCATTACTGCAACCAGGGCATTCGGTTCAGAGCATGGCTGCTTCAGAGGCGTTTGAACAGGAATCAGCCGTACCGATCGATGAAGGGGCCTTGGGGATTGTCGATCTTTCAGATGTCCTAGCTCAAATCAGCGTTCAGCGGCAACGGCTTGGGTGGACATCAGAGCAAGTTCAGGAGGCACTCTCGCAACACTTTGGGAAAGCCAGTCAAGCGCTGCTGACAGACTTGGAGTTAATGGAGTGGTTGACCTGGTTACGGGGGCAAGCGCGATCGACAGACTAATCTAATGCCCTTTGAGTGGGCAGGGTAAAGGCAGTAGTGGAAGATGTGGGGCAATGGTTTGCAAGAACAGCGAAAAAGGCAACGCCTCAACCATCAGCGGTATAGGGTTCAACAGGTTAATTTCAGTTTGAAGTAGGAACGTTCTCATTTGAAGTAGGAACGTTGCGGTTTGCAATGAGAACGCTCCGGTTTCAAGTCGGATGCTTCTTGTTTCAAGCAGGAGTGATGGGAATTAAAACCGCAATGGTCTCGTTTGCCATGAGAATCTTCCCGTTTCAAGTGAGAACGTTTCTGTTTCAAGTAGAAACGTTCCTGTTTCAAGTGAGAGCGATCGCGCTTACGAGCAAAACAATGCCGTTTGAAGTCGGAGTGATGACGCTTTAAGGTCAAATGCTGGAGTCTTTCGCATAAATACTAAAGATTGCCGGATAGAACGCTGTTGCCAAAGTAAAAAGGATGCAGAAAGCATTGGCACTAAACTTATGGCAGATCCATTAACGGCAGCAACGATCGCGACACTCATCATTACTAAAATCTTTGAGAAACAGGGCGAGAAGGTTGGTGAAACAGTTTGGGCGAAGGGAGAGCAGTTGTTGGTGTTGTTGCGACATAAAGCTTGGGGCACGGCAAATGCGATCGAGCAAGTCGCTCAACAACCAGCATTAGCCGCAGAACAACCAGAAGAGTTTGGTGAAGCGAAGCTGATCGGTGAAGTAGAGCAACTGGCTGCTGCTGATCCAGAGATTAAAGCAGCGGTTGAAGCAGTAGCGGCAGAGGCAACGGCTCAACCTGGGACAATACAAAACCTGACAAAACTGGCAGAAAAAATTGGGGTTGTCAATTTGGGTTCAATTACTAATCAGACAAACACAATCAACCTTTGACTACAGTCGTCGGGAGAGGCACCGACAAAGAAAAGCACCCCAGATAACCTGGATCAACGCGGCACCGACATCTTCATTGGGCGAGAGCAGGAGTTAATCAAGCTGCATGAGCGGTTGCAGCGGTATGACACTGTAGCAATCTCTGGCATGGGTGGGATTGGCAAGACCGAATTGGCAGTGAAGTATGCCCGGACGCATTTAGAGCAGAAAACTTATCCGGGTGGCGTGGTTTGGCTTAAGGCACGGGAAGATGTAGCCTCGCAAATTGTACTGTTTGCCCGATCGCTGCCCATGCCGCAGCCACCGGATGATTTTGAACTGGCAGAGAAGGTGAAATTTTACTGGCGCAACTGGCAGGATGCCAAGACGCTGGTGATTCTGGATGATGTCCAGGACTATGGAACCATTAAATTGCTGCTGCCAGTAGACCCGCGCTTCAAAATTTTGCTGACCACGCGGTTAACGTTGCAACGCCCCATAGAAGATTTTGAGATTACGGTACTGTCGGATGAGACGGCGATCGAATTGTTGAGGGCGATCGTCTGTGATGAACGGCTCGACCAGAATTTAGCGATCGCAAAGCAAATCTGCGACTGGTTAGGCTACTTGCCACTAGGCTTAGAGCTAGTCGGGCGGTATCTAGAGCGAAAACCGGATATATCGTTGGAGACACTGTGGCAACGCTTGCAGGACAAACGGCTAGAGGCGAAGGCTCTATTGAAGGCAACTCCAGAAATGACGGCAACGTTAGGAGTTGCGGCAGCGTTTGAGTTAAGTTGGGACGTATTGGACGAGCCAACGCGACAGTTGGCAATGTTGTTGAGTCTGTTTGCCCTAGCAGAAATCCCCTGGACGCTAGTCCAAGCTTGTTTCGTGGAGGAGTATGCCGAAACTTTAGAGGATGTGCGGGATGAGTGGCTGCTCAAGCTACATCTGCTGAAACGCACCGGACAAGAGATATACCGACTGCACCAACTGCTACGAGAGTTTTTTGTGGCAAAGCGAGAGCAAATGGTAGAAGCAGATGCCCTGAAGCAGGCGTTTCGCTCAGCCGCGCTTAAAGAAGCAAAAAGAATAATTCAAAAGCCAGATCGATCGCTCTTAGCCGAAACCACTACGTTAATGCCCCATCTCCAAGCCGTCGTGCATCTTAGCGAAACATCAGGGCATGAAACCGATGTTGCCGTTGACCTTGCTTGGCTGGCAAATCTTTACTATTTTCAAGGACGCTACACGGAGGCAGAACCGCTACTCCTTAGAGCCTTGACCATTAGTGAGCAGCAATTAGGTGCAGACCATCCCGATGTTGCTGCCAGACTCAACAGTTTGGCAAATCTTTACTATTTTCAGGGGCGCTACAGGGAGATAGAATCGCTGTACCAAAGAGCCTTGACCATTAGTGAGCAGCAGTTAGGCGCAGACCATCCCGATGTTGCTACCAAACTCAACAATTTGGCAAACCTTTACCGCACTCAGGGACGCTACGCCGAAGCAGAACCGCTGTATCTAAGAGCCTTGACAATCGGTGAGCAGCAGTTAGGCGCAGACCATCCCGATGTAGCTACCAGGCTCAACAATCTGGCAGGACTCTATGAAGACCAGGGATATTCTGCCAAGGCAGAACCGCTGTATCTAAGAGCATTGGCAATCAGTGAGCAGCAGCTAGGTGCAGACCATCCCGATGTAGCTATCTGGCTCAACAATCTGGCAAACCTCTACTCCAATCAGGGTCGTTATGCCGAGGCAGAACCACGGTTTCTAAAAGCGTTGGCAATCAGTGAGCAACAGTTAGGTGCAGACCATCCTGATGTTGCTACCTGGCTCAACAATCTGGCAAGCCTCTACTCCAACCAGGAACGCTACGCCGAGGCAGAACCACGGTTCCTTAGAGCGTTAACAATCCGTGAGCAGCAGTTAGGCGAAAACCATCCCGATATCGCCAACAGCCTCAACAGTTTGGCAGAACTATACTGTGCTCAAGGACGTTACACCGAGACAGAACCGCTACGCTTGAGATGTCTAGAAATTGAGAAGCAAACGTTAGGGGAAAATCATCCTCAATTTGCTGCTAGTCTCAACAATTTGGCAGGACTCTACGAAGGTCAGGGACGCTACGCCGAGGCAGAAACGCTATACCTAAGAGCGTTGGCAATCAGTGAGCAGCAGTTAGGCGAAGACCATCCTGGTGTAGCTACCAAGCTCAACAATCTGGCAGCACTGTACAAGGCGCAAGAACGCTACACCGAGGCAGAACAACTTTTTCTGCGGGCGTTAACCATCCTTTTTGAGAGCTTGGGAGAGACTAATCCAAGTACCCAAACTGTCTATCAAAATTTCCAACAGTTCCTTGAGCAAGTCTTGCGAGAGCGACGCACAAGACAACTCTCGGATCATCAGTGGACGCGAGGCATTCTAGAAAAGCTAGCTTGGGATGAAGGATAAAGGGAGACGGAAGGATTGCTTCAAAGCATCTGCTGTCGCAAAGGTGTTGCGGCATATGAGGGAGAGGAGAATAGGGTGTGGGGTTTAGGGGTGAAGCGGTAGTACGGGAAAGAACTGGAGCCAATAGAATAGATTCAGGCAAAACCAAATCTAGTCGCTATGAACGCTCAATTGGTTGACTCACTCGTGCAGGTGATTCTGGCATTACCAGCGGAAGAACAGGCAGTCTTGTCAAAAAAGCTTGCCGAAGCACAGGTGTCAACGACACCTCTAAGTCAATCCAATTATGGAGAAACAGGTGAGCAGATCCTACAGCCCCTCATAGCTGCGGGACGAATCATTCCACCCGCCCAACATCCAGAGATTCCACTCCTTTCTGAAGCAGGCCTCAAAGTGATGGTCAGCAACATCCAAATTTCTGGGAAACCCCTTTCAGAGGCGGCGATCGAGGAACGTGGTGAATGGTAGATGTTTTGGACGGCAGATATCCGCTTACTCGCGATCGCGCAAGCTGGGAGTTTACTTGCCGATAATCCCAATCTTCACCCTTAGCTCAAGCCCCATGTAAAGACACTCACGGAAGTTACAACAACCTAGCGGATGGCTTGTAACCCTAACTGGCTGAGTTTGAGAAGCAGAGCCAGTGAGACATTGGCTCGTTTCGCAGCGATCGCAACAGGTGTGCCGCTACGAGCGTCGGCGGTACACTGACGGACTCGCTCAAACAGTGGATCATCCCTCATGGCATATCTGCGCGCAATCGCCACCTGTATCCCTGCCTCTACCCGCTTCAACAGTTCTGGAGTGGAAAGCGTTGGTGCGATCGAATTAGTTTTCGCAGCAGTTCTCGACATCTGCACATTACTATATTCTGGTGTGCCATGTGCAGCCACCACATTGAAGCTGTGTAGCTGTTGCTTACCTTGAGCATCGATCGTTTTAATCAACAAATTGGTTAAAGTCGCCGTCGTTGCACCAGGAAACTTAAGCGGCTGAATCTGTTTGAGAAAAAGTGTAGAGGCTTGACCCGATTCAAGCGGTACATCGGCAGTGTAGACCAGGCGTGAGGAATCACCCAGCACCACACTCGTGATGCGTTGGTGGACTGCACTAAAGTCGATCGCGGTTGCCCGTCCAGCCCAGTCCTTCACTGTCATTACCTGTTGCTGATTCGTGGGTGCCGTTGGAGAAACACGCATCATCTCTTGTGCTGTAACTGCACTGGGTTGAAGCAGTACAACACTCAGCGCCAGCAGCAAGGGTGAAATTTGCTTGATCATGCGCTACCTCTGAATTTCAAAGAAGGTATTGAATACCACCGACACCTCCTCATCTTGCTTGACGATCAGGACTTTCGGTTGCGAGAGCAACGCCTCAGTTGCTTGATCCGAGCGCTGGCGGAGTCGATCGGCTGCCACACCAAACGCGCCTTCCAAAGCTGCCGCCAGCAAATTTGGCTCACGGGTGGTGCGTCGGGATACTTGAGAACTGCTTAAGCCATCCAGAATGATCGTGTTATCTTCTTGAGGGCGATTCACCACTTCACCAATTTTGCCTAGCCCACTCAAGAGAGAAACCAGGAAATCCTGTCCGGCAATTGCACCACCCGGATCGCTGTTGGAGGTGGCAATCAGCGGTTCACCTCCTCGCCCTCTCACCAGCAAACTCTCTGCTGGAATTTGTTGCTGCTGCGGTTGACCCAGATGATCCTTGTAGACGATCGCCACGGCACTCTGATTCACCAGATGGGTCTGTTTTTCAAGATTGGTAAGCTCAGTGATGAGCAGAGTCCCTTTGGGTAAGGCAATGCTGCGATCCATCGCTGGCACATCCTGAGTAAGTTCCACTACAAAGCGTCCCAGTCCTTGACTGTCCTGACTGGCAATCATCGGTACCACAACTCTGGCTGACACCGTTGTTCCGATCGCAACACGCCTTGGTTGAGACGCTGGTGCTATATCGATGTCAGCCTGTAAGATCCGTTCTTCTGTCGTCAACGTATCACCGAAACCCAACCCTCCAAATGGTTTGGCAGACGCGACAACAGTTTGAGTATCGGCAGGAACTTGAAACATAGGCGGTTGAAGCAATCCCAGCAACGCATGAGGCTCAGTGATGTCTGGCTCCTCTGATGGTTCTGCCGCTGCGGACTGCATGCCCACCTGCACCGTTGGAATCAATTGATTGTTCATGCCTGCATTACCCGTCGGTTGATTGCTGGCAGTCATCGCTTCTGAAATGGTTTCGGCGGTTCCTTGCTTTTCTGCACCCTGTTGTCCCAGTTTCGCCAAGGCAGTCCATCGAGCAAACGGATCGACTGACTCTGGTTTGGGAGAAGTCGCGGCGGGTGTAGCCGATCGTGCCCTTACAGGTGTGGGATAGCGGCGAGCAGGAGGCGTGCTGCGGATCGTCTCTGGTTCAGACACTGATGCCATACGACGAGACCGGGTAGATTGCCGTTCTGACTCCTTCGCCTCTTTGCCCCGCTTGTTTGGCTTTGCTTCTGTTTTTTCCACGAGCGACTGCTGATCCTGGAAAGCAAGTTGGCTTTTCAGCGTACCTTCATTGTCCGTAGTAAGGGTCGGTGTGGGTGTAGGCGATGCAATGACTTCGGGTTGCTTGTCACCTTTGGGAGCCAGGAACAGAAACCAGATGCCGAAGGCTCCACCGCCGATAGCGCCGAGGGGTAGCGCTACCGTTGCCAGCCGCACTAAAGGGTTTTCATGGTTGGGTCGAGTATCACCGCCCTCTTGCGCCTGCACCAACCTGTAGGCTGACTCGACCAACTGCTCTGTTTCTGCCGGGTTATAGCCAGCGAGTCGCGCCGCTTCCGTGGGGTCAATACTCTGACTCGCCGGACTGGATGTAGCCGAAGGGTCTGACGCTTCGTCTGGAAGCCCCTGCATCGGGTTCGTTGGATCACTCATGGTTGATTGGGACTAAACGGTTTAATCTCAGTAATTTCCAGTCCGGCTTCTCGAACGTTGTAGACTGCTCGTTCAACATCCGTGGCATCCTTGCCCAACGGTGATTGGGGGATATCCACAGCATCCAGAACAAACGTGCGATTGAAAGGAATTTCCTCAATTCGCCCCGATTGATCAATCACATTGCGGGTGGCAACCATATCCACTTCATAGCGACCCGGTGCCACGGTTCGTGGCTCTGAAATATAGCTAATGAGGATGGTGGAACGGGTACTACCGCTGAAGACACCGGCTGGCGTTAGTTGAGCGATCGCGTTGCGTGACTCGGCTCGAAAGCTGGAGCCATTGGGCTTGGTCTTGCCTTGCAAAAGAAAGGATGCCAGGTACGCGGTTGTCGTCAGGCGGTCATTGCCAACCTTCTGCCCCGCATCTGGCTTGCTCGTGCCGGGAAGTTTGCTATCCCAGGTCCAGGTCAGAATCGTCCACTGGCGCGCGACATTTTTCACCAGATCAGGTGTACGGTAGGTGCCTACTGCTTCACGGATGGCAACGGCTCGACCATCAACCAACTGCACAAAGGTCGTCTTGCGTGTTGCTAAATCATTCACCTTGACGCTCAGAAAGAGCACCAGCAGATCACGCACTCAGGCGATCGACGACAGTGGGACTCGCTTCTGCACTTACATCACTCATGCGGATGGTCAGCAGCGATGGAGAGATAAGATTTCTGGGCACACTGAAGGCTGTAAATTTAGCCGGGGAGATCTACTCATGGCAACCAACCAAATTAGTGCAACGTTGATGCAGGCAGACCGGGATGCAGCACTCGCCGCTATTGCCACTCTCAAACAGAAACTGCCGTTCTTGATTGACTTGACGATGGAGGAGCGGAAAGCGCTACCCAAGATGGGCGATAAGAGTCGAGCGTTTGTCACCAAGGCGTTGGAGGTGGCGACGCAGAACCCGGACTTTTTGCCCCGGTCGTTTGATCTGGAGGAAATGCGGAAGGATGTGCAGTTGTTTGAGGCGATGTATCCGATCGTCGTAGCGCTGGCACAACTGCAGGAGCTAATGGACGACACGTATACAACGGTAGGCAGTGAAGCCTATGCCGCCGCGTTGCAGGTGTATAACTACGCAAAGGCAAGTGGACAGGGCGCAGGGTTGGACTCTGTGGTGGATGAATTGGGGCAACGGTTTGCGCGGAAAGCGAAAAAGGCAAAGCCTCAACCGTCGGTAGTGTAAGGTTCAACAGGACAATTTCGGTTTGCAGTAAGAACGTTCTCGTTTGAAGCGGGAACGTTTTTGTTTGAGGTGAGACCATTCCGGTTTCAAGTCGGAACATTTCTGTTTCGAGTCGGAACGATGCGGGTTAAAACAGCAATAGTCTCGTTTCAAATGAGAATCTTCCTGTTTGAAGTCGGAACAGTCTTGTTTGAAGTGAGAAAAGTCCTGTTTTAGATCAAAGCGTTAACACTTCAAGCTCAAACGGTCCTGTTTAAAGCCAGAACAGTGCCGTTTGAGAAAAGACGATCGCAGCTTGCAAAGCAGCCATTCCAGAATGAGCGCTATATACAGCAGCATTTTTCTGCACAGATTGTGAATTTTGCGGGAAGATTGGAGAAACTGGAGTAGTAAAGAAAAGAGTACTCGTCGAGAATCCCCCCCAATGGAACCTGTAACGACGCTAACGGCCGCTGCGATCGCTAATCTTGCCTTTCAGAAGTTTGTGGAAGCGGGCGCTGGTGAAATGGCGAAGAAGTTTACGACGGACGCGATCGCAAAAATAGATGATCTTCGCCAAAAGATCGTGGCGCGGCTGCGGGGGAAGACGGAAAAACTAGATGAAGCGCTGGTTAAAGCTGAAGCAGGCGATCGGACAGTGCTAGAAACCATTAGCAAACATCTAGATGTAGTGATGGATGATGCACCGGAGTTTGCCGCAGAAATTCGAGCAATCGCTCATGAGATTACACTGCAACAAATTCAAGACAACAGCAGCATGAACCAGACCAATTACGGCGGCACAAACTACCAGACCAAAACGGGTCAGGACAATACCAACTTTTTCGGCGGCACCCACAATCACGGACAGAAATAGCCTCTAGATGACAGGCAGCATGGATCAGATCAACTCCGGCGGCGAAAACTTTTTGGTCAACACAGGTGAAAATAACACCAATTTCTTTGGTGGAGTTCATCATCACTATTCTTCCTTTCGCCGTTCTGCCACAGGCATTCCTCACAATCTGCCCTACAGCGGCATAACGCAGTTTGTAGGGCGGGAAGACGACCTAGAACGGTTGCATCAGCAATTACAACCAGGAAGCCCTGTAGCGATCTCCGCAGTTTCCGGCATGGGTGGGATTGGCAAGACAGAATTGGCATTGCAGTACGCCGATCAACATCTGAACTTGCAGACCTATCCAGGGGGCATTTGCTGGCTGAGAGCACGGGAAGAACTGGGCACCCAAATTGTTTCTTTTGCCCAATCATGTCTGGATCTGTCACCTCCAGAGGATCGGGAATTAGCGGCAAAGGTGGCATATTGCTGGCAGCACTGGCAGGAGGGAGCGGTGCTGGTGGTACTGGATGATGTGCAGGACTACCAGGATATCCAGTCGTTTCTGCCGCCTCCTGGACCACGCTTTCGGGTATTGCTGACTACACGGCTGACGCTGCGATCACCCGTACGAAATATTGAAATTAAGGTGCTGACGGAAACAGCAGTGCTGGAGTTGCTGCGATCGTTGGTAAAAGATGGACGAATTGATCAGCAGATCAATGAAGCTAAGCAAATTTGTAAATGGTTAGGCTATTTGCCGTTGGCACTGGAACTTGTCGGGCGGTATCTGGCGCGGAAACCCGATACATCCGTGGCGACCCTGTGGCAACGGTTGCAGAACAAACGCTTGGATGCAAAAGCGCTTAAGGATAGAGAAACGGGTATGACAGCATCGTTGGGTGTCACTGCCGCCTTTGAGTTAAGTTGGGAAGGATTAAGCGAAGCGGCACAGCAGTTGACGGGGCTGTTGAGTCTGTTTGCGCTGGCAGAGATTCCGTGGGAACTGGTAGAACCGTGTTTGCCAAACTGGGATGCTGAGGAACTGGAAGAACTGCGGGATGAAAAGCTAGTGGACTGGCATTTGCTGCAACGCACTGGCAAAGGACTGTATCAACTGCACCAACTCCTACGCGAGTTTTTTACCGCAAAGCGGGAACGGATGTCAGTCGATGGAGAGCTGAAACACGCATTCTGCCGGGTGATGACGGCAGTAGCAAAACAGCTACCTTACTCTCCGAGCAAATTGCAGATTAAGCAATTCACCCCTGTTATTCCCCACCTAAAAGCAACCGTCACCACGCTACACACCAGGCTGACTGATGCCGATGTGATCAAGCAATCTACTGGTATCGCCAATTTCTATGAAGGACAGGCAGCCTACAAGGATGCCATCCATTGGTCTGAGCACAGTTTAAAGATCGCGAAAACGCGCATGGGTAGAAATCATCCCGATACCGCCACCAGTCTCAACAATCTGGCAAGACTCTACTATTTGCAAGGACGCTACGCCGAAGCAGAACCAATCTATCTAGAATCACTCTTAATTCGAGAGAAACAACTGGGAACCGACCATCTTGATGTGGCAGCCAGCCTCAACAATTTAGCAGAAATCTATGAATCGCGAGGACGCTATGCAGAAGCAGAACCGCTCTATCAAAAAGCCTTAAAACTTAGAAAAGCTCAATTGGATGAACACCATCCTGACATAGCGCAAAGTCTTAACAATTTGGCTCACTTATACACCATGCAGGAGCGCTATGCAGACGCGGAACCGCTTTATCAAAAAGCCCTAGAGCTTAGAAAAACTCAGTTAGGTGAGCGCCATCCTGACACAGCGCAGAGTCTTAACAACTTGGCTCACTTATACACCATGCAAGGACGTTACTTGAAGGCAGAACCGCTCTACCAAAAAGCTTTAGAGATATTGGCGGAAGAATTAGTTGAAAACCACCCCGATGTAGTCAGTATTCTTAACAACATGGGTCGTCTCTATGCAAACCAAGAGCGCTACTACGAAGCGAAGCAATCCTATCAAAAAGCCTTAGAGATATTAGAGGAGCACTTTTGCAACCACCCTAATCAAGCTAATATTCTTAATAATATTGGTCTTCTTTATGCAAGTCAGGGACTATTCTCTGAAGCGGAACCCCTCTATCAAAGAGCTTTAGAGATATTGATACAAGAACTAGGCGAGAACCATCCCTATGTAGCCAAGGCTCTTAGCAATTTAGGAGAGCTATACTTTTGCTGGGGCGAGTCGCAGCAAAACTACTATCAAACGATGAATTACCGCTCTCAAGCAAGAAATTATTATTCTCAAGCCCATAAAACTGCCAAGAAATCACTAGGTTCCACTCATCCAATAACCAAGACGATTAATGATACTCTTAGAGTGATTGAAGAATATCTCGGGTAAAGCCCCTTAAGCCAAAGCATTTTAACTATGCCTTGCAAATAATGTCCTTAATCAAAACTAAACGCTTTGTCATTTGAGAAGCCCCACTGACTCAATATCCTCTTTGGATTTTTGACTAGGCTCTCTTAGCTTTAATTCAGTTCAAGAACGTATAAAAGCTCACCAAGATGAAATGGCTTGCAAGTCCAAATCTTTACTTCTCAACATAGCATTGTAGAGAGTTTTCCCGTTTGAACTTGATCTGCTCGGTCTTTTCCATCGAGTTGGAGTTCGTACATGAGGCTGAGGATCAAGAGTTGCAACCTTATTTAAAAAACTCCTCCATGAATCAGGATTTGTGCGTTTCACATATCTAAAGAGGGCAGCGAATTGCATGGTTCGAGTTGCTGCATTAAATACAGCCGGATTGTACTGCTCAATAGTCGATAACTTTGATTTCATCCTGTCCGTAAGACTGGTGACTGGAACGACTTTTGAACCTTCACGTTTCCAAAAATAGTAGTATGGACGGTTACTCAGGCTTAAATCATCGCTCTTTGTAAGAATACTCACATTCAGCCCTTGGTCAGTAAGAACCCATGATTGAAATTTCTCTTTGCCAAACGCCTTTGATATTTCGGATGCAGCACTTATCCAATCTTGTTCGCTTGGCTGTGGTTCTCCTTGTCCCCGAATAACCCGACCATCTACTTCAGGGAGCTTCCAGAACTCTCCCAGATCCTGAAACAAGATATCCGCTTGCATCAAGCGTAAGCCCAATAAAGTGTCATTGAAAGCAGGGTGGTAAACGATGTGATAGGCTTCACGAGTGCTCTCCGAACCGAACAAGGACACGCACGCCGTATATTGACTGTCTGCAAAATTTGTGATGGGGATCAATTGCCAATTAGGGATATTTGGGTTGTAAGTCTTACTCCCGATAGTAACGGCTAATCTACTTCCATCGCGCTGTTTCGCATCATATGACAGTGATACTCCACCATCTTTCAAGCTAACTTCTGGAGCTGCTACGGCTTCAAAAGCAACTCCTCCTACCCTTGAAACAAAAGATGGAGATGATAGCCCAGCTGCACCGTTCATCGCCACTTGCAGAGGCTTATTTGAAAATCCAAAATCAAAGCTGTGCCTTCCAATATTTACCGCCAAAGCGCCAAAAGCAGTTATGACGATTAAAAGAAACACGGAGAAAGACAAGCCAAGGCTTTTAGCGACTTTTCTTTTCATATATTTATGTTGAGTAGGCTGATGTTATTCAGAAGCCACCGATTTCTCTAATAAAACAAATCGGGAGTTGGCTACTCTCTCTTAGAAGAGTATACATCACTCCAAAAATTTTAAGTGTCTCTTCTATAAAATGCGGTATCGCCAATCCATCTCTCTGAGTCGATACTCAAGGCAACTCCACCCGCTTACTGGTTGCCGATGCCAACCTGAATGATGTCTGGTTTAAAGCAGAGCGATCGGATGCTAAACACTGGCAGGTTCATTATGATGAGCTTTCCGAAGCCGATCGACAAGCCATCTTGAACTTGCCTCAAACGCCAGCGCGGTACGCCCAACTGGCGGCAGCACAGGAAATAGTGGAGGCATTCCAGCAACAGGTAACGTTTGGCGATCGCCCGGTGAGCTTTGCCTGGGCAGATGGCGACGGCAATCCCAATACCAATTAAATATGAAGTTGCGCCAAACTAAAGGAGTCCCCTTTGAGGTCATGGGTCATGCCAGGACGCCCCTTT
>NZ_PVWK01000145.1 GCF_003003795.1 Stenomitos frigidus ULC18 | reverse complement strand
GTACGCTATGGCGCGCTTCTTGCCGCTCATCCCTGAGTGTTGCCACTCATTTCGAGCGAACGGGTCGCACAGTCCAAAATCAGTCCAAACCTTCATTAGACAAGGCTTTCAGTGGTCAGGACTAGAAGCGAAAAGGCTAAAACGCCTATCTGGTCTACGTTTCAAGCGATATGACTAAAAATCGCACGTATCTCGGCTCAACCCCTACTTGAGTTGGTAGGCGAATGCCAACTTTAGTTGGAACCCAGCTTCCACTATGGGATGGGCTGCTGCACCCATCACTCGATTATACAAAAGTGTCAACTTTGAGTTGACGACAAGTGAGAACCAATTCCCTATATTGAACGCATACAAATACAGAATGTAACTAAGTTGCAGGGGTTGAGTTTATTTTATACCCATTATGCCAAGAGGTTTGTGGGGCGGTTTTGGCGCTGTGTCCCCTCTCTCGAAGGTATCAGTGAGTCAAGACCATCATCGCTGTTCGTTGTACAAAATAGTTCCTAACGCTTGGGAAGCAAAAAACATGATTACGATTCGATCGGCTCAAGACCGTGGTGTTGCTAATTTTGGTTGGCTCGATAGTCGTCACACCTTCTCCTTTGGCAAATACTACGACCCCAAGCACGTGGGCTTTGCAGACTTGCGGGTGATCAATGAAGACAAAGTTACCCCTGGTCAAGGCTTTGGCACGCACGAGCACCGCGATATGGAAATCATTTCCTACGTCCTTGAAGGTGCTCTGTCACACAAAGACAGCATCGGCACGGGGTCGGTGATTCGTCCAGGCGATGTGCAACGGATGTCTGCGGGCACAGGCATTCAACACAGTGAGTTTAATGCGTCGAGCACCGAACCTGTGCATTTCCTGCAAATTTGGATTCTGCCAGAACAGAAGGGGATTCAGCCCAGTTACGAGCAGAAGACCTTTGATGAGATAGAAAAGCGCGGCACATTGCGATTGGTTGGTTCTCGTGATGGGCGTGATGGCTCAATCACGATTCATCAGGATGTTAGTCTCTACGCTACTACGCTACAGGAGGGCGAAACGGTGAGCCATCCGTTGGCAGAGGGACGAGTTGCCTGGTTGCAAGTAGCACGTGGTGCCATGCAGGTGAACGATCAAACGCTGACTGCTGGAGATGGCGCTGCGATCGCCCAAGAAGCACAGATCAGGCTACAAGGGCTATCCAATGATGCTGAAGCGCTGTTGTTTGACATGCCAGCCTAGCGTTGGAGATGTTTGAGCCACATTGAAGGGGCATGCGGTTTAATGTGTGGTTAAAACCTCCGAGGTTTGCGTCAGTCCAGATAGACTTAAATGGACTGATCGATCGCTAGTTTGCAGAGAGGTTTGTATGATGACCACTTCGGCAACTGATTCATCGCCCGATCTTTGGCTACCGTTGCCCGTTGACGTCTGGCAGGACACCTATCAAACGCTGCATCTGTGGACACAGATTATTGGCAAAATTCGTTTAGCCTTAGCGCCCAAGGCTAACCATTGGTGGCATTCAGCCTTGTATGTCACACCCTGTGGACTCACCACGTCAACTATTCCCGATGGCACTCGCAGCTTTCAAATCACCTTCAATTTTCTCAATCATCAACTGTTGATTGAAACCAGCGATGGTATGACTAAAACCATTGCGCTGGCACCCCGCTCCGTGGCGGATTTTTATCAAGCGGTCATGAGTACCTTGAAGGACATTGGGATCGAGGTGCACATCTGGACGATGCCGCAGGAAATCGCTGATCCCATCCCGTTTGAGCAGGATGAGCAACACGCCGCTTATGATCCAAAGTCTGCCCAACGGTTCTGGCAAATTTTGCTGCAAGTCGATCGCCTCTTGAAAGTGTTTCGCGCTCGTTATGCGGGTAAGTGTAGTCCGGTTCATTTCTTTTGGGGCAGTTTTGACCTGGCGGTGACGCGGTTTTCAGGACGACGTGCGCCAGAACATCCCGGCGGGGTGCCCCATATGGCGGATTGGGTGACGCGAGATGCTTACTCGCATGAGGTCAGCAGTTGCGGCTTTTGGTTTGGGGGCGGCGCGATCGAAGCATTGTTCTATGCTTACGCGTACCCCGCACCGGAAGGCTTTCAGGATTATCCCATCCAACCACAAGAAGCGTTTTATAGCACTGAGATGCAAGAATTCATTTTGCCCTATGAAGCCTTACGGCAGGCTGGCAACCCGGATGCAAAGGTGTTAGAGTTCCTTCAAAGCACTTACGAAGCGGCAGCAAATTTAGGACATTGGGATGTGACCGCTTTAGAATATAAGCCAGTCGTTAAAGGCTGACGCTTCGACACAGCCAATCATCCATACTTGGCATCCATACTTGGGGCAACATGAACCGATCTCACTTAAAAGCGTGGGTGATAACGGGCAGTATTTTTAGCGTATGGCTCTGTATCTCACCGATCGTCGCGCAAGTGGTGCCCGATAACACACTGCCTGCGGGAGAGCGATCGCAAGTTGCAGGCAATCCTAACGTGCAAATTGATGGTGGGGCAAGACGGGGTGGCAATCTCTTCCACAGCTTTAGTCAGTTTTCCATTCCTACGGGTGGTTCTGCTTAGGAGATTTCTAGTAAACAAACTACCCGCTGGCTATGCCCTACGGCAGGCTACGCCAACGACTCCGCTCAGCCAGCTTGCACCCTGAGCGGAGTCGAAGGGTAAAATCTTTGCCGGAAATCGCCTTACTTCAACAATGCGGTTGATGTGCAGAACATTCTGACACGAGTCACAGGTCAGTCTATCTCGAATATCGACGGCTTGATTCGGGCAAACGGCAGTGCAAACCTATTTCTAATTAACCCGAATGGCATTATCTTTGGACCGAATGCCAGCTTGAATATTGGTGGCTCGTTTGTGGCGAGTACCGCCAGTAGCATTCAGTTTGCGGATGGCACCGAATTCAGTGCAGTCAATCCTTCAACGCCTCCCTTGCTGACCATCAGTGTGCCGATCGGCTTGCAGTTCAATGGTCGGCAAGGCGATATTTTGGTGCAGGGTAATCCTGAACAGCCATTTAATGAAGTGGGCGATGCTGGTCAGCTTCCCGGTACTGCCCAGACTGTCAACAGCGCGACTGATGGAACCCGCTTTAACGCGATCTCTGGCGAGTTGAACTATGACAACGATGTTGACTTGTACCAACTGTACCTCAGACAAGGAGTGCCATTTCAGGCGAGTACGGTGAAGGGCACGAACGTTGATACCCAGTTGTTCTTGTTTGATAGCAGGGGCAGGGGCTTGTTCAGTAACGATGACAGTTCTAACACCTATCAATCGGCTCTCCCCTTGAACAGACCCTTCATCCCTGCGGTCTCTGGCACCTACTACTTAGGTATTTCCAGCAACTTTAGCACCCCCCGTAGTCCAAGGGGTAACATCTTCGCTCCATCAGAGGAGCCGAACGGTCCCGGTGCGGGATTACCGTTAAGTGAGTGGACTGGGTATCGTGTTGCTGACCGCGGTCCTTATACAATTACGCTCACCCCTCAATCATATTTTCAGGTGCGACCGGGCAAAACGCTCACGCTGGTGGGTGGCAATGTCACAATCGAGCGATCAAATTTGCAGACTTTGGGGGGTCGAGTCGAGTTGGGCGGCGTTGCCAGCTCAGGCAGTGTCGGGTTGGATGTGAATGGCGATCGTATCCAGTTGAGTTTCCCTGATCAGGTCGCGCGAGCCGATGTCTCCTTAAGGAATAGTGGCATTGACGTGAGGGGAGCGAATAGCAGTATGAGCCTTGTTGCCCGAAACATTGATATCACAAGAAGTTTACTGCAAGGAGGCATTCCCAGCGATTCGCGTTTACCTGGCACTCAAACCGGAGCTTTAGAACTGAACGCCACAGGCTCGATCACAGTTGGCGATAGTAGCAATTTGGTAGCAGCCGTGGAAGGACAGGGAATGCTCGGCAATATCAATCTCACAGCAGGTGAGCGCGTCTCTATCGATAACGCCACGGTGAGGAATATCGTTCTACCAGATGGCGTTGGTAACGCTGGCAATATCAACATCACGACGGGATCGCTTTCTCTCACGAATGGCGGTAGACTATCTTCCTTCACGTTTGGACGGGGAAATGTCGGTAGTCTGAATATCAATGCCCGCGATACGGTCTCTGTAGATGGTCGAAACATTGGTGGTTTTCCCAGTCGTCTATCCAATACTGTGCTCTCACCAGCCATCGGTAATGGTGGTGGCATCAACATCACGACGGGGTCGTTTTCGGTCACCAATGGCGCTAGAGTAAATTCCAACACAACTGCACAGGGCAATGCAGGCGATATCACGATCAATGCCCGCGACACTGTTCTTTTCAGGAATTCCGCCGATCTTCCAGATTCTCGTACTCAGCTAGACACTAGCACGTTTGGTAGCGGTAATGGTGGCAACGTCAATATCACGACGGGGTCGCTTTTCGTCGCCAATGGTGTGCGGCTGTTCGCTACCACTCGTGGATCTGGCAATGCAGGCAGTGTGACGATTAATGCCCGCGATGTCGTCTCTTTGGATGGGGAAAACCCCAACGGAGCCGGAAACAGCACCACTTTCTACACACAAAACAGCACGATCTATACACAAGTAAATGCAGGCGCTATCGGTCCACCAGGCGAAGAGGCTAGGTTTAGAGCGGTGGGTCAAGGCGGCGATGTGACCATTACAACTGGCTCGCTGTTTCTGACGAATGGGGGTGCCGTGAATACCTCCACCCAGGGACAGGGAAATGCCGGTCGCGTCACGATCGTTGCGCGTGATGCTGTCCAAATTCGTGGCGCAGCCCCATCTGCTCCTGATGCACCCAGTGGGATAGTTACCGCAGCGACAGCAGGATCGGTCGGGAACGGTGGGGATGTCATGATCAAGACCAATTCACTCTCGGTTTCTGATCGGGGGAGAATCAACACGAATGCCCAGGGGCAGGGCAATGCCGGAAACATTACCATTCGAGCGAGCGATGCCGTTTCATTTGATGGGGGGAATGCCATCACTACGCTTGAGTCAAGTGGATTGGGCAGAGGTGGTGATATTGAGATTGCAGCACGATCGCTCTCAGTGCTCAATAACGCTCAACTTGCTGCTTCCACCTTTGGAGAGGGCAACGCTGGTAATATCACAATTAGTGCTAACACTCTCAGCATTCAAGACCAGGCAAACGTGACGGTGAGCAGTGCGAGTAATGGTCGGGCAGGTTCATTGTTTGTAGACACCGATCGCCTCTTTCTCAACAATCAAGGCAGCATTCGAGCCGACACCACTGGCGGCGGCGGAAATATCAATGTGCGATCGCCCTTCATCCTCCTCCGCAACGGCAGCAACATCACGACGAATGCGAGGGGCAGCAACATTCCCGGTGGCAATATTGCGATCGATACGCAGTTTCTCATTGCAGTGCCGAAGGAAGACAGCAACATCAGTGCCAATTCTGAGGACTTTCGCGGCGGTAATGTCAGCATCAAGGCTTTTTCGATCTTCGGCATTCAACCCCGTCCGACTCCTACACCCTTGAGTGACATCACCGCCACAGGAGCAACTTCCACCTTGAATGGCACGATCGATGTCACCCTCACAGGCATTGACCCGACCGCTGGATTAGTTGCCTTACCGACTGATCTTGTGGATGCGTCAGGTTTGATTGCTCAGGGCTGTCCTGCGAATCAGGGTAACTCCTTCGTTATCACTGGTCGCGGTGGCTTGCCGCCGACACCGGAACAACAATTGGACGATGATGCAGGGTGGGGCGATCGCCGTCGGTTAACCGTGGCTCAGCCAACAGAAAAGGGGAGAGGAGTCAGGAGCGGAGGACATGGAGACACGGAGACATGGAGACACGGAGATGTTTCTCATTCAAGATTTCCTGACACCCCACACTCCACACCCGACACTCCAATCCTCGAAGCCACTGGCTGGCAAATCACTCCTACTGGAGCGGTCTCCCTCGTTGCCAGTACTTCTGACCCCACAGTACAGAATCGACTGAATCAGGTAGTTTCCTGCCAGGGAAGGTAAGATTCAGCGATTTTCAGAGTTGCTGTGAGTAGGCTTGTGAGTTTGTCAGCGGGTTGTACTAAAGTTGGCAGCCATCTACCAACTTTAGTTGGAGTGAACCTTCTCTTTTGGATGGATTGATGCATCAATCATGCGATCTGGTACAAGTGTCAACTCTGAGTGGACGACAAGTGAGAGTCAATTCCCTATAGTGAACGCATACAAACACAGAGAGCAACTGAGTTGCAAGCTCTGAGTTCGGTTTAGACCCATCACGCCAAGAGAGTTGCTGAACGATCGCTGACGATGCGTCTTCTTTTTCTCAGAGGTAGTAGTGAGCCTGTCGATCGCATCAAGCTTAAACAGCGGATAAACAACGCCTCCAGCATTGTTTATCAAGGGCAGTGGCTATAGCGATCGCTGGAAAATGGAACCGTTGTTAGTAGCTATTAGCACTGCACGTCATTAAGCTTTTACTTCTTAACCCTCAAGAGTATCTTACGGAGGATTGTTTTATGGCACCCATTCCCTTGTTGATCAAAGATGACATTAAGCGTTTAAGCGCTCCGAATCAGTCTGCTTCTCGTTGTCTTTCTCCTGTGAATCGGGCGTTCACTGCTGTTGCACAAGAGGTTGTGGGATTGCTGAAGCCGTCTCACCCTTTTCAACCTGGCAGCATCAATCCGACTGAGACAGCAATCTGCGGGCGACCAGAAACGATTATGATTCGGGCGATCGAGCCAGAGTATCGGCAAGTCATTGCCATAGAGCCTTTAACAGCACGTGAGTTAGAAGTATTGCAACTAATTGTGGATGGACATAATAACCCCACGATCGCTGCGAAGCTCTTTATTACTAAGGGTACTGTGAAAACGCATGTTCGCAATGTGCTGAGAAAGCTCTGCGTAGAAGATCGCACTCAAGCAGCGATTCGAGCCCTTCGTTCTGGGCTGGTTCATTAGATCAATGCAGGCAGAGTAACAAAAGCACAGGGAACCTCTGTGTCAGTTGGTACTTCCGCTAAAGGCTGGCTGGCTTGTATACCAGCCTTGTTGATACCAGTGGGACGAAGCTAGAGCATTGTTAAAAGATGGAGAGCAAAGCTATGTATCAAATTTCATCCTCGCATCCTGATCGATTGACATTTGCTGCTTCTCAGCAGCGCAATCGCAACCGAGGTGTGATGCTATCGGAGCAGGGGTGGCAGAAATTGACTCAAGCCGGTGTGCTTCATGATCAATGGGGGAATCGTTACACCTATGAGCAATTAAGTGAGCGATCGCTCCTCAACGATCGCACCGTCAGTCGTATTCTCAGTGGTGAAGTGAGAGTGGACAAACGATCGCTGAAGATTTTCTTTGCCGCGTTTGGTTTGCAGCTTCATAGCGATGATTATCTCACTGCCGCCCGTGATCCGACCGACCAAGCCATCACCAGTTTTTCTCACTATCTCAACTCAACAGTGCACAGCATTGAAACAACCTTGTCGTATCAGGAACTGATGGAACTTCATCAACGCTTGTCGCAGGATTTGCGGCACCTTTCTCATTTACTCCAGTTACACGAGATGAATGGAAGCATTCCATTGCCGTGATTTCTGACGCATGATTCTCGAAGACAAGCACACTATCTAACTAACCATCCACACATCAAGGAGATTGACCATGAAATTCTATACATTTACCATTAATGTCATCTTGGCGATCGCTGCCACCGCTGGTATTAAAGCGACAGCGCATGCGTCCACCAAATACGATTTCCTTGCCAAACAATTTGGGTTCCAAACGGCTCAGCCTCAAGCAACTCAATCTCAGGCAACTCAATCTCAGGCAACTCAATCTCAGGCAACCCAGCCAGAGCCACAAGCCGCCAACAGTCCCGTTAATCAAGAAGGGCAAACCTTCTTTAGCCATCCGCCACAGTTGATGCGAGTGGCTGCGTCTCAAATTGGAAAAGACACCCCTTCCACGTATGAATTCGCGCTGACCGTACCTAAAGATGCTGGACGACCCTTGAAAGCCGTGACGATCGCTCAGGCGACCAATGTAGAAACCGTTAAGTTTGTTGTCAGCAGTAGCAAAGCCTTTGTGGGCGATCGATTGACAGCCAGTTCTGAAATTCGGTTAGCCAGCGTTGGTGGTGAGCAACCTGTCAATCCAGGGGAAGTGACGATTGTGTTCGATCAACCAGTGCAACCGGGCAGCACCGTTACAGTTGCACTAGCAGCGCAGAGGAATCCAACTTGGGGCGGGGTTTATGAGTTTGGTGTCACCGCCTATCCGGCAGGAGAAAATGGGTTGGGGCAGTTCTTAGGCTACGGACGCCTCAATTTCTACGGCAACTCGAATTGAACTGACTTCAATGAGTGAGTTCTAAAGCTGAATGAAAAGTGGGGTGAATTGGAACACCGTTTCAGTTCACCCTGCCATCCAGTAATAGTGTGAGTACTCATCTTGGAGCCTTTGAGCTGGCTACTGTGAACGTTTTGTTTTGAGCAATCGTCAGCTTTTGTCTTCGTTGCTCATGTTCTCTTTGGCAAGCAGGCAAGCAAAGTTCGTTGAGTTCAAGTCATGTTAACGACCAAGTTTGGCAACGATAACAGCGACTGTAGGTCATCGCGACTGGTGAGGTTTATCCATTGCTGTGGATGAACAAAGGCATCACCCGACATTCTTAAAGGACCATATATGTCACCGATTAAAACGCCATTCGGGCAGCATTCCACCGCTGCCGAGGTGGTAAAGGGAATCGATCTTTCTGGCAAGCGGGCGATCGTCACTGGAGCAGCATCGGGCATCGGCATCGAGACGGCACGGGCACTCGCTCGTACAGGTGCTGAAGTGACCCTGGCTGTGCGTGACATCAATGCTGGTGAAAAGACAGCGGCTGACATCACTACTACCACGGGTAATGGAAACATTCACGTTGCCTCGCTTGATCTGACTGATCGAGCTTCGATCGCTACGTTTGTCGATGCGTGGAATGAACCATTACATATTCTTGTCAATAATGCTGGTGTCATGGCATTGCCGGAACAATACACGTCCGAAGGCTGGGAGATGCAGTTTGCGACCAATCATCTTGGGCACTTTGCTCTGACACTCGGACTCTATCCTGCACTGGCAGCGGCTGGTGCGGCACGTATCGTCTCCGTCAGTTCTAGCGGACACCTGCTCTCACCAGTGGTCTTCGATGATATCCACTTCGCCTTTCGCCGTTACGAGCCGTGGCTGGCATACGGACAGTCCAAGACCGCCAATGTCCTTTTCGCGGTGGGTGCAACTTCACGCTGGTTCAAGGATGGCATTACGGCTAATGCTTTGATGCCAGGGGCGATCGCGACCAACCTTCAGCGCCATGTGGGTGGGCTTCAGACACCACCAGAGCGGCAGAAGACACCAGAGCAGGGTGCTGCCACCTCAGTTCTGCTGGCAACCTCCCCCTTGCTGAAGGGCATTGGCGGTCGCTACTTCGAGGATTGTAACGAAGCCGCGATCGTGCCTTGGCGAACCGAAGACTACAGTGGTGTTGCACCCTATGCGCTCAACTCGGACAACGCCGATCGGCTCTGGGAGGAATCGTCGCGCCTGCTTGCTTGAGGGGTTGTTTTTGGGCTTGAGCACCGATCGCACTCATCATTGACTAATTGGAGTAATCTCATGACACAATCATTTTGGCTTTTTGGTTCTCGCCTGACCATCGTTGCTGATCACACCACGACTGATGGTAAATACGACCTGGTTGAGGGCTATTTCCCTCCTGGTACGCAGACTCCACCCCATCGCCATACACGTTATTCTGAACAACTCTATGTGTTGGAAGGAGAATTCACTGTCTGGGCAGGGAAGAACAAGCTGGTGTTAGAGGCGGGTGAAAGCTTCCTGATTCCTAAGGGCATCACTCATGTGGTTGCTGCACTCAGCGATCGACCCGCTCGCGGGTTAGTCGTTGCTTCGCCCAGTGCCTTTGCTCACCTCGTTGAAGCAACAGGGACGCTCAACGAGCATGAGGAAGCTGACATGGAATTGTTCATGCGTGTCTCTAGCGAAATTGGCGACGAAACTCTGGGTATACCCGGAGATTTGCCCACTACATAACGTAATGTCAACTTAAGAGGAGATGTCGGTGAACACTGAACACTACGACGACCTTATCATTGGTGGTGGCAAAGCAGGTAAGACCCTGGCACCTGCGCTAGTTGCGGCTGGACGTAAAACCGCACTGGTGGAACGCAGTTTAAAGATGATTGGTGGCGGCTGCATTAACATTGCCTGCATTCCCACCAAAACGATGGTGGCGAGTGCAGAGGTTGCCCATACCGTGCGGCACAGCGCGACGTATGGCGTGAACACCAGCGCACCCACAGTTGATTTGGCAGCAGTCATCCAACGTAAGCGATCGGTAGTGGAATCATCGCGGGCAATCAATTTGCACAGTTTAGAAACAGCGTTGGGGCATGATCTCATCATTGGTACAGCGCGTTTTGTCGCGCCCAAAACCATCGAAGTGGCAACGGCTGAAGGGTCAATTCGGCACCTCACTGCCGAACGGTTGTTTATCAATACCGGCACGCGCCCGTTAATTCCATCGATACCCGGACTCAAAGAATTTGGGTTTCTCACCAGTGAGTCCATCATGGAGTTGGAACAGTTACCAGAACACTTGATTGTGTTGGGTAGCGGTTACATTGGGTTAGAATTTGCTCAAATGTTTCGGCGCTTTGGCTCTCGTGTGACGGTGATTGGGCAACGTGGACAAATTCTCTCCCCGCAAGATCCAGACATTGCACTCGCTGCACAAACATTTCTGGAACGAGACGGTGTTGAGTTCTTGTTGAATGCAAAGGTGCTATGGGTCGTTCGCGAAGCGTCTCCTTTGGAGAATCGTGCAGGTCATGACACCATACTTCAAATCCAGGTTCCCGATCGGGAAATCACGCTTCAAGGTTCACATTTGCTTGTCGCAGTCGGTCGTGCGCCTACCACTGACACCTTAAATTTAGCGGTGGCGAGTGTCGCAATGAATGGAAGTGGTTTTATTCCAGTCAACGATCGTCTAGAGACAAATGTACCGGGCATTTGGGCATTGGGCGATATCAATGGCGGACCACAATATACCCACATAGCGCTCGACGATTATCGGATCATCAAAGCGAATTTGCTTGATGGAGGCAACCGCAGTACGAGCGATCGACCGATTCCGTCTTGCTTATTCATCGATCCAGAGTTGGCACATGTGGGTTTAACCGAAGCCGAAGCACAGCAACAAGGCTATGACATCCGTGTGGCGAAACTGGATGCATCCGCTATTCCACGGGCGAGAACGCTGGGTCAAACGGATGGATTATTGAAAGCGATCGTGGATGCAAAGACCGCTCGGATTCTCGGTTGTTCCTTGTTGTGTCATGCCGCAGGGGAAATGCTTTCGACGGTGCAGATGGTGATGCAGGCTCAATTGCCCTATACCGTTTTGCGCGATGGCGTGTTGGTGCATCCCACGATGACCGAAGGTTTAAATTTACTGTTTTCAAAGTTGTGAGGCAGCAGGTCATATCAAATCAATGAGCAAAGGCTACAGATCTTGCCCTCATCCCCAACCCTTCTCCCAAGGGGAGAAGGGAACCGGATTCAAAGTCCCTCTCTTGTGGGAGAGGGCTTAAAGCCTTTGGCATACCAGAAAAGGGTGAGGGAGTATCTGTAGCGTTTATTGCGAGATTTAGTATCAGTCACTCGTTTCACATTCAAACCCAACCACATAAAGGAGATCACAATATGAACACGCTCACCCGCAGAAATGGTATCCGTCTGTTTTTGATCGCTGCACTTTCCTTCGGAATTATCATGATTACTTCCTTAGGAACCCTCATGAACCCTGCCAGCGCCCAAGACGGCAAGCCCACCATCGTCCTCGTCCACGGTGCGTTTGCTGAGTCTGCCAGTTGGAACGGTGTCTTGACCAGGCTGATCACAAAAGGCTACCCGACGATCGCCGCCGCCAATCCCTTGCGCGGAGTCAAAAGCGATGCGGACTATATTGCCAGCATCCTCAAAAGCATTGAGGGTCCCATCGTACTGGTCGGGCACTCTTACGGAGGCTCGGTGATCACCAATGCGGTCAATGGCAACCAGAACGTGAAGGCACTGGTCTACGTTGCCGGTTTTGCTCCCGATACGGGTGAGACAGCCACCGAACTCACAGGTCGTTACCCAGGAAGCTCGCTCGTTCCAACGCTCGCGCCACCAGTCGCTCTGCCTAATGGTGGTAAGGATTTCTACATCCAGCAGTCCAAGTTCCACGCTCAGTTTGCGGCGGATGTGCCCGTCGCCGATGCGAAGCTGATGGCTAGCACCCAGCGACCAGCGACGGACGTTGCGTTTAACGAGGCATCCGGCGCGCCTGCGTGGAAGTCCACCCCGTCCTGGTTCATCTATGGCAGCCGTGACTTGAATATTCCAGCAGCGGCGCATGCTTTCATGGCGAAGCGCGCTAACTCAAAGGAGACGATCGCTGTGAAAGGTGCGTCTCATGTGGTGATGCTTTCCCATCCCGATGCCGTTGCCACGCTTATTGAACACGCCGCGACCACGAAATAGAGATGCATCAACATCATGAACAAACTAGAAGGAAAAGTATCAACATCATGAACAAACTAGAAGGAAAAGTCGCTCTGGTTACAGGTGGCACTAGCGGCATCGGTCTTGCCACTGCCAAGCGTTTCGTCGCCGAAGGTGCCTGTGTCTTCATCACAGGTCGTCGCCAGCCTGAGTTAGATGCTGCTGTTAAAGAGCTTGGTGAAAACGTCAGAGGTGTGCAGAGCGATGCCTCTAAGCTGGCAGACCTCGATCGCCTGTTTGCCACGATCCAGCAAGAGCAAGGCCACTTAGATGTGCTCTTCGCTAACGCTGGCGGTGGCGAACTCGTCCCACTTGGAGCAATCACCGAAGAACACTTTGACAAAGCGTTCAATACGAACGTCAAAGGTCTGTTGTTTACCGTACAAAAGGCACTACCTTTATTGCCGAACGGTGCTTCCATCATCCTGAATGCCTCGATCGTTTCCATCAAAGGCACTCCAGCGTTTAGCGTTTACAGTGCGACCAAAGCCGCTGTGCGATCGTTTGCCCGTAATTGGATACTAGACCTCAAAGATCGTCAGATTCGCGTCAATGCCATCAGTCCCGGTGTGGTGCCGACTCCTGGTTACGATCACTTGGGCTTGAGTGACGAGCAATTAAAGGACTTTGTGGACAGCCAAGCCGTTACTATCCCACTAGGACGAGTCGGCACGCCCGATGAGATCGCCAAAGCTGTTGTCTTTCTCGCATCAGACGACAGTAGCTTTGTAAACGGTATTGAGTTGTTTGTTGATGGCGGTATGGCACAGATTTGAAGCGCCCTAAAAATAGCCATTATCAAAACATCAAAAAGCCACCGCTATGACTACAAATAATGGCATCATCAGCCAGTCCAGTCCCTATTCAGTCGGTGAAACCATCGATCGCTTGGTCGCCGTTCTTCAAGCGAAAAATATCACCATTTTTGCTCGGATTGATCAGCAAGTGGAAGCTGAAAAGGTTGGACTCAGCCTGCGTCCAATCCAGTTGCTCTTGTTTGGCAGCCCGAAAGCTGGAACGCCGCTGATGGTTGCAGAACCCACGATCGCCCTGGATTTACCCTTAAAAGTGGTGGCATGGGAAGCGGCGAATGACAAAGTATGGCTGAGTTACAACGATGCTCAGTACTTAAAACAACGCTTCTCACTTTCTGATGAGTTGGTGAAAAACATTGATGTCATAGCACCACTCATCCATCAAGCTTTGCTCTAAACATAACGCTCTCAGAGACTTATCGTCATGACCGACTATACCCCAAGCGCTAGGGACATTTGCGGTTCATCGCCGTTGATTGCGATCGCCAACGAACCACCCGCTAAGCTAATTGTCGATCCACCCCTGCCCGAACCGCTAGCTCAGGGTCGCGTCTTCATCCAGTACCGGACAGAGAATTTGCGCGTGGTGCCAGTCTTCGGCAAAGGTGCCCTCGACGTATCGCCACGCATCGGACATATCCACATCACCGTTGATGATGCACCCTGGCACTTTGTGGATGCCAGTGGCGAAACCATCATCCTGGTCGGTCTAGAACCGGGTTCGCATAAGGTGCTGATCGAACTCGCCGATCCCACCCACAAAGTCATTACCAGTGAAACGGTGACGTTCATGTTGCCTGATTCTAAGCAATGAGTAGTTGTATCATTCGTTGTTTGCATCCCTCGATCACTGCCAGGAAGTTCGACCATGAAAAAATCACGTCTGAAATTTGCCGTCTTGAAGGTCGATCGCATCGTTGTTCCCGCTTCCTTTTTTGGCATGATTCTGGGTTTAGTGGGATTGGGAAACTGCTGGCGGGTAGCGAGTAAAATTTGGCACCTGCCTGCCTGGATTGGCGAAGCGATTATGCTGCTGGCAGTTGCAGTCTGGTTCGTGTTGTTGTTGCTTTATGTCGGCAAATGGCTGTGGGCGCGAGAAGAGGCTTTAGCCGAGTTTAAGCATCCTGTTTCCTGTTGCTTTATTGGGTTGGTGCCAGTGTCTTCGCTGCTGGTGGCGCTAGCGATCGCGCCTTATTCCCATGCAATCGCGGTCGGGTTATTCATGGTCAGCGCGATCGGTCAGTTGGGTTTTGGTGTGTATCGTTCTGGTCAGTTCTGGATGGGCGGACGCAAGCCAGAAGAAACTACGCCTGTACTTTATCTGACAGGCGTAGCGGGTGGTTTTGTCAGTACGATCGTTGCCAGTAGCCTCGGCTATCGAGAATGGGGCGTGTTGTTTTTTGGCATGGGGCTATTTTCGTGGCTGGCATTAGAATCCATCATCATGCAGCGCCTGTATCTGTTGGAAGCATTGCCCAAACCCCTACGTCCAACGCTGGGCATTCAACTGGCACCCTCGGCGGTTGGCTGTGTTGCCTACTTGAGTCTTACCAGTGGTCAGCCCGACCTCTTTGCCCAAATGCTCTTCGGCTACGGTTTGTTGCAAGTAGTGATTTTACTGCGGCTACTGCCCTGGTTGTGCCAACAACCCTTTAATGCTTCCTATTGGGCATTCACGCTGGGTATTGCCGCTGTGTCGCTGGCACCCTTGCGCTTTGTGGAACGTGGTATGACTGGCATGATGGAAAACCTGGCAGTACTACTCTTCATTGCTGCCAATATGGCGATCAGCAGTATTGCCTTGGGAACAGTACGACTGCTGGTGCGAGGCAAACTCCTCCCACCAGCGATACCTGCAAAAGCTGCCTGAATCCAGCCCTCGCCTGCTGTTGGGATTAATTACGATGTGACGGCTAATACCCTGAAATCCTAACCCTAGCTGTGAAGCACTGCCTAATTCCTTAAAAAGAGGGTATTGCTCCGCAACTGTGCAAGATAATACTGGAAGAATTGGGTGCTTATTCCGCAAATGCGACATTGAGCATATAGTTGGGTAGTTTAAGTTGCTGATAAGGACGTATTTGAATGCATCTGTTAAAGTAAGCAAAAGGTGATCAGGAGTTAAATTCCTCAAATAACTCTTGAGTAGCAGTTTTTATTCTACTAGTTAAGAATGAGTTGTTCATGGCAAACCTTCGTAAGTTACTTACCCACGGATTTCTGCCATATGAGCTTCCCCAGCCATTTCACTCAACACTATATGGCGAAGCTCTCACTCAGACAACATCTTTATTGCCTGCTCAGCTTCTACCGACCACTAAAGGTAAATACCGCTCAGCAGAGTTTTCTAGACATAATCTTGCACGAGTAAATCGATTCCGGCGAGTTCTAGGGCTTCCAAATCCAATTACTTACTTTCATCTATCCAGTGAAATTGTTCAAAATTGGTCGGAAATAGAAACTTTTTTTCATCAAAACAGCTTATCAGTTACTCATCCAATGCCAGTCCCCGAAGGGATTAGAGCATTTGGATCAAAAGCATCTCCCCCAGATCTTCCTAGACTGCGAGCATTACATCGTGCAAATGGTAGGTATCTTCTTGTTACAGACATCCAACAATTCTATCCATCTGTTTACACACACTCCTTGTCATGGGCACTTCATTCTAAATCTGTTGCAAAAGCAAAAAGAAATGATCAATCACTTCTGGGAAATCGACTAGATCTATGTGCACAACGATGTCAAAGTGGCCAAACAAGAGGTCTTCCAATTGGTCCTGACACATCACGGGTTTTGTCTGAGATTTTACTCACCAGTGTTGATCTTGAACTAGAAAAACAACTTGGTGGATTAAAAGGCTTTAGATCAGTTGATGACTATGAGCTAACTTTCCGCCATCGGTCGGATGCCGAAACAGCTTTGCGAGTCTTGCAAAGTATTCTCTCAAACTTTGAGCTTCAACTTAGTGAAGAGAAAACGCGGATACTTGAACTCCCACTTCCTTTAGAAGAAACATGGCCTTTACAGTTAAAGAACTTGCAATTTAGTAGTGCCCCTAGTTTTCAAATTAGAGACTTAATTAGCTACTTCAGCTTAGCTTTTGAACTTGCATCTAAACATCCAACTGATTCAGTCCTTCGTTATGCTATAGCTCGTATAAGCAGCGAAACTTTCCACTCTACAACTTGGCCTACTTATCAAGATCTTCTCATTCAGGCAACACTAGCCGAACCGGGTTCATTAAGATATGTTTTATCTGAGCTAAGAAAGTATCAACAAGAAGGTCGTCCTATTGCTCAAGATCAACTTCAAGAAACACTAGATCAGCTGATCTTACGGCATCAACCTCTAGGTCATGGAAGTGAAGTTGCTTGGGCTGTATGGGCAGCTATAACTCTTGAGATTCCATTGATGAAATCTTCAACGGATAGATTGGTTGAAATAGATGATCCTTTGATTCCACTATTAGCTCTTCACGCTGAGTCAAAGAACTTAACCCCAAGTGGTCTTGAAAAATCAAAATGGTCATCTCTGATGACTACAGAGGATTTATGGGGACAGAACTGGTTGTTATGTTATGAAGCCAACGTGAAAGGTTGGCTTCCCTCTGCGCAGGCTAAGGACCATGTAAATGCTGATGTGTGTTTCTCATTCTTGAAGTCACAAGGAGTTAGCTTTTATGATGCTCAGGCATCAAGTACAAAAAATCCAAAATGGAAAGCCAGGTTTTCATTTGCTCAGCTAGTTGGTTATGGTATTTGAAAAGGAGCCATCATCCAGCTAACGATTGCTTCAACCGACTCAACGCAGAGTTTGTGTATTTATCATTCAAGGTCATCGGTGAGTCTGAAAGCACCCAGGAATATTCCCTCACGGTATCTGCAAAGCAGCACGGTGAAGGCCCTCTTGAGGGGGCCAACATACCATCACTACATCGCTGCTACAACATCATCTGTGGACAGAACGGCATTGGCGACATACCCAAAGTTAATCAGTGCTGCCTTATAGCCATCGCCTAGTTCTGGGTGGTGCGGCGCAGCCGTGGCATCCTTGACGACGAGCACCTCAAAGCCCTGTTCAATTAAGTCGCGCAGATGCGCTTCCACACAAAGATTTGCCAGCATACCGAGCAGAATGACTTTGCTGAGGTTACGCTTACGCAGTTGTAAAACAAGGTCATTGCTCTGTGGTCCATAGACCTTATGGGGGCTGACCACGATCGTCTTGCCATCTTCAATAAAGGGCTTGTAGCGATCGAGCCAGTCGGCACCCGAACCTACGAAACCATCAAGCGTTAAAGGACCCGTGCGAGTAAACTCCTTCACCCCCAGCATCATCTGCTCCAACGTTCCGGCGAATTTCCAGTTGTAATCAGTGGGGTAATAATAGTGGGGGGAGATGAACACTGCAAAGTCTCCCTGCTTTGCCGCTTTGAAGATGCGTTCAATGTTCTCAACGGTCTGATTGTCTTTCACACTGTCACCCACTAGTGCGCCGAGCAAAGCTCGGCTTTGTCGATGGGGTGAAAGTCCCCATACTGGAAGCCCTGGCAAGGCACCAGGAACTGAGTGTTGCGCTGGTCTCGGTAACGAAGCCAGCGAAGCGTACACAAGGAGGTGATGGGCCACAATGCGAAAGCGTGAAGGGAATGAGCCTCGATATCAGAATCAATTGTGGATGCCGACGCCGTTAGTGGAGCGGAAGGCAACACCAAAGGAGCCAATAGCCATGGCTCCCAAGGATCCACCGGGGTCTGAGACCGTGGCACGTCACTATGGCAAAGTCGGGAACTCGGGAGATCCTATAGACCCCTCCAACTTGGGGGTAGGGCAGCACAACCGGCAAACCGGAAGGAAGCCTGAAGGTCTATGGGAAGTCGGATGTCCTCATAGTAGT
>NZ_PVWK01000144.1 GCF_003003795.1 Stenomitos frigidus ULC18 | reverse complement strand
CTCCCGACAAAACGGTGCATCAGTTGGTGCCTTACCGACTTAAAGCCTCACCGAAAGTGGCACGTCCGGTCAGTGTGGCTAACACCGAGGCTCGTGTCGAGGCCTCTAAAAAAACTCGCTGAGAACCTCCCGCTGCTAGCTTGGCATGCCGTCACCGTGCTGGGACTTCCAGGGCCAGTGCGTTACTGCTGTGAGGATGAGACCCGGCTTGGACTGAAGACGATCAGTGGACGCAAGATCACCGCCAAGGGTGTGAAGCCCAAAGGCAAAGTGCAGTGGCAGTTTAAGGCCACCGACCTGTATGGCATCGTGGAACCGGCTACGGGAGACCCTTGCTTCTACGAGTTCACACACCTCAATAGCGAGTGTTTCCAGGTGTTTCTGGACTTGGTGAGTGAGCCGTACAAAGACTGTATGCTCATCATCCAACTGGATCAAGCGGGTGCTCACAAAGCCAAACGGTTAAAGCTGCCGAACAACATCATCTTGCTGTTTCAACCAGCACACGCTCCCGAAACCAATCCCATCGAGCGCGTCTGGCAGCCTTGCAAGTTGGGACTGCGGTGGCAACTGCCCAAGGATCTCGATGAGTTGCGGTTGTTGATGCGCGTCAGGTTAGAAGCGATGACCCAAGCGGTGATTGCCTCCATTGTAGGCTGGCGCTCCATTCTGGACGCACTATCTGTAGCTGGTCTTTAAGGAATTGGTATTATCCAACCGAAACCGTGCAGATGGGACAAGTCGAACGCCAAGAGTATGAGTACATCCGCCACGGCACGCAAAGCTTGATTGCGAACTGGCGAGTAGCAACGGGCACGGTACTCACCCCCTCCATTGCGGCCACTCGCACGGAAGCCGACTTCGCCGCTCACATCGCTCAGACGATTGCCAGCGACCCTCAAGCGGGTTGGATTGTGATTCTCGACCAACTCAATACTCACAAGTCAGCGACGTTGGTACGTCTGGTTGATCGCTTGTGTGACCTGCAACTTGAGTGAGGGGAAAAGGAGCAGTCCGGCATGCTCCATTCCATGCCCACACGAGCAGCATTCTTGAGTGATCCGAGCCACCGTATCCGCTTTGTTTACGTGCCGAAACATTCTTCCTGGCTCCATCAGATTGAGTGCTGGTTCAGTATCTTGGTGCGTCGTCTCATCAAACGGGGCAATTTCACCTCGACCCATGACTTGCGACAACAGAGGCTCGATTTTATTGCTTACTTCAATCGCACCCTTGCCAAACCCTTTAACTGGAAGTCCAAGGGCTTTCCTGAAGTGGATTAAGCTACTCAGTTATTTCAGCTAGTCTGCACTAGGAAAAATTAGTTGGTTTTCAGCAGACGTTTTTGAAGCCCAGATAAAGTCTCAGCATTTCCCCTTTAGAACCTATCTGCTTGTTGCTACAATGCAGTCATTTTCGTGGTAGGTAAGTAGTTGGAGCAATACGCTTTTTGTTGGCTCTACGAGAGTTTAATCAGAAGTTTTACAGGCGAAGCAAAGGTCTTTAATAGTTTGGTGAATGCAGTTTTGACATCCTATAAAACACAGGTATGCTTAGAGGGTGTTTTAAAAGTCTTCCAGGGTAGCTTGAACCACCTTGACCACCGAGAAACGGTAACGAGAGAATCGGGCTTTTGAGCATCGCGGTCATCCGTACAGGTGGCTTCTGACGCTCAAGCCGACCCCTTTAAAACATTCTCTTAGGAATCCGTCTTTATCTTGTCCCTTTTAGATGATTTGACAGCATCATGTCTGATTCAGACGACTTGGAATTGTCGCCGACTCAAAATCCCTACTTTTCTCAGCGATCGCAACGATTGGAGTCACTACCCTACCCCGTTTATTTTGTAACGGGAGATCCGAAGTGGCACGCGTTGATTGCTAATCCAGATTTTGTTGCCGATGATTCACTCTATGAATTGTGTACAACCGGACATGATATTTGGTCGGCTCAGGTGTTTTTGGATTTAAAGACGCGCGGTTTGGATGTGCATTTAGTGCCTCACGCAGTTCCAGGGAAAATTTGTGTCATTCCCTACTACTACCTTACTCCCAAAGATTGGCTGTTTAAGAGTTATGTGTTGGCGTGCCAATATGACACCCCTTCGCCAGTCCTGTGCAATCAGCAGACGGTGATGAATCATTTGCAGGTGCAGTCCAAGCATCATCACTATTTACCGCATCGTCCTCAGCCTAGTTTGAAGCCGCGTCAGGTTTCCCGTGGTGCAAGGCTTGAAAATCTAGTGTTTAAGGGGCACTCCTATAATTTGGCGGAACCCTTTCGGTCTCTAGAATTTTTAGCCGCGCTGGACACAGTGGGAGTGCGCTTGGTGATGAGTACGGAAAATGCACAGACTGCCTTTTTAGATTGGGCAGACTACACCCAGGCAGACGCGATGATTGCTGTACGTAATAATACGTTGTATGACATTGCTCTCAAACCTGCGCTCAAATTAGTGAATGCTTGGTTTGCTGGCTGTCCTGCGATTTTAGGTCCTGAGCCTGCTTATCAGGCAATACGTCGTTCGGAACTGGATTATTTTGAAGTGCGCACGCCAAAAGAGGCGATCGCCGCGCTGAAACAACTTAAAGCCAATCCGAAACTGTATCAGGCGATGGTGGAGAACGGTTTCCAGCGCGCTCATGAGCATACTGCGGATCAGGTGGCGCTCTTGTGGCGCAATCTGTTGGCGGGACCGATCGCAGTTGGTTACGAACACTGGTTACGGGAGTCTCCCTGGCAGCAACAGGTGGTTCGTCCAGTGTTGTATGGCTGGCAGATTTTGGCACATCAGCAACAGGCGAACCAGTACAAGCGCAAGATTCGCTACGGCAAACGAGTGCTGGACTTAGCGTAGTTCTTCAATGTGGCATCTCGGCTCAACCCCTAGATCTAGCGAAGCTGCCATGAGGGGGGCATTTGACAAAAGGGAAATAAAGTACGCTAAAGCTTGGAAAATGCCAACAAGGGTCTAAACTCGCCCTTTTCGACAAGCTTGCTTTGCTTCCAAAGGTAATCTCCCATCAAACTAATGTGATTCCAGTGAATCGGTGCGACATGCTTGAGAAGTACTGCATCCAAGCTCTTTCCCTGTTCCTGCATCGCATAGACCGCCCGTTCTAGATAAACCGTATGCCATAAAATAATGGCGGCGACCACCAGATTCAGTCCGCTAGCGCGATGGCGCTGTAATTAGTTGTCGTTCCGGGTTCTGGTCAAAACTACTAACCCGGATATATCCAAGTCGCTATCCGATCATGGCATTTCCTGAAAATGTCAGCAATGACTTTATGACCTTTAACAAGATATGTCAATAAATTCCAAAGACAACCCCTATCTTACTTGCATGGGTGATTGAGGGCAGAGGGCAGCAGGTAGAGGGCAGCAGGCAGAAGGTAGGGCGCTATGCCTAACTGAACCATTTGTCTTGGGTGTATCTTAGCGAAATCTCATCTTACTCTCATGTTTGGTTGAGGCGATCGCAGTGCTGACAGAGTACTCTGGTGACGGTTGATTTGTTTGGCGAGAACCTACACGCGTTGAGTCTACATAAAATGGCAACACTCACAGTTTATGGCACTCCTATTAGCACTTACGTTCGTACTGTACGGTTGCTGCTGGAGGGTGCAGGTGCAGACTACACCCTTAAGAACGTCAGTATTTTCAATGGCGAAAGCCAGTCAGCCGACTATCTGGCTAAGAACCCGTTTGGTAAAGTGCCGACGCTTGAAGTTGATGGCACATTTCTCTATGAAACAAACGCCATTGTTGAATACCTTGATGCAGTTGTAGCCAATCGCAGGTTCAGCCCTTCTGAACTTTTGCTGCAAGCGCGTATGCGTCAAATCATGGCGATTATTGACAGCTATCTCTATCCACTGGCGATCGGCACGATTGTGATTCAGCGCTTGCTTTGGCACTGTAAGAGTAACGTTTCGATTCTAAGAGCACAGCCTCCAACTTCGCAGGTATTCTCTCAGTCATTATGCTGATTTTAGTAAGTTTAGACTTGGTCAAAAGTTTCCAAAATAGGCACGTGCTCGGTTTCCAAGCAATTTGACAAAGTTCTATGAAAAGGCTGAGACTGTATTTTCACGGTAGCCTTTAGGGCGGAATTAGAGAGACTCTAGGATTAGAGAAAAACAAAGCTGCATCAGTTCAAATCTTCAATGAGCCACGCTGGCTCATAACTGCTGGATGTATTTGCGGCGAATAAAAGTTCTTATCTGAGCAGAAGAGAAATTGAAAGATGTTCTTGCTCTGCAGGGATGATGCCTGAGAATCCAATGCCAAGGGTTAGAGTTCCGCTTTCCTCGTTAAATTATAAGCACTAAGCCCCTTCTTGCTCCATTGAGGATAGCCCTTCTCAGACATCCTCTCATAGAGCTGATGCTAGAAAGGGCTTTGAGCGGGCGGCGTACTTGTCTTTGAACTAATTCAAAATTATTTATGGAAACAATTAAGTAGCAATTTCATTACAGCATTAACTCTTAAATATGAACCACCAGACCGTTTTAATTGTGGATGATAATCCAACCAACTTAGATGTACTTTCAGAGATCCTGAGCAAAAATGGATTTCAAGTTGCAGTTGCGATCGACGGTGAAAGTGCTCTTGAACAAGTTGAATTTCATCAACCAGAGCTAATCCTGTTAGATGTTATGATGCCGGGTATCGATGGATTTGAGACGTGCAGACGTTTAAAGCAAAATTCTTTAGTATCTGACACCCCTGTCATTTTTATGACTGCCCTGTCCGACATAGAAAATAAGGTCAAGGGTCTTTCCTTGGGAGCAGTAGACTATATTACTAAACCCTTTCAACAAGAAGAATTATTAGCTCGCGTTCAGATCCACCTAAAACTACGCAGTTTTGCTACAACCCTAGAAGCTCAAAATAATATTCTCCAAAATGAAATCGCAAAGCGCGAGCAGGCAGAAGCATCGTTACTGATGTTGAACCAAGCGCTAGAGCAGCTCATTGAGGAAAGAACCTGTACGCTCTCTAAAACATTACAAGAGCTTCAAAATGCCCAAGCCAAACTGATCCAGCAGAAAGAAGAATTAGAAAATCGAGTAGAAGAACGCACCTTAGAACTGAAGATCGCAAAAGAAGCTGCGGATAAAGCTAATGGGGCAAAAAGTGAGTTTTTGGCCAATATGAGTCATGAAATTCGTACACCCCTTAATGGTATTTTAGGCTATACACAAATTCTTAAGTCTAGTCGAGAACTTCCGGATAAAGTCCAAAAAGGAATCGATGTGATTCACCAATGTTCCTCACATCTCTTAATGTTGATTAATGACATTCTCGATCTCTCTAAGGTAGAGGCTCGTAGAATGGATCTTTTTATAACAGATTTTAATTTTCCCTCTTTTTTAGAAAATATTTCTGAAATTTGCAGCCTTCGTGCGGAACCAAAAAAAGTTTCGTTTATTCATAAATTAGACATAAATCTACCTAGCGGAGTCAGAGCAGACGAGAAACGTCTTCGGCAGATACTACTGAATCTTCTCAGTAATGCTGTCAAGTTTACTGAGAAGGGAGGAGTGACATTTAAGGTAGAAACTAAGGCTGAAATAGACGAAACCCTTCAACCAGAGCGAGACGAAAAAACAGTAGCTCTTAACGCTAACTCTAAGATTAAAGCAGTAAAAATTCGCTTCCAAATTGAAGATACAGGAATAGGAATTACTCCAGAACAGATTGAAAGAATATTTATGCCCTTCGAGCAGGTTGGGGACTCTCGCTATCAAGCCGAAGGTACCGGATTGGGACTAGCAATCAGTCAAAGACTTCTTTCCCTTATGGGCAGCCAAATTCAAGTTGTCAGTCAGCTCGGTAAGGGAAGTACTTTTTGGTTTGATTTAGAGCTTCCTCTCTCCTCTGAATGGAAGCAGGTAGCAAGACAAAACCAGCAGAGAAGAATCATCGGTTTTTCTGGTAAGAAACAAAGAGTTTTAGTGGTAGATGACCGATGGGAAAACCGTTCTGTAATTACCAATTTATTGCAGCCGATCGGGTTTGAAGTTATTGAAGCTTCGAATGGCAAGGAAGGGTTAGAGAAAGCGATAGAGTTGCGGCCAGAGCTCATCATCGTTGATCTGGTAATGCCGATCCTGAATGGTTTTGAAATGATTCGCAAAGTACGACAGCTTCCTGAATTAAAAGAAACAGTAGTGATTGCTTCTTCTGCCAGTGTATTCGAGGCAGATCAATATGAAAGTTTAGCTTCAGGGGCAAATGAATTTTTGTCAAAGCCGATTGTCGTTGACGGACTGATGAAAATGCTAAAGTCTTGCCTTCAGTTGGAATGGGAATACGAAGATGCTAGCAAGATCAGTGAGCCAGTTCATGCCAATGCTCCAGAATTGACATCTCTAGCATCAGATTGTATTGTTCCTCCTCCGCAGGATCTTGCTCTTGATTTAATGAAGTTGGCTAAAAAAGGAGACCTTGATGCGCTTCAGGACGAAGTAAGAAAATTACAGCTTTTAGATTCTAAATATGTCCCATTTTCTCAAGAGCTTCTCCGATTGACAGAGGGCTTTCAACTGAATGAACTTCGATTTTTTATTAAAAAATATGCGCTTGGCGATTAAAAGACCATACTCCTACAATTCTTTACTAGAAATAAAGTTCTTCTGATTTACTATCCTACCTAATCATTATCTATTTCAACTATGTTAGAAGATTGTAAGGAATCGATCATTCTTATCGTTGACGACAATCCAACTAACTTATTAGTTTTGTCTCAGACCTTGAAGGATATTGGACTCAAGGTTCGAGTTTCTATGGATGGTGAAAGTGCCCTTGAGCAGGCAATAGAGGAAACACCAGATCTTATATTATTAGATATTCAAATGCCGGGAATTGATGGGTTTGAGACTTGTAAAAGATTAAAATTAAATCCTTCGGTAAGTGATATTCCGGTAATTTTCATTACAGCAAATAATAGCACAGAGAACATTGTTGAAGGCTTGTCACTAGGGGCCGTAGATTATATTGTTAAGCCATTTCAAAAAGAAGAAGTTTTGGCACGGGTTCAAGTTCATTTGAGACTACGTCTTCTAACTCGTAAAGTTCAGGAGCAGGCGATTGCTTTACAGATTGCTAACCAACAGTTAGAGTGTCTCGCTAATCTCGATGGCCTGACCCAGGTTGCCAATCGTCGTCGCTTTGACGAACAACTAGATCTGGAATGGAAGAGACTAACGCGTGAACCTGGTCCACTTTCTTTAATTCTGTGCGATATAGACTACTTCAAGCGATACAACGACTTCTATGGACACCAAGCTGGAGATACCTGCCTGAAGCAAGTCGCAAAAGCCCTTGAGCAAAGCCTCAAAAGACCTGGTGATTTCGTTGCACGCTACGGGGGAGAAGAGTTTGTTGTCATTTTACCAAACACAAATTTTGATGGAGCATCTCACGTAGCGGAAATAATTCAAACGGATATTGAGAAATTGTATATTAGTCATGCTCAATCTCAAGTGTCTACCCATATCACTTTAAGTTTAGGAATTAGCAGCATGATCCCTACAAAAGAAGCTTCGGAAAGCTCTTTGATTGCTGCTGCCGACAAAGCATTATATGAGGCAAAGCGCAGAGGTCGAAATACTTTTTATCATGAATTTTCAGCTGTCTAGTTCATCTGGCATTAAGTTTATTGCCAAGCTTTCATTTAATCGTATTTTGTTTGGAATCCTTAATGTTTAAATTTAAAGATTGGCTTAGTAGCGACTTGCATTCTGTTGGAAGAGCTGAAAAAGATTAGGAGAAGGAGGAATTTAAGATGGCTTGGCAGAGGGAAGATAGAATTTTGATGCGTAACCAGACAAGCTGTGAGTTAGAAGCTGGAGAGGCTATAGAAAAGTTTAATAAAAACAAGGAAATTGAAAAAGAAGCGAATCCGCTTCAACTCTTACCTCAAACCATTCTGCAGATGCTTGATACTGCCATTATTGTCACTGATGCATCAGGAGAAATTTTATTTTTGAATGCACTGGCTGAGAAAATAACAGGTTGGAGCTTTCACGATACTAAATATTTTCCTCTTTCTTATATATTTAAAATTGTCGGCAAAGTCACTTTATCGAACTTAGATATCCCAATCGAAAAAAATCCCTGCAAAGGTCAGAACCCTTATTTTTTGGATGATGTTTTCCTGATTAGACCTGATAATAGTTCAATCTCTATACAATACTCCTTGTCATCAGTTTATGACGGTAATCAAATCGTTGGCACGGCCTTGGTCTTCCGAGATATAAGCGCTTTGTATAGACCAAATCACCAGCAGCCTCATCAAATAAATCATGATCCTTTAACTGGTCTAGTTAATCGTTCTTCTTTTGAAAGTTATCTGAAGCAAGCACTGCACGACTCCAGAAATTTAGCCCAAACTCATATCTTATGTCATTTAGACTTGGATCGATTCAAGATCATTAATGAGGTTTGTGGGCATTTGGCAGGAGATGAGTATTTGCGAAAGTTTAGCACTGTTTTACAGCAGCGAATTCGCAGAACCGATATTCTGGCCCGATTAGGAGGTGATGAATTTGGCTTGATTCTTCAGCATTGCAATTTAGATCAGGCCCTCAATGTGGTTCAAGATTTGTATAAAGAGGTACGACAGTTTCGATTTTCCTGGCAAAGTCATACGTTCAGTTTTACCTTCAGTACTGGAATTACCCTTTTGCAGTCTGATAGTCAAAGTATTTCTAATGTGCTCATTGAAGCTGATTCAGCTTGCACTGTCGCAAAAGCTAAAGGTCGCGATCGCGTGCAAGTCTACCAGGCAGATGATCAGGATGTGACAGCCCAACGTGGAGACACTCAGGGGCTTCTTCTTGTAATGAAGGCATTAGAGGAAGATCAATTTCTTCTTTACTGTCAACCAATCGTTCCAGTTTCTGATGTAGATGACTCCACCGATCAACGCTGCTATGAAATTTTAATTCGGTTGCAAGACGGGCAAGGACAAATTATTCCACCTAAGGATTTTTTGCCAGCGGCAGAGCGATACGGCTTGATGCATTTGGTTGATCGATGGGTTATTCATAATCTCTTCAAAATTCTAGCGTCAAGGTATGCAAAAGCTGAGGAATCCGCATACGAGCCTACTTGTAAGAGTTATCGAAACCATTGCTATTCCATTAATCTGTCTGGCTCTAGCTTCAATGATGATCAGTTTCTAGAGTTTGTTCAAGAACAATTTTTCCTTCATTTGGTTCCACCTGAGTCAATATGCTTTGAGATCACTGAAACGGTCGCTATTTCAAATTTAAATAAGGCAGCTAAATTCATTGCACAACTGAGAGCGATCGGTTGTCGATTTGCTCTAGACGACTTTGGGAGTGGGATGTCCTCATTTGGCTATCTTAGAAACTTGCCTGTGGATTATATCAAGATTGATGGGAACTTCGTCAAAGAAATTACGACAAATGTCATCTCCTATGAAATTGTAAAAGCAATTAACTCAATTGGACATGTCATGAATATTCAAACTACGGCTGAATTTGTTGAAGATGAAGAGATTTTGGCCATGCTAAAAGCTATTGGGGTGGACTATGCTCAGGGTTATGGTATTGCCAAACCTTTTCCCCTCCGGTTGCTGATTTCGTAGATGCATGCATTGCACTCAAATTGAGTGCAATATCTATCTTTTTTTGCTGAATTCTATATGTAACTGGTCTTTATCTCTATATTTCTCTCGTCTTCATATAGTCTCAATTTTTATTAAATATGTGTGAAATGAAAATATTTTTGAAATTTCTTCTGAATACTTTGGAATTGTAGACTTAGCAGCCTGTTTAGTGAAAAGCAGTAATTCAGAATTGCTGTGTTTCTGCTTCATGGAGTGCAATGAGAATTGAGCAAATTTTTCGGTTTGCATGAAACTTCCCTGTTGGCAGATTTGGGAATCAGCTTTAGCGACTGTCAATCTCAATTCTTATCCATTTCTTCCTGCAATAGTGCAATAGAGTTTATATGTTTAACAAATTTGAAGGCGCGTGCATTCCTCAATTAGTGGAAGCTCAAGTTATGCGTTCTCCTGACGCTACTGCGATTATTTTTCGAGGTGAACAAATCACTTATCAGCAACTTAACCAAAGAGCAAATCATTTAGCAAATTATTTGATAGCTTTAGGGATCAAACCAGGGATGCTTGTTGGGATATGTGTTGAGCGATCGCTCGATATGTTTGTGGCTTTATTAGGAGTGCTCAAAGCTGGTGGTGGATATATCCCACTAGATCCTAGCTATCCCACTGAGCGATTGGCCTTTATCATGTCAGATACGCAAATGGCTGTTTTGCTAACGCAACAGCACTGGCTGAAGATTCTGCCTACTTGCGCGGCTCAAACAGTATGCCTGGATCATGATTGGGAGACAATTGCACAGCAGCCAGCTGAGAATCCTCCCCGCCAGAGTCAGTTGTCTCACCTTGCTTATGTGATTTATACCTCTGGCTCTACAGGTAAGCCTAAGGGCGTACAAATTACTCACGGCTCTCTTGTCAATTTGCTAGAGTCCATGCAGCGAGAACCAGGAATGACGGCAGATGATACTCTCCTGGCAATCACTACGATTTCCTTTGACCTTTCTGTACCCGATCTTTATCTACCTCTAATTACAGGCGCACGAATCCGGTTGATCGAGCGTTGTACAGCAGCGAATGCAGTGAAATTGGCAAAAGTTTTGTCCGATCCAACGGTAACTTTTGTACAGGCAACCCCTGCAACTTGGCAACTTGTGTTAGCGTCAGGCTGGCAAGGGAACCCTTATCTTAAAGTGTTATGCGGTGGCGAGACTCTCACCAGATCACTCGCCAATCAGCTTTTGACGCGATGTGCTTCACTTTGGCACATGTATGGTCCTACAGAAACAACGGTTTGGTCAATGGTCGCTAAAGTGCAACCAGGCGATCGAACTATTCCTCTAGGGCATCCAATTGCCAATACTCAAATTTATCTAGTCAATCCCCAAAATCGTCGTCAGGGTGATTCGATACAGTTGGTAACGGCTGGAGAAAGCGGTGAGATCTATCTGGGTGGGCAAGGAGTTGCGCAAGGCTATTTAAACCGACCTGATCTAACGGCTGAAAAGTTTATCCCAGATCCATTTAGTGCCGACTCCGGAGCCCGCCTCTATAAGACTGGGGATTTGGCGCGGTACTTGCCTGATGGCAATATTGAAATCATTGGAAGGATTGACCACCAGGTAAAAATTCGTGGCTACCGCATTGAACTAGGTGACATCGAAACTGTACTCTCTCAACACCCTGCAGTGCAAGAAGGCGTGGTGACGGTACGAGAAGATGTGGTGGACGATCGACGGCTTGTCGCTTATGTCGTGCTGCATCCAGAAGGAACCTCTTTGCGATCGGCACAATTGCGGACATGGCTAAAAAATCAGTTACCAGACTATATGGTGCCAGCGCTGGTTGTTTTCATGCCAGCCTTGCCCTTAACTCCTAATGGTAAGGTAGATCGACGAGCACTCCCAACCCCAACCTTGTACGATCAAACAGTTTTTGTACTGCCAGAAACTGCTATTGAAAAACAGCTAGCAGCAATTTGGACAGAGATTTTAGGGGTTGAAGTCGGCATCGACCACGACTTTTTTGAATCTGGTGGGAACTCTTTGGGTGCGACCCTATTGCTGGCTCGCATCAATGCCACCCTTTCTATTGAACTATCGCTGGAATGTCTCTTCAAAGCACCCACTATTGCTGGATTAGCCACTTTAATTCAAAGTGTTCAAGTCTCCGGTGATACTGCTTTGCTTAAAACTACACCGACCAAATTGCAAGCAGATGCAGTTTTAGATTCTGCAATTCGCCCACTCAGGCCCATTGCCACAACCCCACAACATATTTTCCTTACGGGGGCAACAGGTTTTATTGGCGCTTTTTTACTCCCAGAGTTGTTGTATCGCTATCCTGAGGCGAAAATTTACTGCCTCGTCAGAGCTGAGAATCCGGAAGCTGCAAGTAATCGACTGCGGAATTGTTTAGAGCGCTACGAACTCTGGCAGGATGCTTTTGGGGTAAGAATTATTCCGGTTATTGGGGATCTGACGCAACCCCTGTTAGGTTTGTCTGAATTGGAATTCTGCGAATTAGCCGCTCGCCTGGATGTGATTTATCATAGCGGTGCTCTGGTGAACCTAGTTTATCCCTATTCTGCGCTACGTAACGCTAATGTTCTGGGCACCGAGACCGTCCTTCGGCTAGCAACACAGGCGAAAACCATCCCTGTTCACTATATGTCTACTATCGATGTGTTCCACTCTGCCGACTATAGAGCAACACCTCTACGGTTAGAAACTGACACTCCGCTCAACTGTGAAGGCTACACAGAAGGGTATGCCCAGAGTAAATGGGTGGCGGAAAAATTGGTTATGGCTGCACGTGACCGCGGCTTGCCTGTTTGCGTTTATCGTATTGGCATGGTTGTTGGGCACAGTCAAACTGGCGCCTTTCAACTCGATAATCTGATTTGCCGGATGATCAAGGGATTCATCCAGTTGGGCAGTGCCCCCGAGTTGGATCTAGAGATGGTGCTAGCGCCTGTAGATTATGTAGTGCGCGCAATCGGTCATTTGTCACAGCAACCAAGCGCCTGGGGCAAAACCTTTCACTTGGTTAGCCCGCATGTGCTATCGCTCAATCATCTGGTAGCAGCGATGGAAACCTTGAACAGTCCATTGAAACGTCTGCCGTATATCCAATGGCAAGCCCAACTTGCTGAGTCAACCGATAATGCCCTGACGCCTGTTGCTTCTATGTTTATGTCCAAGCCTGTTGAAAGGGCGCTGACGACGATCGAAACTTCTACCATGGTCTCCCAAGCATTCGACGATCGTTACACCCAAATGGGACTTGCAGGCTCGAACATTGTCTGTCCCCCAATTAATGTTCAGGTTTTGCAAGCCTATCTCTCGTACTTCAGGTGCTGTGGCTTCTTACCACACATGTCACCAATACTAAATCCAGCGTAGCTTCTATTGAGAAACTGGTTCTCTTCCCATTATTGCGTAGCAATGGCAACAAACGGGTCGCTAAAGACCTCTGAGCTTCAATTAATGGCCTAACAAAGTATGCTTCTGTGCGTATCAAATTCCTCTTTTGGGAACTATATGTCTTAGAGACACAATTTTTTCGTGAGATGCCTTGTGCGCTCATATTCCCCATATGAATAGTACCCCTTCAGTTCCCTCAACGTTGTCCCGTCTTCCGCGTAGTCTTAACCCACTTGAAACCTGGGGTTTTGGGTTGGCAGGACCACCTGGATGGACTGGAGTTGCTCCAGCTATTAATGCAGCTTTGTCAGCTCAAGCAATTTTTGTCTGGATTCCCGTCACTTTGGTAGGGGTGCTAATCAACTATCAGGTGAAGCGTCTTGGCTTGGCAGCAATGGATGTGGCTGGGGGAACGCCCAATTATCTCTCTCGGTTGTTGGGTCGCTATCCTTTTCTTGCCCGCTATGCGGCAATTGGCTACTTACTGAATTGGGTTTCTGCCATCTCTCTCAATGCCATTATTCTCACCGATTTGGTGGGAGACAATTTGGAAGGATTTGGGATTAGTTGTCCCAGGATGGTTATGCGCATTGGGTTTATGCTGCTGCCGTTTATCGTGGCTTGCAGTGGAACACGCGCGCTCAGTATATTATTGCTTTTCTTCATCGTACCGTCGATCGGTATTCTGGTGACGTTCAGCCTGCAAGGGCTAGGTTGGCTAGCTCTGTCTCCAGCCAGTCCTGGCTTTTTCCCAGCCGACTGGGGTACCTTTAGCTTTGCCGATTGGGCGAAGTGGAGTTTTTTCGCCACGTTTGTGACGTATAGCAGTGAAACCGCCTCATCGTTTGTTGCGGATAGTCGCCGCCCTGTTAAAACCTTGAAATTTCTAGATGTTGCTGCCTGGACGGGAGCGCTGATCTTTATTGGTGGCTCTTGGGTCGTGATGCGGCTAGCTACAGCACCGGAGCTGAAGGATAATACATTTGCCAATTTAATGGCTTCAGCACAACCCTTTTGGGGGCAATCCGCATCCCTCATTATTACGTTTGTCTTAGCTTCATCTTGCCTTTTGACGATGGCAACTGCGGTTTCCAATAGTCCTCGAATTTTGTATCAATTGGCGTTAGACCATCATCTGGCACCCGTCTTTACAGTGGTTTCTGGTCGGGGGGTCTTTGGACCTACCTTATCGCTGGTATTTGGGCTGTCACTCTTTTATCTCCTTTGGGGAGATATTGCCCACATCGTGGTTGTTGGCAATGTAGCTTGGTTTGTTTCCTTCATGCTGCTGCACCTAGCCGTTTGGATGCAGCGTGGTAAAGCACCAGTATTTGCACCATGGCTATCGTTGATCATTTTCCTGATCGAGTTCGTTGTGCTGTTGGTGGGTGGGTGGGCTTGGGGTCGGAATGACTTTTGGATTGGCTTGTTGTCGCCGATCGGCATTCTACTTATCAATGCCGCCATTCAGCGTATCCGGTTTGCGCCGTTTCGCGCCAAGTGGTGGCTTCGACGCTATCAGTCACCGTCTGCCTTTGATGTCAAAGACTTACTGATGTTCCAGGTTGTGACTCTGATTGCACTGATTTGTGGTGCGGTGCTAGGGGGATGGGGTTTCCGCTCCTTACTTGCCCATGGCTCGGTGCAACAGGCAAATAATCTAATTTTGGTGCTCCTGATTATTGTCGTCTTTATTGGCGTGGCGATCGCCTGTTGGACGACGCTCCCCCAAGTATTGGCCGTTGAAGAAGCCCGCGACCGAGCAGAGAACCTTAATCAAGATTTAGAACAACGAGTAGAGCAGCGTACTGCTGAACTTCGTAACGCTAAAGAACTGGCAGATAGCGCAAATCATGCCAAAAGCGATTTTTTGGCCAATATGAGTCATGAACTCCGCACGCCGTTGAATGGGATTTTGGGATACGCTCAAATCCTTCAGCGTTCAACAAGTTTGGCAGAGAAAGAGCAAAAAGGTGTCAGCATCATTCACCAGTGTGCTTCACATCTTTTGACGCTCATTAACGATATCTTGGATCTTTCCAAAATTGAAGCTCAAAAAATGGAATTGTATCCTGCTGAATTTCATTTATCAGCTTTTCTTCAAGGGGTCGTGGAAATCTGTCGCATTAAGGCAGAACAGAAAGGTATCGACTTTATTTATCAGTCTAGTGCTGATTTGCCGATCGCAGTTCAAGCTGACGAAAAGCGGCTACGACAAGTATTGATTAATCTACTGGGTAATGCAATTAAATTCACTGACAAAGGTCAAGTCATACTTGCAGTGAAATCTCAGCGGGCGAATGGGAACCAGACTTGCGATCAGGCTATCTATCAAATTTGTTTTCAGGTTAAAGATACAGGTATAGGGATAGCCAGTGAGGATATTGCAAAAATCTTTTTACCCTTTGAGCAAGCTGGAAGCATCAAAAAACAATCGGAAGGAACTGGATTGGGACTGGCAATTACCCAGAAAATTGTTCAAATGATGGGTAGCACGCTGAAGTTGCAGAGTGAGGCAGAGAAAGGAAGCACTTTCTGGTTTGATGTTGACTTACCGGAAGCAGAGGACTGGGCCAAAGCCTCCAAAGCCGTGCAGAAGGGTAACATTATTGGATACTCTGGGCAAAAACGAAAAGTGCTGATTGTGGACGATCGCTGGGAAAATCGATCAGTTATTGTCAATTTGCTAGAGCCAATTGGCTTTGAAGTTCTGGAAGCTGAACACGGACAAGATGGGTTAGATAAAGCATTGCAACTCAAACCGGACTTAATCATTTCTGATATTGCAATGCCAGTGATGGATGGTTATGAGCTGATGAAGCAGCTGCGCCAATCACCCATTCTTTGTGATGTTCCAGTTATTGCTTCTTCTGCCAGCGCCTTTGATTCAGATAAGTACAAAGCTTTGAATGCCGGATCAAATGAATTTATACCAAAACCCGTGCAAGCCAATCATTTATTAGAGGCGTTAGCAAAGCTTTTGCAGCTAGAGTGGGCTTACGAAGAGAAGGCACAGGAGAGAAAAAGCGAAAACGAACTGCAAGTTGGAAGTAACACAGTGCAAATCGTACCGCCAAACTTTGAAGATCTTACCTTGCTCCATGAGTTAAGTCGAAAGGGCTTGGTGAATGATCTCCTCTTGGAGCTTGAGAGGATTGAAAAACTTAATAACAAATTTACACCTTTTGTCCAACAGGCTCGTACTTTAGCAAAGGGCTTTAAGCTGAAGCAAATAAGAGCTTATGTAGAGGAATATTTATAACTTGATTAATTGGATGCAGGAAGATTAAATCATGAGTGCAGCTCAAGAATGTCAATCAATTTTAATTGTAGATGACAATCCAACCAACTTAGAAGTTCTGGCTGAGACCTTGACAGATTCTGGTTTTCAAATTTCGGTTGCCCTGGATGGAGAAACAGCATTGGAGCAGGTGAAATACCATCCCCCTGCACTCATCTTACTGGACATTATGATGCCTGGTATCGACGGGTTTGAAACCTGCCGTCGTCTAAAGTCAGATCCTGAAATCTTTGATATACCTGTCATTTTTTTAACTGCTCTCTCTGATGCTGAAAATAAGGTTGCCGGCTTATCGCTTGGAGCTGTAGACTATATCACTAAACCGTTCCAGCGTGAAGAAGTACTGGCAAGAGTGAGCATTCACTTAAAATTATACAATCTGGCTAAAACTTTAGAAGCCCAGAATGTGATCTTAAAAAAGGAAGTCGAATATCGTAAAACAGTTGAAAATTTGTTACAAACTTTCAATCAAGAATTGGAGCAGCAAGTTGAGGAACGAACTTTGAAGCTCACTAGAACTTTGCAGGATCTTGAAAAAGCCCAGGTTCAACTTGTGCACAGTGAAAAAATGTCTTCTCTAGGACAGCTTGTTGCGGGTATTGCTCATGAAATCAATAACCCTGTAAATTTTATTTATGGTAATCTGAGCCCAGCCTCCGAATATATTCAAGACTTGTTGAAATTAGCAGAGTTTTGTCAGAAATATTTTCTAAGATTACCCGATGAATTTCAAGAGCACCTGAAACAGATCGATATTGAGTTTTTACAAGATGATCTCCCAAGAATCATTGCTTCAATGAAGGTGGGAGCAGATCGGATTCGTCAAATTGTTCTTTCCTTACGCAATTTCTCGCGGCTTGATGAAGCAGAAGTAAAACCAGTTGATATCCATGAAGGCATTGAGAGTACTTTGCTAATTCTACAGAGTCGCCTGAAAGGTAAGTTAGATCAGGCAAATATTCAGGTGATCAAAGAGTATGGCGATTTGCCCAATGTGGAGTGTTATGCTGGGCAGCTAAATCAGGTATTTATGAATATTATTAATAACGCGATCGACGCTCTCGAAGAATGTCCGAAATTTAATAGAGGACACCATCCTTCAAATAAAGAATTAGAGCTCAAAATTCAGCAGGCTGTGCAACGGACGCGTCATCTCAACATCGCAGGTCAACAAGATGAACCTTGTATCTGGATTCGAACCGAGTTGGCTAGTAACGGTTGTTTGGTGGTTCGCATTGCGGACAACGGTTCTGGTATTCCAGAATCTCTCCGTCAGCGGCTGTTTGATCCATTCTTCACGACAAAGCCTGTTGGCAAAGGAACTGGCTTAGGATTATCGATTAGCCACCAGATTGTGGTCGAGAAACATGGAGGCAACCTATACTGTGAATCTGAACTTGGTAAAGGGAGCGAGTTCCGAGTGGAGATTCCGATTCAGCAGTAATCATATTGCATAGATGCACATGCCTTCTGAGAAACACTCTCAGAAGGCATGTGCGACTGAGGGACTACTCAAAGCCGAGAGACTGGGCTGCTTTGTTGAGATGGCTAACCAACCGTTCCCGATACTTTTGCATACTAGTTTTCTTCAGGATCAGTATAGGTTCCATCAGTAGACCAGAGGGTAGTGCGTCAGGTTTTGGTGGGACGATTAAAATTAGAGCAACACCTACTCCCAAGCATATCTATGGAATGTCGGCTCTGCGGTTGTCCGAGCACCCATAAACATGGCAAAGCTCCGAACGGTAGCCAACGGTATTTTTGCCCTCAGTGTCAGCAGACCTTCAATGAACGCTTTGACACGATGTATTATCATCGCCATGTGAGTGAAGAGCAGATTCGGCAGGTCTTACAGGCTCATAGTGAGGGGCGCAGTCTCAGAGGCATTAGCCGCACGAGTATACTTGCCTACAACACCGCTGTGAGCCTTGTTCGTGCCGCAGCTCAATTGGTTCATAACGCTCAGGTTCAAGCGGTGCAAACGGAGGCAGTCAGTGGGGACGAATTGTGGCCATTTGTCGCAAAAAACAAAGGCTCAATCGGTGCTCCAGGGAGGTGGCGTTGACCAGAGCCCATTGGTAGGATGCCATCGTAGAAGAAACGAGCTGTTGCCATGCTCAACCGCAATCTCACTCGCCTGCTGGACGATGCCAAGTGCTACGAAAGGGTGCGCCAACTG
>NZ_PVWK01000083.1 GCF_003003795.1 Stenomitos frigidus ULC18 | reverse complement strand
GCTGCACCTCCAAATCGTTGAAATCGATACCTCCATCTAACTTTACATACCGGAGCTTTTCAAGCCTGATCTACTTACTTGAGTGCATCAACGAAGCCTCACTAGAGTCCTTTTTCAGTTTTTTAGAGGATGTGCGTTTGCTCAATGCAGCCTTAAAACAAAGCGATCGCTAACCGCTAATGGCTGAATTGTGCAGTGGTAAACCAACAAACTTCGGCAAGTAGCCTTTGTTTCTTCCTCTCTGAGTCGGAGCTGAGAGCGATAGAATAGGAAAGATTATTTTTTCCTGCCCCTATGCCTGATCGCGTCAACGGTTCCAAAAAAGCTAACGGTTCTAAGAAAGCGGTAGCTGAGTCGCATGACAGTCATCCTGCCAGTCATGCCATCGCTCAAAATACGATTCGCATCCGGGGAGCGCGTCAGCACAACCTGAAAGACATTGATCTGGAATTGCCCCGCGATCGCCTGATTGTTTTCACGGGCGTTTCGGGTTCGGGTAAGTCGTCGCTGGCGTTTGATACGATCTTTGCGGAAGGGCAGCGTCGCTATGTAGAATCGCTGAGCGCCTACGCCCGTCAGTTTTTGGGACAGGTGGACAAGCCGGATGTGGACGCGATCGAAGGCTTGAGTCCAGCCATCTCCATCGACCAGAAATCGACCTCCCACAATCCCCGATCGACCGTCGGCACCGTCACGGAGATTTACGATTACTTGCGGCTACTGTATGGGCGTGCAGGGATTCCCCATTGCCCTCATTGCGATCGCGCCATTTCGCCCCAGAGTATTGACCAGATGGTCGATCGAGTGATGGAACTCCCCGATCGCACTCGCTTTCAAGTGCTCGCACCTGTCGTGCGTGGCAAAAAAGGGACGCACAAGAAGCAGCTATCTAGCCTGGCCGCCGATGGCTTTGTGCGCGTGCGCATCAACGGTGAAGTACGAGAACTCAGCGACGCGATCGAATTGGACAAAAACCAGTCGCACACGATCGAGATTGTGGTCGATCGGTTGGTCAAAAAAGCTGGGCTTGAAGAACGCCTAACTGACTCCCTTGGTACCTGTCTGAAGCATTCTGGCGGTATTGCGGTGATTGACATTCTTCAGGAGGAGTCGAGAGTCAGGAGCCAGGAGTCAGGAGGGAATGTTGTCGAACTTCCTACAGGACAGTCTCTCCGTGCTGCCGAAAAAGGTGGCGATTATGGTGCTTCCGACTCCTCACCCCTCACCCCTCACCCCTCACCTCTAGTCTTCTCCGAAAACTTTGCCTGTCCCGAACACGGTGCAGTCATGGAAGAACTGTCGCCTCGCTTGTTTTCCTTTAATTCGCCCTATGGTGCCTGCCCTGCCTGTCATGGGTTAGGCAGCCACCGCAAGTTTTCGGCAGAGCTGGTGGTGCCGAATCCAGATTTGCCCGTCTATGCCGCGATCGCACCCTGGTCTGATAAAGACAACACGTACTACCTGTCTCTGCTCTGTAGCGTCGCAGCCGCGTTTGGGTTTGATATTCAAACACCCTGGAGTCAGCTAACGGATGAACAGCGCCATATCTTACTGCACGGGTCTAAAGAGGCAATTTGGATTGAAGTCGATTCTCGCTATCGTCAAAGCAAAGGCTACCAACGGCGCTATGAAGGAGCGCTGCCGCTGCTCGAAAAGCAATATCAAGAAGCTAATTCCGACGTTTACAAGCAAAAGCTAGAGCAATATCTCGTCGATCAACCGTGCGAAGATTGCAAAGGCAAGCGACTCAAGCCCGAAGCGCTGTCTGTCAAGTTGGGACAGTTCCGCATTGCTGATTTAACAGGGGTGTCCATTCGGGATTGCCTCAACCAGGTGAACAGCATTGAGCTAAGTCCACGACAGGCGCAGATTGCGGAGCTTGTCGTACGTGAAATCAAAGCCCGCCTGCAGTTTCTCCTAGATGTAGGGTTAGATTATCTCACTTTGAACCGGACTGCGATGACGCTGTCAGGTGGTGAGGCACAGCGCATCCGTCTGGCAACGCAGATTGGCTCTGGACTGACGGGAGTGCTCTATGTACTGGATGAGCCGAGTATTGGGCTACACCAGCGCGACAATGCCCGCCTGCTCAAGACCCTCCATCGGCTCCGCAACCTCGGCAACACGCTGATTGTGGTAGAGCACGATGAAGAAACCATTCGGGCAGCCGATTATGTCGTGGATATCGGGCCCGGTGCTGGGGTGCATGGTGGACGCATTGTGTCGCACGGCAGTCTGCAAGCCATGCTGGATGCTCCCGATTCTCTAACCGGAGCGTATCTATCGGGGCGACAGGTCATTACAACGCCTGCTCAACGCCGATCGGGCAATGGGCGCATGCTGAAAATCCGTAATGCGTATCGCAATAATCTGAAGCAGATTGATGTCGATATTCCCCTTGGCAAACTGGTCTCTGTGACAGGTGTGTCTGGTTCTGGCAAATCTACTCTCATTAACGAGTTGCTCTATCCATCGTTACAAAACCACTTTGGCAGCAAAACGCCACAGCCAAAGGAAATGGAGCCGATCGGTGGGTTAAGCGCGTTAGACAAGGCGATCGTCATTGACCAATCCCCGATCGGGCGCACTCCTCGTTCGAATCCTGCCACCTATACGGGCACCTTCGACATCGTTCGGGATGTCTTTGCGGAGACGATCGAAGCCAAAGCCAGAGGCTACAAGCCCGGTCAGTTCTCCTTCAACGTCAAAGGCGGACGCTGCGAGGCGTGTGGCGGTCAGGGCGTGAACGTGATTGAAATGAACTTTCTGCCGGATGTCTATGTCCAGTGCGAAGTGTGCAAAGGTGCTCGCTATAACCGTGAAACGCTACAGGTGAAGTTCAAGGGCAAGTCGATCGCTGATGTGTTGGCCATGACGGTCGATGAAGCGCTGGAGTTTTGCAAAAATATTCCTCAAGCAGCGGCGAAACTGCAAACGCTGGTGGATGTAGGTTTGGGCTACGTACGGCTGGGACAAACGGCACCGACGCTCTCTGGTGGGGAAGCACAACGGGTCAAGCTGGCAACGGAACTCTCCCGCCGTGCCACTGGTAAAACCCTGTACCTCATTGATGAGCCTACAACGGGACTCTCTTTCTACGATGTCCACAAGCTGTTGGATGTGCTGCAACGGCTTGTGGACAAGGGCAACACCGTTTTGGTCATTGAACATAACCTGGACGTAATCCGCTGCTCTGACTGGGTGATTGACCTGGGACCCGAAGGGGGCGATCGGGGTGGCGAAATCATTGCGGTTGGTACGCCCGAAGAGGTTGCCGAAAGCACGCACTCCTATACAGGAAAGTATCTCAAGCAGGTGTTGGAACAATACCCTCCTGTACCAGTCACCGCATGAGGCGAGCTCTCTAAAGCTTTGCTATCAGTACAACTAGTGCAGCGTCAAGACTAAGAATTAGGGTTGGCAATCTCTGAAATCCCTACCTAGCAAGCTTTCTCAAAGTAAGTCACCCTAAAATTAAACTGTGGCTCTGCACTAGTTTGTTTGATCGAACACTGGATGAATCATAGTATTGGTACCAAAAGGACGATCGGGCTTCACCAGAGGTGAAACCGTCAACACTCAGGTCCGCTTGCTTGGGTTTAGCGTGCGGGTAGGCGACTGACTGAGTTGAGACTTATTGGTAACTGACTGGGTTGGTAAGATGCAATCATGCAGCACAAGTGCCGACATCCTCGTTGGACTGCTAGCGACTAAAAACCTCAGCCGTATTTTTCATGACTCAAAGCGTTGAAATTATTTGCGTGGGCACCGAGCTCCTTCTGGGTGACATTCTCAACAGCAATGCGCAGTTTTTAGCGCAAGAGTTGGCGAAGCTTGGGATCGCTCACTACTATCAGACCGTTGTGGGAGACAATCCTGAGAGAATTAAAGGCGTTGTTAGGATTGCGCGCGATCGCTCCCAACTGCTGATCTTCACAGGCGGCTTGGGCCCCACACCGGATGACCTGACGCACGAAACCCTGGCAGACTGTTTTGGTGTCCCCCTCGTTGAGCATCCCGAAATCCTTGAAGACATCGCTCGTAAATTTGCCCAACGTGGACACATCCTCACTGCCAACAACCACAAGCAGGCCTCACTGCCTGAGGGCGCAGAGATACTGACAAACGACTCAGGTAGTGCCCCTGGTATTATTTGGCAACCGTTACCCGGACTCACTATTCTGACCTTTCCTGGTGTGCCCGCAGAAATGCAGCGGATGTGGCGAGAGGTTGCTGTACCGTATCTGCGGAGTCAGGGTTGGGGAAACACGACGATTTATAGCCGCACACTCAGGTTCTGGGGCATTTCCGAATCGGCGTTGGCAGAAAAGGTTAACTCGTTCTTCGACCTTCAGAATCCAACCGTTGCTCCCTATGTTAATCATGGTGAAGTGAAGCTACGAGTTTCTGCACGCGCTGATTCAACAGCAGCAGCACAGCAGTTGATTGCACCGATCGAACAACAGCTCCGCCAAATCGGTGGGCTGGATTGCTATGGTGCCAACGATGATTCCCTCGCGTCAGTGGTTGGTGCGCTGCTTAAAACAGCTCAAGCGACGCTTGCTGTTGCCGAATCCTGTACGGGCGGTGGTTTGGGTGCAAGCCTTACAGCAGTGCCCGGTAGCTCTAGCTATTTTTGGGGCGGCGTTATTTCCTACGACAACGCCATCAAAGTGCGGCTGTTGAATGTCGACGAACACGACTTGGCGGAACAGGGTGCCGTTAGCCACACCATCGCGAAACAAATGGCAGAGGGTGTACGATCGCGCCTTGGCACGACATGGGGTTTAAGTATCACGGGCATTGCTGGCCCAGATGGCGGTACAGCTGACAAACCTGTTGGCCTGGTTTATGTTGGTTTGGCTGGCCCCAACGGTGTACAGAGCTTTGAGCATCAGTTTGGGGCGCTGCGTGGACGCACCTGGATTCGCAATCTGAGCGCAGCGACCGCTCTGGATCATCTGAGACGACAATTGTTAATAAAATTGGAATAGTTAGATCGACTACTTGCTTATTTGCAACGTTTGATTAAGACTTAGAAAAGGCACTCATAATTTATGCAAATGGCACAGTTTCTTTCCGGACTGTTAACTAATTGATAAATTGGGTACAATCTTAGGTAAGTGACCAGGCTAAACCTGTCTTACTGTCACTGGTAAGAGGTGTGAGTAGCAGTTCAGCCATAGCGAAGGAGCGATCTGTTCAATGGATTACCTTGAAAAGGTGCTTGAGAAGGTTAAGGAATGGGCTCGCAAGCTGATCGAAGCGATCCTTGGTCCAGAGGCCCAGCCCGAAGGTGAGTTGATTCCAATCCCAGTGAAAGACTCTCAGCGTCGCTAACCCATTGCTTAGCAATCAGTTAGGAAGCTTGAATAGAGACTGGTTTGGACAAATTGCCACGTCTATTTGAAGGTAATTATCTGCAATTCTGTTTAGGATGCATATCTCAGCGCGATCGTTCTTTGACAGGCTGGCTGAGTTCGTGCGTTTTTAACTTTGTATTTCTTCGCATGCTCTGTTGGCTTTAGCTTTCCTAAGTGAGGGTCTAGTTAGTTTTAGAGGAATAAGGTCTTAGTCGTTTGCTTAGCATTCTGGTGATCCACGGACCAAACTTGAACTTGTTGGGTTTGAGAGAACCAGGCATTTATGGTTCTACGACCCTTGATTCGATCACTCGACAATTAAAGGAAACCGCTGACGCTCTCCAGGTGACGCTTTCATCGCTTCAGTCTAACCACGAGGGCGTTTTGGTCGATACGATTCACGCGGCACTAGGACAGCATCAGGGCATCGTCATTAATGCAGGAGCCTATACGCACACTAGCGTAGCGCTTCGAGACGCGATCGCTGGAGTCGCCATACCCACCGTCGAAGTGCACCTTAGCAACCTTTACCGCCGCGAGACGTTTCGCCATCACTCCTATATTGCACCCGTAGCGATCGGACAAATCAGTGGGTTCGGCGCTGACAGCTATCGCCTTGGGCTCTATGCGCTGGTTCACTATCTCAAGCAGGCTCAATAGGTAAGGGCTAATGCAGCAACCAGGTTATTGACGAGAAGACGTTGTGGTTTTCAGATGGTGCCCAGAAACTGAATTTATCTCAACGAACGGTCGACTGGCTGCAACCCGGACGAGTCACGGTAAACTGAGACAGTCGTTTTGATTGACGCTTGATGGCTACACTGCCTAACCATCGTCCGAAACAGCTTTCTCTCGGCCCACTAGAGACTGAGATTCTGCACATTGTCTGGGAACTCGGCACGGTGGCGGTCAAAGATGTCCACGATCGGATTCTGTCTGACCCAGAGCGTGAACTGGCATATACCTCAGTTACCACGATCCTGCAGCGTTTAACTCAAAAAGGATGGCTTTGCTGCGATCGCCAGAATCGCATTTATACCTGGCAGGCAATTGTCTCAAAGGAGCAAGCGCTGTCACTGCGAGCCTATGAGCAACTCAATCAATTTTTGGCCGTGGGCAATCCTGATGTGGTAGCAGCCTTTGCCGACAGTCTGGATCAAACGAGCGTGGATCAACTTGAAGCGATCGCCCAGAGACTCCGCGCTATTCGTAAAGCAAGGGAGGATCAGTGATGCACTTGACACTGCTGTTTTTCGGGCTGTCTTGCGCCTGGGGTCTGCGGTTGCTGGCAATGCGCACAGAGGGCACGCGTCAGGAACGCTGGAGACGATCGCTGGGACTCTTTCTTTTCCCGCCACTACTTTTGCTCATGACTGCTGTGGCGTTGGTTTGCATGGGGCCACAGGGGCAAATGGTGCGCTGGTGGGAAGGTTGGTTTAGTTACTTCCTAGCGGTAGGCTTTCTCGCCTCCGCAGGAGTGATGCTGTTCAAGCTGATGATGGAAGGGCGGCGATCGCTCCATCAGGTGCGCACCTATCCGCAGATAGTCTTGAAAGGACAGCCTAGCCGTCTGTTGGCAACACCGATTCCGTTCATTGCGCAGGTTGGTTTTTGGCAATCGGAACTGGTGCTTAGTCAGGGCTTGATTGATACGTTCAGCGCTGACCACTTAGACGCTGTGCTCACTCATGAGCAAGCCCACGCCTACTACCGCGACACCTTCTGGTTCTTCTGGCTGGGCTGGTTGCGGCGTCTCAGTGCCTGGTTGCCACAAACGGAAGCGCTATGGCAAGAACTGCTGCTGCTACGGGAACGTCGGGCCGATCGTTGGGCCGCTCAAACCGTTGATACATTGCTACTCGCCGAAGCGCTGGTGCAGATGGTGAAAGCGCCAGAACTCTATGCTGAGACGATTTGCGCCGCGTTTAGTAGCGCCACACCGCGCAATCGGTTGGAGGAACGCATTGATGCGTTGCTGTCATCGCAGGAATCGTTGCAGCCCTCCAATCCCTGGGTTTGGGCTTGGATGCTGCTGGTGTGTTTGCCTCTAATGACGGTGCCCTTTCATTATTAGCTCGACTTTGGCCAATGACGTCGCCTCGCTAACGTCGATCGCAACAGCGCCCAGTGGTAAAGCTTCAGGGTGTTGTCGATGAAATGGATACTCTCAGCGATGAGCTTCATGCTTACTTGAACAAGTAAACAGGTGAGCAAATCGCTAACGCTAAAGTTGTGTTGTAGTTGAGGTAACTGATAAAGGTTGGGTGAATTTGGATAGGCTGCTTGCGTGTTGAGAAGCAAAGTAGTGGGAGGAGCGTTTAACGAGTACTCCTTTTGTTGTAAGGTTCTGTGGGTCAATTACTTAGACTCTCACAACAACTTTATATTTGTTGCTTATTTTTTTGCCTTGACAGAGCATAGAGCTTACGGATACGTCTTAGGAACCGTAAGCTCTATGCCGTCGAACAATGTCAGTCTTAATTTACAACAAGACTTAGTTTTCCGGAATCCACTGAGTGGACAGAATGCCATCTGGCTGATGCATGGCACCACCCTAGACGTGGGGCGATATACAACACCCGTACCTGATGCCAATTGGTCACTGGTTGGAACCGGTGATTTCAACGGCGACTTCAACTCTGACCTGGTATGGCGTAACAAGGCAACCGGTCAGAATGGCATCTGGCTGATGCATGATACCACTCTAGCCAGCAGCATATACACGACCCCAGTGGCGGATCTGAACTGGCAGATCGTGGGTACAGGCGACTTTAATAACGATGGCAACTCTGACCTGGTGTGGCGTAACAAGGCAACCGGTCAGAATGGCATCTGGCTGATGAACGGCACGACTCTAGCCACTGGTGTGTATACGACCCCAGTGGCGGATCAAAACTGGCAGATTGTGAGTACGGGTGACTTCAACAAGGACGGCAACTCTGACCTGGTATGGCGTAACCAAGCCACGGGTCAGAATGGCATCTGGCTGATGAACGGCACGACTCTAGCCACTGGTGTGTATACGACCCCAGTGGCGGATCAAAACTGGCAGATTGTGAGTACGGGTGACTTCAACAAGGACGGCAACTCTGACCTGGTATGGCGTAACCAAGCCACGGGTCAGAATGGCATCTGGCTGATGAACGGCACGACTCTAGCCACTGGTGTGTATACGACCCCAGTGGCGGATCAAAACTGGCAGATTGTGAGTACAGGTAACTTTAATTACGGTTTCGGCTGTGATCTGGTGTGGCGCAATGGGGCAACAGGGGAAAATGCCATCTGGCTGATGAGCGGCACGTCCCTGGCCAGCGGCGTCTACACCAACGCAGTGCAAAACCCAAACTGGCACATTCAAGCCGTAGGTGACTTCAACCATGACAGCAACTCTGACTTAGTGTGGCGCAATGGAGCAACAGGGGAAAATGTCATCTGGTTGATGAACGGCACCTCCCTGTCCAGCGGCGTGTATACTACCCCAGTAGGGGATTTGAACTGGCAGATTGTCGGCAGCGGCAGTTTTTCCCTCTTCGCTCCAGCCGTTAATTACGCGGCAGGAAACTTTCCTTATGGTCTTAATGCCAGTGATTTCAATGGCGATGGCAAACTCGACGTAGCCGTGACCAATCGTAGCACCGACACAGTTTCGGTGTTGTTGGGGAATGGGAATGGCACCTTCCCAACAGCAGTGGACTACTTTGTGGGAAACAATCCTCGCGGTGTCATTACAGGTGATTTCAATGGCGATGCTAAAACAGATTTAGCCGTAACGAATGGTGGCTATGCTCGTGACCAGGTTTCAGTGTTGCTGGGGAACGGCAATGGTACGTTTCAAACAGCCGCCAGCTATGCCGTGGGAAGCCTTCCCCTTGATATCACTGCAGGCGATTTGAATGGCGATGGCAAACTCGACCTGGCAGTAACGAATGCGTCCTCTGGCACCGTTTCAGTGTTGCTGGGGAAGGGCAATGGCACTTTCCAAACGGCGCTGAATTACACAGTAGGGAAAGATCCATTGGGTCTCAGTGTGGGTGATTTCAATGGGGATACGCAACTCGATTTGGTAGTAGCGAATAATGGTTCCAACACAATTTCGGTGTTGCTAAATCAGGCATAATAGGGTCAGTGTAGGACGATCGCACATCGTCTTCCATTTCAAATGCCGCGATCGCGCGCTTTAAATCGCAGGCGTTTGAACGTAAGAGCACCCGATCGCGCAACCGTTACTCTAAAAGGCTGATCATCGTAGTGTGAACATGTGGCACGAAACTGTGCAGCAGGTTGGTTTTGTGTCGCAAGAGTCTGTCTAATACGTCATAAGCTCCCAAGAATTTTTGCACCATAGGAGATCAGACGTGTGAAGACATTTTCTGAAGCGGTTGCTGCCGGTAAAGTAAGCACGGCTGCAGCCTGGGAAATTTTCGATAGTCTCGATCGCGTCGATGTCAACTTCATGCTTGGCTCCTGGAAAGGTGCGAGCTTCCCGACGGATCATCCACTTGATGGTGTACTTGAGGCTTACCACTGGCACGGCAAGCGGCTCGATGACGCTGAGCATGTCCAGCCGCTCGTGTTCAAAACGATGAGTGGCGGCACGACGAGCATTGATCCAGTCTGGATGCTGCCAATAGTCCGTTGGCTCGATCGCCTGCCCATTCCAAAGTCGGAGGCTGTAGGACGCGTTTTTCAGATGGCCCTGCCGTTGTTTGCCACTAATCGATCGTGTGCACGTCTTCGCTTGACCAACTATCGTGGCAAAGAGAGTGCGACGATGATTTATGATGCTCTACCGATCAACGACATTTTTCGCAAGGTTGATGCCAATACGGTGTTTAGCGTCATGGATTTAAAGGGCATGGAACAACCATTCTTCTTCATGTTGCAGCGTGAGTAGAGCGGGGGTTAACAATCTTTTTACACCAGTCGTCTAAAATGGAAAACCTGGCTTTTACGGCAGCCGTTCGCGCCACTTCTTTGGATTTTGAGAGCAGTGGAAGACTGCATAAATGATCACTGTGTAATCCAAATGCTCGTAAAAAACAACGTAGGGGAAACGTCGAACTGTAGCCCTCCGATAGCTCTCGTGAACGACCAGATACATTTCTGGATTTCGTCTGATGAAGTGAATACAAGCATCAACGCACCGCAGGAATTCTTCACCTAAGCCAGGTTCCTGCGTTTCGTACCAACTATAAGCCTCAGCCGCATCTCGTTCTGCTGATGGCAAAATAATCAGATTTCTAAGCACCATTGTGTTGGTTACGAATCCGTTCTTTAGCTTCCTCCCATGAACTGCCTGAGTCTGGGTTCTGCAAATAAGCGGCTTTTCGTCTGGCAAGCTCTTCTTTCTGCCAGTCAAGCACAGGAATCTGCTCTGGAACGGAGGCGATGCTATCCCACAAGTCTTCTACAAGCTGCAATTTTTCTGAGAGGGGTAGCTCAAAGACCTGAGTAAACTCTGCGCTCATGTTGACCTCACCGAGAAATTGATGATGCTCTGAGTTTAGCATTGAGACTACTGATACCTGCCAGGCGTGAGTTGAAGCTGGTCAGCGTATTTGACCAAAGTAAGCGATCGCGCTACTTCATCCATCTGCGATCGCGCTCTATCCGATCGCAGACAATTTGAACGGTAAGAGGTGGGAGAGCGACGTATAACATTAGTGTTCAAAAAAGGATTAAGTTGGGTTTCCTGTCGTTGATACAATTTTAAAAATGATGATCTACAGTACAATTGCCACCACAGGAATCTTTAATGGAAGACGTTGATGACTATCTCTGTTAATAAGCAAAGGCTTCTCACTCAAAATTACAATGAACTGATACTGGTTTTCTAGAAGCAGCCAAAACATCTAATCATAAAGTCCTTAAGATGATTCTTTGTCCTATATCAATCCGCATCGAAAAATTTAATGGGCAGTTCAGATTTTCAGAATCAACTCAAATCAGAGAGATCTCAAACAGTGAGCTCAATCAGTATTTTGGAGTAGATGCTCCACAATTTAACGATGATGATCAAATTACAGGATATACACAATTCCAAGGAATCGACGGAAGACAAAGAAACACTATTTGGACATCTTTACCTAAAGGTCTTCTGGCAAGCCAGGTAGATGAATATCCTCCTCCGAAATACGTGATCGAATCTTCTAACGATGAAGAGATCAGAAAAATGATCACAGCTCTTCATATCATTACGAGGGGCAGTTTTGTGTGCCCCATCGGTATCGAAACTTTAAGCAAGACTGAGGAGACAATCCATTTCTATCCTCCATTCAACTTTACCTTTGAACTCCCGTGTAAACTTAGTAATCATGACTTAAGCAAGTCTCAAGAATTGTTCTCAAGATTAATGAAAAATAAACAAGATCATGGTCTTGAGATTCTGTTAAAGAGACTACTAAGGTGTTGCGATATCGATCAGTCTCGTGAAATTAGAATGATTGATGCCGTTAGCATCATTGAAAGTATAGTGTGTGGAAATCATAAAACAGAGATGACATTTCGATTCTCGTTAAATTCTTCATTCTTATTAAACAAAGCTGGAGTTCAGGTTCCCTTCTCAGAAATGAAAGTCTTTTACGATACCAGATCTAATTTAGCTCATGGGGGACATGATAAAAAGCTAGCGTCCGATAGCATTAAATGGACGGAAGCAATTGATAAAATACTGAATTATATGAAAGTAGTTCTTAAAGAGTATATTGATCATGACGTGGACGGTAAAAAAATTGAAAAGGAACTTTTGTCAAAGTTGAATATACCGTCATAACGATTAGTTGGTCGCACTCTGCCCTAGAGCAACAGGGAATCAATCTAAGAATCTTGTGTCTGAAGTTGAATTTCCCTTCCTGGTACGTATTTATTTTCGATTGCCAACACGTTCACCCAAAACACTCACCTATCAGCGCCTTCTTCAATTATTGAATTTGAAGCTATGGGCTGAGGGCAATCGCCTATTCCTACTCCGGTAAGTTGTCTGGGTCAACACCGAGCGATCGAATATATCCTGCAAGTCGTTCCGCCCGTTGATGTTCTGCTTCAGTGCGCTGGCGTTCCACCTCTGTGCGCTGGCGTTCCGCAGTGAGTTGATCTTGCATTGCTTGCATTTGCTGCTCTGGCATGGGATACGCCTGTCCCTGGGCATTGTGCCAGAGCAACACCTCTTGTTGAATACCGCCAATGGTCTGTTGACCACGCCCCAAACCCAAACCCACTTCTGGCATCCAGTACGGTTCACCGATTTGCGATCGATAGGTTTCTCCTTCTAGGCGATAGACCTCAAAAGGTTGATGGCGATCGCGCTGCCAAAACTCTGGGTTATAGACCACGTAGTAGAGTACCCCTAACCGGGCATAGAGTTCGAGCTTTTCGTCATACTCGTCATTCGGACGGTGGGAAACCATCTCTAACGCCAGGATAGGCGGGGTGTTATTTTCCTCCCAGGTGGCGTAGCTGCGGCGCGACTTGCCCCCTTTTTTGCGCTCAACACCAAGACTCAGAAAAGCATCCGGCACCACAGGCACCTTCGGGCTAACCCCGGTGGTATGATACACCGCCATATCCACCCCAAAATACCAATCCATGCGGTCTGACCAGAGCAGCGCCAGGGAAAACAGCAGTAGGTTGGGCAGTAAGTTCTGATCCTCGTTATCCACAGGCGTATCATCAGAGCACGGTAGCTCTTCGGTGCTGGGTAGAATGGTGTCAAGCGGTTGTGAAACCATAGGAATAGTAAGGATTCCCGACATTGTCTATTGTAATGTAGCGATCGCGGACGCATCGTTCATCGACACCTGGTCGCTCCTATACCTGGAAGGGCGATTTGACAATACGTGTCATACCTGTGGCTCAGCTTTCAGCGATCGCTAACACCTTCACCAAAAACGCCCATTTATCAGCGCTTTCTTCGATGATTTTGGCAGTGGGTTTGCCTGCTCCGTGTCCCGCTTTCGTTTCAATGCGGATCATGACGGGGGCATCGCCTTTGTGGGCAGCTTGCAGAGCAGCAGCAAATTTGAAGCTGTGGGCAGGCACCACGCGATCGTCGTGGTCGGCAGTCGTAATGAGCGTGGCGGGATAGGCCGTGCCCGGTTTGAGATTGTGCAGTGGGGAGTAGCCGTAAAGCACTTTGAACTCGTCAGCATTTTCGGGTGTGCCGTATTCCGAGATCCACGCCCAGCCGATCGTGAATTTGTGGAACCGCAGCATATCCATCACGCCAACGGCTGGTAGGGCGGCACCAAAGAGATCGGGGCGTTGAGTCATGCAGGCACCGACGAGTAAGCCGCCATTACTGCCGCCTGCGATCGCCAGCTTTTTCGCTGATGTGTATTTGTGATCGATTAACCACTCCGCAGCACCGATAAAATCATCAAACACATTTTGCTTTTTCAGCTTGGTGCCTGCCTGATGCCAGTCTTCGCCATATTCACCGCCACCCCGCAGGCTTGGCTGCGCAAAGATGCCGCCCATCTCTAGCCAAACCAGAGAGCTAACCGAGAAACTGGGCGTGAGGGAAATGCCGAAGCCACCATAGCCGTAAAGGTAGGTGGGACTTGTCCCATCCAGCACCAGTCCTCTTTTGTGGACGATGAACATGGGAATCTGCGTACCGTCTTTGCTGGCGTAGAAGACTTGCTTCGTTTCGTAATCGTCCGGGTTGAAGTCTACGTTCGGTTGACGGAAGACATAGCTTTTGTTGTTCACCAAATCGTAGCGGTAGATGGTCGCGGGTGTAGTGAAACTGGTAAAGCTGTAGAACGTTTCGGTATCATGGCGTTTGCCGCCGAAGCCACCCACGGAGCCAAGACCCGGAAACTCAACGTCGCGGACGGGTGTACCGTTCAGGTCAAAGAGCTTCACCTGACTGTGAGCATCTTTCAGGTAAGACACCACAAACTGATTGTTGAGAATGCCCACGCCTTCAAGGGTTTCGGCGGCTTGAGGAATCACTTCTTGCCAGTGGGCACGATCGGGCTGTTTCGTATCGATCGCAATCACGCGACTGCGCGGTGCCTCCAGATCGGTGCTGAACCAGAAGCGATCGCCCTCATTATCAATAAAGCTGTAGCTGGCTTCAAAGGTGTTAATAAGTTCGACGATCGGCGCATTCGGCACGGACAGATCCTTGTAGAACACCAGATTGCGTGGATCAGTACCCAGCCAAACAGAAATGATTAAGAAGCGTCCATCTTCACTCACGCCACCGCCAAAGCCCCAATCTTTCTGGTCGGGACGTTCGTAAATCAGCGTATCGTCGCTCTGGGGTGTGCCAAGGCGATGGTAGTAGAGTTTCTGGAAATAGTTAACGTCTTCGTGCTTCGACTTTTCCTTCGGTTCGTCGTAGCGAGAGTAGAAAAAGCCCTTGCCGTCGTGCGTCCAGGACGCACCAGAGAATTTGACCCACTGCACGCGATCGTCCAAATCCTTCCCTGTCTCGACCGTCCGTACCTTCCATTCTTGCCAGTCAGAACCAGATGTAGACAATCCGTAGGCGAGGGACTGCCCATCTTCACTTACAGACAATCCTGACAGTGCAACCGTACCGTCTTCAGACAAGGTGTTTGGGTCGAGCAAAACTACAGGCTCATCGTCCAGAGACTTCAACGTGTAGAGAACGCTCTGATTTTGCAGACCATCGTTTTTAAAGTAGAAGTAGCGGTCACCTTGCTTAAACGGAATGCCGTACTTTTCGTAGTTCCACAATTCAGTGAGGCGTTGCTTGAGGCGATCGCGCGCGGGAATTTGCTCCAGCAGTCCAAACGTCAGCTTGTTCTCAGCCTCAACCCAGGTTTTTGTTTCGTCAGAATCCGGATCTTCGAGCCAACGATACGGGTCTGCAACGCGTGTACCGTGGTAGTCATCGACCTGATTTGCCTGACGGGGTTGAGGATACACAAACGTTTGGTTGGGGTCAGTCATGGCAGCGGATAAGGAGCAACTTTGTCCATAGTGACAGATCAAACCGAAGAGCGCGATCGCAACCACCAACAAAATGCACTTTTTTGCAAACAATTTCATAGACGTTTTCAGGCCAATGCGACGTGATTGTGTCGGTTGCTTAGCCTATCAAATCAGGCCTTAAACTCGATCGCCGGATAGTGCCATTGAGGAAAGGATGGAGGAAAGACGCTGCTTTTGGGCTGCCATCATCTTTTCCCAAATAGGACTACCTGGCTACGATAGGGCTTTCTGGTGTCCTTTTTAGAAGGCATCAAAAAAAATTGATGGGACATTGGTGCAGGGTTATGGCTTTGAGAGTTGCCTTTTAAAAGCGTTTTGCGTTTCTTGTTTGCTGCAGGCTAGGGCTTTGCAAATTCACGACGCATCCCAGGCTCAGCAACGCCCACTCGTACGTCTACTGTTAAATAAAGACATAATTAAAGCTGATGCTGACTCTATCTTCATCGCTTAAATTGGGCTCGACTCCATGCTTCAGCCAGCTTGGAAAGATTAGCATCAGCCCTTCTTCTGCCGCATGGGCGATCGCATCCGCAGTATAAGCGGTAAAGTTTGATACCAGCGGTTTATAAAACGTCTTGGCGCTGCGAGGATCGTAGAACATCAACTGACCCGAATCATGTGGCGTTTTCACATAATAGACCCCGCTAAAAAGGCAATTAGCGTGATCATGAATCTTATTGCTGGCGTATTGAGGGTTGACATTCGCCCAACAATTAGCCGCTTTAACTTGAATATCACCATAGCCAACTGCTTGAGCAACCTCTAAGATCGCTGCATCAACGATTGCCTTCAGTGGCTTGATGGCATCCAATTCAAATAAATTACTTTTACTATGCCAACCCAAGACGTTCGATGCCGAAGCGCCTTGATCCTGTTGCTTGAGTTGATAAATGGTCTCTAAAAGTTGCTGGTTAAGCGAGGTATAGTCTGTGATGTTAAACGCAAATAATGCAGTCGGAAACAGGTGATGACGATTTGCTGTCCAGCGGGCCTCGTTCATGGCGTCACCTATAGTTTGTCTGCAACTTTTTTGAGGTGAATTGAGAAATTGTGAATTGAGAAAGTGAACGCGGTTGTCTTGCGATCTCAACGTTATTGACAACGACTCGATCGCAAAACAACCCCGCCTCTATCAATGACAACAACGGTGGCTCAGCCACTACACGCTGACGGCTGACGGCTGACGGCTAAACAGCTTCAAGATGCGTTCTGCCATTTGGGGTGGCGTGAGGCCGAGAGCGGCTTTCGACTCGTCAGGGGTGGCATGGTCAACTAGCTGATCGGGTACCCCAATGCGGGTAAGCGGTACAGCAATGTCGGCATCCAGCAGCGCTTCCGCGATCGCAGACCCAAAGCCGCCGGGGAGACAGCCTTCTTCCAGCGTTACAACACGACCGATTTTTTGCGCCAACGGCAGGATGAGTTCGGTATCCAGCGGTTTGGCAAAACGGGCGTTGATGACGGTTGCCTGAATGCCATGTTCGCTGAGGATCTCGGCCACCTGCATGGAGGGGTAGACCATCGAACCGTAGCCCAGCAGCAGTACATCATCACCATGACGGAGAATTTCACCTTTGCCGATCGGCAGGGGTTCCCAGCCTTCTTCCATCAAGGGCGCACCGTAGCCGTTGCCACGTGGATAGCGGAGGGCGATCGGCCCCGTATGCTCAATGCCGGTTACGATCATGCGCTGGAGTTCGGCTTCGTCCTTAGGAGCCATCAGCACCATATTCGGGATGCAACGCAGGTAGGCGATATCGTACATACCCTGATGAGTGGGGCCATCAGAGCCAACAATGCCCGCGCGATCGATGCAAAAGAAGACGTGCAGGTTCTGAATACAGACATCGTGAATAATCTGGTCAAACGCGCGTTGTAGGAAGGTGGAATAGATCGTGGCGACCGGACGCATCCCTTCACATGCCATCCCAGCTGCCAACGTGACGGCATGCTGTTCGGCAATACCGACATCAATGTATTGGTCGGGCAACTGCTTCTGCAAAATGTCTAGACCTGTGCCCGTTGCCATCGCAGCCGTGATACCAATGACTCTGCGATCGTTCTCAGCAATCTTTGTCAGCGTATCGCCAAACACTTTGGAATAGCTAGGTGGCTTGGGCTTGTTAGAAGGAGCCGCTTTTCCCGTGGCGAGGTTGAACGGCGACTGAGCATGATAGCCGACCTGATCCTTCTCAGCGATCTCGTAGCCCTTGCCTTTGGTCGTTGCCACGTGCACCAACACGGGACCAGGATGCTTGTGCGCCTGTTGAAAGGTTGTAATCAGTTCTTGCAGGTTATGACCATCGATCGGCCCCACATAGGTAAAGCCCAATTCTTCGAACACAGCACCCACTTTGGGCACTGCCAGCCGCTTCATGCCTTCCTTCACGCGACCAATTTCTGGAGCGAGGGATTCGCCGACGAAGGGCAAATGCTTGAACTGCTCTTCCAAATTCTCAGAAATAAACTGTACAGGTGCACTCAGCCGCATTTTGTTGAGATAACGGGGAATAGCGCCGACGTTCGGTGAAATCGACATTTCGTTATCGTTCAGCACGACCAATAAATTAGTCTTGGGTAAATGCCCTGCGTGATTGATTGCTTCTAATGCCATACCACCCGTCAAGGCGCCATCACCAATCACGGCGACCACTTTGTAATCTTCGCCCTGCATATCGCGAGCCAGTGCCATCCCCAGCGCTGAAGAGATGCTGGTAGACGCATGACCGGCTCCAAAATGGTCAAATTTGCTTTCGCAGCGCTTGAGATAACCCGCAATGCCGTCTTTCTGCCGCAGGGTGTGAAAGCGGGCATAGCGCCCGGTGATGAGCTTGTGGGGGTAGGCCTGATGCCCCACATCCCAGGTAACTTTGTCGCGATCGAGATCCAGGGTTTGATATAGTGCTAGCGTCAGTTCCACAACGCCTAAGCCAGGTCCTAAATGCCCACCGCTGGCAGCGACTGTTTGCAAGTGCTTCTCACGAATTTGGCGAGCCATTTGCTGGAGCTGATAGATCGACAGACCGTGCAACTGGTTGGGGTGAGTTAATTCACTCAGATGCATACCGGGGTATCCTTTGGACTGCTAAACGGACTCGTATACCTTTATCACTGTAGTAGATTCAGGTTAGTGAAGTTGATGACAGAATTGTAATGTTTGCGGCAAGTCCTCCCGTTTTGGGTGGTAACTCAGCGTAGAAAGCTTGTTATTATGCAAACGATCACCCTCCAAGCTCCTAAACCTGTGAAAGCTCAAATCTGTCAGCCAAAGTCTCAGTCTCGTGTCACGTTGGTTAGCGGCCTTGCCGGCATCAGTGTTGTAGCAGGGCTGGTTGCAGTCGTGTTGCCCGTTCCGGCGATCGCTGCCAACGATTACGAGCGTTGTACCGCCGACCTGTTAGGCGCCAAAATTTCGTCCGAAGAAGCCGCATCGGCTTGCTCTAGAGCCTTTTTTCCACGAGACCTCTCGGCGTGCGTGAGCCAACTGAGTGGCAACACCTTTGCTCCCGCTGATGCGCTGAATGCCTGCCGTCAGGTGCGACGACCCAGAGATCTGGCGACTTGCGTAGTCGATATTCGACGTGAGATTAGCGATAGCACTGCCGCTGATGTGCTCGACAGTTGCCGCCGCAGTTTATTGCCCACACGATATTCAGATTGCGTGGTCGGGCTGAATCAAGCCGCTAAACTCCCGTCTGCCAAAGCGCTGGATTCATGCATTGATGCCAGCGCTTTTCCACGCGAGGTTGATCCAACCTTTTTGCCCTTCACCCCATCCGGTGGCGTTAACGTGACACCTCAAACAGGAAGCACAACGCCGTCCGTGAGCCCGACAACAGCGCCAACGGCTGTACCGAGTCCGACACCGTCTTCCCCTGCACCTGCCACACAGTCTGAACCGATTCCTCAACGCAATTAAGGGCTTGCGAGCAAACAAACAGTAACCTAGCGTAGGGGCATTGCGGTGCAATGATCTAGCAATAATTTGCGTTGAATAATTACGTTCTTTCTGCGCCTGCCTCTAGCTGATTTTGCAGCATGGAACGGCCATGAGCAAAATCAGTCAAGTAATCGTAAAATTGGCTCGGTCTCAAAGCAGAGGACAGATTGCCCTCTGTTTTTGAGTTTTTAGATGCTTTAAAGTGAACGTCCTTACTCATTCATATTTTTGTAAGTGGCAACGGCGGATGGTGAGATGCGGTTGAGGTAGCGGAAGATCCAATATTTGAAAATGGTGTCTAAGATAACAGGAAAGGTTGCAATAAACAGAAAGATAAAATCACGATTGGCTGGTAAACCCCAATGGTTAGACAACCCTTCCAACAAGACCTCCCAGCCATGAGGAGAGTGAAAGCCAACAAAGGTATCTGTTAGTAGAATAATGACAAAGGCTTTTGCGCTATCACTTAAGCCGTAAACAGTGTCATCAATAAATGACTTGAGCACCGCCACTTCGCGACGGCTAACGAGTAAGACGATCGCAAACGCAGCGACTGAAAACAAATCAGCAAAGATGTTTTTAATTGCACCAGAGCTCGCATGACTGTATTCCAGTTTGATTTCTTCGGCTCTCTCCTTTAACTTGCCTTCAATCAGCTCTTCTTGCTCTGCCTTGGTAAATGTTTTGTTTGCTTCACCCGTCGCTTTTCCCTCTCCAACAGCGGCTTCTCCAACTGCCGACTCACCACCTGCACGATCGCCACCCACTTCACTAGTCAAGCTGGGTGCTTTGCCTAACAAAAAGTCGAACTCAAGCCGTTCTTTGAAGGTTTGCAGTTCTTTGAGCGCTTCTTCTTGTAGCTCAAAATTAAGAAAGGGTTCTGTTACAGCAGGCGATCGGAAGGAGTCCACAATGGGGCCAACGATCAACGCCTTCGAGATTTGCTCTGTGAGCAACGGCACTGCAATGAGAATCAGCATAAAGCGAATGGCTGTTTGCGTTTTCGCCTTCGTGCTCCGAAAGCTTCTTACCACCTGCTGCTCAGAGTTGGGGTCTAAATCTCGCTTGATGCGACCAATGGTGCTGGCGATCGTCCGCGGTAGCACACCTGACTTATCGAAGATGCCCTCATCTTCCGGCACCGATTCTGATTGATAGAGCTGATCGATTGTTTGACCGTTACTCAAGCGTTGACTGCCAGTGTTGGCATTGGAGCGCAGCGTCAACTGAGATTTATCACTGGGTGTTAATTGAACCTTACCATTTTGTTCGACGGGTACAAGCGACAGCGATTCTGACTGTTGGGCTTGATATCTTGCGAGTACTTCATCGATAAACTTAAGCTTTTCTAAAATAATGGCCGATCGTTCTTTATTCGCTAGCGATGCTGGACCTTGGAGTGCATTTCCAGAGGCATCAGTCGTATTGAAAACAAAGCGGCTTGCCTTAAATTCTGAGAGACGGAGTGTTGCGATCTTGAGGCATTTTCTGAGTTCTTCCTGAAAAACCGCATTTGAATTGGTGCCGTATTTGTCAGTACTGACCGAGATGGGGTTGCCGTCAAAATGTTCATCTTCGACCGACTTAATCATCAAGGTCGCTGCATAGGCCTGATCGAGTGCCCGTTCTGGCGTTTGCTCATACCACTGCCTTGCAGCAAGTAGTGACTGCTTCAGCCTGGTCCAAATTGTTGTTTGCATGACACGAATAAGTGCAGAATGATGCTGAGCCTTTAGTGCTGACGATCAAGATTTGGTAGCCTGGAGCCATACGGCAAGACTCAAGCGCAAAGCGTTAACGTCAAGTGGGCTTAGTAATAGTAACAAAATCAGCTGAGAGCAATTAGTGAATGGTGAACCGATTTGGGTTGTAGGCGCCACGCGCAGCGGCAAAACGGCCTTTTTGGTCAGCCAGTTTCGCGCTTGGGCGCAATCTGGTGCGAGAAGCTTTGGAGATCTTACTAGAGATTCTGGCAGAACTCTAGAGCTACGGCAATCGACGCCGACGCAAGGTGCCGCAGCGGCACTCCCACGGCCTCTCATGCAGCCCGCTGACGCAAGTATGCCGGGAGTACTGGTTTTGACCGCGATCGGCGATAACCGCATTGACTTGCTCGATCGCCTGACTGCCGCGACTCAAAGTAAGGTGCCTTTACACTCCACCACGCCGCTGGGCTTTTTTCAGGAAGAAGTCATGCTGTTCTGGTCGCTGCTCATTCAACAGCTTGACCTGAAAGCGCAGTTTCCCATCCGGCTGTCCCCCGAAAATGAGCAAGCACTGGCAGCGCAACTCTGGCAAGCTGACCTCGATCGCACGATCGGGCAGCAGGCAGGCACTACGGAAGTCCGGTTAGTACGTCGATTGCTGGACTTGCTGCAACTGGCGGCACTGGCTGGTATTCCCCTGGCGGATATCCCCGTCATGCTAGAGCAAGGACTGGCTGGGCAGGGAGACCAACTGCCGTTGCCTGATGCCGATGTGGGCGAGCTGCTGCAACGCTGGCAGCGCTGGTGTTTGGAAGGCGGTCTACTGACGTACGGCATCATTGCCGAACTGTACTGGCAGTACTTGTTGCCAAACCCGACCTATCAGCGACATCTAGCGCAACGCTATCAAATTGTGTTGGCGGACGATGTCGATGAATACCCTGCGATCGCCCGAACGCTTTTTGATGTTTTGCTCGATGCTGGAGCCACCGGCCTCTTTACCTACAATCCTGATGGCGCTGTGCGTCTAGGTTTGGGAGCCGATCCCGCTTATTTGGCAGGGTTGGCAGACCGTTGCCGGATTGAAACGCTGTCGGCACGATCCGTTCCCGCGCTGGGCAATGACTTGGGTGATGCGATCGTGGCGTTGGTGACAGACCCCATTTTCTTCGCCAGTTTGCCCGAATCGATCCAGGCGATCCAGACAACTTCCCGTGCCCAACTGCTGCGTCGCACGGCTGAGGTAATTGTAGACGCCGTGCAGACCAAGCAACTACAGCCCCGTGACATTGCTGTGATTGCTCCTGGTGTTGACGCGATCGCCCGCTATAGCCTGACCGAAATCCTCACCAAACACCAGATTCCCGTCGAATCTCTGAACGATCAGCGTCCCCTCACCAGTTCACCTATTATTCGTGCGTTGCTGACGTTATTAACTCTGGTCTATCCCGGTTTAGGGCGGTTAGTCGATCGGGATGCTGTGGCAGAAATGTTGGTGGTGTTAAGTCAGCAGTCAGCAGTCAGCGGTCAGCAGTCAGCGGTCAGCAGTCAGCGGTCAGCAGTCAGCAGTCAGCAAGCAGAACCCACTCAACACTCAACCCTTGAAACTCAAAACTCCCCTTTATCCTTTATCCTTCATCCTTCATCCTTCTCGATCGATCCTGTTCGTGCTGGGTTGCTCGCTGACTACTGCTTTGTACCGCACCCCGATCGTCCCCGTTTGTTACCTGCAACCACGTTTCCTCGATGGGATCGACTGGGCTATCAGGCGAGTAATGCGTATCAGGCGATCGTGCAGTGGATTGAAGCGCAGCAGGGACAGTTAGAGCAACGCTTAATTCCCAATGCAGTGTCGTTGCTCGATCGGGCCATTCAGCACTTTTTGTTTGGCGGTGGCTCCTTGCCGTTTGAGCAGTTGTCGGCCTTGCGTCAGCTCATTGAGGCGGCTCAGCATTACTGGGAAGTGGATGGCAGATTGCGCCGCAGTCAGCGGTTCGATGCTCCGGCTTACATGACGGTGAGTCGCTTTATTCAGCTGTTGCAGAGTGGTACGGTCACTGCGAACCCCTATCCTGTTCGCCCGATCGGCCCAAATAGTAATGCGGTGCTATTGGCAAATGTGTTTCAGTATCGTTCCAGTCGCCGTGCTCATCGCTGGCAGTTCTGGATGGATGCTGGTTCACCACGCTGGTTGAGCGGCGTCGATTCACTCTTTGGGGCGCCACTATTCCTGCAAGGCTGGTCGGGACGTGCCTGGACTGCGGCCGATATGATGGATGCGAATGAACGTCGATTGCGTCGCATTTTGCTCGATCTGCTTGGTCGTACCGAAGAACGGGTTTACCTCTGCCACAGCGATTTAGCCACGAATGGGCAGGAGCAAACAGGCGTTTTGCTTTCATTAGTGAATGCTGCGCTACCGCTGGATACTGTTTCACTCACGGCTGCGCTTTGAAGTATTACAGATATCAAAGTAGGGGACAAGACCTTGCGCCCCTACGTGAGATTGTCTTCCTATTGTTTGGAGCCTATTGTTTGGAGGGATATACGGTATCACCAGTCTCCCGATCGAACGCAAAGAGCTGATCGAAATCTAGCCCCAGCAAAAGCCGATCGCCGACATGAGGGCATTGGGTTGGATGGCACTGAAAGGCTATCGCTTGTTGCGGCGAGCGCTCCGTCGCTGGCACATTGGCGCGCACGGCAACCTCTCGTCCGAGTGGTTCAACCACGCTGATCTCTACCGTCAGATGGCCTGTATCAGGAGTGATGTGAACGTGCTCTGGACGCACGCCTAGATCGTAGAGCCGTCCCGCGATCGGCTGAAGGTGGTCTCGTAATAGCTCTGAACAGGGTACCGTCTGTCCATTAATTTGAAATGCGGTGCCATCGTAAACGGCAGACAGAATATTCATCGGTGGACTGCCCAAAAACGTCGCAATCATGCGATTCGCAGGCTGAGCGTAAATCGTTTGGGGGGCACCGATCTGCTGAATCCTTCCCTGGTCTAGCACGACAATCTGATCGGCCAACGTCATCGCTTCCACTTGATCATGGGTGACATAAATGGTTGTAATGCCCACCTGCTGGTGAAGGCGTTTCAGCTCAGCGCGAGTCTCATCCCGCAGTTGGGCATCGAGATTCGACAACGGTTCATCCAGCAAGAAGACTTGCGGTTGACGAGCGATCGCCCGACCTAACGCCACTCGCTGTTGCTGTCCTCCCGACAACTGACCCGGTTTGCGATCGAGCAGATGGTCGATCGCCAGCATTTGTGCGACCGTTTCGACCCGTTCCTGTGTGGCCTTCGCATCTACCCGTCGCATTTGCAGCCCAAAAGCAAGGTTTTCGGCCACGGTCATGTGCGGGTAGAGCGCGTAGTTTTGAAACACCATTGCCACATCGCGTTGACGGGCTGGAATTTGGTTCACAAGGCGATCGCCAATGTACAAGTCACCCGATGTTGCGGCTTCTAGCCCTGCGATCGTGCGGAGGATGGTGGATTTCCCACAGCCAGAGGGGCCAACCAGCACCCAAAAGGCCCCATCAGGCACTTCAAAGGTAATGTCTGCAATGCCTGCGTTGCTCGTTTCACGAGTCGCATTGCTCCTGACAAACTGCCGCGTAATTCTCTCTAGCCGAACCTTTGCCATGTATCAGTAGAAAAATTATTAGCAAATACGACAGATCAAACTGCCGCTGAAACTACCATCGCATTTAATAAACTTCATCATGCGTTCCGATATCGAGCAGAACGATGACTTCGCTATTCGTTTCAGTATCCTGATTCAATGGAGAAGACGATACGACAGTCATAGCCACAAGAGCAAGACTGAAGACCGTCTAGTTTACCGCTTAGCTTATGAGTGCCAAGGGTTGGGGCAAACACGTCTGCCTCCATCTGCTGGAGGGTATCTTCGATGCGTTGCTGAAGAGCAGCCTTTCGTTTGACAACACTGCGGAATGCTCGTTTGAATTTCGGCGTCAGAACCAGCAGTCTCATGCGTCTGGTTCATTTAAAGACTGGCGCAATGCTGCAATCACATTGTTGGCGGATTGGTGCTGAAATTTACCTGCATGAAAATCAGCCAATGTTTGTTTGGCGTTCGTGGCGATTTCCAGACGACGACTTTCGTGATGGCGGTTTTTCAGAATTTTGATCAGCATTTCCTGCTCTTCGTAGGATAGCTGTAAAGCAGTTTCGAGCACTTGGTCTAGAGTATTCATGGAATATAGACTTTGTGGGCACGCAAATTGCAATCGCTTGTGAAGTTGCAAGAAACCGGGTTGCTGGACGAAACCTAGAGACTCAAGCAATGCCTGCGCATTAGGAAGCCCAGTTTCTGCGTAAATCCTATTAATATTTGCATTCTACACTGAGAATCCCATTCGCTTATGGCGTGGAACCGCTACAGACGCTGCCAGTCATGATAATCTGTCACAGGGTTGCCTGGCTCTGATTCTAAAGGCTCGTTTAGCGTCAGGTTCCTCATGTAAACTAGCAATGCTGTGGTAACTCGCTTAACCCGAAAACGTTCCCAGCACCGTACCGTCGAGGCAACACTTCATGGCTATCGTAGACTCCAAAGGTCGCTTATTTGGCAAGGTCAGCATTTTAGATATTGGTGCTGCCCTGGTGATTCTGTTGGTGATTGTGGGTGTTCTGCTGCCCAGCCTGACGGGTGCCCAGCTTAGCTCCAACGTCAAGCCTGTAGAGGTCGATGTGGTCATTCGAAGCGTTGGCTCACAAGACCCTAAGACACTGCTCAAAGAAGGGGATAAAACCAGCCTGATCATCCGGAATCAGCCCTTCGGCGATATCAAAATCAAAGCTGTGAAAGAGTTGCCCCGGAATGTGGCAGTGCCTCAGCCCAATGGCACCCTCAAAGCCTTGCCTGACCCTCGCCCCGAAGCGGCTCTTACAAAGGATTTCCTCGTGACGGTTGCGGGTGATGCCAACATGACCAAGAATGGTCCGCTGCTGGGCAACAACAAAATTAAAACGGGTACCAAGATTGAGCTTGAAGGGTTTACCTACGACTTTTCAGACCTTTATGTGATTGATGTTCGTGTGGGCGCGTAGCTGACGAACGCTACGTCAGCAAGTCCACTACTTTAGCAAGTCCAGGAATCTGCGGATCAGGGCGATCGACACGGCTGGTAGTTCCAACTGAGGGGTTAACCCAACATCATCGATGACTTGCAGGGCGCGAATGGCCTGCGGATTGAGTGCCGCCAGTCGATGGCCGATTTCTGGTTCGGTGAACTGCGATCGCTTGCCCCAGATGATGGCTGTTGGCACCGTGAGCTGAGCGATGTAGAGTGCCAGATCAAAGGATAAATCTCCCCGCACAAAGGATAGTGCTGCGTACTCGGCGTTTGGCTGTTGGGCAGATTCTAGATACGCTTCGACAATTTCGGGGAAGATGCGATCGGCTTTTGCAAACTGTCGCTGTTCGAGAAAGTTGCGGATGCCCCAACTAGCAGCGATACCTGTGCTGTAAAGGACGCGATCGAGCACTGGCGTACTGACCAGTTGAGCAAAGAAGGAGCGTGTATAGTCTTTGCCAAAGTCAGACAGTCCCGCTGGTGCAGTCAAAATTAGGGCTCTGAACAATTCTGGGCGGGCGATCGCAGCTCGAATGACGATCGCTGCTGTCAACGAGGATGCTACGACTGTCACCGCACCATCACAGGTTTGTTCCAGAAATTCAATGATCGTTGTGATGTAGTCATCGACTTTGTATTGCCGCTCTGGGTGCTCCGATCGTCCCCAACCAATCAAATCGGGTGCCAGAATGCGATACTCTGACGCAAACGCAGGGTAGACTTTTGACCATTCGTATGCCGAAGAACCACCACCAAAGCCGTGAAGAAAGACGAGGGTGGGCAAGTTAGCGCGATCGTCTGTTACCCAGGGCGATATGTCCGCCGTGTAGTAAACCATCGTGCCGAGTGTTGTGACAATGGAATGTTGGTCAAAACCAGGTGGAAGAAACATGAGCGGTATATGAGGAGGCATGGATTGGACGCATACCCGCTATGTTAGTGCGATTTCACTAACGAACCACCACTGGCGTACCGATCGTGGCCCAATTAAACAGCCAGCGAGCATGGTTCACTGCCACGTTAACGCAGCCATGACTCACGGGCGTACCAAAGTTGTGATGCCAATATGCCCCGTGGATGGCGTAGCTGCCGTCGTAATACATCGTATAAGGCACATCCGCAATATCGTAATCAGCGCCTCTCATGCGGGCATAGCGATCGCGTGTCTGAATGGCAAACACTCCAGGGCTTGTGGGTGTTAAGTCTTTACCGGTCGAGATCAGAACCGCGTAGACAGGGGTTTTACCTTCCCAGGCAATCAATCGCTGGCTGGACAGCTTGATCTCAATCCAGCGTCGCTTTGATTTTTCCAGGCGACGGACTGTGCTCGCAATGGTGTCATTTTGTGCGCTTAACGTGGGTGAGAGCACGGCTGCCAGAGGTGCTTGTGCGATCGTCTGCGTCGGTAACAGGCAGACAGAAGCGGTTAAGATCAGCGAGCCCAGGCTTTGCTTGAAACCACGAGTTAGCAACATTGTCACTGCTCTCACTATCGTTTTATACACTCTTGTCTACGGTCTTTCTTGATGAAAATCCTGATTAAGAACCGACAATGTCGTCAACATTCAAAGCAGCTTCATAACCACCAGTCCACCTGAGCGCTAAAATTCATGACTGGTTGACAGAAGGGTTCGTAAGACGGTGCATCAGCGATTGTGCTTGTTGCGCGATCGCGTTCCAGTTCCCTTCAGCCACTACCTGCTTGGGGAACAAATGACCCGAAAGCCCAACCGCGATCGCGCCAGCGGCCAAAAACGCCGATGCATTTTCCAGTGTCACGCCACCTGTGGGAATTAAGGGGATGTTGCCCAACGGTGCCTGCAGGCTTTGAATGTACGCTGCACCACCCATTGCCTGTACGGGAAAAACCTTCACGCTGCTAGCTCCTGCCTGCCATGCACTAACGATTTCGGTAGGAGAAAGTGCACCAGGGATGATCGGCACGTTTTGTGCCACCGCTAGTTGGATCAAGTGAGGGGCGACATGAGGCGTAAAGAGAAACTGAGCACCGCCCGCGATCGCCTCCTGCACGTGGGTTTCCTGTAGCAACGTGCCTGCACCGATCGTGCAGTGGGGCAATTGCAGGCGTAGTTGCTGGATTAAGGCAGGAGCACGATCGCTGTTCCAGGTAATTTCGATCAGCCGGATGCCACCATCGGCTGCTGCCTTTGCCATCTGGTAGCCGCTTTCAAGCTGTGGCGCACGAATGACCGCGATCGCACGAAACTGTTGTAAGAGAGCGTGCCAGTCTTGAGGAGTCATAATTACGCACACAATGAATGGGTTCAAGCAGACGTTTACACGTCTGGAGCAGCGCTCGGCGTTCAACAGTCAGCGCTGTACTGACGTTCCATCGAGGATGACAGCGGTCGATCGTAGGTTGCTCCCGTACAGCTCCATCAGAATATGTTCCATGACAATATGTGTGATGGTCGCTTAGTGAGCCGAAAATTACTAAACTAAAATCAATCGCTCTCGCTCTGTTGGCTGAACACGCTATTTTCTATTTGGAAGATATGGTTCAGTGTTCTGTAAGGGGGCTCTGCGATCAGTCCTATTGCCAGAGCCTGTCTCCAGTCCTTGCTCAATCCCAGCCGTTGCTCAAGAGGTTAGTACGAGCCAATGAACTACGCATCACCAGAAAAATTAGCTCAGCTGGCAGACAGCAATGATCGCCTGAAACGCTTGCTGCTGAACAAAATGCAGGTTCTAAAAGAGCGGCTAGACACGTTTAGCGTGGTTGACAGGCACGGCAAGCCAGCTGGTGAAGTGAGAAATTTAGTTCTCTACCAGGGACAGCTATCGCTTGTGATTGTGCAGCCTGATGTTCACCGCTACTGGCGTTTTGTGCCACTGAGTAGCCGCATGGTGCAACAGATCAGCCTCCGCGATCGCGTCGTTTGCACCAAAACGACGCAGGTAGACATGAGCTACCTGCCAGACTATCGAGTCACTCAGCGTGCCAGCCATCCTAAGACGCCGGTTGATCGCATGGCATCTGCCCGTCAATTGCCGACATCTTTGCCCGAACGGTTGCCGCACCTAGAGTCTGCAAGGGGGACAACGCCGCTTCCCGATCGGATCGCTATCACTGCTCAACGTGCCACTCAACCAGCCGTTAAAGATCCGTCTGCTTGGGATGTTGCGGAGAGGCCTAAAGCGATCGCGGCTGTGGTTGATGTTGCTGTCCCACAGTTGCCCAGACCTGAAGAGCCCAGACCTGAAGAGCAAACCTGCAATGCTCCAGAGTACGCATCAGGCAGGGCTTAATCAGTCAAACGCGCTTAAAAATTGGGGTATAGCGCAATCCAAAAATTAAGGTGGCTCTAGCGAACTAGAACCACCTTAAACCCGTTGAGTAAACGTTGAACACAGCGACTGCTAAGCGATCGAAGCCATCTTCACATCACTATTGGCAAGCAATTCCTGAAGTTCATCAGAATCCACTGTTTCTTTTTCAATCAGCATCGCTGCCAACTCATCCAACACGTGGCGGTTGCCAACCAGAACCGCTTTCGCACGACGATAGGCTTGCTCGACCAGATTCCGCACTTCGTCATCGATCGCAGCGGCAGTCTCTTCAGAGAAATCTCGCTCAGCGGCAATGTCACGACCCAGGAACATGTTGCCCTGCTGACGACCCAACGCTACAGGACCGAGGCGATCGCTCATACCAAAACGAGTCACCATCTGGCGAGCCACACGAGCGACCTGTTGAAGGTCATTCGATGCACCTGTGGTCACTTCTTCTTCACCGAAGATGATTTCTTCCGAAATCCGGCCACCCAGAGCAACTGCCATCTGGTTTTGGAGGTAGGAGCGCGAGTACAGGCCCGAATCCATCCGATCTTCGCTGGGAGTGAACCAGGTGAGACCACCCGCACGACCGCGTGGAATGATGCTGATCTTCTGTACCGGATCGTAATCAGGCATCAGGGCGCCCACTAGAGCGTGACCCGCTTCATGGTAAGCCACCAATTCCTTGCGCTTTTCGCTCATGACACGGTCTTTCTTCTCTGGACCAGCGAGGACACGATCGATCGCATCGTTCACTTCGTCCATTGAAATTTCGGTCAAGTTGCGACGTGCTGCCAGAATAGCCGCTTCATTCAAGAGATTGGACAGGTCAGCACCTGTAAAGCCAGGAGTCCGACGCGCAATTTTCTCCAGATCTACATCTTTCGACAGCGTTTTGCCGCGAGCATGGACATTGAGGATTTCTAACCGCCCCGCGTAATCGGGACGATCGACCACTACCTGACGATCGAAGCGACCGGGACGTAGTAAAGCCGCATCCAGGACATCAGGACGGTTTGTTGCCGCAATGATGATGATGCCTGTGTTGTCCTCAAACCCGTCCATTTCAGTCAGCAACTGGTTGAGGGTTTGTTCACGCTCATCGTTACCACCGCCCAAGCCAGCACCACGTTGACGACCGACTGCATCAATTTCATCAATGAAGACGATGCAGGGAGCGTTAGACTTCGCTTGCTCAAAAAGGTCACGGACGCGAGACGCACCCACACCCACAAACATTTCGACAAACTCAGAACCGGAGATGGAGAAGAAGGGGACGCCTGCTTCACCCGCAACGGCGCGTGCCAGCAGCGTTTTTCCCGTTCCTGGAGGACCCACCAGCAAGACACCTTTGGGAATCTTGGCACCAACGGCTGTGAAGCGATCGGCATTCTTAAGAAAGTCCACCACTTCGCTCAGTTCGAGCTTCGCCTGGTCAATGCCTGCGACATCGCCAAAGGTTACCTGAGTCTGCGGTTCCATTTGCACTCTGGCTTTAGACTTGCCAAAGTTCATTGCCTGACTACCAGGACCACTCTGAGCACGGCGTAGCAAGAAGAACAAACCAACCAGCAGCAAGACTGGGAAAAAGAGGCTGCTCAGCGCCTTGAGCCAGAACCCATCGTCGGTTTGTGGCAAAACCGAAATATCAACTTTATTAGACGTCAGAATATTGATCAGCTCAGGATCGTTCGGCAAGTTAACCACAACCCGGTTATTACCGTCCTGTACCACCGCAATACTGCGATCGGCACTAATCCGCACTTTCTCAATCTTGCCTTCTTGAACTTTCTCAATAAACTGGCTGTAGCGCCAGGTTTCCCGACTGGGAGGCTGCTTATCAAAGAACGCTGTCGCTAAAGAAACGACTACGATCGCCAGAAGCGTATACAGTCCAACATTTCTCCACCGCTTATTCACCGGGATTTGTCCTCCTTTTATAGGGGTGCGGAGTGTTTCACTATTCTATCGATGTTAACTAATATTAACGTAATCTCAGGAATAGCGGATCGCGGGTTGGGCAGTCAGCGTTAGCGTGCTAACCCTCACCATCATGCCAAAACTGGGATGACTAGATCCTATCGATGTCCTTTCATCTCTTCATCCTAACCAATGACTCACTGTGGTGCAGTACTTGCTGTGATGATCGCCGGATATCTGAGTGAATTTTACGTGCACAGTGCTGGTAGACATAAAAAAGGGACAAGCGATCGCTTGTCCCCCAAGAAATAAAAGTATGGTGCAGAGACTAGAAGTTCATCTCGGCTGCCTGCACACGCTCGACTTGCTTCTTCTTCAGAACCAGCAGAATTTGGGAAAGAACGACGATGCCGAAGAACGCTAGCAGACCTTTGATGCGATCGGGGTTTTGTAGAACGATCTCGGTATCTGCCTGACCAAAGCCACCCACGTTGGGATTCACTGTCAGCGCATCACCCGCTTTCACCGTTTGCCCTTCAGAGACGGTCAGATCGGGACCAGACGGAATCGTGTCTACTACCGTTTTGCCATCTTCCATCTGAATAGTCACTTCATAGCCACCGTCTTCTGGCTTCGCAACCTTAGAAATGGTGCCTGCTTCGGAGGCGTTGTACACCGTGTTGTTGCTCTTTTCACCGTTGGGATAGATTTGACCCCGACCACGGTTGCCACCGACATGAACGGCGTACTTACCAAAGCGCAGTGATTTATCGGTCTTTGGATCGGGAGCAAGAATCGGGAAGACGATTTCCTGGTACTGCTCACCGGGGAGTGGACCGATCACGACGATATTCTCTTTATCTTCGCTGTAAGGCTGGAAGTAGAGGTCTTGCACCTTTTCCTTCATTTCCTCAGGAATGCGATCTTCGGGTGCAATTTTGAAGCCTTTGGGCAACATCAGCACAGCGCCGACGTTCAAAGGCCCTTTATCGCCACCGCCAACGACCTGCTGCACGGATGGGTCGTAGGGAATTTTGACGACCGCTTCAAACACAGAGTCGGGTAAGACGGACTGGGGTACCTCTACCTCGGTTGGTTTCGCTGCCAGATGACAATTGGCGCAAACAATGCGTCCCGTTGCTTCACGGGGGTTCTCATACGCCTGTTGAGCAAAAATCGGGTAAGCCGAGGCGGCTTGCGGTAGTGACAAACTGCCTGTTAAGAAGACTGCGATCGCCATTACTGTCAGCACAGCAGACTTATAGCGACCAGCCATCGGTATCAATCTTTCTAAAGGAATCTTTTTCATCGGTAACGAACGTGTCATGAGCAAAGGATAATCAGCAGCGAAAGACAGTCAGCAGAAAACAGCAATCAGCAGACGATTCACGACCTAAGCCCACCAAGGGTCTTCGCCAGTGCGGAAATCAGTCTCAGTCCAGGGAGTAAAGCTCACTTTGTTATCGACAACTGCTGCATGTGCCAATGCCAACGACAATGGCGCTGGCCCTCGCACTACTTTGCCGTTGCTATCGTACTGAGAGCCATGACAAGGGCATTTAAACTTGTTTTCCGCTGCATTCCAGGGCACAACACAGCCCAAGTGGGTACAAACGGCATTGATCCCAAAGTCAGCCAGTGCTTTATCTTCTTTGATCACAATGTAGGTTGGGTCGCCCTTTAGCCCTTGCGATAACACATGATCGCCAGCAGCATGGCTAGCAACGAAATCGCTTACCAGAATGTCGTTACCCAGTGCGTCTTTAGCCGTGGCACCGCCGCTGCCTGTACCGCTTGATGGTGGAATGAAGTATTTCACTACCGGGTAAAGGGCACCCAATGCCGTACCAGTGACAGCACCGAACGTCAAAAGATTCATGAATTGGCGACGCCCAATATCGGGCACATCCGAAGATCCAGAAATTTGTGTCATGACTGCGTATAGTTCTGTTAAGAAAGGGATTCGGCAAGGGCTTGGTAAACGCTTAAAGAGTTGCGCTATCGCTTGGCTCCGCGCTCCAATGGATTCAGATGCCTGCCCCTCTTGCAGACACTGCTCACCAAACACTGCAATAATCGTCTCACAGAGCGGCTTGTCGCGTCTCTGAGGAAGTTATTAAGATTATTACATTTCTTGACGCTAGCATCATAGCTAAGTAGAGGGCTGTCAGTTTTATACAAAATGTTAACGATCGCAGGAGACCCCACTCGCCCCCCCTTGCAGAGTCGAGAGCAACTTGTGAGTCTGAAGGTGTGAATCTGAAAGAAAGTTGTGGAATGGCAGCGCTATGACCGGAGATGATTTACGCCAAGTCTTGCTGGACAAGTGGGGACGTTCCTACGACATTCAGCTACGGCGGACTCAGGGCAAAATCCTTTTTTTGGTCATGTGGAAGTACTTAGAGCAGGTGTCCTTCCCGCTGACGGAGGCTGAATACATAGCCCACCTAAATGAAGTTGCAAGCCATCTACAGGCATGGGGGAGTGCTGAGCATGTGCAAGCATCCATTCATCAAACCCGCGATCGCCCACGGTTGGGAAAGGCTGTCAGTATTCCCCTCGAACTGGGCGAACGGGCGTCTGAGTGGATGCTGGAGGATTTTTGAAGGAGGGATGAGGGGGAAAGGCTAAAGGGGAAAGGCCAAAGGCTAAAGGCTAGGTTAAAGGCCAAAGGGGAAAGGCTAAAGGCTAAAGGCTAAAGGCTAAAGGCTAAAGGGGAAAGGCTAAAGGCTAAACGCTGAACTCAAAACTCAAAACTCAAAACTCAAAACTTCCCCTCCCCCGCCGCGTTAATCTATTGCTATGTTTCAAACTACTCGGCGACGGCTTGCAATCTGGTACACAACGGTTACAGCGGTGCTGCTGCTGCTGTTTGCCAGTGGCTTTTACCTGTACGTGCGTGAGACGTTGATTGAGCGGATTGATGACACGCTGAATCATGTGGTGGAGGTGGTTGGGCGATCGCTCGTCATTGAGCCAGTGAATCCGCATTCTGAAGGTGGAGTACTGCGCGTCAACGTAGAAGCGAGCTTTCGTGACAGTGCCGCTACTGGTGAAGACGACCATATCGATTTGGAATGGTTCAGCCCGACCGGAGCCCTACTCTGGTCTACGCTATCGGAACCGTTGAACGTACCGTTGAACCTGAATAGTCAGGGTGAAACGGTGCATATGGTCAGGGGCGACAGCGGTAATCTGGGTGCGATCGTCCAACAGCCTGAGTCAGAAGAGCACAGAGACGTGAGAACAGCCTCACCGAACCTACTAACCACTAACAACCAGAAACTAACAACGGCTCCTCCGGTCTCTCCCGATTCGCTCATTTTGCGACAGGTCACGGAGCGAATAGAGGTCGGACGGCAAGTTTTAGGCTACTTGCGTGTGAGCCATCCCTGGTTTGAAGTTACCAAGCCAGTCCGCCAACTGGTGTTGGATCTCAGTTTGGGGATTGGGCTGATGATTGCGGCTGTGGCAGCGATCGGCTGGTTTCTGTCGGGGTTAGCAATGGAGCCGGTGCGTGAATCGTATCAGCGGTTGAAGCAGTTTACAGCGGATGCTTCCCACGAGTTACGCAGCCCGATCGCCATCATCCAGACGAACGTCCAGGTGGCGCTGGCAGATCCCGATCCCGATCCATATACGCAGCAACAGCATCTCAAAGTGGTCGAACGGTTGACCAGGCGTTTGGGGCGGCTAGTCGATGATCTACTCTTTCTAGCACGACAAGACAGCGGTATTGTTCAGTCTCGCCGCGTGGGCGTGCCGCTGGATGGACTGTTGCGAGACGTCATTGAAGAACAGCAAATGCTGGCAGAAGAAAAGGGCATAGAGCTTGTCTGCTGCTCTATGGAAGCATCTGCCAAAAATGTTACGAACAGCATAACGCCACTCGGCTTAGCGGAGGTTGGTTCGTTCGAAGGCAATGCATCAGGAACAGTGCCAGTGACGGCTACCACGATCGCGCCTACACAGCCATCGACTCAAGACTGGAGTACACTACACGCTGATCGCGACCAGTTAGCACGACTCTTTACCAACCTGTTAGGCAATGCGCTGCAATATACGCCGTCTGGAGGCAAGGTTTCTGTTGCTTTACAGCAGTTGAAACGATCGAGCAATTACTTCCTTCAAGTCGTTGTGAGCGACACGGGGATCGGCATTCCACCAGAAGCTCTGCCTCGCTTGTTCGATCGCTTTTATCGAGTGGATCTTGCCCGCACTCAAGCCTCTGCCACTGGGTCGGGTTTGGGCTTAGCCATTGCACAAGCGATCGTTGAAAACCATCGCGGCACCATTCAAATTGACAGTCTTCTTGCTCAGGGCACAACGGTAACCGTGACATTACCGCAACAGGAAGAAGGGTGAAGGGGAGAGTGAAGAGTTTTCGTTTGTAGGGGCGTTACATGTAACGCCCCTACTCTCTTCACTCATATCCTGGAATGACATGATGCTTAACCTCTTCGTAGGCAGTGAGTTGGAGTTTAAGAAATTGATTTTGCTCTTCGATCGCTTTCAATTCCTCTAACTTCTGCATGATGGCGCGGGTGAAGTTGCTGGCATCGGGCAATTGATCCGCAATCCAGGAGGTTTCCATCTCAATTTCAATCATTTGCAAGGCTCGACGATATTCGCGCACAAGCCGCTGATTGTTGGTAATTTGCTGCTTCAAAATGGTGACTGCGCCCGTGGTTCTAAAAATACGAGGTGCATACAGTTGCTGATCGACAGTAACCATTTTTTGCTTCAGATCTTCGAGTCGATCGATCAGCCCTTGATTGGACTTGCATTCATGATTGATTTCATCCAAGCGCTGCTCAATTTTGAGTTTTTGCGCCAGCAACCGTTGATCGCCAGCTAAGCGAGTCCCTTCTCGTCCATGCATTGCTAACGATGGGCTCGTTAGTTGAGCGCTGTTCGTTACCTTGAGATAGGCGAGCACGCCCAATGCCGTCACAACAGAAACGAGAAAAACATTGACTCCGCTGAAAAAAGACGCCACTAGCAGCCCCAGCACGATCGAGCTCAGGGTCAACGTGAGCTCGATCGTGCTGGGTACTGGTTTGGGTAGCACGTAGCGCTTACCAGTAGTGTGGTTGTTGACCGCTACCAGCTTTTTCATCAGGTATCCCTGCATGGTGTAAAGCACAGACACCACATCCCCGTAATGTACTGGGAGGGGGTCTGCTTTGCCAGGGATCGAAAACTGAAGCTGCTTAAGGTTGCGATCGGGCGTTGTAATTTGCAGCGTGTAGTGGCGCTTGTGGAGGCTGGGCAGATGGTGGCTCAGAAACAGCAGCGGTTCACTGATGGAAGAATGCTTGGAAAGCTTGCCGTGGACAATACCATAGCGATGCTGGCAAGCCCCACAGGTCACTTGCGGGGACGCATTATTGAGGTCAGCGATCGGTCGAGAGCACGTAGGGCAGTAAAGCGACAGTTTCATCGAGTCAAATATTCAGTGACAACTGGTCTAAGCGCCCTCAGATTTCCCTGAAACACGCCCATCTAATAGCGGTAGTAACTCTAAAGTCGAGGCCTAAAAAGCGCGTTGAGAAGCATAGCTAACAAAAGAGGCTGGAAAGGCAATAAACTCTTTGAGGAAAAAGTTAGGCTGCCCTTTAGTCACTTCATCTTAGATCGTGATGCGATTGCGTGGAGACTGATGTAATACCGTCTTAACGATTTAAAGCGGGACTGAATCTACCTAATGGCTAGCAGCTGCTCTACAAGTTAATTCCTATTGATAGAGGGCACGTCGTAATCTTTCGCAATAGCATTCAGGTGCCTATTGTGAATGCTTGTGTAGCTACGTGCTATGAATGTTCGAATTTTAACTGCTCTGTGAACGTGGAACTAAGGGTGTTTAACAGGTAAAGGTCTAATAGACGATTTTGTTATCAGACAATGCCTTTACATTCAAAAACTGTTAACGACTACAGCCACTTTAGGCAGCTAACTGATGAAACATTTGAATAATAGGTTGCTGAATTCAAGGGAATGTAATGCCTATTGCGATTCGAGACGATGTTGTTTATATCATGCTGAAAAAGATTCAGGATGGCGATCGTGGTCCTGGACTAGAACCAGTCAGTTTCAATGAATTTGATTTTACAGGCATTGAATTATCGACCGCAGACTTTCTTGGTCATTTAGATTATCTAAACCAGGAAGCATACATCAATGCTGAGTTTAGCGGCAATGCTTATGGAAATCAGGATGATGTTCCTAATGTGATTAACGCTAAAGAACTTGACTTCCGTATTGCCAATACATACGGAGCGCCTGATGGTCCGCTGCCCCATCTAATTACCTTTAAGAAAGCAGAGTTAACTGAGAAAGGTCACCAAATGCTAGAAGATATGCAAAAGAGTCCGCCCGCATCAATGAAAAAGGGTGCCACTGTTCCGATCGCGACCAAAGATACGCCGTTTCTTGAAAAAGTGATGATCAAGGGTAGCTTGTCCGATCTATACGATGCGCGGGACATCACAGAAGTTGTATTCCGCACAATGCGCGACATGATGCCAAACCAGACGGTCGATCGCGTTGCAAGTGAACTGCATAAAGAGATGGAGCCAACCACAGAAAAAGAACTTCAAAGTGAAATTGAAGATTTGTGGGTAGATACCAATCCTCTTGTTCGTTTCATTAGTCGCGTGAGACAACCGCTCGTGATCAAAGACGACACGTTCTTATTTCGAGTGAAGCAGGAAGCTGGTTTGCAGAACACCGTCGATCCAGAAGTTGCAGTGAAAGCCGTGTTCTCTGCAACTAAAGATGAGTTGTCTGACAATCGGATTCAGGAGATCAAAAGCTTCCTGCCAGGTACGATTCAGCGTCTCTGGCAAGAGGCGTAGAAATCGCGTCATACGTGGTCGTTTATTGACCGTGGAGGCGTTAAATGTAACGCCTCTATGAAAGGGACTGTCAAAATTGGCACATTATTAACCTGGTTCAAGCAACCGCTTTGGAAACCTCACTTGCGGAAGACCGTCTTTAAGATATATAGCTACCTGTAACGCGCTGTGCGAACAAGCACACTACAGAGAACATGGCTCGTTCGGTCTTTTATTCCTTTATAAAAGAGGTTACTGTGAACGTGAAAAAACGGCACAACATGACAAAAGTCCTTAAGCCAGCAACTGTATTTTTTAGTAGTTTGTTGGCGCTTTTTGCGATCGCTGCTCCGTTTGCAGATCAGACAAACGCTCAGGTTCGTCCTTCTACTCCAGTTGTCAATCCGCCTTTACCCAGTCAACAACAGCCACCCATTGCGACACTGACTCCTAGTCAGGGAACAGTAGGCGTTAAATTGATGAATAAAACGGGTGCCGATATTGTCTATCAGGTGATTGGTGATACACGGGTACGAACCTTGAGAGGACGATCGGAGATCACGTTGCAAGCGTTGAAAACACCCGTTAGTCTGAGCTTTTATCGCCGCGATCGTGGGTTCCTTTTGGTTAGCCCAAAGGTGCCGACAACGGCTGCCAATACAATCGAACTCACGCTGACGGAAACGACTGATTTTGCCACCGATAAAACGGCACTCACGATTGAGTCCGATGGAGAAGTGTATCTGAATTAGCAATCTGTAAGGATGTTACATGTAACGTCTCTACAGGCCAATACAACGTCAATACAATCAATCCGCGTTGACAATTTTGGGAACTTTGAAAAAATCACCATCGCGATCGGGGGCAGAATCCAACATGGCCTCTCGCTCAGCGTAGGGCTGTAGCGTATCCTTACGAACGACATTACTGACATCGATCGCGCGTGTCGTAGGCTCCACACCGCTGACATCCAATTCATTTAATTGTTCAAAGTAACCCAAAATATCGCCAAGCTGCGTTGTCAGCCTTTCCTCTTCTTCCTGTGTCAGTTCCAAACGGGCAAGATGAGCAACTTTGTGGACTTGTTCACGATCGAGCATAAGTAAAAACCAGCAACTCTTTAGTAACTTGTAGGGTGGGCATTGCCCACTCTATTTAAATCAGCAGCATCGACTAAATCGGCAGCATCAACTTCAAGCGTTGCATCGGCTTGCTGCTTCTAACAACCTACAACTTCTTAAAAGTACACATCAATCTGCGATCGCCCAGTGGTCTTCAACCAGTTTTGAGCCTCAATGTAGTTGTTTGGTGCTACACGAATCGCACGTTTCCAGTATTCAGCGGCTTGTTGATACAATTTTTCTGCCTGATCATCGTTGCCTGCTTCTTTTGCCATTTCACCCTGGTAGTGAAAAATAACAGCGACATTATTGAGTGCTTGAGGCAGTCTGGGGTTGAGTTCTAGCGCTTGATGATAGTAGCCCAAAGCGCGATCATGCTCGCCATTGCTGGCATGAATTAAGCCGATGTTGTAAAGAATGTAGCTGCGATCGTAATCGTCATCCTCTAATTTCAGCGCTTCGTAGTAGTTGTCCAACGCTTCAGCGTATTCCCCATCACCCTGAGCAGACATCCCGTCTCGGTAATAGGCAAACGCTTCTTTCTCTTTCTTTGTGGCAGGCAGCATTTTCAGAATGATATCTGCCATGACGGTAAAGCTTTTATCGATGAAGTTGTCGTTGCGTTGAGATCTTGGCATAGCCCGCAATTGGTTGTGAGGGGAGCAGAACAGTCAGGAACGCAGAAGCTCTCGACTGTTCCTTAGTTTAGCGTCCCTTGGGAACCACCGCATAGCCGATCTACAGTTGAATTTTTCTTGCCCATTGCGGGAACCCGTCAGACAACAGCAGTATTACTGAAATTTAAGTGTGATAACAGTCACCCAAACGGGTGCATGCCATCAGTTCGATGTGTCAATGGCGTCACACCTTGAAGAGACGACGTTCACAACCAGAAACCGTTTTTGTCACTCATAGAAGGAGACGGTTCACTCATAGTAGAAGTCAGGGCATCTACTTAAAGCTGAGCTGGTACATCGTAAACCTCGGAGCGTTTAACCCGATTGTTTGAGTGAAACTACGGGGAAGACAACAACTAGTATTCCGTTCATCGTTCGTTATATTCCACGCAAAAGCCAGGGATGCGGCTACCACACCATTCCCTGGCTGACTCCACCGTTTAGAACTTGAGGAGCTTACATCTCATGGTAGACAAAAATGATCCTACAGGGGCTCGGTACGGACAGTTTACCGACCTGCCCCTGGAATTGATCGCGTTAGATCCGATCTCGCTAGAACCACGTCAGCTCCTGTCTAGTCATGATTATGCCAATGCCGATATTATTCATCTGGCGGCATTTATTCGCGATAACCCCAACCCCATTTTGGTGTTCAGCCCCGATGGAGCCGTGATTAAGACGAACCCTGCGGCTGTGCGACTGCTCAAGCGGTTGCAACGAGAACCATTGGCACTCTTACCCGCAGAGCATGCGCAAATTGTGACGGCTTGTCTAGCAGATCAGCGCAAGGACCACACGATCGAAGTCACTGTCAATAACATCTACCTGGCACTAACCTATCACGCGCTGCCTGCATTCAAGATGGTGTATCTGTACGCGATCGAGCTTACAGACTATCGTCAAGCAGAGGTCGAACTGCTGCAAGTTGCTTCCAAGACGATCGACCTGGCGAAACAAGCTGTCTTGCAACTCCAAGCTTTCCGTAAAACCCTTCCACAGCCAACGGTGCCAACCCTTGAAGCGTCTCATGTAGAAGCATCGAAACAGGTAACCCTAACCGATCTGTTTGTCTCAATGGACGGCTGTGTGTTTGCGTCTGCGATCGGAGGTAAAGAATAGCGTGAATGGTGAATAGCGGCGACTTCCAGTCGCCGCTAGATAAACGAAGTCTGCCTGCACGGACTAAATAACGTGAGTTCTGGATCACGAAAGGCAGGGGAAAGACGCTGAGAATATCAGATCAATTAGCCTTCCCCCTTTAAGGTTGCTTCTAACTTAGTTGAGCATGAACAAAAAGAAGGAATTGATAACGAGTAGACATGGAACGGTACGTCAAAACTACGTGCACCGGATGGAACGGCAGGCTTGTACATTGATCGTTGGGATGGTGTCTTAATAGATTTTGCTTAGAAAAAATCCCAGCAGAAGGGAGGTGTGCTAGCCCAGGCGTGGTCAAGGCTTGACAGTAATGCGCGATCGCCCTCCACTTCAAGTTCTCCCGTCCACAGCAAATCGCGCGATCGACGAAACCCAGCAAACAACTCGGTCAAATGCTCAATCGACGTTTTGATCTGTGTTGCAGCAGGCTGAGTTGTGGGATACATTTTGCCGTCCACAAAGTCAGCCGTAATCGTGCGCTCGCCCAACATGGGATCGGTCAACTGAAAGGTTAGTTGGAACAATGGTTGTACGGCGATCGGGCGCAAGCGAAAGGCGGCTTCCAGGTCAACCAAGCGCCACATAAAGCCAGCATTGATCGTGCCTAGATGATGCGTCCAGCCAAATTCAGACGCAATGGCTGCAAGCGCTGGATCACGTCGCTGTTCGCGCAACAGATGGGGAAACGGATCATCGGTATACGTATTCCAGACGATCGTGGAAAGCTGATCCCGCAGCGACGCCAAAAAGCCCACAAGGCCTCGATAGGCAGCAGGTGTAGTGGCAACCCACTCCTGGACGATCGCCGCGAGTAATTTTTGCGGTGGCTCCAGTCGGGCAAATTGCACAATGACGTAGCCTAACGGTTCCCCCGCCTCCGTATAACAGTAGACTTCACGCCCGGTAACAGGCTTCACGCGAGACTGCCACTGCCAATCCCACCGTTTCAGCCAGCCGTTATGTTTTAAGGCCGCTCTCTGATAAAGCGCCTGCAACACTGGCTCATGTTGAAACGGGTCATAGGGCACGATGTGCGATCGCTCCGTATAACTGGGCAAGTGTCGTGCCGCCACCCGGTATTGATGCGATCGCCCCACCCACGCCCAACCCAACTTGCGATAAAAGCCATGCTGAAAGGGATACAGCATCATCAGCGGCAGCTGTTGCGCTTGACCGTCTGCGATCGCATGTTCCAGCAGTAACCGCGCCAGCTTTTGCCCACGAAAGTGAGGTGCGACTGCCACCGCTGAAAGACCCATTGCAGGCAACACCTGTCCTTCAAAGCAAACACCTAGACGCAACTGAGCGTAGCTGCCAACCGCCAGCCCTGTCATTCCTTGCTCAGCGACAAAGAGCGATCGGTCGGGCAACGCTAAACCCTGCCCATACCACTCCCGCTCAATTTCGGCATTGGTACTAAGGGGCGCAAAAGACAGACGATCGAGATTCACAATCTGCGGCAGATCGCCATCCTCAGCAGGACGAAGGGTAATGCCTGGTATTTGGGTCATAGCGATCGCGGACGGGGACTCTTACAGAACCTTTGCCACACAAATTTTGTCACCTAATCGTGAGAAAGATACACTCAGCAGATAGTTGTAGTGATCGTTAACCAACCGCAGCAATTCTAAGCCATTAGCATTAGGTGAACCATAGAACGGAACAGCTAAGGCTAACTGGTTAACGTTCACAAATCAAATTGGATGTCACATGCCTGATCAAATTACACTCCAAGTCAATGGCGAACGTCGCACCTGCAAGGCCAAAACATTCTTACCAGATTTCCTCACGCAGCTTGGCTTAAACCCTCGTCTGGTCGCAGTGGAGTACAACGGTGAGATTTTGCACCGCCAGTTTTGGGAACAGACGGAAATGGAGACAGACGATCGGCTGGAAATCGTCACCATTGTTGGGGGCGGTTAAACAGTACCCGTTGGGGGTATTTTTTGAGCGTTTGTGGGGAATTGCTGTCTCGCACGAAGAATCCATAGATAAGAGCGTGCTACACAGGAGCACGTTTGGTTCTTTATAAAGTGGCTATCATGCTGGCAATCGAACAATTAACCTTGAACGGTGCAATGACTTTGCTCACGTATCTTCAGCATTCTCGGCTGGAGGACGAAACAACGGGAGTGATCGCGATCACTGCCATGCTTTGCGAAATGCTCAATCAGGTCGAATCCCTTCATCCTGGCATCACCAGTGAATATGGCTGGCAACCAACCGGCAGCGAAGATAGCGTTGTGGTCAGCAACAGTACCAATGACTTGTTTTTGGCTGATGACTGCTACAGCGATTTCAAATCTGCCAGCGTAAGCTAGAGCTAAAGGCTATCAATGAGGTGCAGATGGACGTTGGTGTTCCCAAAGAAAGGAAAGATCAAGAATATCGCGTGGGGCTGAGTCCCAGCAGTGTAAGAAGTCTGACCGATCGTGGTCATACCGTGTTTGTCGAAAAGGGTGCTGGCGAAGGGTCTGGCTTTACTGACGACGCCTACAGCGAAATGGGTGCACAGCTTGTAGCACGCGCGGCAGAAGCCTGGGATCGCGAACTGGTGGTGAAGGTGAAGGAGCCGCTGCCAGCAGAATATGCTTATCTTCAAAAAGGGCAAACGCTGTTTACCTATCTCCACCTGGCAGCCGATCGCACGCTCACGCAAGCCTTGTTGGATTCTGGTACAACCGCGATCGCCTACGAAACCGTCGAACTGCCCGATCAAAGGCTGCCGCTCCTGGCTCCCATGAGCATCATCGCTGGACGGCTCGCCGTACAGTTTGGGGCACGCTTTCTAGAACGACACCAGGGTGGTCGTGGCGTGCTTTTGAGCGGGGTTCCTGGCGTGAAGCCTGGAAAAGTCGTCATTTTAGGTGGTGGAGTGGTGGGTACTGAAGCCGCCCGCATTGCTGTTGGCATGGGTGCCCAGGTGCAAATTTTGGATGTCAACGTCGATCGGCTGTCCTACCTCGAAACGCTGTTTGGCTCCAGAGTCGAATTGCTCTACAGCAGTGTCAGCCAAATTGAAACGGTTGTGCCTGAAGCTGATCTGCTCATTGGTGCCGTGCTCGTGCTGGCACAAAAAGCGCCTGTGCTCGTCTCCCGCAAACTGGTGCAGCAAATGCGTCCTGGGTCGGTCATTGTGGATGTGGCTGTTGACCAGGGTGGCTGCATTGCCACCGTGCGACCAACCTCACATTCTCAGCCAACCTATGTTGAAGCCGGTGTCGTCCACTATGGAGTGCCCAATATGCCTGGGGCCGTTCCCTGGACATCCACACAAGCACTCAATAACTGCACCTTGCCGTACGTGCTGCAACTAGCAAACTATGGTCTGGAGGCTCTCGATCGCAACCCTGCCCTTGCTCGCGGACTGAATGTAAAAAATCATCAGCTCGTGCATCCAGCCGTGCAGCAAGTGTTCCCAGATCTGGTGCCCTAACAGTTGGTCAGCGATCGGCTTTCAGCGATGATGACATCATTGGGTGGCCGATGGCTGACCGCTCCTTAAAGCTCTTTAAGTTTCAGTCCGAAAAGCCGTCAGCGTCCACTTTTTGTAGCGTTGACGATTAAGACAGCCGCGACTGTAGGTGACTTCTTGCCCACCGCCAGAGGTAAACTGCACGCACCATTCACGCTGACTATGCTGCCAGTAACCAACGGCAGTACCAGCCGCTAAGACACCTGCCCCGACCGCAACGAGAATCAGCTTCTTTTTAAGATTCGGCGTTTTCATTGCCACATGGTACCCAACTCAAGCGAGGACTTCATCCAATTTAAGCCAAAAAAGTGATCAGTTCAGCTACAAAACGATCAGTTCAGTAACTGCTCTAAACAAAAGCGTTAGGAGAGGACGGAAGGCAAAGGGCAGAGGGCAAGAGGCAGAGGGCAAGAGGCAGAGGGCAAGAGGCAGAGGGCAAGAGGCAGAAGCAGGGGAGCAACTCAAAATTCCCGTTTCCATTCCTCGCTCCCTTCCCCTTCAACCTGAGGCAAAATAAGATCCAAACACCCTCGCTATCCAAAAGAACGGTATGAATCAAGCATCAGGCTTTCCCTGGTATTTCGCGATCGACGATCGTCCTGTTAAAGTGGTTGCCACGCCAGGCGGCGGCATGGATGTGCTCATCGCCAATCTCACCACCGGAAAACTTGAGCGCGATATGCAATATCTGGCGTTCTGCTTTGAGCCAGGGCAAAATGTCCAACGCCTTTCAGAAGCAGAGTTCAACACTCGCATTGCAGACTTGCGGCAATCGCTGAGCGATCGCAAAAATGCCACCTAACGTAGGGGCGGTTCGTCGTCACCAGAAAGCTATGCCATCAACGATAGAATCTGATCAGCACAAATCTGATCAGCACAATAATAACCTTAGCGACCCGTTCTAACACTTGCCTTATTCTTCTGCTTACCTTCTCATCTCGCATGGGAGCCGTGATCCACGCCCTCAAGTGGCGATGAATGCACTCGCTGAGCGCTTTGCCCAAAAAATGCAGCACGCTGGTTTAGAGGCTCTGTCAACCACTGGAGCCGTCAGCACGATCGCCGTTGAGCCCTCTTCTCAAACAGCAACCTCTTCCTCGGCTACGACCATAGTTACTGCTGATAGGGCTCACCCTCTAGTTAGCACAGCCTCTCTGGAGTGCAATCCCTTACCGTTGCACAAACAGATTGAACAGTTCAGCGGTGCCGTACAATCTACCTTCGCGGCTAACGGTACAGCCCAAGGGAGGCCATGCAAGCTGGTACTCTTACCGCTTTTTCTGCTCCCTGGTGTGCATGTAATGGAAGATATTCCTCAAGAAATTGCTCTGGCACAGCAGGCATTAGGGGATGCGATCGAGATTGAGCTGCGTCCAGCGATCGGCTCTCATCCGGGTCTGCATCGCCTGGTGACAGAGTGCATGGCAGCACAGCCCGTGGAAGCATGGATTCTACTCTCTCACGGCAGTCGTCGCGCCAATGGCAATCAGCCTGTCGAAGCTCTGGCAGAACGGTTGGGTGCCTTAACGGCTTACTGGTCTGTAGCACCTAGCCTAGAGTTACGACTACAGGAACTATCACAGCTTGGCATGCGCAACGTTGGCATTCTGCCCTACTTCTTGTTTGCTGGCGGCATTACCGACGCGATCGCCCAAACCGTTGAAACCCTTTCTCAGCAATTTCCCACCCTCAAACTGCACCTCGCACCAACCCTCGCCGCAAGTTCAGAATTAACAGATCTGCTGGTCGATCTGGCACAGGATGAAGGGAGAAGGTAAAAGTTTTGAGTTTTGAGTTCTGAGTTAATTTTGACCACCGACCATTACTTTTACGTTCCCCTCCTCCCTTACTCCTCCCACCTCTCACCTCACTCCATGCAACACATAGGTAAAGTCTACTTAGTCGGTGCGGGTCCCGGAGATCCGGGGTTGATAACGCTGAAGGGAAAGACCTTGCTGGAATGCGCGGATGTTGTTGTTTATGATGCTTTGGTGAGTATGCCAGTGCTGGCGATGATCAATCCACAGGCAGAGCAAATTAATGCTGGCAAACGCCGAGGCATGCACTCGCTGAAGCAAGAAGAGATTACGCCATTGTTGATTGAGAAGGCTCAAACGGCAGCGATCGTCGTCCGGTTGAAGGGCGGTGATCCATTTATGTTTGGGCGTGGTGGCGAAGAAATGGAAGATCTGGTCAAAGCTGGCATTGCCGTCGAAGTGGTACCGGGCATCACTTCGGGCATTGCGGCGACTGCCTATGCAGGCATTCCGCTGACACACCGTGCTTACAGTTCATCGGTGACGTTTGTAACAGGGCATGAGGGTGCGGGAAAGTATCGTCCAGCCGTCAATTGGCAGGCGATCGCCCACGGTTCAGAAACGATCGTCGTGTACATGGGCATCCACAATCTGCCGTACATTACAGAACAGCTTCAGCTCGCAGGCTTGTCAACTCAGACGCCAGTCGCACTGGTGCGTTGGGGCACGCGACCCGAACAGGCAGAACTCATCGGCACGTTGGCAACGATCATGCAGCAGGTAGAGTCGGCACACTTTGAAGCACCCGCGATTGCGGTCATTGGCTCTGTCGTTAACCTGCACGAGATCTTGGCTGGCTGTCGTCCAGCGTCGATCGCGTACGAAAACTACTCCGGTAAGTAATCAGCATCCAGCGACTGTTCTGGAGTGAAGGGCGATTCTGAGGGAAAGGTTTCGTTTGGCAGACCAGTTTCCGCAGCCGCTAGTTTTCGGGCCTGTTGATAACTCTCGTCAAAGGTTTGACCAAAATAAGATCTCAGGCTGGGGCTATCTCTGAAAGCTTTAGTCAAGCGATTACGATGTTCTAGTAAGGTAAAGCGCCAACTGTTAGAACGTCGTTCAGGCTGGTACTTGTATTTCAACAAGTGCATTAAAACCACTTCAAGGTTGCTTTCAATGGCTTGTTTGTCACTCCTGCCCATGCTCTCAATTTCTTCAACCAAATTCTCTACGTCAAGTCTGGCAAACTCGCCATTCCGCAGCAGTTGCGCAGTTTCCTGTAGCCAAAGATAGTAATCTCGATCGTAAAGTTGAGCAGTGGGAGCAGACGTTTCAGGGTGTTTGGCCGTCATCACAATTACCTGGCTCAAGTGAGTCCTGCTGCTCGAAGTCTAGCATGGTCAGTTTTGGGGACGCTGGCTGATGCGCTAGGGTTAAGTAAATAAGCGTCATCAACAAATCTTTAAATAGATTTGCTTGCTGTACCGCTTGAAAGCGCAAACATCGTTGAGTTTCCTGAGCAAGGTTTAGAAATTGTCCTCACAAATTGCACTACAGGTTGAAGCCGTGGGCGCGTCTACCGAAGAGACAGCGCACCAACGCCTCGATCGCTACCTTTCTGAAGCACTGCCTGACGTATCACGATCGCGCGCGCAGAAGCTGATCGAACAAGGGCAGATCCAGGTCAATGGGCAGGTCTGTACTTCTAAGAAACTGATGGTGCAGGCAGGCGATCGCATCGACATCACTGTTCCTGATGCTCGACCGCTGGATCTTCAAGCAGAAGACATTCCTCTCGACATTCTTTACGAGGATGAGCATTTGCTGATTCTCAACAAACCTGTGGGATTAGTCGTGCATCCCGCTCCAGGACATGAAGAGGGAACCCTGGTCAATGCGCTGCTGGCACATTGCGATCGCTTGGCCGGCATTGGTGGCATCCAGCGTCCAGGGATTGTGCATCGGTTAGATAAAAACACCAGTGGCGCGATCGCGGTTGCTAAGACCGATCAAGCACACCAGCATTTGCAAGCACAGCTAAAAGCAAAAACAGCGCGACGCGATTACCTGGCAGTGATTTATGGTGCGCCTGCTGCTGACAATGGCACGATCGATTTGCCGATTGGTCGCCATTTAATCGATCGCAAAAAGATGGCGATTATCCCTGAAGAAAAGGGTGGTCGTCGTGCGGTGACGCATTGGCAGGTCAAAGAGCGGATGGGAAATTATACGCTGATGCAGTTTGCGCTCGAAACGGGACGGACGCATCAAATTCGAGTGCATAGCGCCAAAATGGGACATCCGATCGTCGGTGATCCAGTCTACGGTGCAGGTCGCGCGGTTGGGGTGAAGCTGGCCGGTCAGGCACTTCACGCCTGGCGACTCCAGTTGGAACATCCCGTAACGGGAGAGGCGATCGTCGTTGTGGCTCCCATACCCGCGGCTTTCTTAACGCTGGTCGAGATTCTACGCCGCCGTAATGCCTCGTCAACGTCAAAAAAATGATTGACTGAGAGCATTTTAGACTGTAAACCGATTGCTTCTAGAATGACTCAATCGCCTTTGCGAAGGAAATGACTGCAGCTTGTAATTGACCAAAAATCTCTGCATCAGCAACAATTCCGGCTGCATCAAGATTTTTACCAAGGAGAGCCGCAGTGATGGACGCTTCAGGAACCATTCGTCCTGCCATTGTGGTCACAATCTCGGTAAGCGCTGCTTGAGCATGAACGGCTCGTAGTGAGGCATTGAACAAGGCGATCGGCTTACCGATAAACTCTTCTCCACTCACCAACCAATCCAGCGCATTCTTCAGAACGCCCGGTACACCATGCGCGTATTCGGGACTCGAAATGATTAAACCGTCAGCCCATTTCACATGTGCCCGCAGATCCGTCACGACTGGCGGCTCCATTGGCTCAAGATCTGGGTTGAAGTGCGGCAAGTCACCGAGTCCACCATACAATCTCATCTCCACAGTTGTCGGTGCTGCCGCGATCGCCGCTTGCAGTAGAGCCGTATTGGATGAAACCTGACGAAGACTACCCGAAATGGCAAGGATTCTTACAGGTTGGGATGTGCTTCCTGTGGTGACAGCCACTCTTTTCTCACTCCGTTCGGGTTGCCTTTTGACTGGACGATGGCTGCTCATCATTCGTCTCTAACACAGGTTTGTGATCCTGTTTAACCGTATCAATCTCGTGTTGCAACTCCGAAACGGCATCCAAAATGGAGACGAAGCGTTGCCCAAAGTGAGTGAGCTTGTATTCAACTCGTGGTGGAATCTCTGCATACGCGATTCTTTCCAAAATCCCGAAGCTGACCATTTTGTTTAAGCAATCACCTTGTACTTTGGTTGTCAGCCCATCGATCGACCGCGTAATGGCTCCAGGGCGTTCTACTCCCTGACGGATCAGCGTCAAAATGCGAATGGACCACTTACAGCCAACGATATACTCCAACATGGCTGCGGCTGACGTTTCGTGATCTGGCTTTCCTCTATTCATTGGATGTATCAAAAAAAATCTTCCTGCCCTGGCTCAATTGCGACCCCAAAGTGCGTACCTCACTGGAAGGTGCTTACTTTTATACCGTGTCTAACTTGCCTATGCTGCTGGCTGTGGTTGCACCCACGCCATAACCTCTAGTAAGGAAATCACCATGTATCAAGAGTTTAAGCAGAAACAAGGACTGGTTATAGGAGGAAGCAGTGGCATCGGGCGGACGGTTGCAGAAATGCTGCTCAAGCAAGGAGCCGCTGTTACGATCGTCGGGCGCACGCTTGAAAAACTTCAGGCAATAGCGACTGAGCTTGAACAACACGGTAGCATCCAAGTCTGGCAAGCGGATATTAGCGATCGCCAAGACACCTTGCGACTGATCGAGCAGATTGCTTCCCATCTCCCGCAGGTTCACTATCTCGTCAATGCGGCGGGTGTTTTTCTGCCCCAGCCCTTTCTTGAGCACTCAGAGGCAGACTACGATCGCTACCTCAACCTCAATCGCGGCACTTTCTTTGCAACACAGCAGGTTGTTCGCAATATGGTGCAGCAAAAGCAAGGTGGTGCCATCGTCAATGTGGGTTCAATGTGGGCGCATCAAGCAGTGTTGGCGACCCCATCCTCGGCTTACTCAATGGCGAAGGCAGGCTTGCACGCACTCACACAACATTTAGCAATGGAGCTGGCTCAGTACCAAATTCGTGTGAATGCGGTTGCACCCGCTGTTGTCGAAACACCGATCTACGGAGCGTTTATCAAACCAGAAGATATCCAGACAACGCTACAGAGCTTCAACAGCTTTCATCCGATCGGACGGATTGGTCAACCGATCGATGTTGCAGAAGTCATTACCTTCTTGCTGTCCAAGCATACTTCCTGGGTCACGGGTGCGACATGGGATGTAGATGGTGGCGTGATGGCAGGACGCAATACTTAGGCGATTTCCGGCAAAGATTTTACCCTTCGACTCCGCTCAGGGTGCAAGCTGGCTGAGCGGAGTCGTTGGCGTAGCCTGCCCGTAGGGCATAGACAGCGGGTAGTTTGTTTACTAGAAATCTCCTTAAACTTGAGCTGGCGGAGAGGAAGCTTTTCAAGCAGCGCTTTGCCAAACGCCATCCCAGGGCGCGCCGCCGGTTTCTAGCCCACCACGATCGCTGTACGCTTCGAGTAGCGTTTCGTTGCGTTGGCGATCGTGCAGCCGTAGCGTAATCTGCCCCAGCATCGTATCGCGACAGGCAAATACTAGGCCCTCGGCCGTTGGAGCACGTAACGGTGTACCGGGAAGATCCGTCGTGCCAGTGAGTTCCACCGTAAACTGGCTGTTTTCTGCCCACATCCGCCAGTGTCCCCAGGGCTGAATCTCCCAATGCACCTGAGAATTCCAGGGCACAAATTCGTAGAAAGTACCGTTGTGATGAATCCCAATCATCGCCACCGATTCCATCCACCACAGGACCCCTCGACGACCACCACCCGCTGTTAACGCTAGATCCAGTTCTCCTACAAAGCTATTGCAGTTTAGCCAAAACCATTTTTGCGGAAAGGCACCACCCCAGTTTTTTTCGCTATAAGCGGGCGCATTTACAAAGTCGTAGCGCGTTCCGTTCCACTCAATCCAACCTGTTGCCAGCCCATGCGCCATGAGTATCTGCCAACCCGGTTCAAAGATTTGCAGCGATGACAGCCATCCTGCGGTCGATTGTTGCTGACTCGTTGCATTCCCCCAGCCATAGACAGGTTGAATCTGATACGCCCACCCTGCCGAAGCCCCTGATGGTTCATGCAAAACGCCCTGATGCCAGGTAGCCGTTGCCTGATAGCCTTCGTGGATGTGTTGGGTGAATTGTTCTGGCGGGAGGAAGCCAGGAGTTTTGAGTAGCGCTTTGTGCCGCTGCGCTAGAGAGTTTTGAGTTCTGAGTTCTGAATTAATGCTGACCGCTGACCGCAGACTGCTGACCGCTGTTTCCTCCCCTCTCCCCTCTCTCCTCTTCCCCCAATGCCCCAGTCCCAGCGTCTGTTTCCACGCCCAGAAGGTCTTCACGTTGGGCAAGGTGCGGCAAAGGTATTCGTCGTTAGGACCAAGAATTTGGGCAGCTCCACCGCTGTGGGGTTTACCGCCGATCGGGTCTTCGATGGAATACATAAACGCGAAGGTCTGACCACAATCGGGCAGAGTCACGCGGTAGTACCAGCCTTCAAAAAAGCGACGAGCACTAGCATCCCAGTGGTAGCCGCTGTGAGGGGTTTGCAGACGACTGGGCTTAGCTTGATGGGGTGACACAGAATCTAATCTGAAGGGCTATGAGCGTCTGACGGCAGCGAGAGAGAGCCTGCCAGCAAGTCTTCCATCTCCATCCGTTGCTCCATCTGGCGTAGAAAATAGCCTGTCATCATGGCAGACGCCAATAAACCCGCCAAATTGTCGCGATCGGTGGTGATTTTCACATTAAAAGCTTCGGAAGGCAACATGCCCACTAGCCCCTGCACATTATGCGAAATGATTTGCTTGACATCAGGCGTGACTAGCTTTGCCACCTGTGCGAGTATTTCAGGGGGCTGGTGCTGAAGGTAGTTCAGCAGTTCGTTCGACTCGTGTTCTTCAACATCGGCACCGAGAAAATTCGCGCTATCAGGGTTAAAGACCATGTGCTAATTTGGTATCCGTTTCAAACCATTCTGACACTTCTCGCCATAACTGCAACCAGTACGTTTAAGGGGGGAATACCGAACCAGTGCCAGAACGTCAGAAGAATCACGGTGAGTGAGTGAGGCAATTTCTGTGGCTGAGTCTCAAGAACGAGTGCAGGTTGAAGCGGCGAACATGCCCTATAAGCAGCTCAACGGCGTCCAAAGGCAACAGCGGTTGAGCGAACTGGCGATCGTTTTTCTTAAACTAGGGACGATCGCGTTTGGCGGTCCCGCAGCCCATATCGCCATGATGGATGACGAGTGCGTGAAACGTCGGCAGTGGCTGAGTCAGGAAAAACTGCTGGATCTGCTGGGCATCACCAACCTGATTCCGGGACCTAATTCCACGGAACTGGCGGTGCATATTGGCTACGATCGCGCGGGCTGGAAGGGCTTAATCATTGCCGGATCGTGCTTTATTCTGCCCGCCATGCTGATTGTGTGGGCATTAGCAGCCGTTTACGTCCGTTTTCAGACCGTTCCCGAAGTGGGCTGGCTGCTGTATGGCGTGAAGCCTGTGATTATGGCGATCGTGGCGCAAGCCTTTTGGAAGTTGGGCAAAGCTGCCATTAAAGATCTGCCGACTGCGATCGCAGGCGCAACCGTCATCGCTGCCTTCTTTCTAAACGTCAATGAGCTGGTGTTGCTTTTACTAGCAGGGCTAGGTGTCATGCTGTTCAAGAACATCCAGCGAGGCAATACGGGCGTCGCTGCGTTGTTACCATTCCCGATCGTTCTGTCGCAAGTCAGTGTAACGACTGCCGCCATTGGTAAAGCGACCTGGCCACAAGTGTTTCTGGTTTTTCTCAAAATAGGCTCTGTACTGTACGGCAGCGGTTATGTGCTGCTTGCCTTCTTGCAACGAGACTTGGTGGAACGGATGCAATGGCTCACGTCTCAGCAGCTTTTAGATGCAGTGGCGATCGGACAACTCACGCCCGGTCCTGTCTTCACCACTGCCACGTTTATTGGCTACCTGATCGCGGGCAATGTAGGCGCGATCGCGGGCACGATCGGCATTTTTCTGCCTGCCTTTGTGTTTGTGGCGATCGTCAGCCCCTGGGCAGCCAAGCTTCGATCGTCACCCTGGACAAGTGGCTTTTTAGATGGCGTGAATGCTGCTTCTCTGGGACTGATGGCAGTTGTCACCTACACGCTGGCACGCGAAGCACTGATTGATTGGCTAACAATAGGCGTCGCGCTGGTCAGCACGATCGTTGTGTTTCGGTTCAAAATCAACTCTGCCTGGCTGGTATTGGCAGGCGGAACGATCGGCTTTTTAGCGCAAAAGTTCGGCTGGATTGCATAAATTTAAGCCATTAGCTATCAGCTTTCAGCTATCAGCTTTCAGTAGGGAGCGGGAGGCGCAAGAAAGCTCAATGCAAAACTCTCTAGCGTTCGCGAAGCGTGTCCAACGGACTCAGCGGCGCAAAGCGCGACTCAAAACTTTTAAAATCACTGACCGCTGACCGCTGACTCCTGACTCCTGACCACCTTAAAATAACTACACTAAAGGCAAACCCCTGATAGCAATGGATTGAGCGAGAAGACACGATGACTGAGATTGCAACAAACCAACAGATACCCTGCTGCGAAGCATCCGAAACCGTTGCTTACGATGTTGAACAGGCTGTTTTACAGCGCTATGAAGCGGGGGCACGTCAGCCCGAAGCGGCGCTTTGCTGCCCTACCGATGGGTACGATGCCCATCATCTTGCCAAACTTCCTGCCGAGATCGTCGAGAAAGACTATGGCTGTGGCGATCCAACGAAGTACGTAGAGAGTGGTGAAACGGTCGTTGATCTCGGTTCCGGGGCTGGAAAAAATTGCTATATTCTGGCTCAAAAAGTCGGTGCGACAGGACGCGTCATTGGCGTAGACTTCAACGATGAAATGTTGTCGCTGTCGCGCAAATATCTTGATGCGATGGCAGCGGCATTGGGCTATCGTAATGTTTCGTTTGTGAAAGGGAAAATCCAAGACCTGGCGCTGGATCGCGATCGTGCCCAGGCGTGGCTGACTCAGCACCCTATTACTGCGCTTGATCAATTGAGTGCGTTTGAAGCGGAGTGCGATCGCTGGCGACAAGATGAGCCTTTAATTGCTGACAATAGTATAGATGTAGTCATTTCTAACTGCGTGCTCAACCTGGTCCGTCCCCAGGACAAGCAGCAGCTTTTTCAAGAACTCTACCGCGTCCTCAAGCGAGGTGGGCGAGCGGTCATTTCCGACATTGTTTGCGACGAAGATCCTACACCAGCGATCCTGAATGATCCCGAACTCTGGAGTGGTTGCATCGCCGGAGCCTTCCGCGAAGATGCCTTCTTAGAAATGTTCGAGCAAGCAGGCTTTTACGGCGTTGAGATTCTGGTGCGACAAGCAGAACCCTGGCAGGTCATTGACGGCATTGAATTTCGCTCCATGACCGTACGCGCCTTCAAAGGTAAAGATGGCGCGTGCTGGGAACGCAATCAAGCCGTAGTCTACAAAGGCCCCTGGAAAGCAGTGCAGGATGATGACGGGCACACGCTCTATCGCGGTCAGCGGATGGCAGTTTGCGACAAAACGTTCCAGATCTATACCGATCCGAAAAGTCCCTATCAGCAAGACATCATCCCTGTCCTACCGCAGGCTAACGTACCATTGGCTACGGCTGCGAGCTTCGATTGTGCTCGCGATCTTGTCCGTCATCCCCGTGAAACAAAAGGTTTAGAGTACCGTGCAACGCTCACCAGTGATGCGAACTCATGCTGCGATCCGTCTGATCGTTGCTGCTAAATGCTTTATTAGCCGTAGAACCGTTGTATATGACGGTTCTACGGCAGCAGAAGCTTACTCTGCAGCGCGTTGTTGGTCATCACGCTCCAGCAAGCGCTGCTTTAGTTTTCTTCGCAATCGATGCAGTGCGCGTTTACCAATCACTGCCAGAAGATAATTGGCAGCAATCGTAGGGGTTTTAAAGAAGCCCAGAGTGACCAACTCATTCACGACTGCGGCATTTTCGGGATTTAACTCGACTCGCTGTTTGGACATATGCGCCTGATGCTCTCACAAAACGTACGTATTTCTTCGCCTGGTAGAGCACTGAACCCGTCAACTTTTCGACTTTAGAGATTAAAAGAACTAAATTTGAATGCCAAGCAGGTTGCTGCCAGTTTGATTTTTGTCAGCAACGTTGCTGAACAGACTGCAACCGACCTTTGACTGCGTTACTTCAACTTGCTAGGACCCACACTTGATCCCCTAAACCTCAATGGTGCGAGGTTTTTAAGGAGGGCAAATCAATGCGTTTGCGCGCAGGTTGCGCTCTTAGCCATTGCACACTTTATATAAGTCTTACACATGTAGCAATCTAATTCATATAAGCTTTACAAAATAAGTACCGGGAACCTTTCCCAGACCCTTGTCTAGGTGGGGGTTGCCAGTTGTTAGGGTGGCTTCCACGCTATCACGACACCCTCCTTGCCAGCAGGTTGCCTAACTCTAGGCTGAGAAAGCCTAAAACCGCGCTACCTAGCCAATACACCAACGCTAAGCCTCTGTTGCCCGACTGCAGCAGGTTGAATGTATCTAACTCATAGCTAGAAAAGGTAGTGTATGACCCTAAGAAACCAGTGGCGACGAGCAATCGCAGTTCTGGTGAAGTCATTGTTCGCTCCAGCGTCAAGGTGATAAAAAAGCCCATTACCATTGCGCCTGTGAGGTTGATGACAAAGGTGCCGTACGGAAAACTAGCGCCCAACCACCGAGCAAAAAACAGCGTTAAATAATAACGGCTTAGCGCCCCCGGAATGGCTCCCAGAATCACTGCGAACGGTGCGCGGAGAGACGGATCGATCGCAGACAGAAGCCCTAGCGTTTTACCCAAACCGTTTAAAACGTGATGCAAGAGGGTCACTAACATCCTGTAACTCCTGAAGCGATTAATTCTGCACAAACCCCTCCGATCGTAGAAACAGGGAACGTTGCCATAGAACGTCGCTTCCACAACGATTCGGGTCGCAGCCATGAGACTGCCAGTGTCTAGCAGACGAATTCAGAAAGCAAGCTGCTTGTGTACTGTAAAACGACACTGCTAAGGCATTTTAGCAAGCTCCCTTGTCATGCCATCCTCATAACACCTTTGTATCGCAGCTAACGCGCCCATGTTACATGCTAAGGAACACGAATTTAATCACTCCGGCATTTCCCATAGGGCCGTGCGCCCCTACCTGCAAATACAGCCGTTTGCAAATGGGTCAGCCACAATCGAGCATCCTGCTCGCAGGCGCGAACCAGACGCTCACACTCAGTCGATGTGGCTTATTCAAACGAAAATTGCTGTAATTTGTCGATTTTAGATAATCGACGCTCCTAAGCATCATTCCCAGGTTGCGATCGGCTTTAAGACGGCTGGAATGTCTGCCTCAGCCGGAAACTCCAACTGCGTTTCTCGTAAGCCTAGGTAGCCCGATTCAGTAAAGGAAAGTAACATACGCTGGAGTGCAAGCCAGACCTCTGCTTCGTATTCCCAGTCACGCTGACGATATGACTGTGCGGCGATCGATCGCAGTGCCCAAAAATAGCTGTTTCTCACAACTGAACCGCCTTTTTTGTATTCCGGCACATCTTCGCGATGCAGAAATACAATGTCATGTTCAATTCTGGCTCTCATAAGACTAGTGAAGCTTGAAACGCGTTAGTGCTGTCTTCATATTGCTTAAATTCGCCGCTTGCAGTGAAACAGCACCGTTACAAAGCATAAAAAAACAGAGTTTTGTCAAGTGCATAAAGTTAATTTAAGTTGTAGTTACATATACAGGCATCTTTGTATTTATACAGCAAGAATAGTCAACATAAGCATCAGGATTGTCAAGGGGATCACTCGCCACTCAATGATCCTAATAGTGAAAGAAGCTCTGTGGAACAAAATATATCCACAGACTGTAGTCGTGCGAAAAGACGACTGTCATATTTAAAGCAACGTTCTTAGCGCCTTGTTTTTTAACAATAAACATTCAACTGGTAATAAAATGGCAAGCTGCCCTTTATGTTCCGATATTTTACTGCGGCATATCCGCTCTGGTAAATCCTACTGGCTGTGCCGCCGTTGTCGCCTTGAGATTTTAGAAAAAAGCGATCCCACATGTAATGCGAGTAGCTTGCCACCGCCGCAGGTTTCAGTCGAGTGGTTGCCAACGCTTCAGGCTGAGATCTCCAACCGTCATAGCAAGCCTCACCCTCAAATCACAACTGAAGTTTAGCGATCGCGATCGCTCAGTTACTTTTACAGTTGCTTTTATCTAAGTCCTACAGGTTCCTGATAGCTGGGTAACAGTAGGCTTCTAAGCAATCATTCTGTTTGTCAAAATTGAGGCTAATCCTGGTGAACTTACCCAGTGCACGGAAATACTAACTTCCGTAGAAAACCCGATTTCTCCCTCTAAACAAAAGCCCATACTGGAGTTCACTGCCCCATGAACCCATCCAGCGCCTGCTGAACTGTGCGCTGTGGAGCAGTTAGAATAATCCTTAGCGTGAGGTCTGCTTTAGTGAACCGCCTCTATACAGAGCGACCCAGAGTGCTTGTTGTTGATGACAACCCCTCCAGCCGACTAACAGCCGTTGCATTGCTTTCAGTCGAAGGCTACGACGTGCTAGAGGCAGATAGTGGCCCAGCAGCGTTAGACTCTATGGTTGCAACGAACCCCGACTTGATTTTGCTTGATGTCATGATGCCTGGGATGGATGGCTTTGAAGTGTGCCGTCGTCTGAAACAAGATGAGCAAACGCGGCTGACTCCTGTGGTTTTTGTCACGGCGCTGGACGATCGTCGCGCTCGGCTGAAAGGCATTGAAGCTGGTGGTGATGACTTCTTGACCAAACCGTTTGATCAGCTGGAACTGTCTGCTCGTGTCAAATCACTGATTCGTCAAAAGCGTCTTAACGAAGACCTTGACCACGCCGAAAAAGTGCTCTTTTCGATCGCCCAAACGGTCGAAAGTCGTGACCCTAACACAGGCGATCATTGCGAACGGCTCGTGGCTCACGGTCAAGCCTTCGGAGAATTTCTCGGCCTCTCCCGCATTGAAATCCGTGATCTCATGTGGGGTGGCTATCTGCACGACATCGGCAAGGTCGGCATTCCCGACGCTATTTTGCTAAAGCCAGGTAAACTCACGCCGGAAGAATGGGAAATCATGCAGCAGCATGTGCTCATTGGAGTGAAGATCTGCCAACCGCTGCGAACCATGCGTGGAGTGCTGCCGATTATCCGTCATCACCACGAGCGCTGGGACGGGACAGGCTATCCTGACGGACTTTTAGGAGAGCAAATTCCGCTTTTAGCTCAGATTTTTCAAATCATTGATATTTATGATGCTCTAACGAGTGAGCGCCCTTATAAAAAAGCCTTTACCCCGATCGATGCACTCATTATTTTGAAAGAAGAAACCGCAACGGGCTGGCGTAACCCTGAATTGATCCAACAGTTTGAGGAGTTTATCCGTTCTGTACAAACAGAAACAGCCGCCTTACCTCTGGCTTTAGCACCCGTGCCCCAACCTGCCTGACCCCTGTCGACTCTGGGCTGGTGTTTAAATCTGTTGGTTCTTCCGTAGAGCCGATTCATCGTTGGGTAGAGGCACTACATTGCCGTGCCCTTGCAAGCTATGTGTACTCTCATATTGAATTGGTACGGTTCTACGGAAGCCTTACGTGTTCGAAACACGATGAACAAAACCCTCCGTCACGGATGAATTATAGCTATAGCCATGCTGGTTAGGACGGGGTGCAGGGGTGGAAACCCTGGCTGGGGGCACGCCCCCACTCCCCCTTTGATCCCAATGTCCTAAGCTTTGTGACAACAGCTATAAAATCTGAAAAGCTGGAATGCAAGTTTATGTCAGTGTCGTGAATGGTATTCTGTAGAGCGTGAAGAGGCGGAGAGGCAGACGCGAGCGATCGCACTCTTCTCCACAGCAAATTAGGTGGCGCAGACGACAATGGTAGCGGTTGCAATTTTGGCTGCTGGACGCGGCACACGGATGAAATCTGACTTGCCTAAAGTGCTTCATCGACTCGGAGGCAAATCTCTGGTCGAGTGGGTGCTCGGTAGTCTGTCAGAGATTGAGACGGCCAGACGGCTGGTCATTGTGGGCTATCGGGGTGAGCTCATTACACAGGCACTCACCAACCTTGAGGACGATGCTGCGCCGAACATTGAGTTTGTCGAGCAGACTGTACAACTAGGAACCGGACATGCCGCACAGCAGCTATTGACGCATTTGAAGGGCTTTCAGGGCGACTTGCTGATTTTGAATGGAGATGTGCCCTTGCTGCGTCCCCAAACGTTGAAGCGTCTGCTGGAGACCCACCGAGAACACCACAATGCCGCGACGATCTTAACGGCTCAGCTACCCAATCCGAAGGGGTATGGACGCGTGTTTTGTGATAGTCAAAATCGCTTGCAGCAAATTGTGGAAGACAGAGACTGCACGCCTGCACAGAAACAGAATCGTCGGATTAATGCGGGCGTTTACTGTTTCCGGTGGGCTGACTTAGCAGAAGCGTTGCCTAAGCTGACGGCTGACAATGATCAAAGAGAGTATTACCTGACGGATACAGTCAACTTCCTTAATCCGGTGATGGCTGTGGATGTGGAAGACTACCAGGAAATTCTGGGTATCAACGATCGCAAGCAACTGGCTGCTGCTTATGACATTCTGCAAACGCGCATTAAGGATCATTGGATGGCAGCAGGCGTGACGCTGATTGACCCAAGCAGCATCACGATCGACGATACGGTAGGGCTGGAAGCCGATGTGGTGATCGAGCCGCAAACCCATCTCCGTGGCAAGACAACCATCCAGGCGGGTAGTCGCATTGGCCCCAGTAGCTTGATTGAGCATAGCCAGATTGGTCAGCAAGTGACGGTGATGTACTCCGTTGTTACCGATAGCACAGTGGCAGCGGGCACGCGTATTGGTCCCTATGCCCATCTACGGGGACATGTGGAAACAGGCTCTGGCTGCCGCATTGGTAATTTTGTGGAATTGAAGAATACGAAGCTGGGCGATCGCACTAATGTCGCACATCTGTCGTATCTCGGTGACACCACGGCTGGAAATCAGGTCAATGTGGGTGCAGGTACAATCACCGCTAACTATGATGGTGTGAAAAAGCACCGGACACAAATTGGCGATCGTACGAAAACCGGCTCTAACAGTGTTCTGGTGGCACCCATCACGATCGGCGAAGGGGTTAACATTGCTGCAGGCTCAACGGTGACTGAAGATGTCCCTGATGATTGCCTGGTGATTGCCCGTGCTCGTCAGGTCATTAAACCCGGTTGGAAACTGAAAGCGAAACCCGAGGCTTAGCCGACTCCTTTAAAACCCCTTGAGGCCTTTCTTTTTGAAGAAACAATCAAGAGAAAACGGCAGCGGAGGCGTTTCTAAGTAATTACGCTCATCCTTTAACGACCCTTAAGCCTCGTAGCAAAGTAGTGGGAGGAGCGTTTAACGAGTACACCCTTTGTTGTGGGGTGCTGTTTGCCGATTACTTGATTCTCACAGCAACTTTATAGTTGTTGCTTATTTTTTGGCCTTCACATAATGGCACTACCTTAAGAAGTTGTTAGTGATTAGTGATTAGTTGTTAGAGTCTTCTAAAAACTAATCACTAATCACCAATGCACGTTTGGGAACTTGATTTTTACCGTCGTCCCCTACAGGATGAAACTGGCAATCCGCTTTGGGAATTGCTAGTCTGCGATTCTGTAGGGGACTTTCAGTACGCGATGGTTTGCCCTCAAGCCGAAGCACGTGCTGACTGGCTACTGGTTCAGTTGCAACAGCTGATCGATGCAGGACAGCCACGGCCCGATCGCATTCGCGTGTTTCGACCGCAAACCTTTAATCTCATTGAACCGGTTGGCAAGCAGATCGGCATTGCTGTGGAGCCAACGCGTCGGATATCGACACTCAAACGCTGGCTGCAAGAACGGGCACGTCAATATCCCACGCAGGCAGGCTTTACCGGACAACCCTATCAGCCACTAGCACTGGATAAACTGCCGCCAGTGCCGCTGTCAGAGACCCTGTGGGGCGATCGCTGGCGGTTTGCTGTCTTGCCGACCGCCGATCTGGTCGATACGTTTAGCGATCGCATGATTCCCATTCTCGATATGCCTGAATCGCTGTTGCCGCTAAATTTGGGGCTTGCATCCACCACTCCCATTCCCGGCGTTGTCATTGATGGGGGACGGCAAGCGATGCGACTGGCGCTCTGGCTGCAACAAGCGCAACCCATCTTGCTCAACTATATTCCTGGCGCACCCGATGGTTTGATTCTGGAAGCGGGACTGGTCGATCGCTGGATTCTTACCACCTTTGAAGATGCTGAAGTCGCTGCGGCTGGGCAAGAATTTGAGCGCCGCAAGCAACTCAGTCAAGGACTCCATTTCCTGTTGGTGCAGCCCGATGATGCTGGTATGACTTACAGCGGCTTTTGGTTGCTGAAAACAGAAGCGTAGCGATCGCGCATGCTCAGACGCTGAAGTGAGCAAAGGCTGAGCGGATGGCGATGAACCATACTGCGATCGTCGAAAAAAGGTAGAGGTAGAACCGAAGGATGATGCGATTAAAGGTGCAGTGGACAGCACTATGCAGCGCACGAAAGCCAACAAAAACCCACGCGGCGGCGACATACACGTTATCCACTTGCTGCGTGACGAAAAGGTAGAGGACAAGCGCATAGAATAGTACCGGAATCTCGAACAGGTTCTTTAAGTTATCTGATGGATTGGAGACGCCTGGGGGTGAAAGCTGTGCGAAGGCACTGGGAGTCAAATCTGCCGGACGCAGCTTTTGACTGATAATGAAACGAATGCGACGGCTATACATATACACCCAGACCAGGAGTGTTAGAAACACGGTCGCAAAGAAGGGACTGAAGATGGCAGTTTGTGTCATGTCAAGTTGTTTTTGTGCTCAAGATTAATGGACTATAATCTGAGCCACTACATGCTTCTAGACCTCGATCAGGTACACTTCAGACCACTTGATCTATGACCAGTCCCTTGCAGCTTCTTTTTGAAACCATCAACCAAGCCAGTAGTGAAGCAGACCTGCGATCGCACCTGGCGCCAAAACTCGGGGATTATTTTGCGGCCAAGCGATCGGGGATCTTTTTCTTCGATCAGTTAAAAGCGGCTCGAAAGTTTCAAAATATTCTGAACGTGGCCCTATCCATCGAGCATAATCCTGTGGCGCGTTACATAGCAGAACGCCATACGCCTGTCCATGAAGGCTTGGTGACATCACCCAAAGCGTGGGCAGTCATTTGTCCCCGTCCCGATCATTGGCACGTGATGGCAGGCCCCATCATCGATCGCGGTCAATTAGTAGGCGCCGTGGGCTGCACTCGTGAAAAGTCAATGCTTGCTTTTGACACACAAAATTTAGCTGATTTGAGTGCCATCTGTTTGCACTTATCGGTTTGGGCGGCGACGGTGCGATCGCTACACCAAACAGCCACAACCGATTGTTATGGGAACAGCAAAGCTGGATGCTTAACGCCGCGTGAATGGCAAATCGCGCAGTTGGTGGCTTTAGGGCAAACCAACGCAGAAATTGGAGCAGAACTTTGGATTACCGAAAATTCTGTGAAGCAAGCTTTAAAGCGAATGTTTCGTAAACTTGAAGTATCGTCTCGTGCAGAGATGGTGGCACAGCTTGCGACACAAAACAATACTCACAGAGTACCGGCTTCAAGCTGATCCAAATAGATAAAATCAGGCGCTTGGACGCCCGCTTCGGCTCTAATTTGGACGAGCTTTGGCGACTCGAAAAAGCGCCTGGCATCATCAAGCGAAGTCCACATTGAGAAATGCACAATTCTGTTTGAGTTGTTCTGGTATTTGAGCACCTGATACGATCGTTCGCCAGCCTCTCTCCTCATATCAGAAGCTTCGTCGAACACCTTTTTCCAGGTTAGATAATCTGCGACGTCGTGAATAATCAAAACATACTGCATGGGTGGCTCGGTGTCTAGATTCCTGGTTAGCTGGCAAAGCTCCTGCGGCTGATGGTTGTAGACGCAAAGCGGCTTCTCTTTGAGTAGCCGTGCCTACAGCAGCAAGGCTGTCAGTGTCCTTGCGGTTGTTTGGGTTGAAGTGCTTCTAGCCTTGCCGTAAAGGGAATATCTCCAGGGGCAGCACTGAGGTTGAGTGTGCCGTTGAGCGATTGTTGCGCGATCGCTCCCTGAATTTTGACATCACCCTGACATTTCGGTAAATAGCTTGCATCCCCATGTAGAGCCAGCCGTTGATTCTTCCAGTTCCCGGTCATAGAGGGACGCTCTATAGCCCGTTTCTCCAACGTATCCACTGTATCAACCGTTAGCAGGGAACCTGTCAGGTAAATTCCAGATTGCTGCACTAAGAGAATCAATTGCTCGGACTTCAGGCATCCTGGCAGATCTTGAGCCGGAATCTGATAACGACCAGCGATTTTTTGAGGAGCCTTCAGGTTCGCTTCGCCATAGGCAGTCACCATGCTGAATAAGATAATGACGAACGCGATCGCGCCACCGTAGAAGCTAAGAGATTTAAGAGTAAAGTGGTTGCCCATTGGGTAGCGGTTGTTAGTGGTTAGAAGGAGGCAGAAGGCTAAAGGCTAAAGGCTGAACTCAAAACTCAAAACTCAAAACTCTTATCCTTCCCCTTCTTAAGTAACCGCTTCCGATTGATCGGCTTCACGGCTCGTTCCATTCTCTGTTGCTCCTAGCACTGACGACAGGTGTGCAGTGACTTGACTATAGCGGCGGGTGATGAGCAGCGATGAATGACATTGCACTGCCAGTTGGTCAGCGTAGAAGCCCAACGTTTGCCGTTCTAAACCCCACTCGCGGCTAGCTCCAGCGATCGTCAGGTCTACCGTTGCTGAGGCTTCCACGACGGCTTGAATAGGGCTACTGGCTTCAATCTGAGGCGTATGGATGCGATCGCGGACGGATGGGGGCAATTGTTCCATCAGAGTGCGAAACTCGTAGGTGCGATCGTTCGCTTGATGGCTTTGGGTGACGCTCAAAATGGTAAGCGTTGAGTTTTGCGAGTTGACCAGGATGCGTAGCGCAATTTCTAGCCCAAGATCGTTGTGGATGTTTGAAACATAGGGCACCAGCAGCTTATCCAACGATCCCTGTTGACGATCAATAAAAACCGCGACATCCGTGCGGGCTGTGCTGAGGATCTGCCCCACACGTCCTCCCAGACGGTTACGGCTAAAGGCAGGACGATGCCATCCCAACAAGATGAGATCGGCACGATCGCTCTCTGCTACTCTGACTACCTCCTGTGCTACATCCGTCGCGACTCGGGTAATGGGATGCACAACAGAACGAACATAGGATGGCTCAAGGCTTTCGACCAGTTCAGCCATGCGTTGCTCTCGTTCAGCAATCAACCGCTCTGCTTCGGCTGGCGTGCTGCCAAACGCGTATTCTTCATCGAGCTGAATCAGGCTTAAGGGGTAAACACCAGCAGAGGCGAGTGCTGCCGATCCTTGAGCGTTGCCCAGCGCGATCGTCGCGGCCAGTTGAATCAAGCCCTTTTGGCTATTGGGGTTTGAAATCGGCACCAAAATTCGATAATCTGGCTCGACCGCATCGGCAGTTCGCTGCACAACATCTTTGCGAATCAAGCGTTTAGGATACGTCCACTCTAATAACGGCGAGGTCATAAAAGTGGTCACCAACGCCATGATCACCAGCATCGTGAAGAGTAGCGGCGAGATCACATTCAGACTAAGGCCAATATTTAGCACAATCAGTTCGGTCAAGCCGCGTGTATTCATCAGCCAGCCCAAGGCGGAGGCTTCTCGTTTTTCGATGCCAGAGACGCGCGCGGCAAAGTAGGTACCAAAATATTTGCCAGCGATCGCCACCAGTAGCACCAGTCCACACAACAACCACAAAAACGGACTGTTAAGCAACCCGATCTGAGTGCGTAAGCCACTATACGCAAAGAAAATGGGCAGCAAAAAAGTCAGCACAAAATCTTCTGTTTTTTGCGCCAGTTCCCGCGTGAGCCCTGCATGCTTGGGCATCACGGCACCAATCAAAAAAGCACCAAAAATCAGGTGAATGCCAATCAGTTCCGTAATGAGAGCTGACGTGACAACCCCCATGTAGATAACCGCCAGCACAAACTGGTTCAACCGCCCGCTGCGATCGTAATAATTGGCGAAATTTTTCAGAAACTTTCGTCCCACCGTCACCATAAAGACGATGTAGCCAAACGAGAGCAGGATTGTCGGAATGGCTCCCACCATGCTGTTGGTGCGAGTGACGGCGATCGCTAGTGCCAGTACACACCACGCCGTGACATCATCAACAGCGGCGCAAGTCAGTGCTAGCGTGCCCAAGCGTGTGCTTTGGAGATTATTCTCTGTAATAATCCGTGCCAAAACTGGAAACGCGGTAATCGACATCGCTGCGCCCAAAAACAGCGCAAATGCCGTGAACGATACCCCGCCATTTGACACTAGCGGATAAAGCAACAGCGACAGCACTGTCCCCAGCGCAAACGGCACCAAAATGCTGACGTGAGACACCAGCACAGCAACGTCAAGCTGACTTTTAAGATACTTTGGGTCAAGCTCCAACCCGATCAAAAACATAAAAAAGATCAACCCAATCTGAGACAACACGTTTAGAAAGGGAATCGTCTCTGGTGGAAAAAGCCCAGCCGCTAAACTTGGCGCAAGCAAGCCCAACAAGGATGGGCCAAGCATTACTCCAGCGACAATTTCACCAATCACCAACGGTTGCTTGAGCCGACGAAAGCCTAAGCCAACCAGGCGGGAAAGCCCGATGACGATCAGAATTTCGATTAGAACCTGAACAACAATTTCGAGTTTCATCGGTGTGGTAGATGGGGAATACGGGAGAGTTTTGAGTTTTGAGTTTTAAGTTTTGAGTGAATTCTGACTTCGGGCTCCTTCTAACAACCAGCAATTACCAACCAACAACCAAGAACCAACAATCTCTCTAACTTCGCACTCCTGCATTGGGCAGTTGCAGCGATCGCCCGCGCCAAGTCCAGCCCCAGCCCGTTTCGGTTTTAATGACAGAGACAATGGTGATCGCTGCTACCAGTGCACCACCGATGCCTGTCAGCCACCAATAGCGCGGTGGAATGGCGGCCACTCGTTCGATCGAGCAACGGATACGGTACTGTATGGCGATCGTGGTGACTGCAAGCGCGATCGCCAACCCATTCACTGGCGTTAGGCCGACTGTCTCCAGCTGATAAAGCAACGCGACCAAACCGAACCAGGGCAACACACAGACCCAGAGCATGATTGTGGCGGAAAGGAGGCTGATATAGAGACTACGACGAGAACCTAAATGCCAGTTTTTAGTCCAGCCTTCCCAGACGCCTGCCAGAGAGCGATACATGCGAACCGATGCCAGATTAGCGCCAATAGCGTAATAAAGCTTCAGCCCTTTCAGTTTGAGGCGCCGCGCTAGCTCTACATCTTCAACAGCTTGATCGGCAACGGCCTGGTGTCCACCCACTTGCTCGTAAGCGGTGCGTCGAAAAAACATGAACATCCCTGCTGCAAAGGCAGCCTCTGCATGGGGATCATTGACTTCGTTGAAAGCGAATCCAGCCATGAGCAGGCTCATCATCCACGGTTGCACCAGCCACTCAGCAAGGCAACCACAGACCACTTCTGGGCATAAGGTGAGCAAATCAATCTGGTTTTCTTGTACGAATTCAAGAGCAGCGACGATCGCCCCTGGCTTTAACCTGACGTCTGCATCCAGAAACAATAAAAACGCTCCTCTAGCGTGCTCGACGGCCTGAGTGCAGGCCCAATTTTTACCCATCCAGGTTTGCTGATCGGGTCTGGCTTTACCTGCCAGTACCCGTAGACGGGGATCGTTAAGAGTTTGCTGCAGCGTTTGAGCGATCGCCAGTGTGTCATCACTCGACTGGTCGTCAAGCACCCAAACCTCCAGTGGCGCTGAGGGCGGTGTTCCTTGCAAGACAGAGAGAATGCAGTCTTCAATATTGTCTGCTTCGTTATAGGCAGGGATGATCACCGAAACGAGAGGAAGGGTGATCGTCCCTGGCTGCTGGCTGCTGGCTGACGGTGAGCGATCACTGCTGCTAGTTGCGATCGCTAACGTGGGAGCGGTTTCCGCGATGCGACGTAATTTAGCTTCATAAATGCTTGCCCCCAGCAGAGCAACCACCACCACTGCAAGTACTATCAATGTTTTAGCAACTGTAGGTTTTCTCTAGTTTAAAAGTCTGGTCAATTTTAGACGTCTATTGATCACAATCCGATCACAGAGAACATTGCTAACCCTGATCGGTCGGCAGCCCCAATGCCTACATAAGGACAAGCATAAGCCACCAGCATTCTAAGGGATTCTGCCGCACAGCGTAAGGCTACCGTTCCACTGACATTCACTGCTTCTCATCAACGACGATCGCACCCATCATCGCCCACGTGGGTTTGCTGTTGTACGATCGTCATCACCAGGGAGCCAGCTTCCTAGAGCATAGATGTCGACAACTTAGCCATTTCACGCAGCATACGAGCTTGCGACCTCTGGAGGGCAATCGGTTTCAAAAGCACTTAAAACCAGGCCAGCGATCGTGTATCGCTGGCAGAGCGCGCAGCCGATCGTTCGCTGCGTTAGAAACTGAGCTTAGAAGGGGCACACAGCTTGTCCCTCAGTTGCTTGTCCCTCAATGCCTCTTGGCGTAAACAACGCCAACCCAAACTATTCTTTTCAGAAAGATTGCCTTTCTTTAAAAAAGATTTAGCTTCCCTGCTTATAATTTGTACAGACATCTTCGTAATGCCTTAACACTTACAAGCAATCAGCACTTTATTTCCTTTGTAACGATGCCCCGGATACTCGTCATCGACGATGACCCTGCAATTTCAGAACTCGTTGCCGTCAATCTTGAAATGGCTGGCTATGATGTCAGTCAGGCGCCTGATGGCGTTAAGGGTCAAGCGATGGCTTTGCAGCTACAGCCCGATCTGGTGATGCTGGATTTGATGCTACCTAAAGTAGACGGCTTTACAGTCTGCCAGCGCCTACGCCGCGATGAGCGCACATCCGATATTCCCGTTTTGATGCTGACGGCTCTAAGTCAGACGCAAAACAAAGTCGAAGGCTTTAATGCAGGTGCCGATGATTACCTCACCAAGCCGTTTGAAATTGAGGAGATGTTGGCGCGGGTACGGGCACTGCTGCGTCGCACCGATCGGATTCCTCAAGCTGCCAAGCATAGTGAAATTCTCAATTACGGACCGTTAACTCTGGTCCCGGAACGCTTTGAAGCGCTTTGGTTTGAGCAGACGGTGAAGCTGACTCATTTGGAGTTTGAGCTCTTGCATTGCCTGCTGCAACGGCATGGTCAAACCGTTTCGCCAAGCGAGATCCTCAAAGAGGTCTGGGGCTATGACCCCAATGATGACATCGAAACGATTCGGGTTCACGTGCGCCATCTCAGAACCAAATTGGAACCTGATCCACGCCATCCCCATTACATCAAAACGGTCTACGGGGCTGGCTACTGTTTAGAACTGCCAACAACAGGTAAAGACTTGGAGAGCGAGGAATCGTTAGCGGGTTAGTGCGTTGATTCAGCCCTATCGCTTTGGTTGGTTTGATTGGTTTTGTCTCTGGTATCCTCCCGGATGGCTGATTCTGTTTAATCGCCATTGGCAGCACTACAAGCCCGATGTGAACGGCTGGAACGGGTTGGAGTACGGGCTCTTTTTACTGCCAGGTGGGTTTTACCTGGCGCTGGCGCTGCGCTGGTTGCGGCTGCAGGTGCGATCGCTGGTTCAACCGTCTGCACCGATCTTGACTACCGAACCCGATCCGGTGTATCAAAAAGCGTTTCAGGAAGAAATCTTGACGCCGATCGTCGATCGTTATTTTCGTGCCACCCTGCATGGTCTTGAGCGGCTGCCTGCAAACGGGCCGCTGCTTGTAGCGATGAACCACGCAGGCATGTGCTTCCCGTGGGATTTTGTGAGCTTAGGTCTGTTGCTGAGCCGACAACGCGATTGGTCTGTACAGCCGCTGGCACACCCGATCTTTTTTGATCATCCCTGGCTCATGTGGTGGTTACCACGGGGCTGGGCACACGTGCTGGGCGGTGTAAGAGCCGAGCGACAAAGTCTTGCTGTGACAACTCATACCAGTCATGCCAAGGCACGCGTTTTGCTTTACGCACCTGAGAGTTGGCGGGGGTTGAGTAAAGGTTGGCAGCAACGGTATCAACTGGCAACGTTTGATCCCAGCTTTTTGCGCCTCAGCCTGCGCGATCGTGTGCCAGTACTGCCTGTCGTCTGCATCGGTAGTGAGTTGCTGCATCCTTTGACGCTCAACCTACCCTGGCTGGCTCGCTGGTTAGGTATGCCACTGTTTCCGCTGTCGCCACTCGTGCTGGTCTTTGTGCTGTTTCCCTCAATGGGTGTTTGGGCAATGCGCACTCGTTTGCAGTACCACATACAGCCTATCCAGCAACCATGGGAGCAAGCGGCACCCGACGCGAAGCAAACGTCAACACGCACAACCTATCAAATGGCAGCGGCACTGCGATCACAGCTACAAACGGTGATTGATCAACTGCGGCGAAAGGGTAGTGAAAGGGTGGAGATCTGCCAATCAGATGATGAATCGGGCTGAGTACAGTGCGACGATCGAGATTGTGATGAGAGGCGTTTGACATGACGTTGAAGGGTGTTCTTTTGGATGTTGATGGTACGGTGTTGAGCAATGATGCCCATGCCCATGCGTGGGTAGAGGCATTCGCGGCTTATGACCACACAGTGCCTTATGAAACGGTACGATCGCTCATCGGCATGGGAGGTGATCAGGTCATTCCAATGCTGGTACCAGCGTAAATGATAAGGATGGCCTCGGCAAAGCGATCGGCGATCGCCGCAAAGAGCTGATTCTGACTAAGTTTGCGTCTCAGCTAACAGCCTCCCCCGGCAGTCGAGCACTTCTCCAAAAGCTGCAAGCCTCTGGGCTACACCTGCTTGTGACTAGTTCGGCTACGACAGAAGAGCTTGAAGTGTTGCTGAAAGTGGCGCAAGTCGATACTTTGCTGCCCGAAGCAACGACATCGAACGATGCAGAGGCTTCCAAACCATCCCCTGATATTGTTAACGCAGCGTTGCAGAAAGGACAGTGGGAACCCCATGTAGTAGTGATGCTAGGCGACACACCGTTTGATATTGAAGCGGCTAATCAAGCTGGAGTGCGCACGATTGCAGTTCGGTGTGGTGGTTTTAGTGATGCTCAATTAGCTGGCGCGATCGCCATCTACAACGATCCAGCAGATCTGCTCACCCAATATGAACAGTCCCCTTTGGCAAAAACCGCATAACGATGATTCAAGTAGGGACATATAAAGGGTAAGAATGCTAATAGCGTCATGCCTTACTGAAGGGCGGTCAATGGCTCATTCGGTTTAGCGCTTTAGCTGAATCGGGTATTGAGACTTATACACTTTGAGCATGATTCTGGAAGTTACTTGTGTGACATCTTCCATGCTTTTTAGATCGTTCAAAAAGCGTATTAAGTCGTCATTATCTTCATACACATATTCGAGCGTAATATTAGTCTGCCCCGTCACAACCGCCAAAAAACTCACTTTCGCCATGTCAGCTAGTATGAGCACTGTTTCCTTAAAAAAGGCGGGTGTGACTTCTAACTCAATGCAGGCGATGCTAGAAAACTTTAGTTTTTCGTAGTTGATGTAAGCCGTAATAGCAATCACTTTCTCCTCAATCAGCCGTTTGATCCGATACCGAATCGTTGCTTCTGAAACCTCTAATGTTCGACTAATCAGGCTATAGGGCATGCGTCCATCTTGTTGGAGCAGTCCCATAATTTCGATATCCAGCCGATCGACCTCAAAGTGCTGCTCTTGGAGATGAGCTTGCGGTTCATTGGAACCGTTCATGGGTGCTGGCATTATCACCTCACTTTGAACTGATTAATTCAGTCTAATCATTACTTTGCGCTCATTGATGAGCTACCTGCCCATTGGAATTGTTGGGGTACAGAGTACATGGATCGATGCTTCAGGAGACATATCGGTAAGGATTTCTGTAAATCTTGGAGGCAATGTCAGGAATCGGTAGGTAATAGACTAGAAACTGATCGTTTTCGTGAAACAGTCACCTCTAAAGGCAATCTTACCGTAGTAGAGAATACAGAACCCTGCTGACAGCCTTTTTAAGATACCAGCAACAAACAAACGGTGTTTCCGATGAGTGCAACCCTTGAACCGAAAATTGCTGAGGGATCGTCCCAGAAAGAAGACTACCCTCTGAGTACAGTGCCGTTAGAGGCCCGTCGCTCTATCTGGTCTTTAGCACCGCTGCTGATGGGCTTTGCCTTTACCTCCACAACATTAATTGCGGGTGGACAAATTGGTCCAGGCTTCAAGTTCTTTCCAGACTTAATTCTGCTGATTGTCATTGGTAATCTAGTTTTGGGCGGTTACTGTGCGGCATTGGGCTACATTGCGCAGAAAAGTGGGCTGGCGACTGTCTTGATGGCACGCTTTAGCTTTGGCAGCATCGGTTCTCGTTGGGTTGATTTCATTTTAGGTATTACCCAAATCGGTTGGTATGCGGTCACTAACGCGTTTGTCGCTCAAGCTCTCAATAAATTGATTGGGCTACCCGAATCGCTCAATTGGTTGGTGATCTTGATTTTCACTTATGGCTTTTGTGCCACTGCCTATTTCGGTTACAAAGCAATGGATTGGCTGAGCCGTCTTGCCGTCCCAGCCATGCTGGTGCTGTTAGCCATCAGTTTAGGCATTGCGGTGAAAGATGGGGGCAGCTTCGCTCAATTGCAGGCCATCCAACCCACGAAACCATTGGAATTTTCTGCGGGTCTTGCCGTAGTCATTGGTACCTTTATCTCTGGTGGCACTCAAGCGACAAACTGGAGCCGCTTTGCTGATACGGGCAAAAATGCGATCAGCAGCACTCTGTTCGCCTTCCTTGGCATCAATGGCATCCTCGTTTTTGCAGGTGCGTTTTGCACCCTGGTGTACGGCAGTGAAGACATTATCCAGGCCATGGCAAAGCAAGGACTTTTGTTTTGGGGTCTAATTCTGCTGATTCTCAACGTTTGGACGACTCAAGACAACACCATTTACGCGTTTTCTATGGCGGGTGCTAACTTCTTTCGCACCACAAAGCGGACTCTTTTTGTCTTGGGTGGTTCAACCTTTGCTTACTTTCTGGCACTCAGCGGGATTTACAGCCAGGTCATTCCCTATCTGATCTTCCTGGGATCGGTGATTCCACCCGTCGGCGGCATCATCATGGTTGATTTCTGGCTCAAACATCGGAGCGAATTTCCGTCTTTGGAGTCGCCGCTGCCTGCGTTTAACTGGGCGGGCATTATCGCCTACGTTGTCGCTGCTACGACTGCGTTCGTTTCCGGTCAATTGTCCTTTGGTGTACCGCCCATTAATGGCATTATTGTTGCGGCTGCTTTGTATGCACTCCTGGTTAAGGTGATGCCTGAACGATCGCTCCGGTAAGCAGTTCCACACGGGAGTAGCCACATCCCAGCCTCCACTGCGATCGTCTCTCTTGAGGCCTTTTCATCCACTACAAACCGTTTCATTTCGGCCTTAGGCGCTGTCAAGAAATAACGTCATGGGTTTAAGCTATCAGCCGTCAGCCATCAGCTTTTCTCTAAGGATCGTGGATGAAATAAAATCGACAAATTCTTTGCAGTTAGGGGCGCACGGGCGTGCGCCCCTACGGGAAATGCCGGAGTGATTAAATGCTTGTTCCTAAATGCTGAACGCTAAACGCTGAACGCTAATCCAAACTTTGCCGTTGTTTTTTAGCCAGTCCTCACCAAAAACGGCTCTATGTTAGAACTGACCAACTGTATTATTTTGCACGGTCCTGACTTAGAACCGCATCACTGTCACCGCTTTACGGTCAAAGGTGACACGATCGCAGCCATTGTGCTCGGTGCGCCCTGTCAGACGATCGACCAGGGCGCCCTGGTCATTCTGCCGGGGATGTACAACAGCCATACCCATCTAGGAGATGCGATTGCTCCTGACGGCGCGACGGGGATGACCCTGGAGCAGGGCTTCTTTCGGCCCGATGGCTACAAGTATCGTCGCTTGGCTCAACAGCCAGAGGCAGACCATCTCAGGCAGATGACAAACCATCTGCACTACATGGCTCGTACGGGCACGATCGGGCATCTTGATTTTCGGGAACAAGGCGTGTACGGCTCGCAATTGCTTCGGCGTGCCTCTGAGGCAACGGGAGTGCGATCGATCATTTTGGGGCAATTCAACCAACTGCCGTTTACAGCCGCTGAGCTACAGCAAAACCAGGTGGGGCTGACCAAGGAGGCGATCGCGGAACTGAAAGCTGTCTTGGCGATCGCAGACGGGTTTTCCGAAAGCACCATGAACGATCTGACCGATGCAGCATGGCTCGAAATTTATCAGCTCACCGCCCAGCAGCAGCAGTTGCGTGCCATCCACTGCTTAGAGAACGAGGGCTATCGGGACGTGAGTCTGGCGCTAACAGGCCGCGGCGACCTCGAACGAGCGTTAGAGCTCTATCAGCCGCACCTGGTGATCCATGCAACCGTCGCCAACGCAGACGACATTGCCTTACTTTCACAGCAGCAGGTGAATGTTGTCCTTAACCCACGGGCAAATGCCAATCTTGGTTTACCGCTGCCTCCCATTGCACCATTGCTGCAAAGCAACGCCAATCTGCTTTTAGGGACGGATAACGGCTTGCTCAACAGCCCTAACTTATTGGCCGAGTTAGATTTTACCTACAAGGTGGCAAAGAGTCAGTTTGGGAATGCCAAAGAACCCGCGCCACAGGCCATACTCAAAATGGTGACTAGCAATATTCGTCCTGTGTTGGGGGGCGATACCTATGGCTATTTGGCTACTGGCTTGCCGGCTGATTATACTGTGCTGAATTTTCATCAGCCCCATCTGCGATCGAGTCAACACATCCCAGCCTCGATCGTGACGCGGGTGACGCCAGAAGATGTGTTGGCAACGGTTTACCAGGGCAAGGTTTTGTGGCAAGCAGAGAAAGCGACTGTACTGCAAACTAGCCACTCAGAAATAATGCCAATCTAAACTGGCTTCAGGGCGATTAACGATCGTAGGGGCGCTTCGCGAAACGCCCCTACCGGCAGACAATTTACCGCTTTTATTTAATCCATGCTCCTAAAACCGTTGTCAGCTATTTTCCAATGCCTGCTATGAAACACCGTCTTCCAGTGGCAAACTCAGGCTAAAGCACCTACCACGCCCAGGCTCGGACGTCACAGTCAAGTCGCCACCGTGCTGTTGAGCCAATTTACGGGCAAGTGCCAGCCCTATACCAATGCCCTGGTATTTTTTATCGAGCCCGCTATCAAGCTGTTGAAAGGGCTGAAACAGTATGGGGATATCCTGTTGTGCAATACCAATCCCTGTATCAGCAACATGAAAGCAGATGAAAAAGGTGTTTTTATCCTTTAGCCTTCTGCCGTCAGTCTTTTCAACCGTCAGCGTCACCGTCCCTAAGTGTTCGCCACAAGCCGCAGTATTCTCGACGTACTGTTGCTGTTTTGTGTTCAGAGGCCCAAAGATTTGCTTGAGCAGCAAGCTAGAAAAGCCCAAAATGCCCGTCAGAGGGGTTCGTAATTCATGGCTCATGTTGGCAAGAAACTCACTTTTGGCTGTGTTAGCCTCTTCAGAGAGTTGCTTTTCAGACTCTAGCTCTTGAGTGAGGCTTTGCTTTGCTAGTGCCGATCGCTGTCGCTTAGCCATAAATGCTTCAAGACTTCAAGACTGCCAGACCGTTGCTCAGTGCCAGTACTCACCGTTAGCTGCCAACAGTTGCCTGACAGCGGATGTCAAAACCGTGCAACAGCTGCGCTCAATTGGCAGATTTGCTGACGGTTGCCAAAGTCACCCGTGCAACAACGGGCGGGGTGCGATCGCTTACTCAGTCTATGGACAGAACAGACCTTGTAGCTACGCGAAATCTACTGAATCTCAGGCCATCTTTCAACTGCAATCTCGGTACTATCGGAGTAGCGCACTCCAGGTCGCTGCACCAACCACTCCATCCGGCTCAAGCTTGAAGCGGCGTTGGGCGGCTTTCACAGCGGTCAACGTTTCGGCACCAAACACACCATCACCTGTGCCTTTGAAGAGACCGAGCGATCGTAGCCGCTCTTGGAGTGCCAGCACAGCTGATCCTTTCATCCCTTGCTTTAAGGTCGGCAAGGTTACGGATGCAGTGGTGGGTGTATTCGCTGTGACTGGACGGGCTTCAGCTGCTGGTTTGGTTGGTGTTGGAGACACTTTGACAGGAGCCGGCTTCGCGGCGGGGCGTGAACTGCTGGTCGGTTTACTGCTGGAAGGCGTTGGACTGGCTCCCGCTGGCACCGGGAATGATGCTGAGCCACTCACGGCTGGTGCCACGGTGTTGACGGCTGGATTAGGAACTGTAGCCGTCGCTGTGGGTAATGTACTTGGGATTTCTGCTGCTGCTGGAAAAAGACGATTCCACGTGGCGGGTCCCGTAATGCCATCGGCACCCAAACCAGCCGCTTGCTGAAACTGGGAAACAGCCGAAACGGTGCTCTGACCATAGAACCCATCAACGGTACCACCGTAGTATCCCAACAGCTTGAGAGCGGCTTGCAGTTCAGTCACCTCTGCTCCTCGACTGCCAGGTTTCAACGTTGGACGGATCAGGTCACTAGTAGGGGCGGTTCCAGTAGTGTCGGTGGTTGCGGCACCAGTGACTTGGCTGAAAGCACTGGCTGTCGTTACGTGAACGAGTGCGGTATAGCCTAAGCTCACTGCCAGTAAACTTAAGGCTGTGCGGCGAAGCAGCCCAAAAGTCAACGTTTGAAGCTTAGATGAAGTTGCCCGCGTATTGCCCATTGCTGGAATCCTTCTGTAAAGAATGGAAAGATGTTTAAGGATGCTAGTCGGTGAAAGTAGTGTTTGATCAGCCGATCTTGGGTAGAGGAAAGACGCTCATTGGAGCGGTTTCGTTCCAGTGACTTTACCCTAGAGCTACTATAGGTGAGTCAGGATCGAATGCAACTAGAGAGTTTCTTAAATCTCAGCTTCAATAAGTGAGGCTGAGTCTCTAAAAGAATGCGCGAGGCCGATCGAAACGAAGTAGGACATCAAACGGGTAAGCGCCATGAGGTTTGATCCTGTTGTAATGTCCGTTTTGTTGTGATGATCACACGCATTGCGACGATCGCCCAGTGCAGGATGGTTCTCGCAAGGATGTCCACTTTAAGCAAGACGTAACAGGAGCGATCGACGATCGATGCGCTATTCGCTATTGAGCCGTTTTCAGGGAACATTGCTGGCAGCGGCGCTGGGGGATGCGCTGGGGGCTTACAGTCGGTTAAGGCAACCTTTGAAACCAGAGGGTGTTAGTGCCTCCAATCAAGAGGCGTCGCCGCTGGCTCCAGTTAATCTTGCCGCTTGGCACCCTGGGATCATGCCTGGAGGCAGCGCGTCCTCTACGCCTTCAACTCCTTGGGGCAATGCCGCCATCAGTTGTGCTCGTGTGCTTGTTCAAGCGGGGCGTTGGAACGAACTTGAAATGGCAGCGATCGGTGTTCGCCTTGCGGCTGACAGAATGGCAATGAGTGCTGTGCTGGATCGACCACACTCACCTATCGCCTTCATCGCTGCTGAAAGCGCACTGGCGATGCTTCCTGTTACCTTATTTTTTCACGACAACGAACCTAGCCAACAGCAGCGACTGGTTCAAACGGCCAACCTTTGGCGCTGTCCTCCTGGCACTGAAGCTGGGGCGCTGGCATTCAGCTATGCGATCGCCCAGTTGCTTCAAGACCGCCTCGATCGCCTGGCATTAGTGCCCCAAACTGTGGCCTACCTGAAACAGAGTACTGCCAATCCAACGGCTCTCCTGCTAGATTTGATGCACACATTGGAGCAGGCTCAAACCCTCCTCCAACAGGGTGCTGGGCTTCATATGGCGATCGAGCAGCTACGGGCTCGGGCCACTCACTTGGACAGCAGGGCGATTGCGCTGGCATTCTACTGTTTTCTCAGTACACCCAACGATCTAACGTTGTCACTGCTGCGAGCAGCGCGTAGCGGTGTCATTGCGCCCGTTGTATGTGCCTTGACGGGTGCTCTAAGCGGTGCCTACAACAGTCTCAACGGGTTGCCGTTGGCATGGAGTGCGGGCAGCCCAATGCCGTTGCTGTGGGGGCTGTCGGATCAGGAGATGAATCAATTAGTGGCTCATCTGTTTGCTGTCTGGTCAGGTGTTTACGATACGGCAACTGCAACAAACCGATTTGCGATCGCCGCTCCTGGGGTGATTCGTCCCCGGTAAGACCTTGATTATGCGTCTAACTTGATCGAGCGTCTAACAGAGCTATATGTGGTGATACGGCTTTACTTCAAGGTAAAACGGCTTTCTATAATGGAAGGGTTATGGCAATCGTTCTCTCTCAGTCACGCTGTCCTATCTACAGTCGCTGCCGCCGACAGGGCGACCAGGTGCCATTATGAAGTTGCTTCATCGCCTGACGCAACCGCTGGGTGTACCGAGCCTACAGGGCAGTAAGCAACTTTGGACACATTGGAAGACACGGTTGCATCAGATGTCAAGCAGTCACCCAAGTTTGCGCAAGCTTCTGCCTTCAACGCGATCATCTCAACCGTTAACAGTGAGTTCAAACGGCTCTTCTGGGCAACCGAATGGACAAACCGTGTCCAAGCTAAAAATGTCTCCAGGCAGTGCCTCTCGCTCTTATTTGCTGGTGGCTGTCACGGTTGCCTCACTGACCAGCGTCATCGGTCATCGCTTTTACAATGCGCCCAAATTGGATGTTGGTAAGGCCGCGCCTCAAACCATCTTTGCCCCCGCCGCCACTACTGTCGAAGATACCAAAGCCACAGAGGAAAAACGCAAGGTTGCTCGCAAAGAGGCAACCTCTGTGCTGATGCTCGATCCGTTAATCAACGAGCGGATTGAGCAAACGATTCAGCAGCATTTAAACCAGGGCAATGAACTGAGACAACTGGCAGGTTCCTTTCCCTTCGCTAAAACGGCGATTTTGTCTCTCCCTGTGCAAACGTATTTGCGGCAAGCGTCTGCACAAGATTGGAACCAGATTGCCACGGCGGCAAACCGAGTACCGACCCGTCTGGAAATAGCTGCGGCTAGACGTGAACCCAAAACGGTCGGTCTGGACGCAAACCAGCAAAAAGCGTTTACCGAACTGCGATCGTATCGTCGTACGGTTGATGCTACTGGCTACAGCACCCTGGTGGAGGCGATTACTCGAGCGCGATCGCGGTATGTTGTGGCGTTCAAATCTCTGCCCCAAGCACCCGCGCCAGAGACAATAAATCCAGTGGGAAAACCCGTTTACAATGCGTCACTACTCAACCTGACTGATCCAGAATGGCGGCAAACGCAAACACGTACCCTTCAAGCTGCCGACCGGATTCTGGCACAAGGTATTCCTACGGGGTTGCCACAGTCTATTCTCGATGAGGCCGTCAAACTGCAGGTGAAGGATTGGGTGCCAGCCGAAGCAGAGACGATCGCGACCAATATGTTGCTGGCATCACTCCAGCCGAACCTGGTAAGGGATGAAATTCAGACGCGGCTAATGGCAGAGCGAGCGGCGCAGGATGTCAAGCCGGAGATGGTGTCTATTCGTCAAGGTGAGGCCATTGTGCATGCTGGCGAGACGATTACCACGGCTGACTTTGCGCTACTGGATGACTTTAAGCTGAGCCGTCGTGGTGTGGACTGGGTTGGCTTGATGGGCTTTGGGATCGTAATAGGTGGCGCTGTTGGCGTCTACTGGCTCTTAGAGCGTCGGTTTCATCCGGGGATGCGTTGCCGCGATCGCGTGCTGATTGTGCTACTCACCTTAAGTACACCCGTGCTGTTAGCACTGCATGTTCCTTCAACGAATCTGCCAGCCGTTGGATTGCTAGTGGGTAGCTTTTACGGCTCGCCGCTGGGTGTTGCAGTCGCGGTCTTGTTAACGTTCTGCTTACCGATTGGCACTGTGTTGCCCGTCAGCCACCTGCTGTCTAGTACAGTGGGCGGCATTCTCTGTGGTTTCATGGCAGGACGGCTGCGATCGCGTGAAGAACTGGCGCTGTTGGGAGCGGGGGTGGGTGTTGTTCAAGGCGTGCTCTACTTGCTGTTCAATGTAGTTTCAGGCGCAGGCCTCTATACACTCCTTGGTTCAACAGTGATTCATGGTCTGATTGGGCTTGCCTGGAGCATTGTGGCGATCGGGATTAGCCCCTACCTGGAGCAACTGTTTGACCTGGTGACGACCATTCGTCTCGTTGAACTGGCAAACCCCAATCGCCCCTTGCTCAAACAACTTGCCGCCAAGACTCCTGGGACCTTCCAACACACGCTGTTTGTTGCCACTCTGGCAGAAGCCGCCGCGCGATCGCTCGGCTGTAATGTCGAGCTTGTAAGAGCGGGCACGCTTTACCATGACATCGGCAAGATGCACGATCCGTTGGGCTTTATCGAGAATCAGATGGGTGGCCCCAACAAGCATGACCTGATTGACAATCCCTGGAAAAGCGCTGAAATTATCAAAAAGCACGTGTCCGAGGGCATCGTCATGGCACGGAAGTACCGCTTACCCAAGGCCGTGCAGTCATTTATTCCGGAGCATCAGGGCACGATGATGATCGCCTACTTCTACCATCAGGCACAGCAACGAGTACAAGATGGACTCGCTCAGGGCAAGTCGATGCCGCCGATCAAAGAGGCAGAGTTCCAATATGACGGACCTGCGCCTCAATCACGAGAAACAGGCATTGTGATGTTGGCAGATTCGTGCGAGGCGGCACTGCGATCGCTCAAAGACGCCACTCCTAAAGAAGCGCTGTCGATGATCAATAAAATTCTGCGTGCCCGTTGGCAAGACAAGCAGTTAATTGAGTCTGGTCTCACCCGCGAGGAGATGTCCCAAATCGCTGCGGTCTTTGTCGAAGTCTGGCAACAATCGAATCATCAGCGCATTGCTTATCCATCAAAGCCAGTGAGCATTCAAAGCTCAGCCAGCAAGGTTTAGTGATTAGCCTTTTACACCGCTGCCAGATTCGGTGGGCACGATGTAGTGCTGCATGGCAATGAAAAACAGCAGAATGGGGGCGATCGAAATGACAGAACCCGCCGCAATCAAACGCCAGTCGAGCGAAAACGTGCCTGCTAAGGTCGCCACCCCCAAAGGGAGCGTGTAATATTCTGGGCGATCGAGCACAATCAGCGGCCACAGAAAATCGCTCCAGGAGCCAATGAAGACGAAGATTGCCAGCGTCACCAGTGCCGGACGAATCGCGGGGATCATCACGTACCACCAGATCCCCAGTTCTGAGCAGCCATCCATCCGTCCCGCTTCTTCTAATTCTTTGGGCACACCTTGAAAGGCTTGTCGCAGCAGAAAAATCCCAAAGGCAGAGGCGATCGCGGGGAAAATGACGCCCAGGTAGCTATTCCGTAACCCCAACTGCACTGCCAGCACATAGAGCGGAATCATCACAATCTGAAACGGGATCATGATCGTGGCGACAATCAGCGTGAAGAAGACTTCCCGTCCGCGAAAGTTGAGCCGCGCCAGAGGGTAGGCTGCCAGCGCACAAAACAGCAGGTTCAGCCCAACCGTCAGCACTGCCACTAACGTACTGTTGAACAGGTAACGCCCAAACGGATTAGCGTTCCATACTGTTACAAAATTCTGGAACGTTGGCTGGCTGGGAAAAAGCTGCGGCGGGAACTGAAAAATATCTTCCGTAGGTGACTTGAGCGAGGTGCTAAGAAGCCAAACCAGGGGGATAAGCATCACGATCGCGATCGCCACCAGGAGACTATAGATCCAGACTCTTTGCCAGAACCGTGATCGTTGTTGCGTCATATCACGTCCTACTTAGTAGCAACAACGGCAAGATTCCAGGCAAACCGTTTCATCAGTGGCAGTTGTTTGAGCACCCGATCGAGCGCTTCCAAGCGCTGATAGTCTGGTTTTAACCGCTCGTGTTCCAGAATAATCTTCTTCCAGTAGCGCTCCTTGTTTGGATTCACCTTCTCAATCAGGTAGAAGCGCAGAAAAATCCACAGAGTTGCCAGCCAGAAGGTATCGTACTGGACTTGGGAGAAGCGCGATCGCACAAAGTTGACAATGCCAATCTCCAGCGGCGTCTCGTCTTCTGTCCGTACCTCAGTGGCAATGCGACGATAAACGTTGATCACTGGATTATGTCTGAGCGGGTCCCAAAAACACGCTTTGCCGCCTGGTTTTAGAATCCGATGCATCTCCTGAATCGCAAGGCGCGGATCGGGGATGTGATGCAGCAGATTGGAGGCATACACGATATCAAAGGTGTTGTCAGGGAAATCGATCGCCATCGCATTCACGACCCTCCCTTCCACTTCAACGTGATTCGCAGCCGCTAGCTTGAGCGCGACATCCACCATTCCCGGCGAATAATCCGCCGCCACACAGCGTGCCCCTTTCGTCGCAAAATAAACGCTATTTTCACCCGCTCCACAACCCAAATCGAGCAAATGTTTGCCGCTCAGATTGCCAAGCTGCTTCAAAATAAAGCGATTTTCGGGTGCGGTACAGGCTTCAAAATAGTCAGCCACACGAATACCATCGACATCGATGACCGCCGCCCACTGGTCATGAAACTGCTGTTCTTTCTGGAGAATTTCGTCTTGCATCATAGTCTACTTGCGACAGAGATCATGCCAATGGAACGTCGATAAGAAAATTTAAACACTGACGAAGAGACTCGGCACATGCACTCCAACGGGGTTGTTCAACCGCAATTATCGCTCAACTGCCTGGGCTTTTCGATCCATCCACCGCTCAGTTTCTTCTCCCAAAATAAGGCCTTGCCCATCTGGGGACTCAGCTCATAGCCATTAAAGCCGAAAGACCTGTAGGCTGATTGAGCAATGTGGTTTCCTTCCAGTACCTCTAGTGTGAGTTTGCAGCAGCCCAAAGCCAACGCGATCGCTTCCGCTTTCTGTAGCAGCAATTTGGACAATCCTTTGCCACGGTGGGGGGCAGCAACGATGACATCGTGGATATTGAGCAATGGCTTACACGCAAACGTCGAAAACCCTTCAAAGCAGATAAGCAGCCCCGCAGGTTCAGCCTCGACAAGCGCGAGAATGGCATGAGCCGTTTTTCTCTGTGCAAGCTCTGTTGCGAGATTAGCTCTAACATAGTTGGACAGACCTTCACCACCACCCATGAGGTCCAGCGCGTACTCGTCCATTAATTGAACTAGGGCAACCGCATGAGCTGATACACCGAGATCGGCTTCAATAATTTCAATCATCGATTAGTGCTTGACTCTTTCACCGTTGGCACCACAATTGTGACATCACAGAGCCCAGTTTCTGTACTCTCTGCGATGTCAAGCTTCTGCCATAGTCTAGCTTTCAAGCGCGATCGCTGCTTCCCTGGGCTTTAACTCAAGCGCGACCTTCTCTGCCGATTCTTCTGAGCGCTGCAAGGACGCATAGAGTCGATTCAGTGCGTTAACGTATGCCTGAGCCGAGGCCACGATGATGTCAGTGTTGGCAGAATGACCCGCGAAAATGCGATCGCCTTGACGAAGGCGGATGGTGACTTCGCCGATCGCGTCGATGCCAGCGGTGACGGATTGCACCGAGAACTCGATCAGTTCGTTGGGCACATTCACCACGCGGTTGATGGCTTTGTAGACTGCATCCACAGGACCCGTACCCGTCGCGGCATCGGTGAGTTCCTGACCATCGGGTGTGCGGATGGCGATCGTGGCGGTAGGGTGGGCGCGATCGCCACAGGAAACCTGCACCAGTTCGAGGCGAAACAGTTCGGGAGCCTGCTGGATTTCGTCATTGACGATCGCCTCCAGATCCCAATCCGTCACGTCTTTTTTCTTGTCTGCCAGTTCTTTGAAGCGAACAAAGGCTTTGTTGAGTTCTTGATCAGCGAGGTCAAAGCCCAACTCTTTGAGGCGAGATCGGAAGGCGTTGCGTCCCGATAGTTTGCCCAACACAATCTGGTTGTCGGTGAGACCAATAGATTGAGCATCCATGATTTCGTAGGTCAACCGATTTTTCAGCACACCATCCTGGTGAATGCCAGATTCATGGGCAAAGGCATTGGCACCGACGATCGCCTTGTTTGGCTGCACCAGCATTCCCGTCAGGTTCGACACTAAGCGCGACGTTTTATAAATCTGGCGCGTATCAATATTAGTGAGTGGCGCTTCGGAATCGACCGGACGACCCAGGAACGGATTGAAGTACTGCCGCCGGACGTGCAGACCCATCACCAATTCTTCTAGCGCCGCGTTTCCTGCCCGTTCGCCAATGCCGTTGATGGTGCACTCGAGCTGTCGTGCGCCGTTTTTCACCGCTTCCAGGAAGTTGGCGACGGCAAGCCCCAAGTCGTTGTGACCGTGAACGGAAATGACTGCCCGATCGATGTTGGGCACATTCTCCTTGATGCCGCGAGTCAACGCACCAAATTCAGCGGGAGTGGTATAGCCAACCGTGTCGGGGATATTGACCGTGGTGGCACCTGCCGCGATCGCGCGTTCCAACACTTGATAGAGGAATTCTGGATCAGAGCGTCCCGCATCTTCCGGTGAAAATTCCACATCGTTAACGAAGGACTTGGCATAAGCGACCATTTCACCTGCGATCGACAGCACTTCAGCCCGCGACTTCTTCAGCTTGTACTGCAAGTGAATGTCTGACGTGGCAATGAAGGTATGAATGCGCGAACGTGCAGCAGGTTTCAATGCATCCGCCGCCGCTTTGATGTCGTTGTGCGTCGTCCGCGCCAAGCCACAGATGATGGGGCCACCTTCAGCGCCTACGACCTCAGCAATTTTTTGCACTGCCTCAAAATCACCAGGGCTGGAGTACGGAAACCCCGCCTCAATCACATCCACACCCAGTCGTGCAAGTTGGCGCGCGATCGTCAGTTTTTCGTCGATGTTAAGCGCCGCACCAGGAGCCTGTTCGCCATCCCGAAGGGTGGTGTCGAAAATAATGACGCGATCGTGATTGGGTTGAGTTTCCATAAGTAGAGATTCCTGCTGTCATGCAAGCGACAATATCACCATTCTAGAGGTACAGGCTAGAGGGAGTGGAGAACCGCCTGACGCTTAGAGCCTTAAACTTAACGTCCCAAACTTAGAGATTCAGTTTGACCTTGAGCCGATTGCCTGCATCCTTTTCCTTTCAGTAGTCTGCTTTCTCAATCTCTTTGCGAATGGCATTCAGGTCGATGTAGCGATCGGTGACGTTTCGAAGTTCACGGGCAATCATGCCCTCCGTAGAGACAACGGTAATGTGGGTATTTTTGGAACGCAAGAGTTCGATCGCGCGCTCAAAATCCCCGTCACCGCTAAAAAGAATGACCCGGTTATACTGCTCAACTGTGTTGAACATATCCACCACAATCTCAATATCCAGATTTGCTTTCTGCGAGTAACGACCGGAGTTGTCGTCATAGTACTCCTTGAGAATTTTGGTTCTAACCGTATAGCCCAAACTAATCAAGGCATCTCTAAAACCCCTCTGATCCTGGGGATCTTTCAGCCCTGTATACCAAAAGGCATTAATCAAGCTGACGTCCGGGTCATTGGTAAAGTACTCTAACACTCGTTTTGGATCAAAAAACCAACCGTTTTTTTGCTGAGCATAAAACATATTGTTCCCGTCCACAAAAATAGAAAGACGGCTCGTTGCATAAGTCATAGAAACTAAAGACCTAAGATTTGTAGGAAATAAATGAATGAATAACCAATTCTAACAACTTGCCTTAAAGTCGCCACCCAAAAGACGCTACGGTCATGAAGCAATGACTTGGTTGACGTAAAAAGGCAGAAGCCAGGAAGTGGGTCTCTCTGCAAGCGCTAGCGATACTTTGCTTCGCTACTGTTTCAATTAAATAGCTGTTCATCAATGAGAGACTTATGGATTAAATACATCCCCCTATAGGAGGATGTATTAATTAAGACACTTATAAAATGCGTGATTGTCTGTGAACATTAAGACTATAGGTTGGTGAAGATAAAAGTAATAGCCGAGCCTTTGAGAAGCTTTACCCGGAATTGACATCGTATTTCTACGCCTGAAAGATAGAGTGATAAAATTTACGCCAACTAAGTGACCTTATTATTGCAAAAAATTTCAAATCCTGCTTCATCAAAAACTAGTATTTTGGGGTGAGTGTGGTTAGGAACTACGGCGACCAAGGCACTAGTAGAGTCACGATCAAAGGGCGATAAGACACTAAACCTGAAAGTCAAACTAAGCAGCAGTTTAAATTCTAGCGGCATCCTTTATTACCGTTGCTGAAGCATGTCATTCGCTAGAGCTTAACCGAGAAGGGCTATGCCAGAACGAACCCGAATGGAGTTACCTTGAGCATGATGAGGAGAAAATGGTGAAATCTCATTATGCATGAATGCGAATGCAGCAAGCTTACTTACTCATGATCAGACGGTGTTAGCGGCGGGTTCACAGGTATTGCAGTCCACTCTGAGAGCGGCTCAGCCGCATGGGGTACTACTATAGGCTTGACGGGATAGAGCGGTGGGGACGGCACTAATTCTAGCTGCTGCGGCTGTGTTCGGGATGGCTCTCCTCGACGCCGACGGGCAACATTTTCTTCATTGGTGTCTTCTGCAACGACCTCATAGAGTAAGGCAAGCTTGTCAGGGGTTTTGCCCTTACGCAGCACTCGTCCTAAGCGCTGAATATACTCGCGGGTAGAGCCAGTACCTGAAAGGACGATCGCGACACTGGCTTCGGGCACATCCACACCTTCGTTCAGCACCCGTGAAGCAACCAGAGTGCGATAGTCTCCTGCCTTGAAACTCGTCAAAATATCATGCCGTTCCTTCACGCCTGTCTGATGGGTAATGGCTGGAATCAGGAACGCCTGAGAAATGCGATAGACCGTCGCATTATCATCCGTGAAAATGAGGGTGCGTTCGGGATAGTGAGTCGCCAGCAGGTCTGCCAGCACACGCAGCTTGCCTTCAGTGCCAAAGGCGATCGCGCGTGCTTCTCGGTGTGCCAGCATGGCTCGTCGTCCCGCTTTAGAACCAGCGCTTGCCTGCACAAACCGCTGCCAGCCTTGAACGGAACCCAGAAAAATTTTGGCCTCTTGCAAAAACTGATTCCGCACCTGGATCAGTTCATCATAGAGATCACGCTCGTTCTCCGACAATCGCACCTTAATCTGTACTGCTTTGTGTTTGGCAAGCGTTGTACCCGCCAGTTCTTCAGCACTTTTGCGATACACTTCTGGCCCAATGAGCGTGTTTAAATCTGCGTGTCTACCATCAGTGCGATCGGGCGTGGCAGTGAGTCCTAAGCGGTAGGGCGCGATCGCATACTCAGCAATCACACGATTAAAGTCACTGGGTAAGTGGTGACATTCATCAAAGATCAGCAGCGCATATTGATTTCCTAATGTTTCAGCATTGATCGCTGCACTGTCATACGTTGAAACAAGAATCGGTGTTCGGTCTCTGGAGCCACCGCCCAGCAAACCAACCTCGACATCCGGAAACGCGGCCACAAGATGAGCATACCACTGATGCATCAGGTCTAACGTCGGCACCATGATGAGCGTGCTACGCTTGGTTGCCTGCATCGCCATCTGGGCGAGATACGTTTTTCCAGCGGCGGTCGGTAAGACCACCAACCCCATTCGTCCGGCCTCGATCCATGCCTCTAGAGCCTCCTGCTGGTGCGGGTAGGGTTCCATCTCCAGCTTTGGGATCAGTTCAACATCATAAAAGGCTTTGGCGCGATCATCTAGTTCCGTTCCCGCTGCTCGTAATGCCAACACGAGGTTACGGTACTGCATCGCTGGCACACGAAACCGCTCGACGCGATCGTCCCAGGTCGCAAAGTCCAGCCAATCTTTGCCGCGCGGCGGTGGATGGAGGATGAGTGTACCGCGATCGTACGACAGCGTTGGAGTCCGAGCCATGAAATTTTTTACCTAAGCGTCGGGGTCGATGCCCATTGCTCTCAGTCGCTCTGCCAATTGTGCTGCTTTCGCTTCGGCTTGTTCCGCTCGTTGGCGTTCTTGTTCCGCCCGTTGGCGTTCTTGTTCCGCTCGTTGGCGTTCTTGTTCCGCTCGTTGGCGTTCTTGTTCCGCGTTTTCGGCTCCTGTGGGGATCGCCACACCCTCAGCATTGCACCAGCGTAACCAGCGATCATCTTTGCCTTCAAAGGTGCCATCCCAAAGCGTTAAACCGATGCTGATCGCCTCTAACCAGAACGTGGACATTTCCTGATAGCGTCCTGCTCGTTGCTCAAACGATCGCAACGGCTCATTCCCTAACTGCTGGAGTGGGTCAAAGACTATATAGTATGCCACACCCATCCGGGCGTAATCATGCAGCTTACTGCCTAACTCATTACCTTCTTTGTTGGAGACAATTTCGATCACGACATCGGGTGGCTTGCCAAATTCCCAAACAAAATAAGTGCGGTTTTTCTTTTCGCGCCAAGCTTGAGGTACTTCAACATCAAGGCTGAGAAACACATCGGGGACGAGTGGCGGCTGACGCACGGCATAAAACACACCGACATTGGCTGCCAACAAGAAGGTTCTCCCACCCAGTGCTGAAGCATTGCTATAGAGTGGTTCAGTCAGAAAGCGTTGCTGTTTTTCAGAAATGAGATTGTCCACAGGGGTATCGTCCTCGATCGCCAGCTTGCTTATATCCGGCGACAAGTCAGTTTCTATTGCCACTTCTGGAGACATCGCGGTTCCTCTCGTGCTACCTGCAATAGTAGCGGAAATTGGGTGTAGGGTTGAAGAAAGAGGGAGGGGGAGAGGTGAAGGGGGAAGTTTTGAGTTTTGAGTTTTGAGTTTTGAGTTTTGAGTTGACTACTAGCTACTGACCACTGACCAGTGACTCTTTCTAACAACCAACATCTCCATTCCACATGCTTTCTTCTACTCAGTCCACTCTTGGAGTGGCGATCGTCGGTACAGGGTTTGGGCAAAAGGTACATATTCCAGGCTTTCAGGCCCATCCTCGAACGCAGATTGTGGCGGTCTATCACCGCGATCGCGCCAAAGCGGAGGCGATCGCTCAGCACTATCAGATTCCTCATGCGTGTGAGACGATCGAGGCCGTTGTCGCCTTGCCTGATGTTCAGGGTGTGAGTCTCTCGACGCCCCCCTTTCTGCACTACGAGCAGGCAGCGATCGTGCTGAATGCGGGCAAACATCTACTGCTCGAGAAACCAACGACGCTGACAGCCACAGAAGCAGCAACCTTGCAGCAACTAGCGATCGCAAAGGGAGTGGTCGCTAACCTCAATTTTGAGTTTCGCTGTATTCCGGCATGGCTGCGACTGGCAGAACTGCTGGCAGAGGGCTACGTTGGCAAACCACGCTTGCTTAAAGTGGACTGGCTCGTCTCCAGTCGCGCGGATGCTTCTCGCCCGTGGAACTGGTACGCACGGAAGGATCAGGGTGGTGGGGCGCTGGGCGCGATCGGCTCCCACGCCTTCGATTATATTGCGTGGTTGTTTGGTCCTGTGAAGCAACTCTGTGCTCGTTTGAGTGTCTCTGTACCAGCCCGTCCCGATCCCGAAAGCGGTCAATTAAAACCCGTCGATGCGGATGATGTCTGCACAATTTTGCTGGAGTTGGCAGATGGCACGCCCTGCCAGATGTGCTTGAGTGCAGCAGCGTATCAGGGACGTGGACACTGGCTAGAAGTGTATAGCGATCGCGGCACGCTCGTCCTCGGCAGCGACAATCAGAAAGATTACGTCCACGGCTTCAAACTCTGGGGCAGTCAGTTGGGCGAACCCTTAACAGAGTTAGAGATTCCCCAACGGTTGGAATTTGCTGAAACGTTTCAGGATGGTCGGATTGCACCGTTTATGCGGATTGTCGATCGCTGGGTACAGGGCATTGATGCAGGACGGGCGATCGCGCCTTCGTTGGAGGATGGGCTCTACTCGCAGCGCTTAATGGATCTGGCGCACGAGTCCCACAAGAGTGGACGGTGGGTTGTCGTTTAGGGACGCGAAAAAACTAAATCACTACCTCATAGTCTGACGGCTGAGGACTCACGTAATTTACTGGGTCTTCACAAAACTTGGATTAGACTGAGTCCAGAAATAAATGAACATCAAGCAGCGGGCGATTCAGCATGTCACAGAGTCAAGCAACCATCCTTGTTACAGGCGGCGCAGGTTACATCGGTTCCCATGCCGTCCTGGCACTCCAGCAAGCGGGTTATCACGTCATCGTGCTCGATAACCTGGTCTACGGGCATCGAGACATTGCTGAAACGGTGCTCAAGGTTGAATTGATTGAAGGCGATACCAGCGATCGTGCCCTACTCGATAACCTGTTTGCGACCCGTAACATCAGCGCTGTCATGCATTTTGCCGCCTATGCTTACGTGGGTGAATCCGTCACTGACCCTGCAAAGTACTACCAAAATAATTTTGTTGGCACCCTCACGCTACTGGAAGCCATGTTGGCAGCCTCAGTGAAGCACTTTGTGTTTTCGTCTACCTGTGCCACATACGGTGTCCCCAAGACCACTCCCATTCCTGAAGATCACCCCCAGAACCCGATCAATCCTTATGGGGCGACGAAGCTGATGGTGGAGCGAGTCTTGACCGATTTTGACAAAGCCTATGACTTTAAATCGGTTTGCTTTCGCTACTTCAACGCAGCCGGTGCCGATCCCGAAGGACGCTTGGGAGAAGACCATAACCCCGAAACGCATCTCATTCCACTAGTTTTACAAACGGCGTTGGGGCTACGCGACTCGATCGCCATTTTCGGTACCGACTATCCCACGCCTGATGGCACCTGCATTCGCGATTACATCCACGTGACGGACTTAGCACAGGCGCATGTCTTGGGTCTGTCCTACCTGCTCAACGGTGGCAATACGACCATCTTTAACCTGGGTAACGGCAATGGCTTTTCGGTTCGCGAAGTGATTGATACGGCACGCCAGATTACAGGACGAGAGATTACAGCGATCGAGCACGAGCGTCGTCCTGGTGATCCTCCAGCGCTGGTTGGTAGCGGCGATCGTGCCCGTAGCATTCTGGGCTGGAATCCCCAATACGCCGATCTGCAAACGATTCTGTCTCATGCCTGGAGTTGGCACCAAAAGCGGCACGCTCACTGATTGGGCGGTAGATGAATGGTTAGTGGTTAGTGGTCGGTAGTTAGTAGTCAGTAGATAGCTGTTAGGAAGCCAACCGCTGACAGCTGCTGACTCATCATTACGAACACATTCTTTTGTCACGTTGAGAGCACATTAACTCTCATACTGAGAATGGGGAGCATTAGTGCTGTGGTGGTAGGTTGGCATTTGAGAGGACTGCATGGCTGGTACGGGCATAACAACAGTTCAAGGCAGCGCCAGCGATCGACAAAGTAACGGCATCTTTATTTCTTACTCGCGTAAAGACAAGGACTTTGTTCAGACATTAGATGCGTCGCTGCGGCAGTTCGGCTACGATCCCTGGGTTGACTGGGAAGACATCCAGCCGACCGAAGACTGGTGGGCAGCGATCCAGACAGGCATTGAAGCCGCCAATAGTTTCCTCTTTGTGCTGAGCCCAGATTCAGTGGCATCAAAAGTCTGCCGTCAGGAGCTTGAGCACGCGGTTGCGAACCATAAACGGTTGGTACCGATCGTGCGGCGTGAAGGCTTCGATGCGGCAGATGTGCATCCTGCGTTAGCAACACATAACTGGCTTTTTTTTCGCGAAAGCGATGACCCCGATCGCACCCTCCAAATCCTAACAACGGCACTAGAAACTGATTTAGAGTATGTTCGTGCCCACACTCGCTTACAAATGCGGGCGATCGAATGGGATCAAAAAATCAGGGACGACAGCTTTCTCTTGCGCGGTAGCGACCTGGAAGACGCAGAGCTATGGCTGACAAAGGCAGCGGGGAAAAAGCCACAGCCTAGCGAACTGCAAGGCGCTTTTATCAACACCAGCCGCAAAGCTGAGACCAACCGACACAAGGCTGATGTCATCCGTCAGCAGTTTTTAACAGGTGTTGTCAGTGCTTTTTTCGTGGTCGCTTTGGGTTTAGCAGGCTTTGCCTTCAAGCAAAAAAACAAAGTCGAAGTGATCGCCCAAAGTGCTGGTGCGGAGCACCTCCTGGCTTCGGGGTTGGAGCTAGATGCCCTGGTTCAAGGCTTACAAGCCGGACAGCAGCTCAAGCACATTGGCTGGTTTTTGACACCCGCTACCCAGCTACAGGTCATTGCAGCGTTGCGGCACGTCGTTTATGGCATGAATGCGCGAAACACTCTACAGGGACATCTGGGCTACGTGATGAGTGCCAGTTTCAGCCCTGATGGTCAAAGGATCGTCTCCGCTAGTGCTGACAAAACTGTTAAACTCTGGAGCCGTGAGGGGCAACACTTGGCAACACTCACTGGTCATCGCGATCGCGTCAACAGCGTCAGCTTTAGCCCCGATGGCAAAACGATCGCCTCTGCCAGTGACGATCGTACGGTCAACCTGTGGAGCCGTGAAGGACAGCTACTGCGAACGCTGAAAGGGCATACTGCTAAAGTCTTGAGCGTGAGTTTTAGCCCCGACAGTAAACTCATTGCCTCGTCTGATGAAGATGGTAACGTCAAGCTGTGGGGTCTAAACGGGAAGGCGGTGAAAACCTTCAGAGCGTTGGATTTTGCTGTCTCTAGCGTTCAGTTCAGCCCCGATGGGCAAACGATCGCAACAGCTAATGGCGATTTCAGTGTGCGACTTTGGACAAGCAGCGGACAGCCGCTCAAAACGCTGACAGGGCACACCGACTCGGTCATCAGCGTCCGCTTCAGTCCGGATGGTAAAACCCTTGCCTCTGCTAGTGAAGATCAGACCATTAAACTGTGGTCAGTCGATCGAACCGCGCCACAAGCGTTTGGACAAGCACTACAGACACTCACTGGACATACCGACGCAGTCAAAAGTTTGAGCTTTAGCCCCGATGGTCAGCTGCTAGCTTCGGCCAGCACAGATAACACCATCAAGCTCTGGAATCTGAATGGTGAAACAATCAAAACCCTGCGAGGACATAGCAATTGGGTCAACAGCGTCAACTTCAGCCCCGATGGCAAAACGCTGGTCTCTGCCAGTGGCGATCGCACGGTCAAACTCTGGGCGGTCGAATCACAACCACTTGTGATGCTGAGTGGGCATCGCGACATGGTGAACAGTGTTCGCTTTAGCCCCGATGGACAAACACTAGTCACAGGCAGCAGCGACAATACGGTGAAGCTCTGGAACCGCAATGGTCAAGAACGAGTGACGCTTAAAGGTCACCAAAAACGGGTTCTCAGCGTGGCGTTTAGTCCTGATGGGCAAACGATCGCCTCTACTAGCGAAGATCGCACCGTTAAACTCTGGAACCTCAAGGGACAGATCCTACAAACACTCAAAAGTCATCAAGGAACCGTGTGGAGCGTGGCTTTCAGTCCCGACGGGCAAATGATCGCCTCTGCCAGCGAAGATGGCACTCTTAAGCTCTGGAGCCTTAAGGGACAGCTACTCAAAACGCTACAAGGTCATAACGGAGCCATTCTGAGCCTTGCCTTAAGCCCCGATGGTCGCTTCCTGATCTCTGGCAATGACGATGCCACTGCCAATCTTTGGAGCGTAAGTGGAGACTTGATTACGACGCTGAAAGGGCAAAGTGGTCCCATTGGCTCAGTTAGCTTTAGCCCCGATAGCCAAATACTTGCAACCGGTAGTGACGATGGCACTGTGAAGCTTTGGAATCGGGGTGGCGATCAGCTATACACGCTGAGAGGTCATGGTGGTTTCATTATGGGACTGACCTTTAGCCCCGATGGTTCAACGATCGCGACTGCCAGTGCTGACAAGACTGTTCGGCTTTGGAGCCTCGACGGACAGCAGCTAGAGACGTTTAGTGATCACACCAATTGGGTCAGGAGCGTCAGCTTTAGTCCTGATGGGAAGACCCTTGCTTCGGCCAGCCAGGACGGTACGGTGATTCTCTGGAACCTGAATCTCAATGATCTACTGACGCGTGGCTGCACCTGGTTGCACGATTACCTCACCACCAATCCAAGCGTCAGCCAACGCGATCGCGCAGCGTGCCTCTAGACCCTGTTTCACTGAGGAGATGTCCAAGAAAAAATTACCATTGGGTGCAGGCATGTTTTGCCAGAGTCTTGCCTTTTAACCCGTTCACCTTGTGCCCCTATGGGTGTTTTGTTTGCTAGAGAGATCCTTAGCTATTTAACCGCCATAGCTCATCACGAATTAATCGACTCGCTGTCACAAGAGGTTTAGTAGCAGCGATTCGATCGTACCAGTTTCGATGCGCCAGACTGCTGGGTGAGCCCTTTTGGCTGGATAAATTAGGGTTGCTTACCAGACAAACCACGTCTGGGTGAAGGCGGCGAAAAAGGGTAAACGCGCCATCAATGTAGAGCCGTCCACCTCGAGGATGCCCCGGAGGGTTGAGCAGCGTTTCTTCAAAATATTGCACTAGCTGAGGCAGCACCCGAGCGTGAACACAATAGCAGTGCGCCCAGATAAATTCCCCATTGAACGGTACAAGCCCGGTTGGGTAAGCGCTTAAAGCCTTCTGCTCGATCGCGTGCCCCAGATAGCATAAATCCCAGTCGTTTTTTTCCAGTCGTTGGATCAGCTTGTCCTGCTCGACCTCTTGTCGAAGTCGACGACGAAAAATGGCATCATCCTCCAGTATCCAAACGCGCTCGACCCCGTCCTGTAAGCACTCTTTAAGAATTCCGAGGTGCCTAATAAAGTTACTGTAGACACCGATCGACGGAAAGCCATTTGCCTCCAGTGGACGCGGTGGTGGTGGTAAATGTACCTTTGGCCCCTTGATATCAACACCAATGGCAGCGAGTTCGCGACTCAGAGCCTGGTATCGATCGGTGCGCTCAGGTAAGTGAATAATGTATAGACGTTCGAAATAATCAATGAGTCGCATTGGATGATCGCCTGGTAGGTGGCACTGAGGCATTCGCTTACTGCACCCAGTCGGACTTAACCTTATAGAATCGAGCAGCCCCTAATAGTAACCTTTCGAGGGGTTGGACTGCCTACAACAATCTACTGTTTGGGATAACGAGGCTCTAAATCAGTCTATATTGACAGTTTATTTGGTTGATGATTGGATTAAGTTTAATTATTTGCTGCGTGCGTTACCAGTGTTTTCGCTGATCTTCACGTGTTTTTAATACACTGCCTTGTCATTGACTCAAGGAGAAATGGTCATAGACCGCAATATGGCTGGCAGCACGATCGAGCTTTTCTTATGCAAAGAACGAAAATGTAAAGAGCACAAATTGCCAGCTATCCAACCAAGGTCAAAGGGTTCTGGTGACAGCCGTCATTCTTCGCCAATGATAGCGCTGCGATCGAGCAACAGCAAGTCTCTCAAGCTATTTGTGTCTAGCTCTGTGAGCCAATTTTCGCCAGTACCAATGACGTTCTCAGCCAGCGCTTTTTTGCTTTCAATGAGTTCGTGTACTTTCTCTTCAAGCGTGCCGTTGCAAACGAATTTGTGGACTTGCACGTTGCGAGTTTGCCCAATGCGAAAGACCCGATCGGTTGCCTGGTTTTCAACTGCGGGATTCCACCAGCGATCAAAGTGGAAGACGTGATTGGCGCGAGTCAGGTTTAAGCCAACACCACCGGCTTTGAGCGACAGGATAAAGATACGTGGGCCTTGAGGGTCGTGCTGGAAGCGATCGACCATTTCTTCCCGTTGTTTCTTCGATGTGCTGCCATAGAGAAAGAGGGTTTCGCGTCCCAGTTGCCGTTCTAGATGCGCTTTCAGCAGTTTTCCCCACTCTGCAAATTGAGTAAAGATGAGGGCACGATCGCCTTCTGCCACAACTTCTTCGAGCATTTCCTCTAAACGCTGAAGCTTGCCAGAGCGGGTGAGGAAGGCTGAAGTATAAAGGCTAACGGCTAAATCATTGTCACTATTTTTATCCTTTATCCTTGAGCCTTTATCCTTTCCTTCCCCGCCGTCTTCCTTCAAGAAAAGCGCTGGGTGATTACAGATTTGCTTCAGCTTGACCAACAGCGCGAGAATGATGCCCTTGCGCTGGATGCCTTCAGCGGCTTCGATGTCTTTCAGCGATTGCTCGACGGTGTGCTGGTAGAGGGAGGCTTGCTCGGAGGAAAGCCCACAGAAAACCGTCATTTCCTGCTTTTCGGGCAAGTCCTGGATAATGTCACGATCGGTCTTGAGGCGACGCAGCAAGAAGGGTTGGACGAGCGATCGCAAGGTTGCCAAGGAGGCCGTATCACCATAGCGCTCGATTGGGGTAGCAAAGCGGCGCTGGAAGAAGTTTTTGGGTCCCAGGTAGCCAGGATTCAGGAAATCCAGGATCGACCAGAGTTCGGACAGGCGATTTTCGACAGGCGTGCCCGTCAGCGCAATGCGAAACTGAGCGTCAAGCTCTCGCACTGCTTGAGATTGCTTGGCGTCCGGATTTTTGACATTCTGCGCTTCGTCTAGCACCACGCCTTGCCACGCGATCGGCTGCAAACTTTTGATATCGCGATGAATGAGCGCATAGCTGGTAATCACGAGATCCTTGCCCTGCACTGCCTTGGCAAAGGCTTTCCCTTGCGGTCGCTTATCGCCGTGGTACAAAAAGGCGGTCAACGTCGGCCCAAACTTTTTCACCTCACGCTCCCAGTTGCCCAGCACGGAGGTTGGGCAAACCAGTAATGTTGGATACTCCAAGGTTTTCTGCTCTTTCAGGTGCAGCAGAAAGGCGATGAGCTGAATGGTTTTGCCCAAGCCCATGTCGTCGGCAAGGCAGGCACCCAAACCCCATTGTTCCAGAAAGGCCAGCCAGCCGACCCCGCGTGACTGGTATGGACGCAGTGTACCCCGGAAGTTTTTAGGCGTGGGCAGTGCTTCGATTTGCCGATTGCCGCTGAGAGTGGTGATCAATTCTTGTAAGGGCCCCGATGCCTCGAAGCTGACGACGGGCAATTTCTCGATCGTCTGTGTATCACCCGTGCTAATCCGCAAGGCATCTTCTAGCGAAAGTGCCGTCTGGTCTTTGCGACTGGCAAAAAAGGTTTGGGCCGCGCGAATGTCTTGTGGACGCAGTTCGACCCATTCGCCATTGATTTCGACCAGGGGTGCGTTGAGGGCAACGAGGCGATCGAACTCCGCTTTGGACAGGCTTTGTCCCCCAATCGACAGTTCCCAACGAAAGTTGAGCAGGCTTTGGAGCCCCAAGCGTACCTGCCCTTTGTTGAGTTTTGCCGACTGCGCTTGAATTTTCAGACCCAGACGATTCGCCCAGCCGCTCTGATTGGCGAGGCTAGGCGGCAGCACTACACCCAAACCACTATCCTGCAAGCGCCATGCGGTGACTTTCAAAAAATCGTAAGCCTGCAGTGCCGTGAGCGAACAGAACTGGGGTCGTGCTTCCTGTAAACTTGGCTCGATCGGTGCATAGAGACGAGAGGCAAGCCCCAAGCCCATCAACAGGGTTTCTTGTGGTCGATCGATCGTCCGCCCCCGATAGTGCAACTGCTCGACAGGATTGCCCCAAATCGTGAGTGCACTCACCAGAAAATCATCGTCATCTGCTGACTGTAGAAAGTATTCCAGCAACCACTGATTCTGACTTGCTTGCGGTGGATGCAGATACAGACAGGTGCGAAAGAGATTCTGCTGCGCTCCGTTGTACTGTAACGGAGCCGTCCAGTTGGTGAGTGCGGCTTCCAGAGAATCCAGTCCCGCAGCGTCAACGCTTGCCGTCGCTTGCCCCAACGCCTGTAGCCACTCCCGCACGGGTGATGCGATCGCCACCTTCACAACACCCAAAGCGGCTTTCTCAGGCGCTGCCGCAAAATGACGCTGCGCCAGTAGCCTGATCTGAGCATCCAGCGTGCTGCTGATGAAGGCTTGGAGGAGCGTTTGGGGAGAGAGGGGGAGGGGGAGAGCGAGGGGGGAGTTTTGAGTTTTGAGTTTTGAGTTTTGAGTAGCGCTCTGCGCCGACAAGCTAGAGAGTTTTGAGTTTTGCTCCTCTTGCTCTTCTGCCTTCCTGCCCTCCTCCTCAGACATCCGACATGCCAGGGGCATCCGATCGACAAAATGCTTCCACCGCACCTGATCAACGGCACTATCCAGCAACGGTTGCCACCGCGCCCATCCAATACTCCTCTCCCCTCTCTCTTCTTGCTCCCCTTGCTTCCCTCTCTCCTCTGCCCTCTCCAGTCCCGGCAAAAACTTCGATCGCGCTAATAGATCCAAACTCCAGCGGGCAGTATGAGACCAGAAACGCAAATCACCACCGAGCAACGGGTCGTCAGCATCCACGGTGCCCAAGGGTAAGGAGTTCAGAAACGCTAAGGCCTCTATCGCATTCAGGTGAAGCCCTTCAACGTTCCAGGGATGCAGAAAACAATCGCGATCGTCGTTGGCAGCAGAATGTTGTGGGACAATCGTGCCTGCTGGTAGCTCCCATTCATCATCCGCGACGTGAGACGGGATGGCTAGTGTCCGAGTCTGCCATTGACCGGATAGTGCCGCCGCCTCGACTACTGTCGTCGTCCCCTGCTTGGAGCGCCCACGTTTTGCGTTCACGGTCGTTTCAGTAGGTGGTTCTGCTACCGACTCCAGAAGTGAGGTTGGAAGGCGAAGTTTGCCGGACTGCTGGCGCGATCGCAAAAAAGCCAGTAGCTCAAGCGGGGGCATCGCAAACGGATGCCTTTCCACTACTACGTCAGACTGTCCAGCATGCAACATCTCTGGCTCAATTCTGCGCCAGACTTCTCCCCACAAAAAAAGAGAGCCTTGAAAGGGTGTAGAGCGATCGCTGGAAACTGTTCCCGCCGCTTGATGTGCTTGCGTTTCTGCATCCGCTTGAGAATGGATTAACCAGCTACCGTGTAAAATTGCCATGCGCGTTAAAGGAATTCAGACTGCGCTGAAGGGGAACGTTGAGTGTGATGGAGCATTGGGAAGGCGGTAGCTGAGATGCAGTGATGAATCACGACGGTAGCAACTCTTGGTGAAAACGAACAATTTCACTTCTAGCAGCACCCCAAAGAACCGTTTACTGGCTGCGATCTGGTTGGCTGGCAAAACTTTCGTATGGTCAACACGGTTATCCGCCCTATCCGCCAACATAGCAGGAATAGAGGCGTGTCGTAGCGAATCAATGTGGCAATGTTTCAGCCCAATCTTGATGACTCAAAAACAAAGAGAATCGTATTAACTAATGTTGTTAAAGACCCAGTTCGATCGTTGACAACATCAGCTGGGGTAAAGCGTTTCTATACATTTCATTACAGAGCTTCGCTGCAATGTTAACTCAGGGTAGAAAGCCACTACACGCAAAACCCGATCATAGCGAGATCCTAAAAGTAGGCTTTATCGGCTATAGCTGCGCGATTCGCAATTGCATAATCACTCTTATTGTACAACCTGAAACCTGAAGTAAGGGCACTGCAGTCTTATCTGGTTGTTTGATGTCTTAAGGATTGCCTCTGGCAAGGCACTCAACGCTCAAAACACGCCTTAGCCATAGCTTTCAGTGTGTGGCTTGCTATGCCTGCTCAGCCGCTTTTTCCATTTTTTTAACAGTCTAAACAGCTCCTTTTGGGCGATCGCCCGCATTAAAAGCCGTATATGAATATCAATGCTACGATTGCGAAAGAAAACAAAAAGAGCGACAAAGAAGGATAACACAATACATGAAAGAGTTTGAGAAGTCGATATCCTTTGATGGTAGGGATATCCGGCTGAAGGTTGGTTTACTCGCTCCACAGGCAGGAGGAACCGTCCTCATTGAATCGGAAGACACTGCTGTTTTGGTCACTGCAACGCGCGCTGCTGGAAGAGAAGGGATTGATTTCCTCCCGTTGTTAGTTGATTACGAAGAACGCTTGTATGCGGCTGGGCGTATTCCCGGTGGCTTTTTAAGACGTGAAGGTCGTCCGCCAGAACGCGCTACATTGACCAGTCGTTTGATCGATCGCCCCTTGCGTCCTCTGTTTCCAGGCTGGTTGCGGGATGATATTCAAGTGGTTGCAACCACGATGTCGATGGACGATCGGGTGCCCCCCGATGTGCTCGCAGTGACCGGAGCCTCGATCGCCGTCTTGCTGGCAAAGCTACCGTTTAACGGGCCCATGGCAGCCGTACGCGTTGGCTTGGTCGGCGATGATTTCGTCATCAACCCTACCTTCAGTGAAATCGAAGCGGGTGATTTAGATCTCGTTGTAGCAGGCACGCCCGATGGTGTGATCATGGTTGAAGCGGGCGCAAACCAGTTGCCAGAGCAAGACATCATTGAGGCGATCGACTTTGGCTACGAAGCCGTGCGCGATTTGATTCAGGCACAGTTGGACTTGCTGAAGGAACTGGGCATTGAACAGGTCAAAGAAGAACCGCCCGAAGTTGATTTGACGCTCGAAAATTTCATCAAAGAGCGCGTCACACAACCAGTGAAAGAAGTGTTGGGTCGCTTTGAGAAAGATAAGGCAGTGCGGGATACGGCGCTGGACGAAATCAAGGCATCGGTTGTAGCCGCGATCGCCGAACTTCCCGCTGAAGATCCGGTCAAACTGGCAGCTGCAAAAGCGCCCAAAGCGTTGAGCAACACCTTCAAAGAAGTCACCAAAACGCTCATGCGACGTCAGGTGATCGAAGACAAAATTCGAGTAGACGGTCGCAAGCTGGATGAAGTGCGTCCGATTTCCTGTCGGGTCGGTGTCTTACCACCACGCGTACATGGCAGTGGCTTGTTTAACCGGGGACTAACGCAAGTCTTGTCGGTTGTGACACTAGGTACGCCTGGTGATGCGCAGGAAATGGATGACCTCCATCCCGATGAGAAGAAGCGCTACCTGCACCACTACAACTTCCCACCCTATTCCGTGGGTGAAACACGCCCCATGCGAACCCCCGGTCGCCGTGAAGTGGGTCACGGTGCCCTGGCAGAACGTGCACTCATTCCCGTCCTGCCAACGAAAGAAGACTTCCCCTACGTGCTGCGGGTCGTCTCCGAAGTGCTGTCGTCTAATGGCTCGACCTCAATGGGTTCGGTGTCTGGCTCCACCCTGGCGCTGATGGATGCAGGCGTGCCCATTACCAAGCCGGTGAGCGGGGCGGCGATGGGTCTGATCAAAGAAGGCGAAGAAATCCGCATCCTGACAGACATTCAGGGCATTGAAGACTTCCTTGGCGACATGGACTTCAAAGTGGCAGGTACGGATACAGGTATCACAGCACTCCAGCTTGACATGAAGCTCAACGGTCTACCGTTAGCGGTTATCGCGCAAGCAATCAACGAAGCCAAGCCTGCCCGACTGCACATCCTGTCGAAGATGCTGGAGGCAATCAACCAGCCACGTGCCGAGATGTCGCTGTTTGCACCTCGCCTGCTGACCATTAAAATCGATCCTGACATGATCGGCATGATCATTGGGCCTGGTGGTAAGACCATCAAAGGGATTACCGAGGAAACGGGCGCGAAGATCGACATCGAAGACACTGGTATTGTCACGATTTCGTCGGTCGATGGCGAATCGGCGAAGAAGGCACGCAGCATCATCCAGGGCATGACGCGCAAGCTCAACCAGGGTGATGTGTATGTTGGTAGAGTGACACGGGTCATTCCGATCGGCGCGTTTGTTGAGTTCCTTCCCGGCAAAGAAGGCATGATCCACATCTCGCAACTGGCTGACTACCGCGTGGGCAAGGTGGAAGATGAAGTAAATCTTGGCGATGAAGTGATCGTTAAGGTGCGCGAAATCGACAACCGGGGACGTGTGAACCTCACTCGTCTGGGCATTCACCCCGATGAGGCAGCAGCAGCACGGGAAGCCGCCGCTGTGGGATAGGGATGGTTGTTGGTTGTTAGACACAATCTCAGGACTTACGCAGATGAATCAGAATTCGCCCCCCAACCCGCAATTCTGGGGGAGCAAGAACATCAAAGTCCCCCAGAATTGGGGGATTTAAGGGGGCAAGTGCGTAAGTCCTAAACCTAATCTAATTGCCAGATTCCTTTTGTAGGGACGTTCCATGGACCGTCCCTACAGCTGTTTTGGGGCAAATCTTTTGAGGCAAAGTGCGATACCCTCTGAAGCATAGAGGATGATAGAGTATGCATCCCGATCGCACCTATTCATGGCTGAACCACTACTGACCGCGTTTCAAACCGCCTACCGCAATCTCGAACTGGGACCATTGCTTGACCCGGAGTCTCTGGCTCGCTTCCATGTGGACTACAGCGAGGACATTCTGGATCAGTTAGTGCAACTGATTGTGGATAGCGATACGGCTGACAGCAAGGTTGTCTTTTCGGGGCACCGGGGCTGTGGCAAATCAACACTGCTGTCGGCATTGAGCCGCAGCCCAGAACTCGCCGATCGCTATGTGGTCGTGATGTTTTCCATCGCAGATACGGTCGAGAACTCGGATATCGATCATGTGAATATCCTGTTTGCGATCGCCGTGAAGCTAATGCTTGCCGCTGAAACGAGTCAGATTCCGATTCCAAAATCGACGCAAGCGGTGATCCATCGCTGGCTGGCAGAGCAAACCCAAACCGATGTAAAAGAACTCAAAGGGGAAGCCTCCGTCAACGTCAATCTGTTAGAAGTCATTCAACTCAAGCTGCTGACGAACGCAGGTACGCGCAAAGAAATCAAGCAGAAGTTTGAACGGAACGCCTCTGAACTCGTTGCACAGCTCAACATCATTGCGGCGGCGTTGAGAACAGCGGCAAAAAAAGAAACCATCCTGGTGATCATTGATGATCTGGATAAGCTGGATTTAGCCGTCGTCAAACCCATCTTTAAGGACAATATCAAAGCGCTGTGTTTGCCTGCGTTCCACATCATCTACACCATTCCGATCGCAGCACTACGGGACAAAGAGATTCTACCGATGGTGGAGTCGGAGATGAATAACCGCATCGTGAATATGCCTGTGTTGAAGCTGCTGCCCCAGGCAGAGGCACACAATCCTCACGCCAAACCCAAGCCAGAGGTGCTGGATCTTTTGTGTGCCATTCTGCACAAACGCATTCCCGATCAGTTGCTCGATCGCGCCGTTGCTGAAACGCTCATTTTCTACAGTGGTGGCGTACTGCGCGAACTCATTCGCATTGCTACCGAATCCTGTCGGCGCTGTCTCCTGCAAATTCGGCGCGAACCCACCCGCCAAGCGATCACCATTGATGAGAAGGTTCTCGACGAAGCAGTGAATAAGCTGCGAAACGATTTTGCGCTACGGCTCGGCAAGTTGGACTACGCCATTCTCCAGCAGGTTTACACCGAATTCCTGCCCGATGACCCGACTCAGAAAGAATTTTTGGACTTACTACACGGACTCCATGTGCTGGAGTATCGTAACCGCAAGGTCTGGTACGACGTGCATCCGATCGTTGTGGAACTGTTGAGCGATCGGGACTTAATCTAGATGACTGGGGCAAACCGGGTAGACCCCGACGAGCAAAACGAAGAGGCTTACGACGAGTTGATCGTCAGCATTGAAGCTGGCGAAGGCACCTTGAGCCTGCTGCTTGCCGTCTGCGATGACAGCCGCCTGCGGGACGACATCATCAGCCGCTACGAAGCCGAACTCGCCCCTGACATCCGCAACTATCGCTTACCGATTCAGCGTGTCGAACCCAGCCTCACCCAGACCATCCGAGCGAAAGTCCAGGACGACGAGTATCTCCGCAATGGCGGTAGAGCGGTTGTCACCATCACCGGAACCGAGCAGCTTTTCTTCCTCAAGCTGGGCGAGGAACGCTCCGAGCAAGAGATTTTCTTCGGCTACCTCCAGTGGACGCGGGAGGCATTGCGCGACTTTCACTTCCCCATCGTCCTCTGGGTGACGCACCAGCTTTTGGGACAGTTGGCACGCCATGCCCCCGACTTCTGGAGCTGGCGCAAAGGCGTGTTTCGCTTCACCTCGCGGAAATCGGGTGCGGTGCGAAGCAGCCAGATTGAGGCAATCCGTCCCGTCCTCGACGACTTGAACTTATCGGCAGACGACGATCACCTGCTGCCCCTGGAAGATCTGAAAGCGCTGATTGCCCAAACGGAGGCAAACCAGCCTAAAGACCCCCTGCTGGCAAACCTGTATAGCCAGATGGGACAAATCTATGCAGGCAGGCTGCAACGAGGAGAGGCGATCGACTATCAGCAGGAGATGGGAGAAGCGATCGGCTACTTCCAAAAAGCCGCAGACTTACAAACCGAACTGGGACAGGAGATAGACCTGGCAGATAGCCTGGGTTGGCTCGGTCTACTCTACAAGGATCAGGGCAACTACAGCAAAGCCGAAGCGCTCTACTTACGAACGTTAGACATGAGGAAACGACTGCTGGGTGAAGACCACCCCGATGTGGCAATCAGTCTCAACAACCTGGCATTACTCTACGAATCGCAGGGACGCTATAGCGAAGCCGAACCGCTGTACCTGCAAGCGCTGGAAATGAACAAACGTTTGCTGGGAGAAGACCATCCTGCTGTGGCAACCGACCTCAACAACCTGGCATCTCTCTACGACTCGCAGGGACGCTATAGCGAAGCCGAACCGCTGTACGTGCAGGCGCTGGAAATGAGCAAATGGCTGCTGGGTGACGACCATCCCGATGTGGCAACACGCCTTAACAACCTGGCATCCCTCTACGAATCGCAGGGACGCTACAGCGAAGCTGAACCGCTCTACCTGCAAGCGCTGGAAATGGACAAACGGCTGCTGGGAGAAGACCATCCCAAAGTGGCAACACGCCTTAACAACCTGGCAAATCTCTACGCATCGCAGGGACGCTACAGCGAAGCCGAACCGCTTTGCCTGCAGGCGCTGGAGATGAGTAAACGGCTGCTGGGAGAAGACCATCCCGATGTGGCAACCAGTCTCAACAACCTGGCATATCTCTATGAGTCACAGGGACGCTACAGCGAAGCCGAACCGCTTTGCCTGCAGGCGCTGGAAATGGACAAACGGCTGCTGGGAGAAGACCATCCCAAAGTGGCAACACGCCTTAACAACCTGGCATATCTCTATGAGTCACAGGGACGCTACAGCGAAGCCGAACCGCTATATGTACAGGCGCTGGAAATGGGTAATCGGCTACTGGGTGAGAACCACCCTAAAACGCTTAGTCGGCGTGAAAACCTTGAAGGGTTGCGATCGAAACTTGCATCTGAGAACAGCAACTAAGAAAATCGGCTCCAAAAACTATGGCGGTTCCTCTCTCGGTAGCCTGTAGCATTAGTGGGGTCAGAACCGGGTTTCTCTACGAAGCAATGCCGTTGAGCCTCCAGACCAGGCTTAGAAACCCGGTTTCTCTCCTCCTCGCCAGCCACCTGCAAACCCTCCTCGCCGCACCTGCACACCGCACGCACGCACCTCAGACACTCGCGAATGAGTCTCTGATACTCGTGAATGAGTCTTCAACACTCGTCAGCGAGTCTCTGATACTCGTGAATGAGTCTCTGATACTCGTGAATGAGTTTCTGATCCTCGTCAGCCAGTCTCTAATACTCGTGATTGAGTGCCAAACACTCGTCGTTGACTCTCCAATACTCGTCAGTGAGTCCTAAAGACTCATTAGCGAGTCTCCAACACTCGTCAGTGAGCCTTCAACACCCATTATCGAGTCCTAAAGACTCGTCAGCGAGGTTCAAAGACTCATTGTTGGGTTCCAAAGGCTCGTCAGCGAGGTTCGGAGCCTCACGCGCGAGCCTTCGATCGTAAGATGTTTGGTGTCCAAATTCTCGCCGCTCCATTGCCATCCTGCACGTGATTGAAACGCACGGTCTCACTGCGCAACGTCCACGAAAGGGACTAGAAACCTGATGAAGGACGCCTTTACCTCGTTTCAATGATTCCTTCCCTAAACAAAAGCGATCGCCTTTTAAAGAAGGCGATCGCTCTCAGTCAAACCTTGCAGCCGTGAGGCTTGAGGCTATTTGGAGTTGAAACCCTGGAATTGCTTAATCGCGGCCTGACCAATGTTGAAGAAGGCCCAACCAGCAGCAGCAGCAAGAGGAAGTAGAACGACAGCTATGCGTAGATCAATGTCCATGTCCGGAGCCTCTCATTTAAAGATTTTTGAATGATTCTCATATTCTATTTTTAACTCAAATGGTCAAGTTTTCCTAGCCCTCAGGCGTAAATCCCAAATCAGTGCCTTTGCCCGCATGAACCAGCGCTAACGTTTCGTAACGTTTGGCATGGTCAATCAGGTCTGCAGCTTCATCGTCTGTAAGCTGCCGTACGATTTTTCCAGGAATGCCAACGACAAGCGATCGCGCGGGCACATCTTTCGTCACGACGGCTCCTGCACCCACAATGCTGCCTGCACCAACCCGTACGCCATCCAACACAATGGCACCGATCCCAATCAGGCAACCGCGCTCCACGTGGGCGCTATGAATCACCGCACGATGCCCTACCGTGACGTAATCCTCTAAAACGGTTGGCTTGCCTGGATCGCCATGTAAGATCGCGCCATCCTGGATATTGGTACACTCGCCAATGATGATCTGCTCCACATCACCGCGCACAACGGCTCCGTACCAGATGCTGGCTCCAGTGGCGATCGTCACTCGTCCGATCACGGTGGCGTTGGCTGCAACAAAGGCGGCTTGCGAACGATCGGGTGGTGCCCAAAAAGGCGGGTGCTGCTGCGGTTGGTTGGTCACGGTGAGTGATGACTATAAAGAATGAATGGTCAGGACTGACGCAAAAGCTGTCAGATTTGGCCCTCTTAGCCCCCAATTCTGGGGGGCCGAGCCTCTTAAAGCCCCCAGAATTGGGGGTTGGGGGCAAATGCGTAAGTCCTAATAGCCTTGCTGCAACGCAGGAAGCTCAACACTTCCTTGCACTTTGCCTCCGCTTTCTCCCCCAGCGCAGCAGCACCAAATAAATGATGTGGCATTGCCTATAGGGGAGGTAATTGCCTAAAGAGTATAATAAAGCCACTGGCAGTGACGATACGAACAGGCATATCCGCCCTTGATGACTAACCTTGGCTTGCAATACCCAATCTTTGGGCCGGAGATTCAGTGCCCTCACTGCCGCCAAACCATTCCGGCTTTGACGCTCACTGATACCTATCTGTGCCAGCGACATGGTGCCTTTGAGTCAGATCCTAAGACCGGCGAACTGGTGCATCTTCAGTCTGGACGGCACTGGCGACGGTGGGAAAATGAATGGTATCGCCAACATACCCATCCTGATGGCATCCGGTTTGAGATTCACGAAGCCCTCGATCGTCTCTATACGCAGGGCTATCGAGCCACGCGCGTGATTATCGCCCGCCGCTATCAAGACCTGGTGAGCACCTATCTGGAGCGCAGCACTCCTTGGCGTGGACAGTCTGATACGCAACGTCCCCGTCTTTACGGTCTGCCTGTCGAATTTAGCCCTGATCCGAAAGATGATCCTTGCTGGGACGTCATCAACTTTGATCTGGATAAAGAACCCGGTGCGCCCGTCCAGTATCCCTATTTCCGGCTGTTTGAATAATTTTGGTGCAGAAACCCGGTTTCTTGGTCTCACGTCTTCCATGCCTGCGGTTGTTGGAAGCGATGGATATCTTTAATGGTCTGCACCCAGCCGTCAGCCAGCGATGCCAAAATACGATCGCCCTTCTCCTTTGTAGCGGTGGTTGGATCGCCCAGTACCCCGTTGGGGCTGAGATCTCGCGTCATCCAGGCAAACGGCAGGTTTCCTTCCATACTCAGCAGGCTGTCATCTGGCAAACCTTGGGGATAGGACGCGACGGCTCGATCCATCTTCACCTGATCGGGCAAGATCGACAGCAGCAGACTGGTTTCCGCATCGCCTGCATGAATGCCTAGCGTCTGTTCCTTTTCCGTCAGTAGCTCACTCGCAATGTTTGGCACTCGCCAGGTAAACAGCGGCAAGACAATGAAATCGTCGTAACGTTGACGGAGATCTCTCGCCACAATTTCAATGATTTGAGGTTGTCCACCGTGGGCATTGACAAACGCCAGCTTGCGGAAGCCCGATCGATAAAGGCTGTCGCCCACTTCCATCAGCGTGGCGATTAAGGTTTGGGCGCTTAGCGTTATGGTGCCTGGAAAATGCCAGTGTTCGTTTGACTTGCCATAGTACAGTGAGGGCAGCGCATAAGCGGGCACACTAGCAGGTAGCTGTTGCAGTGCCTTGCCAATGACCGCTTGCCCGATCGCCGCATCCACCACCAACGGCAAATGGGGCCCATGCTGCTCGATCGCCCCCACAGGTTGAAGAATCACCACATTGTCTTTGTCTGGCATAGCCTGAATGTCTGTCCAGGTCAGGTACGCAAAGAAGCGATCGGGCGGAATGAAGCCGTGAAGCATGGGGGGAAAGGCTAAAGGATAAAGGCTGAAGGATAAAGGATAAGGTATGAAGGCTAAAGGATGAGAATAGCGGAAAGAGAGTTTTGAGTAGCATGCGTGCTGCCGCGCTAGAGAGTTTTGAGTTAATTTTGCCCCCTGACTACTAATCGCTGACCACTAACTAAACTTTTATCCTTTATCCTTCAGCCTTTATCCCTTCAACCAACATGTCTACCGCACTTGAAGAACAACTGGGTTATTTCTTTTTCGATAAACGCATTCTGACACGAGCACTGACTCGCAAAGCATATGCGTTAGAGCAACGTCAAAAAAACCAGGAGTGCGACGACCAGGAAATTTATCGCACGCTGGGTGATGCTGTCCTCAAGACCGTGCTGACAGAACTGCTGATTCGGTCAGGCTCTGCGACGCGGCAGGATATCACAGTAAGAAAAATTGAGCTGGAACGTGAAGAAAATCTCGCCAGAATTAGCTTGGCGTTAGGCATTGGCTATGTGCTGAAACTGGGCATTGGCGAAAAGCAGCAGCGTGCCTACGACCAACCCTATGTGCTTGCCGAAAGCCTGGAAGCGGTGATTGGTGGCATCTACTTCGATGGTGGCTTCAGCGCGGCGAGAGAAACCATTCGACGGTTGTTTAAGGATGTGTTTCCGATCGAATAACGTTCGGCCAGCACTAGACCTCCGAGGTCTTAGAGACCTCGGAGGTCTGAACCGTTAACATTCTGGCTTCGATCGCCTCCCACGTCTCCCGCGACACCCTCACCGCCGCTTCCTTACACCGCACCATGAGTTCATTGGCATACAAGTAATTTTCTAACGCCTTCTCTTCTTCCTCAGACAAATCAATCCACTCTGATTGGAGATGGAGCGCTTCCAGTCCGGTTTGATAAACACATCTGGCAAATTCTTGATCAGCTTCGGGCTTCTGATTGTTATGAGAGATCTGCGCTTTGGAAACTCTGAAACTAGCAATTAAGACCGAAAAATTCGCGCTTTTAAGAATTCCCATGTGTTCCCATTGGGTGATAACAGAGAGGGCAACGGAGAAGAGTCGGTCGAGGGCAAGGTCGATGTCGAAGAGACGTTCAAGATCGAGGGCAAAGTCGAAGTCCAATTTGAAGGAAAAAGCGAGATCGAGAGAAAAGGCGAGCGACCGAGCAAGGGCAAGGGAGGGAGAGGGGGCAAGAGAACGGGTGGGAGAAACGGCTATGGCAAGGGCACAAGCAAGGAAGTGAAACAGAGAACGGGCTAGAAAAATCGCGGCTACCCGTCTGACAACAGGCTTAAAGGCGCTTTCTGAGTCAGTGGTTGCTTGGTCAGCCCAAGCAATTAAGGTGGTGAGGTTATCTGTGTTAATGAGGATGGCGGCGTGGGTTTGCATCTGCTCTAGAAGATCATCGGCACGACCCATTAACCCGGCAACGAGTAAGAAAACTTCGCGCCAGCGTTCATCAGTGAGATGGGCTGTCACCAATTTCTCAATCCTACGGTAGTCTTCGCTGATGTATTTTGCCACCAGATATTCTTGCAAGGTCAGATGAGAGAAGGAGTAAATATCCCTCGCTCGTTCGACTAAAATACCCTGCTGCACTTCAATGGCATTCAGTACCGCTTCGCCATCCAGATGTTTGGGTGCGTTGAGGTTGTCCATCAGAAACGCGCGGATGTGAAAGATGGCAGACGTCTTGGAAAAGAAGAGTTCATCGCCTAAAAACGTGGTGTGGGCAAGATCTGCCAGCAGCAATTGTTCCAATTCGGGGCTGAGTTCTTTGTAAATAGGGTCGCGTTTCAGGCGTTTCTCGGCTGACCACTTTTTGAGGAGCACATCCAGAGCTTCGCCGTGGAGTGCCGCACGATTTTTGGGGAAGTCTTGCGATTCGTCGTAGACAACGCAAAGCAGAGTCAGCAATAGCGGCGTTTGCGTCAATTCCTTAGCAGCAGCGTACTCGGACTGCTTCAGCAAATCCCAGCATTGGGTGGCGATTTCTGGCTCGGCGCGAAACCAGTGACGGATGAATTCTTCGATTTGGGCATCGTCGAAGGCAGCCATCGCCACATCTTTGAAGCGCTGGAAACCGCCTTTGTAAGCAGCAATGCGACAGGAGGCAATGAAGCGGTTTTTGCTGTAGCGATCGACCAGATTCCCAATTTCAGCAATGGCGTGATCCAAATTCTCCGTCGGCACTTCATCCAGACCATCCAGCAGAATCAGGAGCTTACCTTTCTCCAGTGCTGCATCGGTGAATTTCTTGGGTTCTGGGAAGCCGCAGGTCTCAAATTCTTTGACAATGAGATCGACGATCGCAATCTCCTTCGATTTAAAGTCCTGCAATTTCAAAAACACGGGCACACAATCATGCTGAAACGCGCCGTTTTTCCGTTTCAGTGCCTCCAGTCCCACTTTGCGGAGGAACGTTGATTTCCCCACACCAGGACCACCCAGCACCATCAAATACTGATGCTGATTGGCAACGGCAATGCCATCCTGACGTACCGCATTTTTGAACTCAAACCCGCGCCCACTCTGGCGAAACAGGTCTTGCAGCGTCTCAGCCGACTCAAAGTAGCGAACATCGGCGCGTTCCAAAAGCTGAACTGCCGTGTAAACCTCATCCAGCCGAACTGGAGCATCCATCCGCACGCAGACAATCTTCAGGTTGCCGTGCCGCTTCTCGTAGTTCTCAATGTATCGATGCGAGGCATTAAAGATTAGCTGCTTGATCGGCTCATCAATGGGTTTGTTGCCCATCTCCCAGGCGGTTTTCAGCACCAGTCCTGCTAAACCCTTGGCGGCTTCCAGGAGGAGTGGCTCAAATCCAGTCATAAGCGGCTAACAGCAACGGCATAACACCAGACTAACCGTTATTTTTTGTTGATGGGAGACGATTTAAGCATCCTTTGCCCTTTCAAGTCGCAATGATTCTATTCTGAGTGAGACTGTTCTCGCTTTAAACAAGAACCGTTCTGTTTCAAGTGAGGCTATTTTTGTTTTGAACGAGATAGTTCCTATTTTCAGTGGGAACCGTTCTGTTTCGAGGGAGAACGATCGCACTTTAAACACCAATTTTTTTGCTTGAGTCAAGATGCGTCGAGTTCTTAACCGCACGTATCGAGTTCCAGACTCGGCGTTCCGAGATTTAAGCTCGATGTTCCGAGTTCTAAACTGCAACCATCGACTTCCAGGCTCGGCGTTTCGAGTGTTGAACTGCAACCGTCGAGTTCCAAGCTCGGCGTTCCGAGGTTTAAGCTCGATATTTCGAGGTCAAAGGTGCAAGTGTCGAGTTCCAGGCTCGGCGTTCCGAGTTCTGGGCACGACTGCTTGCCTTCAGAACGCGCCACGAAAAGATAGTAGTGCAACCGTCTACATTGAGAACATTGAGAATGCGATCGCGAGAACCTACAGCCGTTTGCCTTCGCATTCACAACACCCGATACCCTACCCCCCACCTCCCAACCCCATGACTCCCCCAAGCAATCACTGGTGTCATATCGCTTTTTGCCTTTTATTGGGAATCTTAGGGCAGGTTCAGTCTAGATGAATCAAACGTTCTGGGAACAAAGTCACCGTTTTGCGGTCAATATACCTAATTGCTTAATGGCGTTGCCATCGCAACCGAGTCATCAGGTTACACACACGCCACGGTTGCATCACCCATTCTCGTTGAGCGTTAGACAACCGCTCAAGGGAGAACCGATTTTTTGCTATCGCTCAATACGTGTCATTCGTCAGTATCGCTTCAGCGTTTACGGAGTTTTTTTATGTCTCATGTTCGTCCTTGGTCTTCAACCGGTGCAGTGCTGCTGGCATTAGGTGTCACCTCCAGCGCCATTGCGCCGTTTGTGGTTTCCGCGCCCGCAAGTGCCGCCAACTTTTCCGATACCCGCTCTCACTGGGCGCGTCCCTTCATCGATACGTTGGCTGACAGACAAATTATTGCAGGCTTTCCCGATGGCACGTTCAAGCCCGATGCACCCGTGACCCGTGCTCAGTTTGCGGCGATCGTCAAAAATGCGTTCAGTAACAGTGCAGTGCGCGTTTCGCGTGGCTTTGGGGATGTTCCTAACTCGTACTGGGCAGCAACCGCGATCGGCAAAGCGTACGAAACGGGCTTCATGAGCGGCTATCCTGATGGTGCCTTCAAACCAGAACAGCAAATTCCGAAAGTGCAGGTCTTGGTCGCCCTTTCCAGTGGCTTGAACTTCGCGCCCGCCCGCGCTGCCGATACCACTCTGGCGACATTTAGAGACGGCGGCGAAATCCCTGCCTATGCGAAAAGTGGCGTTGCGGCAGCGGCAGAGCGGAATGTGGTGGTCAATTACCCCAACGTCAGCTTTCTCAACCCCAATGAAACGGCGACTCGTGCGGATGTTGCGGCTTATATTTATCAAACGCTGGTGAATCAAGGCAAGCTTGCACCGATCGCCGCCAGTGAAGGCGCCAACAACTACATTGCTCGACTCAACGGCAGTACGCCAACCACAGGCAGCAATCCGACACCGACGAACAACCAAACAGCTCTGAATCCCCGTTATCTGGTGCCTCAAGGAACATCGTTTAGCATTCGCTACCTCGGTTCGCAAAAAATTGTGGTGACTCCCGGCGAAACCATCAATAACCTGACGCTACGGGTGGTTGATGACCTCAAGAATCCTCAAGGTCAAGTCGTTGTTCCCAGAGACAGCGAGATTGTTGGCCAACTGATTCCAGTAACCAGCAACGGTCAGGTTCTGGGCACACAATTTATTGCCCAACGGGTGACGATCGGCAGTCAGTCGTATCCTTTCAGTGCACGATCGCAGGTGGTTAGCGGACAACCTGTGACCCAAAACACCAGCCCCGGTTCGCTCAAAGATGCGGCGACCTCTGCGGCAACAAGCGCTGTACTGGCAACTATTTTGGGACAAAAGATTGATCTGGGTACGATTCTGGCTGGTGCTACGGGTGGACAAGCTACCCCCCAATCGCAAACACCCCAAAACGTCATTTTGATTGACCCATCAGCCGACCTGCGGTTGACAGTCAGCAACGATTTTTACGCCAATCCATAATTGGCAGTCGTGCGCTCTGGCTCTTTCAATTGGATTGAATGTATGACCCAACATCGATTGATGTTGGGTTTTTGCTGGTCTATTCAACTGACGAAATGGGCGATCGCCTTCTAGGTTCGCCGCACGTTCATGCAACACCAGTCTTGCCGTTTCCACAGGGCAGCGACCACCCAGCCATTTTCTTCGAGGGTATCGGCGACGGGTTTTGCTTGATCAAGCAGAATGCCGCTGAACACGCCCCAGGTTTCTGGTTTGGCGATCGCGGTCATCTGTGGGATCAGGTCAATAATCACCTCTGCAAGAATATTGCAGACAATGCCATCCACCGGCGCATCAATGAGTTCGGCAACACGATCGACGCTGCCTTGTTCTACGGTCAGCCGTTCTGCCGCAATGCCGTTAAGGTCACGGCTCTCACGTGCTGCCTTCACCGCCAATGGATCGATGTCCACCGCGTACGCTTTTTTGGCACCCAGCAGAATGGCACCGATCGAGAGAATGCCCGATCCACAACCGACATCAGCAATGATTAAATCAGCCTCATTGTTACCCAACCGCATTTCGAGCGATTCCAGGCAAAGCTGCGTCGTGGCATGATCACCCGTACCAAAGGCAACGCCTGGTTCAAGCTGAAGTACGATGCGATCGGTGTGCTCTGGGATGGGTAACCAGGCAGGATTAATCAGGAAGCGATCGCCAATTTCCTGTGGTTGCCAGTGTTCTTTCCAGGTGATTGACCAATCTTCTTCATCAATCAAATCCCACTGTACGGCTGGAATTGGCATCCCCACGCACAGAGCGTCCTGGCGTAGAGCCAACGCCAATGCTGCCAGATCCAGCACATGCGCCTGCTCCTGTGGCAAATAGGCACCCACCAGAGAGGAGTAGCCTTTGACTTCGCTAGACATCCCGCGACAGCCAAACACCTCCAGCCGCCAAAAGATTGTTTCCTCTAGCGCCGAGTCACAAAGAATCTGAATTTCCCACCAGCTATTAGCCATAAAAGCGTTCAGCGTTCAGCGATTAGCCATCAGCTTGTCTTGACATCTTCATCTTGTCACCCATGCCATAGATACAGGGGACTGACAGCCGATCGCTGACAGCTACTAGCTACAACGTTACCGTATAGGCATCGCGAATACCTGGCACCTTCAAAATCTCCTCCAGAATCCGTTCTGGTAGGGGATCGTCAATGCTTAGTACCATCACCGCATCACCGCGCACAATCTTGCGCCCGACCTGCATACTGGCAATGTTGACGTTGAAACTGCCTAACAAAGAGCCAATTTTGCCGATGATGCCTGGCATATCGCGGTGCAGCGTAAACAGCATATAGCGGTTTGGTGGCACGTTAACCGGAAACTCATCCACGCTGGTAATGCGAATCTCCGAATCGCCCAGCAGCGCTCCAGTCACAGAATGTTCGCCTAGCGAGCCTTTGGCAGAAAGATGCAGCGAGCCTGAATAGTCTTTAATCGATGCGTCGCGGGTTTCAATGACGCGAATACCACGCTCCTTTGCTTCCAGGCTGGCGTTAACGTAGTTAACTCGTTCTTGCAGGGCGTGAGACAGCAGACCTTTGAGCGCTGCAACCACGATCGGCTGGCTTTGATTGGTCGCTAATTCACCCTGTAGCCGCACAGTCAGCGACTCAACCCGTCCACCTGCTAGCTGAGCGACCAGATTGCCCAGCGTTTCCGCCAGTTGCAAATAGGGACGCAGTTGCTCTAGCAAATCGGGGCGTAAACCGGGAATGTTGACGGCCGATCGCGCGGGTAAGCCCAACAGCACATCCCGAATCTGCTCTGCCACGTCGATCGCCACATTGACCTGTGCCTCTTCGGTCGAGGCTCCCAGATGAGGCGTCATGACCATTTCCTTGCCGAGCGATCGCAAAGGCGATTCGCCTAACGGCTCCTGTTCGTAGACATCCAATGCTGCCCCAGCAATTTTGCCTTCTTTCAGCGCTTCTGCTAGCGCCGCTTCATCGATAATGCCACCACGAGCGCAGTTGATGATGCGTGCAGTGGGCTTCATGCGCGCGATCGCGGCTGCATTAATCAGATGAGTGGTTTCTGCGGTCTTGGGGATGTGCAGCGTAATGTAGTCTGCCTGTTGCAGCAGCACATCCATCTCGACAATCCGGCAACCCAGCTGCTCTGCTCGTTCATGGGAGATGAAGGGATCGTAGGCCAACAGCTTCATACCCATCGCGCGGGCAACCGTGGCAACGTGAGCACCAATCTTGCCCAGCCCAACAATCCCCAACGTCTTTTTGTAGACTTCAACGCCAGTGAAATGCTTGCGATCCCACTTGTTACTTTTGACCGCTTGGTTCGCTGCGGGAATGTAGCGTGACATCGCCATCATCATGGCTAGCGTATGCTCAGCCGCCGCGATCGTGTTGCCTTCTGGTGAGTTCACCACCACAATGCCTTTGCGGGTAGCTGCCAGCACATCCACGTTGTCAACGCCAACGCCCGCTCGACCAATAATTTTCAATTGATTGCCGGCTGCAATGACCGCTTGAGTGACGCGAGTACCAGAGCGAATCATCAAAGCATCGTAGTCAGGAATGATGTGGATCAGGTCGTCAGGTGACAAGTCTGTTTTCACATCAACTTGAGCCACCTGAGAGAGGATATCGATCCCCACCTGGTCGATCGGATCAGAAACAAGAACTTTAGGCATAAGAACCAGTCAGGGTTAAACGCAGAGCGCTCTAGAACAACAGGGTTAAGGTTCGGATTCGGCCGTCACACCAAAAGGCCAGTCAAGGAAGAAGTAAAGATTTCCTTACTCACTTAAGATGAAGATGGCTAATGCAACAGAGAATCTAGAGTACGCCATTTTGAGTCTCGCTTTGCCGAAATCGCTTGATTTTTTAATCTCTCCCTATTAGGTGCCGGTTACTCCCATGAATTACCTTGTTGCTGTCTTGAGCGATCGCATTCAGGCTGAAGCTGCTTACTCAGAGCTAGAAAGCCAGGGCTTACCGATGGCTAAAATTGCCATTCTCGGTAAAGGCTACAAAAGCGCAGACGAGTATGGGTTGCTCGATCCCAACCAGCAGGCAAGTAAACAGGTCAAGCTCATGGCTGTTTGGTTGGTACCGTTTGGCTTCGCTGCTGGCTATGTGTTCAATCTGATCACCGATCTAGATACGTTCGCCTGGGCTGGAGAGATTGGTAGCCATATCATCGGCGGGCTGTTAGGTGCCGCTTCGGGTGCGTTGGGAAGCATCTTCGTAGGCGGTGGCGTTGGTTTGGTCACAGGTAGCGGCGATGCCCTTCCCTACCGCAATCGGCTCAATGCTGGCAAATATTTACTTGTAGTGAAAGGTTCAGAGGCGTTAACACGCCAAGCAACAACTATTTTGAGGCAGTTTGAACCTGAGAATATTCAGGGCTATGTCGATACGTCGGAAGCATAAGGCCTGTGGCGCCATCCGCTGCGGTGATGCTAGCGGATGTAGTGAGCTGCTGGCTCCTCTAAGCACTTGGCACTTGCTCACGGAGCGTGCCTGAAAGATCAGTGCAGTAACAAAAATAGCTGCTGCTCAGCCGTTTGAATCGGGTGAGAACAGCAGCTATAGAAGGGAGATTACAAACGACTCACATCATTTTGGAAGCCTGGAGACTAGTGAGCGCTTTGAGAGGTAGACCTACAGTAAACCCCAGAAATGTAGAACGCCTTGGCCGGAATACAGTTCGATTAGTAGTGCAGCTGAGAAGCCAATCATAGCGAGGCGACCGTTCCAGAGCTCGGCTTGGGGAGTGAAGCCAAACTTCCATGCATTGCGATCGGTTTCGACGATAGGAGTGGTCACTTTTGTTGCGTTAGTCATGATTATTGTTCCAGTTACTTCAAATTGACAAAGGTTACGAATCAACGAACTAGCGCTATCAAAGGGAAGTTGAGTAACCCACTGATGAAGCTTCGTTAAACTATGTAAACCAATATAACGAAAAGTTTCGAGAATGGCTAGTGATCGGTCATAGATCTTTCCAAAGGTACAAAAATGTGTATTGAAATTAAATTGTTAAAGGTTTTTAGCACAGTGAAACGGACTGAACAATGTTCAGTCCGTTTAGGTGGCTTATTTAGACCGGTGAGCATTTAACCCCGTGATTGAGTCGCGATCGCGGCATTAATCTTCGGCATTTTCGTTCTCAGGGGCCGGGGCTGCGAGCCCATCGATCGGACTAATTTCTTCCGTAAATCGAATTAAGTCAGCCATCGTAAACTTTCCTGGCACTTGGGAAGGAAGGGTTGGCTTCCATTGGCGATTGCGCACAAAGAAGGATTCACTATCGCCCTCGAAGAGACCCAAAAACACTTCCGCTATGATGCGGCTACCAACCTCACCCAGGCGCAAGCCCTTTTGCTGCACTTCCGCTTCTTTAAGGATGTAGTACCAGAGTGGTGTTTCCTTATCAAAGCCAAACCGCTTCGCAACGGCACCATCAGGCCCAGACGCAATCTCACTTGGACTCAAGGGTTTGAGGTTTGTGAAACGCGCCACGCTTTGACCCGATGGCAGCCCCAGACTGCGACCTCGAAGTAGGTTTCTTACAGCCAGTGAACTGGGTGCTGGAACATTGGGTAAGTTTTTCAGCGGGTTCACTAGAAAGGGGTCAAGTTTGCGGGCATGGTTCACTTTAATCGCTGGGTCAATCTCAAAGAAGCGTCTCCAATCAATAATCCAGTTGGTGGGCAAGCGATTGTCCAGACCGGGACCATCTGGAGGCATTCTTCTGGATTTGCCTGTAAAGTTGAACAGCAGACCTAGTGTTGCGGGGGCAAAGCTATTGGGAGAAATGTCCTTAAAGGTAAAGACACGGTTGTAGTCGTAGGAACTACGGATCATGGTGTGACCCAAGCGATACGCTGCCACCGAGAACTCCACCGGGATAAACGGAAACGTATCGAACTTATAAAACTTGCGACCTTCGTTCAGCACTGCATTGACCTGATTGGGGTCAAGAATGCGATCGAGGAAATCAAACACCACAATCCATTGATAGTGCCAAACTACTAACTGTCTGGCTTCCTCAAAGATGGTCTTGCCGATTTCGGCTTTCCGTGGGATTGCTCCAGGTGTTCCAGCCGGTTTTTTAAGTCCATCCACAATCTTGTTATGGAACTTCAGAATCGCAAGGTGGGTCTGCGCTACAAGCAAGTTCTCGTCGTTACGAGGATCACCCAACAAGGCAATCCGGTTGGGACCACGAGGCACATCGTGTCGGCCCTTGACATTGAGTGGGCCATTCGCATCAGGACTAGCGTCATTCTTGCCAATGAGGAACTTATCTTTGTCACCAAGCTGAAACAGGTACGGTTGATCATCGGGGCCAGCGCCATAGACGCTATCCAGATCGAGGGCGGGGGTGCGGAAGTTGACGACGGCCTGAGGATCAACCCGCTTTTCTTTTAAAGAAGTGGGGTCAAAGGTCAGGTCATGATCAACAAACTGCCCCAGATACGTAAAGCCCGCTGGCACGTTGCGATTATCGCCATCTGGATGATCTCTGGCTGGATCAGTCGGGTCGGTTCGATCATCTGTCATCGCATTCCCTAGCGCTGTCAGACTTTCGATCGACGGCGTAAAAGCTGGAAGCTCCGGAAACATCCTGCCGAATTTGCCAGTCTCTGAAAATGCGCCTTGAGGCGTGTTGTCTCCGTTACGAACACTAAAGCCGTGTTGTGGTGATGGCATAAGTTTTCCTCTAGAAAGAAACCTAGTTTGGCTACGGAGCTAGCTTAATCGAGGTGACAAATTTTTGATGGTACCCGTTGGGGGTATTTTTCCTTCAGCGATTGATAGGCGCGGTGATGCGATTGATCGTTTGTGTTGCCATCTCGCCAAGCGGTAGCCCAGAATGAGAGGAGCACGCGATTCAGCGTCTGTCTGCTTACCGAAGGATCATGTTATGGCTGAATATCAGCGCATTGAGTATCGCCTTGCCAAAGATGGCACCATTGCCGAAACCGTCCTCAATGCCACTGGAATAAGCTGTACAGAAGCAACAGTGGCGATCGAACAAGCTCTTGGTACGGTGGCATCACAGGAGTTTTTGCCTGCCTATTTTGAGGGTGATGAAACCTCGACTGTAGATATACTCCAGTCGCTACAACAAAGAGATTCGGAGTCAGTGAGCTAAGGCTATGGACTTGTGAAAAAATAACTGCGTACTTTTTGGATCAGCGATCAGCTTTGCTCTGATGGCTGACCGCTGATGGCTACAGTCCATGACATTATTTCTTTACAGTTTTTATGACGGATGATCCCAACCTCTTTTGGTTCGGTTGCGTATTGACGCTGATATGCCTTTGTTTCCTTAGTCTCGTCAGAAGCAATCCTAGAACGCCTACGACAGTTCACATACAAACGCCGATCGCAGCCACCGCCGCTGACTCTAACGCTGGTGCGAAAATTGCAGAGTTGCAGCAGCAATGCTTACAGCTACGCAGTGAACTCCAGCAGCAAAAAGCGCAACTGTACGAAGACTTCCAGAACGATAGCTTTGCCCAACTGCAACCATTGCTCACCAACTATCCCAGCGCATGCAAAATGGCACAAGCAACGCCCAATCTGCCCGCCCGCAACCTGGTGGCGCTCTTTACCCCGTTAGAGAACTTGCTTGAAACCTGGCAAATTACTCCGATCGGCACTGTCTGGGAACAGGTTCCGTTCAACGCCCAACAACACCAGCCTGATACAGACGATATTGCCACTGGAGAAGCTGTCTATATTCGTTTTGTTGGCTACTGCCAGGGCGATCGTATTCTCTCACCCGCAAAAGTAAGCCGGACGCTGCCGGGAGGGGTGAGGCGTGAGGCGTGAGGGGGAAGTTTTGAGTTTTGAGTTGATTACCAGCTACCAGCTATTAACCACTAACCACTGCCTCCCTCTACCCACCAACAAGCTTCCATGACCGTAATCGCCATTGACTTTGGTACCAGCAACACGGTCGTCAGCATTTTGGAGCCGGATACGCAGACACCGAAGACACTGAGGTTTCCAGGTCTTTCGCGGGTGTTTAAGCTGACCAAAAAAACAGGGGACGTACAGGAAATTCCAGTTGTGCCGACGCTGGTGTTTGTGCAAACCCCGGAACATTTAATGTTGGGTGAGCAGGTGCGATCGCAGCGGCTAGGACTGACTCAGCCCGATCGTCTCTTCAAAGCGTTCAAACGTGATTTAGTCGCTGCCTTCCAGCCGCCAGCCCGCAAGATTGATGGGCATACTTATACTGCGGAGTCTGTCTCAGAGCAATTTTTGCAGGCTCTTTGGCACCAGCTGCTTCAGCAACACATTCAGCCCACGCAGGTAGTGTTCACCGTGCCGATCGGGGCGTTTGAGAGCTATCTTGGCTGGTTTCGGCAGATTGCAACGCGTCTAGATTTAGCGGCTGTGCAACTGGTAGATGAAGCAACGGCTGCAGCATTGGGTTATGCCGTTCAACAACCGGGTTCGCTGGTGCTGGTGATTGACTTTGGTGGTGGAACGCTTGACTTGAGCCTGGTACGAACCGTTGCCACAGTAACTGATGTAGAGGATGAGGCTTCGGTGCAACGAGCTGAAGTGCTGGCAAAGTCTGATGCGTATATTGGCGGAGAAGACATCGATGTTTGGCTTGTGGAAGACTACCTCCACCAAATTGGCTCGTCGCGAGAGGCCGTGGGCGCAGTCGGTTGGCAAAATCTGCTTGCCCTGGCTGAGCGACTAAAGATTCGGCTCTCTGGCGTCGAAGTGGCAAAGGAAAGCTGGCTGGATGAAGAGACGTTTATGGCCTATGAAATGGTACTTGATCGCGATCGCTTCGAGTCCATTCTGGAAATCCACCAGCTTTTAGAACAACTGCGGCAGACATTGGATGACTTGTTAGCAGTGGCGATCGGCAAGGGGATTAGTAAAGCAGACATCGATCAAGTTCTACTCGTTGGTGGCAGTTGCCTGATTCCTGCCGTGCAGCAACTGGTGCTGTCTTACTTTGGGCGGCAGCGCGTGCGGCTCGATAAGCCGTTCGAGGCCGTCTCGCATGGTGCCCTTGCTGTGAGTCAGCTGGCAAGTGTTGATGATTATCTTCGCCACAGCTATGCTATTCGGCTTTGGGAACCGTATGCTGGCACCCATACGTACTTTCCACTTTTCAAGCAGGGGAGTCGCTACCCTTGTCGGCGGGCAGAGTTATTGACGCTGCAAGTGGCTACCGACGGACAGTCAGAGATTCGGCTTGACATTGGCGAAGTGGCCACGATCGCTCAGTCAGAGATGACCTACGATGCCCAAGGTCGAATGACCAGTGCTCCACTGCGCCAGCGGGAAACCTACCACTCTCTAGAACGCCAGCAGGAAGCAGTCTGTGTGGCTCGACTCAATCCACCTGGACAAGTGGGTGTTGATCGCATCACCGTCCAATTTGAGGTTAATGACCAGCGTGTACTCACCGCTACGGTACGAGATTTGTTGACGCATACCTTGCTGGTCGATGGGGACGCGATCGCAACGCTGCGCTAGTGGTCTGTGCTGGTTCTCGATCGCATCAAGCGTCAGCGCCCACAGCCGCGATCGTCTCCGGGTAAGCACTTGGTGCCAAAACCCACACGCCATAGCGATCATCGGTGTTTGTCATAACGGCTATTTCACCTCTCTGTTCGATCGTTGCTGCGAGGCTAAGAGCCTGTTCGCGATCGAACGAGACCTTGACGAACCGATAGTATTCTCCCTGAAAGAGAATAGCTAACAGGCGTTCTGGCGCATCAGCCAGATAAACGCGGCAGGTTTCGTACTGCTCACGCGATGCCAAAATGATTTGCTCCGTGGGCTGCCAGTCCATGACCTTCAACCCTTTTGCGGGTACACTGCCTAAAGCACTGCCTAACAGAGTCTCGTCAGTTTGAGTGGGTAGAAACCAGTTCACGGTTTCAGTCGGCAGTGCCAACGGGCGTTGGAAGAGAAACCGCGGTAGCTCTGGTTGCGACGCAGCACCGACTCGATCGGGAGCTAAGACAGCGGTTTGTTTGTAAGATTCTGTCCGCTCGTCTGACAAGATACCATTCCCAGTCATGCTGCTGAGTGAGGCTGCAAACCCATCGACGGGTAGAGCCAGATCTGGCATGGCAACCGCTTGCAGCATTGCCTGAGCGCTAAACACTTGCGACCCTGAAGTGCCATCCCGCAAGCGTCCCCACTTACGAATCATTTCTGCTGTTGTAATGCCAGCACCAACGCTCAGCACGATCGACATGCCTATGTGTCGAATGACTGAATCACGATGATTGATATCTTCAGACGCTTCAATGCGATCAGATGGCTCGATCGTAATGGGTTCTGGTCGGCGTGGAATAAACCCCACCATCAGCACCGAAAAAACGGTACAGGATGTGAGCATGGCCGGCAACAAAACTTTTTCAAAGACAGAACTATTCATATGTACCGCTCCAAGTGGCAAAAGAGTTGATAGACAAAGTTGGAGAGCGGTAGTGCAACCTAAAGATTGAGCCATTGAACCAAAGCTTGGCTGGCGCATTCAGGAATGAGACTTTAAGCAGATGTAGCTCTTGTCAGTAGTGTTCTAACCATGTGGCTGACTCGTGCTAGCTGACTCGTGCTAATAGAGGCGCTGTAGGTAAAGTCTCTACGGGTAAATACGACCTATTTGGAACACTACTAACTGGTTGAAGGTCTCTCAACAACGATGAAAACAACCAGAAATATCGTGTCTCCATACACGTCTTAACTTGTTTCGCAGCGCCTCGGCAGTTATACGACTGCTGATTTACCGAAACTTTAAGCGCCTTATCCCGGTTAAGACCGCTCAACGCGAAGAGTACAAGGAACGCGCTGTGATTACGCAGAGGCGTTGCTTTACATTGCGTTGATTAAATTCATGAACTTCAGAACGCTTCTCATCGTCGTCGCACTGCTCACAACTTGTTTGGTTAGCGTAGTGAAACTCAAGCAAACGTTAGAGCCAGCCGTTACAGCTAATGTACCTGAACAACAGCCTGCCAACACAAACGATCGCTCAGTCCAGGCGAACCTGAGCGGGGCGTCCATCACACCAGAACAGCTTTTACGAACCAAGAAGTGTGTGCAATGCAATTTGAGCGGCATTGATTTGCATGGCGTTGATTTGAGCCGAGCCAACTTGAGCCAGACCAATCTCACGCGATCGAACCTGAGCCAAACCAAACTCATTAACGCGACATTGAAAGGAGCACAATTAAATGCGGCTAGTTTGAAAGCGGCCAATTTACAGGGGGCTGATTTGGGCAAAGCTAACTTGAGCGGGGCTGACCTTAGCCAAGCTCAATTATTAAATACCAGCTTTTCGCAAGCAAACTTGAAGGACGCGATTTTAAAGCAGACTGAACTGCGGGATGCAAATCTCAGAAACGCTAGTCTTGAACATGCCTCCATGCAGGGTGCCAGTCTCTATGGTGCTATCCTCATCCATGCCAACCTGAAAAACGCCGATTTGAGTGGGGCTGACCTCCGCTATGCCAACATGGAAAACGCCGATTTACGGGGTGCCAATTTGTCAAACGCCAGATTAGATTGGGCCATTATGCCAGATGGCACCAGCTATCAGGGCACAACTCCTTACTAGACAATCGCCAAACCGCACAAATGGTCGCACTCTGTTAGAATGCAAAGCTGTGGCATTCGCGTCCAGTCTTAGCGTTACTGCCTTTTCAGCCCGTCAACATTGATTCGTCCGCCTAAGACTGACGCTGCTATTGGCGGGGGCTGATGCTACTACTGGAGCTTTATGTCGTTTTCCACTCTCGGTCTTTCCGATGCCATTGTTCGTGCTGTCACTGAGCGGGGCTACACTGAGCCCACGCCGATTCAACTACAGGCAATTCCCGCTGTGCTATCGGGTGGTGATCTGCTAGCAGGTGCTCAAACTGGTACTGGCAAGACCGCTGGTTTCACTCTTCCCATTCTGCATCGCCTGTCTGAAGTGAGCCACGATCGCCCTTCTGACCAACGCCCCTCTAACAAAATCAGTCAGCCCCGAAAACGCGCGCCGATTAGAGCCTTGATTCTCACCCCAACGCGTGAATTAGCTGCACAAGTGGAAGAAAGTGTGCGTGAGTATGGCAAGTACCTAAAACTCACTTCAATGACCATTTTTGGTGGCGTTGGTATGAGCCCTCAGATTCAACGGCTGAAAAGTGGCGTTGATATTCTGGTGGCGACACCAGGACGCTTGCTCGATCACGTGCAGCAAGGAACAGTCGATTTATCGCGCGTCGAAATCCTGGTGTTGGATGAAGCCGATCGCATGTTGGATATGGGCTTTATCCGCGATATTCGCCGGATTCTAGCGCTGCTGCCCAGCCAACGGCAAAATCTACTGTTCTCCGCAACCTTCTCCAGCGACATTAAGGCGTTTGCCGCAAGCTTGCTCGATCGCCCAACGATGATTGAGGCAGCACGTCGCCACCTAACAGCCGACACAGTGTCTCAGAAGGTCTATCCCGTAGACCGTGACAAGAAGCGTCAGCTACTGGCACACCTGATTCAGCAGCACAACTGGTTTCAGGTACTGGTTTTCACGCGGACAAAACATGGTGCCGATCGGTTAGTTAAGCAATTGACCGAAGATAGCATCCCCTCGCTGGCGATTCATGGCAACAAGAGTCAGGCAGCGCGTACTCGTGCACTCGCCAAGTTCAAAGATGGCAGCTTGCAGGTGTTGGTAGCCACGGATATTGCGGCGCGAGGCATTGATATTAGCGATTTACCCTATGTAGTCAACTTTGAGTTGCCGAATGTATCAGAAGATTATGTCCATCGTATTGGTCGCACAGGGCGTGCGGGTTCGGTAGGGGAAGCAGCATCGCTGGTCTGTGTTGATGAACTCAAGCTGTTGGCAGATATTGAACGGCTGATTAAACAGCCCTTACCAAGAGAAATCGTTCCTGGCTTTGAGCCCAACCCACATGCAAAGCCAGAACCGATCCAAAATGGGCAGCGGGGACAAGCATCGCGTGGGAAGCGCCCCGATCGCGCCCCTTCTCGATCGCCCCAAACAGCCCCACAACCACGCACAGCACGACATTCTGAAGGCGAACGTGGTGCGCGATCCCCCGTTTCCCGTCGCCCTAGCGGACGGCATTAAGAGGCCGTTGCCAAGCATCAACGTCACACTGGCTGCTGCAAAAACGCGGTTGAGTTTCACAGCGAGCAAATGATTGTGTTCCTCCCTACCCAGCTTCTCGCTCGGTCTGTAGTAAAGTCATAGGGGCAAAAGGTGGCTTAAGTGTCGCTGTAGTCATCTTGAGGCATTCGCAAGGTTGCGAACCAGGTAGCCGTCGCTGGTGATCGTTGCCGAATCTCGTCACGTCAAAGTTTTCGTTGATATCCCCTGAAATCCCCCCGAGATCCTCCTCAATTCCAATCGTCTCCTTCAGTAGTCTGAAAGTCAATTGATGGTTTTAAAGCTGTCTTGCTTTCTGACGATCTTTTGTTGGCTATTAAGGCAGCAAAATCGATTGTTTGGAGGTGTTTTGGGGGGGATTTGTAGTGGATTGAACTCAGGTTCTCCACGCAACAGCAATTTTGTTTTGGGCTGAGAGGTTTTCTCTTTAGATTCAGCCAGTCACTCTTGGCTCCAAAGGGCTAGGTGTTGAATTTGCCTCACTGCAGCTTATCGATGCAAGTTAAGGATTTCTAGAGATGCAAATAAAAGACTATGTTGATCGTATTTACGCGATTAACTTACCGTCCAGACGCGATCGACGTCAGATATTGTTGCAAGAAATGGAGTCGGCTGGGCTACCACTAACACCGTCTAAAATTGAAATTTTCCCAGCCATTCGACCAGATACAGCGGCGGGTTTTCCTGGGATCGGTGTTTATGGTTGCTTTTTGAGTCATTTGGCGATTCTTAAGCAAGCACGGGCAGAGGGGCTAGCCAATGTTTTAATCCTGGAAGATGACGTAAGCATTGACGATCGGTTCGTTGCCGTGCAGCGCGTATTGGTCGAGCAGCTTCAGCAAGCCGCTTGGGACTTCGTCTACTTTGGTCACATCGAGGCTCTCGCTGACGTATCATCACAGGCCTCTCTTCAACCCTATTCTGGGCGGGTGCTGATGACTCATTTTTACGCCGTTAACGCTAGGATCTTCGATCGCCTGATTGCGTTTCTTGAAGCAGCGGAACATCGTCCGGCAGGTCATCCCGATGGTGGGCCGATGTATATTGACGGCGCTTATTCATTTTTCCGCGAGCGCAATCCTGATGTTGTTACGCTACTGGCGTCTCCCAGTTTGGGATGGCAGCGCAGTTCTCGCAGTGACCTGACACCCGGTTGGGTCGATCGCACGCCCATCCTGACGCAGTTTGCAGATTTAGTGAGGGCGGGCAAAGTTTGGGTCGAGAATCAACAGCGCAGGCGGAAAAAACTCAGTACCCAGTAGTGAGGCACCCTAGAAGGCGGAGCACACTCAAAGCGGGTTCTGCGTTGGTACACCGACCGCACGTGGAAAGGCTGTCGGTGTCGGGGCAACTTTTTTCAAAATGATGCAGTGGCGCACGCTGTGGGTTAATGGCGTTATAAAAGACTCAACGGTCTCGATCGCGCCTCCCAGTTGCGCAGCAGCCCCTTCCAAAGCAGTCATTTCGTCGGTTGTCCATTGTCCCCGATAGAGCACCGCACGACCACCGATGTTCAATAACGGTAGCGCGTACTCCGCACACACAGTGGCTGTTGCCACCGCTCTGATAAATGCCAAATCATATGCTTGACGCTGGTGCTTCTGCCGCCCGACCTGCTCGACCCGTTCCGCTAACGTCATGGCATTGGTCAACCCCATGGTGGCAAGCACATGGTCTAGAAACGTCATTTTCTTGCGCGTTGAATCCAGCAAGGTGACTGCCCACGTTGGTTGCACGATCGCGACAGGAAGACCCGGAAAACCTGCACCTGTGCCAATGTCGATCGCCTTGAAGGGCGCTTTTGAAATTGGCGGTAGGTCAGCATCCGCTCTACCCTCTGCTTCCAGCTGACCGCTGACCGCTGTAGCCTGCTTCCGCTCTGCGGTGTGCTGACCGTTGACTCCTGACTGCTGCTGGCTGCTCGCTAACTGCTGACCGCTGACCTCTGCCTCCTGACTGCTGACTGCTGACTGCTGACTGCTGACCGCTTCCTGACCGCTGACCGCTTGTAAAAACGCCTTCAATCCCACCAACGAATCCCACAGATGTTTCTCCCAAAACTCCGTTGGCTCTGTAATGCGGGTGAGATTGAACTGATGATTGCCTGCCAGAATCAAGGTGTAAAGCTGCTGGAATTGCGCTTGCTGTAGTGCGTTAGGCTGCCAATCCAGCGTTAGCTGCCAAAGCCCTTCTAGCGTCGGCAAGGTTTGGGGCGTAGCTATGAGGTCTGCTGGTTGCTCGGTGGCGAGAGAGCCCGTAGCGTTTTCTGTGCCGACACATGCGCCTGCAATCGCGACGTCTCCACCTGCCTGCACCGTGCTCGTTGTCCCTTGTTCCGTTTCTTCCACCGTTAGCTCCTTCGTCTCCATCCCATCATCCCTTTAATGCGTCACAGACTAACGCACCACAGACGGATTTGCTGTGCGGGCTTTCAACTCGGCCGGACTCACCGCCGTGAGATCACCGTGGCTCAGAGTCCAGCATTGATCGGCAATGTCTATCAACTCTCCAGCGTCGTGAGAGACGACGAGCAGACTCCAGTGAGCTTTGAGCTTTGCCAGCAACCCAATCAGCTGCTGCCGCATCGACCAGTCTAAGCCAGCAGTGGGTTCATCCAGCAAGAGTAGATTCGGTTGGCGAATGAGCTGCACTGCAAAAGCAAGACGACGTTGCTGACCGCCGCTTAGTGAATCGGGCGAGGTTTGCAGGGGTAGGTGGGTGAGTCCGACTTCGGTGAGGGCTTGCTCAATGCGATCGCTCGTTAATTCTGGATGACCTAAACGCAACTCTTCCAAAATACTGCTGCCACAAAAGTGTCGCTCTGGAAACTGAAACACCAGGCCACTGAGTTGTTGTAGCTGTAGTGGAATCAGCTCTTGATCGCGCCAAAAAATACCGCCGCTCGTTTTTTCTGCCAGCCCTGCCAGGATTTCTAGTAACGTACTTTTACCAGAACCACTGGGGCCAATGACTAAGCCCATCTGCTGGGGCGCAATCTGAAGGTTGATGGCTTTGAGAATGGCGGTATGACTGGCAGTGGGATGGTAAGTCAGGTTTTTGAGTTGGAGCATACCATTCGGATAGTGAAGAAAGAAGAGACAACCGATCGCAGTCTATCAGCATCACAAGTCTGTCAGCATCACAGTGCTATCGGAACTTGCTCCCAGCCACTGCGTCACGGTATTTAATCGATCAGGCTTATGTACGTCTGCCAGGATAATGAAGCGTCGATCGCTAGGATGTGAGTCTTCGAGGGTGATTGTCCCGCAATGACTAGCTCAGACCAGAGGAAAATTCTTCGGAGCAGAGGTTTTCACTATCACTCTAACGAACTTAGTTCCAAGTTAGTATTGATGTCTCAAACTCGATCAAGCTGTCTCAAACTCGATCAACCGGAATATTATGCCCGATACGTTGAATGCGTTTGCGCAAACTGCTCCCAATCGTTTGCTGCGCCTTACCAGTGCTGCGCTGGTTTCTCTAAGCCTATGGGCGAGTCCTGTGCTCGCAAAAGATCCGTTTCGGACAACGAACGCCAAACCCATTGGCGATCGAACAGAAGCTGCGTTCAAAGCCCTCTTTCAACAAGGAGACTACATTACCGCTGCTAAGTATGCTCAGCAGGCTGAGGCTAGCGATCCACTCACTCAAGCCCTCCGAGCATCCTTAACCTACATCGCGTGGGATGGGGAACGAGAGGATACAAAGAAAGCAGCGCTGCTAGACCAGTTCAACACCTACGCCGATCAGACCCGGCAAACTGCGGCAGCGCTAGTGGCTAAAGATCCCCTACGAGGTAACCTTTACCAGGCAGTGGGACATTTTTTGGAAGGGGCCTATATCTTTAGCAAAGATGGCACGGTCAAGGGTACGCCTCAAGCACTGGGCGAAATTCAGCAAGCCTTTAAATACATGGATGCTGCCGAAAAAGTAGACCCTAGTGATCCAGAGTTAAATCTGTTGCGGGGCTACATTGATTTATTCGTTTCCTTAAACCTACCGTTTTCCAGCCCTGCTGAAGCAATCAACCGTCTAGAGCAGTACGCTAATCCACGCTATCTCGCCTATCGAGGAATGGCACTGGGTTATCGAGACTTGAACCAGCCCGCTAAAGCTCTCGCAGCCGTTGACAGCGCCCTTCAAGCAACGCCCAATAACCCAGATGTGCTCTATCTAAAGGCGCAAATTCTGGTTCGCAAGGGCGATAATCGCGGTAGCTTAGCCTATTTTGATAAAGCACTAGCGAAACAAAACCAATTGCCCCCAGGGCTGATCAAGCAAATCAGTAAAGAGCGCAATAGAGCCCAAAATCGGCTGGGTAATGTGGGACAGTAGTGGCGATCGGGAAGCAGGAGGCAGTGAAAAGCTGATCGCCGATCGCTATTCTCAATAGTCTCCTACAGCCAATCTGCCGCTAAGTGTAGCTGGAGCGTTCCCAGGGCAAGCTCTTTTGAAGTTAGTGACCGGGCTTCAAAGAGCGCCACCATGTCTTTGAATTGAGGATCGCCGCGACTGGCTCCTGTCAGTCCTTTAGCAATAATCAAACCGCAACAGCCCTCGGTCTTTTTGCAACGCTGATCCCACTTTTTGCGTGCTGCAATGTGGGCCGGGTCGTCGTCGCCAAATTCGCCAAAGAGATGCAGATCGCCATTGCCGGTTTGAAATAGCCCCAGGTCATACCGTGCGCTCCCCAGTGGGTCGGCACCGGGGTTGAAGCAAATAGCTTGCAGTCCACCGGCTGCTTTAAGCGCTTCAATCAGGGTCTTTGCTTTAGGCCGCGAGGTTTGGATCATGACGACTGGGAAACCGTCACCTGCAACCTTTACGTTTGGTAGTGGATAATGCTCTGCTGTGCCCGATCGCAGCACATCCAGCATTTCCCACGGCACCACACCCAGGCTCAAAAACGAGTTGGCTGGCACTAAATCATCCCGCACGATCGGAAAGTCGACATCGTCTGTTTCCTCAGCGTCTGCCATCGCCAACAGTTCGGTGGCGAGATCGGGCATGGTTGAGACTTTGATAGAAACTTGCGTCGTCTGGTTTGTCTCGCTGTCTGGCAACGGAATACGGTAGCGACTGCTAATGCCTGGAAACGCATCCGCTTCAAACTTGGAGTGATGTTGGCGCAAGAAGCGATGGAGTGCCTCTAGCGAGACGAGCAGGGCAGCCGCTTCTTCGTCGTACAAGAAAGAGCGTAGTCCTTCCAGCGGATGCAGATTGCCAAAGACAGGTTCGATCGCGTCGATCGGCAATGTAGAGAGATCGACATCATTGCTATCGTCATCACGATCGCTCTCAAACGTGACGAATAAGCAATCCTGACCTAAAAAGGCCTCTTCCATTGCTTCTAGCGACTCGTTTGCTAAGACGCGCTGCCGAAAGCGTTTAAGCGACTCAAGCGAACGGTAGAACAGTACGCCAAACTCCATGCCTAACATACCCATGACCGAGGCATAAAGGGTGGTTAAGTCCCATCGGTTGATCTCGATCGCCAATATTTGATGATCAGCAAACACATCCCAGGGTGCATCGTGCCAGATGTCGATCGCCTTGTCTGGTAAATCTTCCGCATGTTGTGGCGGTAGTTGTGGCGGGCGGCTGCTCACGGCCTCCTGGAAGCCTCGAAAAATCTCGTCAATGAGCGGTAATGAGGGTACGTAGTCCAAGACAATGTCAAGATCTTGTAAAACACCGCGCAGAAAAAACAGGAGTTCGCGATCGCTGACAACAATTTTTTGCGGACGCGCTGGACTGTTGGGGTTGTGAGGATGCTCCATCGCCCGCAGCAAGGTTCGCACCACTGCCTCTGGTCCCGTATCCGGCGTCACGACATCCATTGCCCGCACCATGCCTTGCGAACCATCAACCCAGAGAATGCACTCACCGTTGGGCTGTGGCTCGGTGCCCGCATCAGTCCAGTCAGTCGTGGGTGGAAGGCCAGAAACCAGCGGACGGCGATCGCCTTCCCAAACACTGGCAATTTGCGGTAGTTGCTTGAGGCGACGACGGGTCGAGAGGTTGAGCGCAGTCATAAAACTTTCAGGAGCCAGTTAACGCTAAAAAAGGACGATCGACCAAAATCGACAAAGATTATTTAAAACGAACCTAACCGATCGGGAGCAGATACTTATCTTAAACATTAATCTGGTTCCTCCTGTTGCACTACCTACGAGTACCAGCCGTTCAGGCTCAAAGATCAAGGCAAAACGCGCTAAGCCTCCAGGGTAGAAGAAATTTACAGTCCTAGCCAGTCAACTATGCTCCCACGTGCCTACCCAGGTGTGATTTATCCCTGATAGTATGGATGAATAGGTACGCACGGTTGAGACTGAATACTGGCAAGGAGCTTTTTAAGCAATGACGCAAACAGCGCAATCGCAACGGCAAGGTATTCTCATGACAGATGCTGCTCTGAAGCACGTTCTGCTGCTTCGGGAAAAACAGGGGCAGGATTTGTGTTTGCGCGTAGGTGTCAAGGGCGGTGGCTGCTCTGGCATGTCTTACACCATGAACTTTGAAGACGCCAGCAATATTCAGCCAACGGATGAAGTCTATGACTACGACGGCTTCAAAGTTGTGTGCGATCCTAAGAGCTTACTTTACCTGTATGGTTTAGTACTGGACTATAGCGATGCGTTGATTGGTGGCGGCTTCCAGTTCACTAACCCCAACGCTGACCAAACCTGCGGCTGTGGCAAATCGTTCTCGGCTTAGCTCTTAGCTTCATCGTTGTTAAGCGTTAGTTGTTAGTTTTTAGTGTGAACTGCTAACAACCAACAACTAACAATTTTAGTTTCTGACCTATGACTCAAACTGTTGACTCACTCTTTGACGAAGGCATTGAGCGCTATAAGGCAGGCGAAGCCCCTGAAACGCTGATTCCGGTGTTTCAAGAGGTATGCAATCGCTCCCGTAAGAGTAGCTCTGCCTGGACTTGTCTGGCGTGGCTGTACCTACTGCTTGAAAAGCCCAACCAGGCTTACGAAGCTGCACAAAAGGCCGTCAAGCTGAATCCTCAAGATCCCCAAGCACGGGTCAACTTGGTGTTGGCGATGCTAGAGACCTCTAAAAAAGGTGTGCGGCAGCATATCGAAATCGTGCAGCAACTTGTCATGGCGGTACCTGAATTGCGTGACGAAGTTGCGCAGAATATTGAGGATGGTTTTGTACGCAAACCGGGCTGGCAAAGTTTGGAGCGTGTCAAAGTCTGGTTGTCTGAGGCTTAAGTTCGTCGCTCTTTTCTCGTGAATCGCATGTTGTTTGGTTTTCCACTGGTTACGATCGCCATCTGGTCAGGGTATTTCACCCTCTTCTGCGCGGCTCTGATGGTTCTGGGCTGGCTGCTGAAGTGGGGCATTCGGTTTCGCCTGGTTGGCATCACCGGCTTCATGGGTGTGCTGACGGGTGGTCTGTTTGCGCTGGGGTTAGGGTTGCACGATCGCCCGCAGATTCCTGGTGCCGTTAAGTACGTCCGTGTCTTTGACTCTGGCGCTTCCCAGGTGGTGATTGTGGTGCCACCGACCATTACCGAAACCGCACTTGATGCGACGCTGCAACAGGCAGCGATTGATCTTTACTCCACAGGGCGGTTGTCGCAGGGCGAAGCCACAATGACGATTCGCGCCAGAGCCATTCTCCATCCCAAGGAAGGGGTCTCTCAACCCGTGTACGTGGGTCAGGTGAAGCCGTCGCTTGCCTCCCCGACGGATCAGGCTGGGATCGTCGAAATTGATCGTGAGCAGCTAGCGCTTTTGCCGACGAAACCATCAGCCCCGAAGCCGGCAGACTGAGCGTCGCTTATAGGCTCTGGATGGTTGCTTTAGACTGATGCCATGCTTCAGCTTTAGCACCCGCACTGCTCCCATCTCTCCCGTCTAGCGTTCCACTCCGTTTCTGCTATGTCTCATTCAAACATTGCGTTTCAACCCCCGCTTACGATCGCTCCAGCACAGGTATTACGCGGTCACGGGTTGTTGGCTCAGGTGGGTGGCGCGATCGTGCAGTTGGGGCAGCGGCCGCTCGTGATTGGCGGTAACCATACCCTGGCAACCATGCAACCGCAGTTGCAGCCAGCCCTAGAGCGCGAAGCCCTCCAGACTGCCTGGATGTCCTATAGCCCTGATTGCAGCGAGACGACGCTAGCCACCCTGATCAAGGCGGCTAAGCAGCATTGTGCCGATGTTGTCATCGGCATTGGCGGTGGTAAAGCGCTGGATACCGCCAAACTGTTGGCTTACTACCAGCAGCTACCCATCGTCACGATCCCGACTTCAGCCGCAACCTGTGCCGCCTGGACAGCGCTTTCCAATGTCTATTCTGACCAAGGCGCGTTTCAGTATGATGTGGCGCTTGTGCGCTGCCCTGATTTGCTCGTACTGGATTATGACCTGGTGCAAACGGCCCCCCGGCGGACATTGGTTGCGGGCATTGGTGACGCGATCGCCAAGTGGTATGAAGCCTCGGTCAGCAGTGGTCATTCGCAGCAAACCCTGATCATTGCAGCGGTGCAGCAGGCGCGAGTGTTGCGTGATATTTTGTTTCAGAAGGCGGCGCTTGCCCTTGAGGAACCGGGTGGCCAAACCTGGCAAGAAGTGGTGGATGCTACCGTGCTACTTGCTGGCGTGATTGGTGGCTTGGGTGGTGCCCAATGCCGTACCGTTGCTGCTCACGCGGTTCACAATGGCTTGACCAATCTGCTTGCTAGCCACGATACTTTGCACGGCGAGAAAGTCGCTTATGGTATTTTGGTGCAGCTGCGGTTAGAAGAAATTGTGCAAGGTAACCAGTTAGCTGCGACTTCCCGCCAGCAGCTCTTGAAGTTTTACGGCGAGATTGGCTTGCCTCAAAGCCTTGATGATCTGGGCCTTACAACTGTGTCGATCGCTGACTTACAGCAAGCGGCAGCCATCGCGTGTGCTGAGTCTTCCGATATTCACCGTCTCCCCTTTGCAGTAGAAACAGCGCAACTGATGGCAGCAATGGTGTCAACAACAGCAAAAGAGGTCAGGAGAGAGGAGAGAGGAGAGAGGAGTGAACAACCAGCCTCTCACCCACACCGCGAAGAGGGCATAAGCCATACCCCTCACCCCTCACCCCTCGCCCCTCACTCTACCAATGAGGTGACGGCATGACCTTAGATTGGCTTAAGCCTGCCGATCGTCTGCGATCGCTGCCTCCTTACGTCTTTGCTCGTTTGGATGAACTCAAAGTACGTGCCAGGGAGCAAGGATTGGATCTGATTGATCTGGGAATGGGTAACCCGGATGGACCAACCCCAACCCCAGTGGTGGAAGCGGCGATCGCGGCCTTACAAGATCCGGCTAATCACGGCTATCCACCGTTTGAAGGAACCGCAAGCTTCCGGCGTACGATTACGGACTGGTATTACCGCCGCTACAACGTCAAGCTAGACCCCGAAGGCGAAGCACTGCCGCTGTTGGGGTCTAAAGAAGGATTGACACATCTCGCACTGGCCTATGTGAATCCTGGCGATGTGGTGTTGGTACCCAGCCCTGCCTACCCGGCACACTTCCGGGGGCCGCTGATTGCGGGAGCAACCATTCATAGCTTGATACTTAAACCAGAAAACGGCTGGCTGATTGATGTAACAGCCATTCCTGAAGCGATCGCCCAGCAGGCAAAAATCCTGTATTTCAACTACCCTAGCAATCCCACCGCTGCAACTGCCCCTCGCGAGTTTTTTGAAGAAATTGTCGCCTTTGCCCGTCACTACGAAATTCTGCTAGTGCACGACCTTTGTTACGCTGAGCTTGCCTTCGACGGTTACCAGCCCACCAGCTTGCTCGAAATTCCTGGTGCCAAGGAGATTGGGGTAGAGTTTCATACCCTCTCCAAGACCTACAATATGGCAGGTTGGCGGGTCGGTTTTGTGGTTGGTAATCGCCACATTGTGCAGGGCTTACGCACGCTGAAGACAAACCTGGACTACGGCATTTTTGCGGCTCTGCAAACCGCTGCTGAAACGGCACTGCAACTTCCCGATGTCTACTTACACGAAGTACAGGCTCGCTATCGCACCCGTCGTGATTTTTTGATTCAAGGGCTTGCCGAACTAGGTTGGACGGTGCCCAAACCCAGTGCCACGATGTATCTCTGGGTTGAATGTCCTCCTGGCATCGGTTCTACAGATTTTGCGCTCTCTGTTTTGCAAGAAACCGGTGTGGTGGTTACGCCCGGTAACGCTTTTGGCAGTGGTGGTGAAGGCTATGTTCGCATTAGCTTGATTGCTGACTGCGATCGTCTGGGAGAAGCCCTACGACGCTTCAAGCAAGCAGGCATCTGCTATCAGCCCAGCGCGCTGGCTTCCAGTTCTGACTAACAGTAGACGCTAAAATAATCGGGATGGCGGGATTCGAACCCACGGCCCCTTCGTCCCGAACGAAGTGCGCTACCAAGCTGCGCCACATCCCGCAAAAGCAACCAGCTCCTGCTGGCTTACTTCTAGTCTAGGATATCACATCTGATTGACGTGTATTGCGAAGTGCTGGCTGCAAAACATCTGTTGCGGCTCTTCGTCTCTTTTATCTGACCAATACGGTAAATTTGTTGGATTATGGGGGTGGGTTAGCGAAGCTGATTATGCCGCCTTCTCTAATCGCTTGCCTTGCTGAATTGGTTCTCTCTGCTTTTTCTCTACCAATTCCAGCTAAAAACGATCGCGACCTGCACTATTTTCATAAACATTTGTAAACTTATAGCTAGCGGTTTTTCAGTGCCCTGTGTTTTGAGGAGTCTCCATGAGACAGCTGGTTGTAATCGAGCGTTTTTGTCTGACAGGTCATATTCTATCGTTGGTCTTTGGGCTAGCAGGTTTGCTATTAGTCTTACCAAATCCTGAATTTATCGGCACGCTACCTGCGTTTGGTCAAGCTCTCTTTGGATGGAGTATGGCGGGTGGTGGGGTTGTCTACATTTTGTTGGGGGCGGCGACCGTCGCTCTTTATGCGTATCGCACGCTGGGATGGCGTGCCTGGCTGCTATTTATGTTGCCCGCGATCGGGCTCTCCCTCAGCAGCGAATTACTAGGAACCAGCACAGGCTTCCCGTTTGGGCATTACGGCTACTTGAACGGTCTGGGCTACAAAATTGCTGGATTAGTGCCTTTTACGATTCCCCTCTCCTGGTTTTACGTGGGGTTATCGACTTTCCTTTTGGCATGGGTGGGGCTAGAGGCGATCGGTATGAAAGGTTGGGTCAAGACAATAGGCGCGATCGCAGTGGGTGCCTTGCTCCTGACTGCCTGGGACTTTGTGCTTGATCCTGCTATGAGTCAGACAGCCTATCCTTTTTGGGAATTCCGCGATCCAGGGCAGTTCTTTGGGATGCCCTATCGCAATCTGTCTGGTTGGCTGGGAACAGGTGCTCTGTTTATGTCGGTAGCGGCATTTTGCTGGCGAAACACGACGATCACCCTTTCTCGATCGCAGCTAACGGTGCCGCTCATTATTTATTTGGTCAATTTTGCCTTTGGCGCCATCATCACGGTGAACCAGTTAGATGCGCGGTTTTGGATTCCTACCGTGATCGGTGCCATTTTGGGCGTGCTGCCAGCAATGGGTCTGTGGTGGCTTGCCAAGCCTGGTGACGGGTCGGATGCGGGCACGAGCACCAACGATGCCGCTCAGCCCCGCAGCGAAACCGAAAAGGCAACCGCCTTAAAGGGTTCCGTCCCCAATGTACCTGTGGCGGTTGTATCAAAATCATCCTCGTGAGTAGAGACGCCTTGTTGTTAGGGCTACTTCTGGCGCAACTGCCAGCAATCGCGATTCTGCTTTCCCGTTTATTGCGTGGCCCTGGCCGCTATCCGCCACTGCTTCCCAAAGCCCCCACCCCTGAGCAGTTGGGTACGGTGAGTATTGTGGTTCCGACGTTGAACGAGGCAGAGCGCCTGACGCCCTGTCTTGTTGGGCTTAGCCGTCAAAGCTATGAAGTGCGAGAAATTCTGGTTGTGGATAGTCATTCCAGCGACAGCACTCCCGCTTTAGTCAAAGCAGCCCAGCAAGCCGACCCACGCTTCCGCCTTATGAATGATGACCCGTTACCCAGTGATTGGGTCGGTCGTCCGTGGGCACTGCATCACGGGTTTTTGTCCAGTGCTGAGAAAAGTGATTGGGTGTTGGGCATCGACGCCGATACTCAGCCACAACCCGGATTGGTTGCGAGTCTGCTGGCGACGGCCTTGGACGAAGGCTATGACTTGATTTCACTCGCACCACAATTCCTGCTTAAATATCCAGGCGAATTGCTGCTCCATCCAGCTCTTTTGATGACTCTGGTTTATCGCTTTGGGCCAGCAGGCGAAACCGAAAATCGGCCAGAGCGGGTGATGGCAAACGGGCAGTGCTTTTTTTGCCGCCGATCGCAGCTAGTTCAGATAGGCGGTTACACAGTGGCGCGCCGATCGTTCTGTGATGATGTCACCCTGGTGCGGGCGATCGCGGCGCAAGGTGGCAGAGTTGCCTTTTTGGATGGCGCCAACGTGCTGAAGGTGCGGATGTATGAAGGGGCTGCCGAAACATGGCGCGAATGGGGGCGATCGCTCGACCTCAAGGATGCCGCTTCCCCCAGTCAAATTTGGGGCGATTGGCTGCTGTTGTTGGCAGTACAGGGGTTACCAATCCCGATCGTGCTACTGCTATTGAGCCATGTCCTTGGCGGCACTGCTACCCTAACCACTCTCGCTGCTTTTAGCCTAAACCTGTTACTGGTGCTAATCCGCATCGGACTCAACTTTGCGATCGCCCCATCCTGCGATCGTACTCAGTCAAACTCTGCCTGGCTTTTCTGGCTCTCTCCCCTTGCAGACCCGATCGCGGTACTCAGGATTTTCTTGTCTTCAATCCAAACACCTAAACAGTGGAGAGGCAGGAATTATGGGGTGAGGAGTGGGGAGTAGGGAGTAGGGAGTAGGGAGTGGCAGCGCGGAAACTCTATACGGGCTAACCGCTGACCGCTGACCACTAATGGCTACTCGAAATATTTCAGATTGTTTCAACCTCTGACACCCGCGCTGAATGTGTCTTGTGTTCGTAGTAAAGTTAAGGGCAATAAAGCTGTATGAGTTGAAGCTTAACAATAAGAGGGAATAACACTCATGGTTCAGCGCGGTTCTAAAGTCAAAATTCTTCGCAAAGAGTCTTACTGGTTCCAAGACTATGGGACAGTTGCGTCGATCGATCAGAGCGGTATCAAATACTCCGTCATTGTTCGCTTCGATAAAGTTAACTACGCTGGTGTCAACACCAACAACTTTGCTGCCAGTGAAGTGGTTGAAGTGGCACCACCTTCGAAGAAAGCAGGCGGCAAAGCAGCATCCGGCGGGAAGCAAACACCGATTGAAGCTGGCATCCGCAAAACAGGTGGCGCTGCAGAAGTGGCTGGAGGCGCAACTCCTGCCCAGACAGCAGATGCTCCTGGCGGTAGCGGTGGCGTTGAAGGTGATGCTAATCAGGGTACTGAAGCAAGATAGATTGGCTTGGGCTTCAGACAAGGGACAAGGGACGCTAAACTGGAGTCCATTGTCTAGGATTTACAGCATCCTGTGCCTGAATTGCCCGAAGTTGAAACTGTTCGGCGGGGTTTAAATGACGTAACCCTGCATCAAACAATTGAGGGTGGAGATGTGTTGCTTGACCGCACCATCGCCCACCCTTTTTCAGTGCCAGATTTTTTGACGGGCTTGCAGGGAAGCGCGATCGTCCAATGGCATCGACGCGGCAAGTATTTGTTGGCGGAGTTGGAAAAATCAGCTATCAGCTATCAGCAGTCAGCGGTTAGCAACGGGGAAACTAACGTTCTTACATTTCCTGATCGCCCGATCGCCGCCTCTCCCTACGCCACTTACTCTCTTAAACCTCACACCTCACACCTCACACCTCACACTTCTAGCTGGCTCGGCGTGCACCTCCGCATGACAGGTCAACTGTTGTGGGTAGACCAAACCGAACCACTGGAAAAACATACGAGAGTGCGGCTATTCTTTGGCGATGGTAAAGAATTGCGCTTTGTGGATCAGCGCACGTTTGGGCAGATGTGGTGGGTGCCTCCAGAGAATGCGCCGGAGCAAATTATCACAGGCTTGCAGCAGCTCGGCCCAGAACCGTTTGCAGAGGAGTTTTCGGTTGCCTACCTGACTCAACAACTCCAGCGTCGTCGCCCCATCAAAAATGCGCTACTGGACCAGACGATCGTCGCTGGCATTGGCAACATCTATGCCGATGAGGCACTCTTTCTGAGCGGCATTCATCCCCAAACACTCTGCATTCATCTCAGCCAGCCCCAAATCAAACGACTGCGATCGAATATCGTCCAGGTACTCCAAGCCAGCATTGAGGCAAAGGGCACCACGTTTCGGACATTCCGTAGTGTAGCGGGCGTGAATGGTAACTATGGCGGGTCTGCCTGGGTGTATGGACGTGATGGTGATAGTTGCCGCAATTGTACAAGCGCGATCGAACGCCTTAGAATGGCAGGGCGATCGGCACACTTTTGTCCAACGTGCCAGAAGCTGAAGAAAGGCTAAAAGATGAAGGATGAAAGTTTTGAGTTTTGAGTAGCGCTTTGCGCCGCTACGCTAGAGAGTTTTGAGTTAATTTTGATGGCTGAGAGCTGAGAGCTGACCGCTAAAAGCTGAGGGATGAGGGATGAAGGGATTGTTGTTTTTAGGGGTAATTCTGGGTGCTCTGCTATCAGATATACCTGCGTTAGCAACATCGGCGGAAACGTATCGACAGCAAGGCTTGAGCTATCGCGAACAAGAGCGTTACCCGGAGGCGATCGCGGCTCTTCAGCAAGCGGTTGCCCTTGAACCCACTAATCTTTCTGGAAAAATCTTACTGGGTTGGACACAGCACAAAGCTAGACAGAACGACGCTGCTGCCGACACGCTCCTTCAAGCCTTGCAACTGAATCCCTTTAATGTTCAAACCCTCAATGCGCTGGGCATTGTCTATCTTGTGGAGGGGAGACTGACGGCTGCGATCGCGGCTCACAGTTGGGCAGCGATGCTACAACCTGACAACGAAATTCCCTCCTATAATCTCAGTCTTGCCTTTGAGCGGATCAAGCAATATAACTGGGCGATCGCTACTGCTAAAACTGCCGCCAAGCTAGAGCCAAACAATCCACACCCCTTTGTAGCGTTAGCGATCGCGCATTGGGGAAACGGGGAAACCGCTTTAGCGCATCAGGCATACCGTCAAGCGCTCAGCGTTGATCCACGGTATAACGATGCTGCTTTTCTCAACTATTTGGATGAAGCGGGTTTTAGTCAGGATCAGATTGTGCGATCGAAAACCGTGCTTCAAAGTCTGCGTTAACATCTACACAAAACGCGTACTTTCAAAAGTAACCCAGTTTCTAAACTCTTTGCAGTCAGAATCTCGCTTCTATAAAAAAACGCATCACGACAAGGCGCAATGCGTTTTTCCCTTAAGGGTTATCGTTGTTCAACTCTCAAACAAGACGTGTAGTTGCGGCACCTTCGCAATGTCCTGCGCACTGGTTGTAAACGATGTCTGCCGACCCGGAGGCGTTTTTGGCGGAGGCGGATTGTACTGCGACAGAATCATCGCAGTGACAGCCAACCCAGCGCTCAGAACGTGACTTCGTCGAGCTAGGGTGGAAAAGATACGTTGCTTTGTCATGGTTCTAAAGGTGGGTTACATACAGTGAGCTATTTGAGGTAGAGTGCACAGTCTGATTTGTGCCTTCTCAACACGACAGTTGAAAAATGCCTTTCAGGGACGATCGCCCTGATTCTTAGGACCTGTCAAAAAATAACGGCACATTTTGGCTGAGCTATCAGCGTTCAGCGTTCAGCAATTAGAGAAAAACTGACAGGTGACGGCTGACGGCTGAAAGCTTAAAACCATGACGTTATTTCTTGACAGCCCCTTAGTGCGAGAGTGACCTAGAGCTAGTGTGCCTAATCCATGTAACTCTTATGTAAAAAGCCTTATCCGGATAAGTCTTGGTAGATGTCTCCCCCTTTGATCAGTAGGAGACAGAGACGTTTATAAGTCTCTGTAGACGATCCAGGAAACAAGAAGCGGTTGCGGTTAGATCACCCCGCATAGTTAGAGTCTAGGCGAGATCCTTTTTCAAGGGCTTGCATAAAAGTGCCAACTTGATAGACACAATCTGCGACATTCCCTTTACCGAAACCAAGGTTTGATCAGAGGAAAAGTGAGTTTGCAGAGCGTGCCCTTAGGGGATGACGGTTCTCGTTGGAATCGACCACCTAAGCGTGCAGCAAGGTTACGGGCGTGTTTTGTCCCTTCTCCGTCAGCGGACGAACGTATGCCGATACCATTATCCTTAACCTCTAACGAGTACCAATCCTTAGCTTGAGTGCCCGTGACATTGAGGTGCGTTGACCCCTCAGCATGTTTCCCGACATTGCAAAGGGCCTCTTCCAGAAAGCGGCAGAGGCTGCGTTTGTGTTCAACGCTTAGGAACCGTTGCTCAATGGGTTCAAAATAGCAGGCAATTTTAAGGGTCTCAAATCGGGGGAAATCCGATCGCTCCAGCGTGTTGCTATAAACCTCAAAAAACAGCTCATGCATTGGAAGCTTGAGGTCTACCTTAAGCCCGTCTCTTAGGTAAAGACTGTCTTCTTGACTCAGCGTTTCTTGCTTGAGGTGCTCACCAATGCCCCGAATCTCACGGTTGAGGTTCTCAAGTGCCAAGAGCAGTTGCTCCTGTGACAGTTTGCCATCTCGAATTTGTCTTAAAAGGCTCGCCAACGTTTGTAATGGGCCGTTATGAATCACGTCAAAGGTTTGTTCGATCATGCCTTGACGTTCTTCAATAACACGCTGGTTTTCTTTTAGCCTGGAGCGTAAAACCCAGTCGTACTTGTAGAAGGCGGCACAACCAATGCCATTCAAGAGCCAAACCAATGAAGCCGGTATCACTGGAATCCACCACCCACCAGCCAGTAGCCAATAGCTGATACCAATTAAGCCGACTTGGGCCATGCCAATACCAATCAGTTTGTTTCTAGGAGTGTGTGTGCTCCGACCCAAAACGATTGCAGTTAAGCCCCAACCCATGATCCATAGGTATTCCCAACCATCGTCCCAGGTATTGAAGAGCGATCGCCCATCCAGTACAGCACTAATAATCTGACTCACAGCATGCGCTTGAAGATCAAGGGAATTGGTGCTGTCATTTGCTGCTGTTGGAATGATGGGTCGAATTTTGGGGTCGGTGATGCCGACAATCACAATGCGATCGCGCAACCAAATTGGATTAAATCTGCCCGTTTTAATGTCACTCAAAGAAAGTACTCGAAAGGGTCTGTGACCACTCCGAAAATTGAGCAACATTTGCGGGCCATTAGTATCCGCACCAATGTAAGCTCCTGAATTTGGCAGCAGGCGAGGCAGTTCAGTGGCACCAAAGCGCATCGCTTCAGGGTCACGAGTACCGTTTTTGAGAGCAAACGATTGGTTTTGAGAGACTAGATAGGTTTCTACCAGCCGGATGGTGAGAGAGAAGCGATATTTGCTAGTGTCGATGGGATTGTACACGCCGAGAAGTAAGCGTCGCAGATGGTTATCACCATCTGGAACGATGTCGATAAGACCAACCTGCGCGGCAGAAAACCCTCCTGGTGGGGGAATCTGATCGGAAGCGGGTAATATTTTTTCCGCCACAATCAGCCTTTCGGGTTGTTTCAAGGCCGCGAACAGGGCAGTCTTGTTGGTTTCGGCAATTTGATTTTGGAGAATATGCAGGCCAATGACGGCTGGTTTGTAGGTCTGCAAAGTGTTTAGCAGATCAAGCAGATCACGATCGCGGATGGGATAGCCCGTTTTCCGCATATCCGCTTCGTCAATGCTGACTAGAACAATGCGATCGTCTTTTGCTTCAGCAGGACGCAACTGCAAGAAGGAATCCAGCGCCAGTAATTCTAGCCGTTGCAGGGAACCTGTGAACCGCGCTGCCATCACTAACCCAATGACGACCATCCCTGGCAGTGCCCAGCGCCAGAGTGAAACGGTTTCTTTCAGGCTGCTCCAGATCTTGCGTTGCACCGTCTCTTACTCCGGTTTGGAAAGTAATTAGTGATTAGTTGCTTGCTCTTCTGCAACCAACTACTAAAAACTAACAACTAAAAACCTCATCAATCAATCAGCCCTTCTTCTCTGGCACGAATCTCGGTTTGAATGCGGATGTTTTTGCCGTCTTGCTTGTCTTCATCGGGGTAGACTTCCAGCACGTCCTGAATCTTCGTCCAGTAGTGACGCACGGTGCGTTCAGAGACTTGCATCCGTTTAGCGATCGATCGATCTTGCAGACCTTCATGAAACGCTAGCTTGAGGACAGTAATCCAATCTGGCTTCACCTCTAGCGTGCGTCCTCGTCGGATGTCTTTCGTGTGGGTAATGCCTTTCAGCGCCCAGTCTACACGCGTTAGCATGTCTTTGCTAGAGAGGCTTTTATCAGCGACGGTAAACCCTGCTTTGTGGCGATCGATTTCGGGTCTGATGCGTACCAGGGCTCTGACATGCGTACTTTGGACGGTCAAATTGAGCGTTGGGTAATTTTGCATCAACGTTTTAAGCAGCTGCACACCCGACTCAGCCTGCGCACTGCTGCCGCTCGTTTCGGGCAGAGAAAGGTCAAGCACAACTAAGTCAGGCGTCTGTAGCTTTACCTGACTCAACGCGCTGGCGACTGTCTGAGCGGTCAAAATGTCTGCCTGTGGATATTGCTGCTTGAGCAAATCAATGGTTCCACCCAGAACAATCTCATGATCATCAACGACTAGAATGCTGAGTTTGGTTGATTCTGGAATGTTCTGACCCATTGTCGGCAGCATGAAACGGACAGGGCAATTGCATAAATATACCTCCATACTTGCCGAAAACTACATACGAAGGCAAGTCGTCGGCACGAATTTGGTTGCACAAAACTGCAATGCTTACCAGCTACTGTCGGCAATGAACTTTGCAGAGAGGGATAGTGTAACGCTGTAAGCATTTTTATACAATTTCAAGTAATTCACCCAAACTTCAATGAATCCGGAACAAATACGGTTGCTTGTCAAGCTTGAGAGTGATGTTTGGGTGAGTCTTTCAGTAGGAACACGACAATGCCCTGTTCCTACATAATCCCAAATTTACAGGTGCATTTAATTCTTGGAACGGTTCTGGTCGCTGAGGCAGCACTATTTACCCAGTTACCAGCTTGAACAAGCTTTCTACTATTCTCTAGCCCCTGAGAACTATGCTGAATCAACTGGAACAACCGCAACCTTTCGCTCAAGCCAATGACCTCCTGCTGCAGGGTGTTCTTGAAGGTCTGACTGACGGCATTTTGATTCTCTCCGATCGCGGCGAGTGGATCTATCACAACTATTATGCGTACCGCATCTGTCAACAGCTAAATCAGGGCAAAACCGCCGTTCCTCGCGTCCCTGAAGCCATCTGGCAAGCCTGTAAGGCACTCATCGAAAGCCGCGACATTTATGCCAATCAGCCTGTTGTGATGGAGTCGGAGATTGCTATTGATCGATCGAATGTTTATCGCATTCGGGTGCGATGGCTCACGCTTGACGAGCCCCAACATCCTTACCTGGCAGTGTTGCTAGAAAATCGCTGGCAAGCGTCGCAAAACCGGGCACTCGCTGAAGCTCTCCTCTACGACCTGTCTCAGCGCCAAACAGAAGTATGGCTATTGCGTCGGGCTGGCTTGACCTATCAGCAGATTGCGATCGAGCTCTACATTACTGTCAATACAGTCAAGACCCACCTCAAAGATATTCGCCTCAAACAGCGGATGGTGATCGATTTGGAGGATAAAGCTGGAGCGTAAACGGCTCATTGCTAGATAACGTAAGCCCAAGCACAGCAAACTTTAGCCAAAGGAGAAACTACAATGATGACGTTTAATCCGATCAAGGCTTTTAATTCGTTCGTGTTTGATGAGCATATAGAGCGCGTTACAACCAACTTCTTACGCAACTCTGATCCCAGCTATCGGGGACGTGCAATTGTATCGGATACGATCGCGCCTCGCACACGAGGACGCGTTCATTTTCAAGGTTCCTGGTGGCCGGCTCAGTGTGAGCAAAACGTCACGCTTGCCGTTGGTGAAGTGGTTCAGGTCGTTGGACGACAAAACATTACGCTGCTAGTTAGGTCTGTGCCTCCATTGGTAGCGTCGTGTTAAAAGCAGTCTTAGCGATCAACTGTCAGCCGTCAGCGATCAATGCTCACCCCAAAAGCTGATCGCTGATCGCCACCTCCCTACCTATTGCTCTTGCATCAGACGCAGGTAGTTTTGCTGTAAACGGATGTTGTCTTGCGTGAGGCGATCGCCCATTTGCTTTTCGGCATCACTAATCTGCTCCCAAAAGGCGGTAGAACGTCGCGCCGTCAAAAGTTCGTTCCAGAGTGCGTCGATGACTTCTGCTGGAGTGGCATTAAGTTCCAAGGCTCCCAAGAGTTGTGTCATCGCTTGACGAGCAGCGTCCTGCTGCATAGGATTTTGCGCCAGTGAGAAGCAGTCCTGCAATTGCGCAATCTGATTTGGTGTCAGAGAGTGGGTCATAATTAAAGACGTACTGTCGTTTTACCTAAAACGTTAAGGAAGACGCGTTCAGGCGTTTACATTCCTTTACTGTAACTCTAACTACGGTACAATCAGCCCCACAGCAGCACGTCTCCTTGTGGGTAGATTCTCTTTTTGATGATCATTCTGTAAAAAATGGCGAAGCAACGGGTTCTTTCTGGGGTTCAACCGACCGGCAATCTTCATCTGGGCAATTATCTGGGTGCCATTCGTAACTGGGTCGAAGGGCAGCATCAGTACGACAATTTTTTCTGTGTGGTAGATCTGCACGCCATTACAGTGCCCCACAATCCGGCAACGCTGACGCAGGATACCTATACGATTGCCGCACTCTATCTTGCCTGTGGCATCGACCTCAACGACTCGACCATCTTTGTGCAGTCTCACATTTCGGCGCACAGCGAACTTGCCTGGTTGCTTAACTGCATCACGCCCCTCAACTGGCTGACGGACATGACTCAGTACAAGGAGAAAGCCGTGAAGCAGGGCGAAAATGTCAGCGTGGGGCTGCTGGACTATCCCGTGCTCATGGCAGCCGATATTCTGCTCTACGACGCGGACAAAGTACCTGTGGGTGAAGACCAGAAGCAGCACTTAGAATTGACTCGCGACTTGGTGGATACGTTTAATCACAAGTTTGCCAAGCCCGATCGCCCCGTCCTCAAAAAGCCTGACCCGCTGATTCGAGCGGAAGGCGCGCGGGTGATGAGCTTGACGGATGGCACCAAGAAAATGTCCAAGTCCGATCCGTCGGAACTGAGCCGCATTAACTTACTCGATTCACCGGATGTGATTCAGAACAAAATCAAGCGCTGCAAAACTGACCCCACCCGAGGTCTGGTGTTTGATGACCCCGATCGCCCAGAGTGCAACAACCTACTAACCTTGTATATGCTGCTCTCTGGTCAAACCAAAGAAGCCGTTGCAGCCGAGTGTCGCGAGATGGGTTGGGGACAGTTCAAACCTTTGCTGACGGAAACGACAATCGCCCATCTGAAACCGATTCAGGCGAAGTACCAGGAGATCATGGCTGAAACAGGCTACCTGGATCTGGTCTTGCGCGATGGACGCGAAAAAGCTGGGGCGATCGCGAATGCAACGCTGTTGCGTGTCAAAGATGCCCTTGGCTACTCACGTGTCCTCGTGTAGGAAGGATAGAGTCCCTCGGAGACACCTATACTAATTTGTATGGGCGCAACGTCTCATGCGTCTTATTCTCTGTCTGTTTCACATGTCTGATACCGTCCCCTGCGCACCCGACACTCGACCTCCGACATCCACCTTCCGCGCTGCCGCTCAACAGGGCGACTTCCTCATTACTGCGGAAGTGATGCCACCGAAAGGGGGCAATCCCGCTCACATGATTGAGATGGCACGGTTGCTCAAGGGACGGGTGCATAGCGTCAATATTACGGATGGTAGTCGGGCAGTGCTGCGGATGTCTTCTCTGGCGGCATCGGCGCTTCTGTTGCGAGAGGGCATTGAGCCGATTTGGCAGGTCGCCTGTCGCGATCGCAATGCCATTGGCTTGCAAGCAGACCTGATGGGCGCACAGGCACTAGGCATTCGTAATGTGTTGGCACTCACGGGCGATCCGATCAAAGCGGGCGACCACCCTCAGGCAAAAGCGGTGTTTGAGCTGGAATCGGTGCGTCTACTGAAACTGATCCACAAGCTCAATGCCGGGTTTGACCTTAACGACAAACCACTCACCGATGGCGCAACGGAACTCTTTGTAGGCGCTGCGATCGATCCTCAATGTGGGAGTTGGTCTGGTCTACAAAGTCGCTTTGAGCGTAAGCTGGCAGCCGGTGCGCAGTTTTTTCAAAGCCAGTTGATTTCGGACTTCGATCGCCTTGAAAAGTTCATGACACAGCTTGCTGTTGGCTGCAATAAGCCCATCCTGGCTGGCATTTTCTTGCTGAAGTCGGCGAAAAATGCACAGTTTATCAACCGCTGTGTACCTGGTGTGCAGATCCCTGACCATCTCATCGATCGACTGGCACGCACCTCTGATCCACTGCAAGAAGGGGTGGCGATCGCAGCCGAGCAGGTGCAGCAAGCCCGCCAACTGTGTCAGGGCGTGCATATGATGGCAGTCAAGCGCGAAGATTTGATTCCGCAGATTCTCGATCGAGCCGGTATTGCACCGTTGAAAAAGTAGCGATCAGCGGTCAGCTATCAGCCTGGAAGTAGAAGCAATTTTCAGAAGATAAAGCATTTACTATCAGAACGGAAAAGCAGCAGTACGTAAATCCACGATACTTGAATGTAAAGCTGACCGCTGAACACTGACTGCTGACCGCTTTGCTCTAACGACCAAAGAATTGACCTGCCATATTCAGCGCGTCGCCTAGATCAAGACTGCCATCGTGGTTGCCATCTAGAAACGCAGTCAACACTGGATTACCGGCTTGCGGGTTTCCAGTATGTTGACCACTTTGGAGGAAATTTAGCGCCAGTGGCACCAGCGTTGGCAGGAGCGATTCAACCGTCTGTGGGTCAAGCCCTGTCCGTTGAATCAGATCCTGTACGACTTGCTGCTGCATCGCTGGACCAAGTACCGCTTCGACTGCTTGGGGGTTGGCTCCTGTGCCGCTGTATTGGTTCACCGTTGATTGCACCTGTTCGGTGCCAGCGGCAGACTGCTGCTGCTGTAAGGCCGATTGCACGTAGCCACCAACCACCGACACCAGCGTCTGTGTCGTGCCTGCATCAATGCCATGATTGCTGCTGAGTTGCTGAACGGTACTCAGGATGGCGCCAAGCTGACCTGGGCTTGCCTGCTGACCAGGGTTGCTGACAGCACTCAAGACTGCATCGAAAAGTCCCATAAGATTCCTTTTTTCAACGTTTGTACACAACAACTCGTGTTGCCAGAGCTGTGAGCCGTCTGGCATCTCTGGTTACAGTAGCTTTCTAAGGTGTCGATCGCAGCAAGCTTAACAATCTTTTCGGACAAGGCCGTGCGCATCCAAAAAAAAGTAGGGAACTAGAATGAAAGGCAGGTAAATCACAGATGTCTTCATGCCGCCGTCGCGCCTTCTTATTCTGCTCGCTGGTCTAGCTCTGATTTTGGGGCTAATAATCTGGCTGATTGATTCTCTCACTCGGCTTTCCTGGCAGCTTTATGCGTACCCGCTGCTATCTCAGGCATTGCTGGTGCTGATCGTGGCGTTGCTGGCAGTTCTTGTTGGAGCCTTGATCTACTATTTGTTTGTGGTGCCTCGCACTCAACAGCGCCGTAAGCAGGCTCGCCGCAGCCCCCAGGTGCCCGCTGCCAAAACAGAAGCGGCTGAAGAAACACTAAAAGCAGTGCGTCAGCAGGTGAGCCAGATCCAAGATGAGGTGGCGCGGCAAGAGTTGTTGATGCGATCGCGCGAGATTGAGCAAACCCTTTCACGGGGCAACCTGCAAATTGTCGTTTTCGGCACAGGGTCAGCAGGCAAAACATCGCTGGTGAATGCGTTAATTGGGCGCATGGCAGGCAAGGTTGGTGCCGCGATGGGCACGACCGAAGTTGGCGAAACTTATGCTCTCAAGCTGAAAGGTCTAAATCGTAAGATTCTCATCATCGATACGCCGGGCATTCTCGAAGCAGGTGTGGCTGGGACGGAACGAGAGCAACTGGCACGACAATTAGCCACTGAAGCCGATCTGCTGTTGTTTGTGTTGGACAACGATCTGCGCCAGTCGGAATACGACCCGCTACAAACGCTGGCAGAAATTGGCAAGCGATCGCTCATCATCCTCAACAAAGCTGACCTTTACCCGGACAGCGATCGCGATGTGATCCTGGCGCAGTTACGAGGACGTGTGCGTGGTCTGGTGGCTCCAGCCGATGTGATTGCGACGGCCGCGAACCCGGCTGCGATCGTTCTGGAGGGCGAAACCGTTCAGCCTGATCCTAATATCATGCCCCTGATTCGCCGGATGGTGGCTGTGCTGCGCGCTGAAGGCGAGGATCTGATTGCCGATAACATCTTGCTGCAGTCCCAGCGTTTGGGTGAGAAAGCCCGTTACTTGATTGACGCCCAACGACGACGGCAGGCAGAAAAAATTGTCGATCGCTTCCAGTGGATTAGCGCTGGGGTCATTGCTGTTACGCCTCTACCTGTGGTGGATCTGTTAGCAACAGCGGCCATCAACGCTCAAATGGTCGTCGAAATTGGCCGACTCTACGGCTGCGAGATCAACCTGGAGCGAGGGCGAGAACTGGCGCTGTCGCTGGGCAAAACGCTGGCGAGTTTGGGCATTGTCAAAGGCGTATTGACGCTAGTGGCAACGGCTCTGGAATTTAGTTTGGGCGGTCTTCTAGTGGGCCGTGCCATCCAAGGCGTCAGCGCAGCCTACCTGACCCGCATTGCTGGCAAAAGCTTTATCGAATACTTTCGTCATGACCAGGATTGGGGCGATGGTGGCATGACTGAAGTGGTGCAGCGACAATTTCAGCTGAACCGCAAGGATGAGTTTGTCCGCGCCTTTGTCCAGGAAGCGATTACTCGCGTGGTGAAACCGCTGAATCTCGATCGCGAACCTTCTGACACAGACGATCAACCGCTTTTGCCCGAAGTCCAGCTGCCCCTGGAACTCAAAGCCAAACTTGATGCCGATTTAGAGGAGTGGAATCGCTCGTGAGGACACTTTTGGGATTCAATTTCATCGCACGATCGCACTAAAAAACCCCTGAAGCCGAGATAAAGCAACAGGGGGCTAATCCTATACCCAGCAGAAACTTCAGCGACGCTTATTCCTCTTCGTCTTCTTCGTTTTCTTCGTCCTCTTCCGAAAACAGCTCGTCAATGATTGCGTTTGCCCGATTTTCCGAAATGCCCAACGCCTGAAACAAGCTGTTGATATACTCCTGTTCGTCTTCAGGCACTTCTCCATCGGCCGCAACGACGTATGCAGCAACCGCAAACGCTGCTTCTTGAATGCCTTCGTCTCTGGCAGTGGCGATCGCCTGCGCTACGACAGCCTCAATTCCTTCTTCGTTGATCAGATTCCCAACCTCGGTGCCCAGCGCGGCAAAGTCTTCTTCCGAGTAATCTTCGTACAGGTCGATCGCCGATAGCATTTCGCCGAGCGCTTCGGCTTCCATGTCGCCAGTAGCTTCACCATCAGCATAAACAGAGAAAAGCCCGATCGCGGCGATCGCCAATTCTGGACTTAAAGCAACCTGGGTACCACCACCGCGAGGTAATTTACGTTTAGACATGTTTTCTCCTAAAGTTCTCTTGGCAAGTAGCGCAATGACTGGAGCGGCTAGTTTCGATCAATCCAATCAGGCTGATCTCAACGTGCCCAAACCGCTACCCAGGTGGAACATCGCAGGGGGAAATTTTCACCTGACCAAGTTGGAAAACACACACAAGTTGGAGAAAGATACAGGCTTACGGAATTGCCAACTCTACCAGCAGTGGCCGGTGATCAGACCCAACATAGCGTTCTATCTGTGTCTTCAGCGTCACGAGCTCTGGGCTCAGCAGGCAGTGGTCAATGGGAATCGCCAGCCACGGTAGCCAAGACGGGGCGACCAGCTAGGCAAAATGCCGAAGCCAGCACGACTGTTTCGCAAGCCACTGTCAGCCTCCAAGCGCTTGTAGTAAGGCGACCAAAGACTAACGTTGAAATCGCCGACAAGTATCACTGGGCTCGTTTGCGATCGTACATACGGTGCGATCCCAGCCAGCAGTTGATTGCGCGACTGAAACAGTGCTGGTCGGATCGGTGGGGGTGGATGGGTTGTCAGCAGTGTCACCGTTTTTTCCCCTTTCTTGACCCGTGTCACAATACTTGAAACTTTCGTCTGCCCCAAAAACTTTACTGACGGCTGCTCAAGCGGTAACGCGCTGTAAATGACATTGCCAAAGCCAACAGCATTAGGTTCAGCATAGGAATAGGGAAGTTGATCGCGGATGGCCTCTAACGCCGTTAGCCACCCAGCATTCACTTCCTGAAAAATGGCGATGTCCGGCTTCACGTCTCTCACCAGAGCAATGACGCTGTCGTAATGCCGATTTCTCACCAGCATATTCGAGTGCAGCAGGCGCAATGGCACTGCTGGTGACGAGGCACTTGCTGGCTGGGGAACATACCACGGCACAATTTCAACGAGATTGAGCGCTATGCAGAGCAGGCTCACACTGAGCAACCCGTGACGCCAACGTCGATCGCCCCACAACCAGCCAGCCGCCAACGTAAAGACACCCACGAGCAGATACTGTCGTTTGAAGTGTGTCGTTAAATCTAAATACCAGTGCAGCGCTCCCACATAGCCTGTCAGGGAGAGCAGTGTGGCTATGCAGCCAGTAACAAGCCTGCTGTAAAGAGCCAACGCAGGGACGATCGCGGAGAACCTTTAGCCAAAGCAATAGCAACCCAGTGTAAATTAGTGAACGAGAACCTGAACGATCGCATTCATGAGCGGTATCCAACCAATTGGTGCGGGCACCATCTCACCGCGCATATCCAGCAGTTGTACAACCACCAAGTAAGCAAGACTGAGCACTACTGCGATTGCTCCAGTCACGATCGCCACAATTTTCGAACGGTCCATCGGTTCTCCTCTGCGTTATCGGTTCGTTCATTGTCTGTTGTAATTAGCGCGTCAAGCGGGAAACCTAATCACAGCTAGAAAAGTCTTGCAGCTAAGCCCACTGTACTTAAGCAAGGCTCCAAGCCTAAGAACGTATAAACAAAGTTTAAGCGTTTCGGCAGAATCTTGGGGGATTCCGCCGAACGGATCAAATGATCGGCAAAATAGAGAATCGATCGCCGTAAAGCTGGGATTAAAGATGATTGAAAATCGTCTTTGGCTGTATGTGCACAAAGCCATACAACCACCTGCTAGAGTTCATAATCTCATGTACAGTTGGTTTTCATAGTCCGCCCTCATCGCGCTTTCAGACCCGCCAATTAGCAAATTTGTCAGACTTTTGAATTACATGCCTACTGTCATTGACTCTACCAGCGCTCTCTCCCCGGTTGACCACCCACCCGTGGTGGAAACCTATGAGCTGAGGAAAACCTACCGGGCTGGTTTTTGGCTCAATCAGAAAGTGGTCTCTCTCAAAGGCTGCACCCTCAAAGTGTTGCAAGGAGAAACCTTTGGGCTGCTAGGGCCCAACGGTGCTGGCAAAACGACTCTCCTCAAAACGTTGTTGGGCATTGTCCGTCCATCGGCTGGTCGAGGGCTGTTGCTGGGAGCGCCGCTGGGCGATCGCGCGGTCAAGCAACGGATTGGCTATCTACCTGAGAACCCTTATTTCTACGACTACCTCACTGGCTGGGAAATCCTTGAATTCACTGCAGGACTGTTCCAGATCCCGCGATCGGTGCAGCGACAGCGCATTCCCCAACTTCTCGATCTCGTTGGTTTGGCACAGTCAGCGGCTCGCAAAAAGCAGCTACGTCAATACTCTAAAGGGATGCTGCAGCGCGTTGGCTTGGCGCAAGCCTTGATCAACGATCCAGAGCTAGTCTTTCTCGACGAACCGATGTCAGGGCTAGACCCGATGGGACGCTACCAGATTCGCGAGATTATTCTCTCGCTCAAAGCGCAGGGCAAGACGATTTTCTTCAACAGTCATGTGCTGTCTGATGTGGAAATCGTTTGCGATCGCATTGCCATTCTCGCTGAAGGCGATTTGATCTGTAGCGGTTCCTTGCACGAGCTTCTGGGCGTTGCCGAAACTTACACCATCAAAGGTCGTGGCGGTAGCTTGGATGTCATCAAAAAACGCATGCTGAATCTAGACTTTCGGGACGGTTACTGGCAGGGACAACTCAAGGGCGATCCGTACGATTTTCTCTCCAGCCTGAATCTGATGGGTGCCCAAATCATTACCGTCAATCTAGCGCGCCCCTCGTTAGAAGAATTTTTTCTGCGGCAACTGGGCGATCGTGAGTCGCGCAGCAACCGTTAGTGCGGGTCTCTCCTTTGAGGGATGCATTGCAGCCATTCAGCCCTTACTGATAGACAGGTAAGACTACGAGAGCTGAGCAAATCGATGGCAAATTTAGTTAAAACAGCCGCTAGTGCAGGTAATTTTAAAACGTTACTCACCGCCATTGATGCGGCAGGGCTAACGGCTTTTCTGGAGAGCGAAGGCCCCATGACTGTACTCGCTCCTACAGATGAAGCGTTCGCAACGCTGCCAGAGGGGACGTTAGACGAACTTTTGCAAGATCACGCCAAGCTCAAACGCATTGTCATGTATCACATCTTGTCTGGCGATGCGCGATCGGACGACTTAGCCCAGATTGAAGAAGCCCCTACAGAAGAGGGATCAATTTTGGCGATCAACCATAGCAATGGCAGTATCAAGGTAAACGATGCTACTGTCGTCAAAATGGATATTTTGACCGACAACGGCGTGATTCATGTGATCGATCGCGTCTTGATACCTGCCATCCTGGCTGGTCACTCGTAACTTATAGACTGCGGGTTTCTAATGCGCTTGAGAGGCGATCGAGCGCGGCGACTGTGCGTTCTTGCGCCACAATAGTGGGGTCAGGTGCTGCTACTTCGACCGCCTCATGCCGAGAGAGCCGCTTTTTCGCCTTCTCAAAGGCGCGAATCACCAGGAAAATGACGAAGGCAATCACTAGAAAATTAATGACGGTAGAGAGAAAAACACCGTACTTAATGCCGTTAGCCGATAGCTTTTCGATCCCATCAACGCCAGCAGCTTTCAATGCAGGGCCCAAAAGCGCAGGTGTAATAATATCGCCAACGAAAGACTCGACAATTTTGCCAAACGCGCCGCCGATCACCACGGCAACCGCTAGATCAATCACGTTGCCCTGCAAAACAAACTTTTGGAAATCAGCTAAAAAACCGCCGTTAGTGCGTGCCATAAACTTTTTACTTCTCCCTGATCAAAGTCGTTTTAATGGGTGCATTGTAAGACAAAGCAGCCACTCAGCAAAATAATTATGGATACATCGGTAGCATTTGAGACCGGTATCGCCGTTTTTAGTCGCTTGTTAGATACAGCAGGCGGCAGGAATGAAAAAGGCTATAGCTCATTAAGTTCCAGATGTGTACCGCCTTGGCCTGCAGACCGCCGTAAGACGGTTACTCGCTATCACACTGAGCGATCTGCCGAGTGCTGGTTACTCACAAACTGGGGTCTTCAAGAAAAATCAATTGCTGGCAGACTGCCAGTCCGCCATCAGAATTGGCTACTATAGAAATAAGGCGGAATCATTCCGACATCAGACGTTCGCTGCGAGTGATAGATTCATGACTGCTGAGGTTTTGGTTGAGAAAAAGAAGCTAGCAAAGCCACCCCTAACCATTTATCGGTTGGGCGATCGCGTGCTGCGTCAGCCCGCAAAGCGTATCGCGAAGGTTGATGCTGAGGTAAAGCAGCTGGTGCGCGAAATGCTGCAAACCATGTATAGCGCGGATGGTATTGGCTTGGCAGCGCCCCAGTCTGGTGTCAACAAGCAGCTGATTGTGATTGATTGTGAGCCCGATGAAGCCGCAACACCACCCTTGATTTTGATCAATCCTGTTGTAAAGCAAGCGAGTCGGGAGCTTGCGGTGACTCAAGAAGGTTGCCTGAGTATTCCAGGCGTTTATCTTGATGTCAAGCGTCCCGCCGCGATCGAAGTGTCTTATAAGGATGATCAGGGTCGCCCACAAAAATTATCAGCAACGGGTCTGCTAGCTTGCTGCATCCAGCATGAGATTGATCACCTGAATGGTGTGTTGTTCGTTGACCGGGTCGAAAATGCGCTCATGTTAAACGAGGCACTTACCAAGCACGGCTTTTCTGCGAATGCAGTGAAGCCTGTAGAAAACTGAGAGTTGTGAGCCAGGTGTTCCAGCCGCCAGCTCACAACCTAAAGCTCAAAACTTAAAACTTGGGAATAAAGCAACGTGACTCCAAAGAGTGGTGTGTTTCTGGGTGGATCGTGCATTACCGCGATCGCTGCTGTCGGTTCAGTCTTCGAGCTAGCATCAGGTATTCCGCAGCTAGGCAATGTGTTGACGGGAGTTATTTTGGCAGTCAGTGTGCCTCTCACGGTTGTGTTTTTCCTGGCGGCTGTGCGCGATACGCGGGCAAACCAGTAGACAGAAGGTAGGGTAGACAGTGTAGGGTGTAGAGAAGAGGAAACGCAGCTATCACTACAGGTAGTTTTTAACCACTTAGCCCCTTTAGAAACTGGTCAGAATCCCCCGACAATGACGGGAACGGATCGTTACACAACATTTCTGCGGCTGTTACCTTCTGGTGACAACGTTGGAGAACAACCCCTGTATCCGCTATCGATGACGGAGACGGTCATACTTGGGCGTGATCCACATTGTCAGGTTGTCTTGGACCCATTGGTCTATCGGGCTGTGTCGCGACGACATGCAGAAGTGAAACCAGTGTTAGGTTTTGAGTCGCCAGAGGGCACCCGTTTCTGGCAAGTTGGTGACCTTAGCAGCGCTAACGGTACGCTTTTGAATGGAGAAAGACTACGAGAGTATCGGGTTTTGCAACCCGGCGATCGCATTACGCTGGGTCAGAACGGGCCTGAGTTTATCTTTGAGTGCCAATCCAGAGTCATCCCTGCTCCACCGCCACCATCGGCGAACGTGAATCTGCCGTCAGTGACTCGTCGTAAACCGCCTTCTGTGCCAGATCGACTCGCAGCCACCAGTCCACCGCGCCGTCGCCCTGAACCGGATGCTATTAGTCTGACACAGCTTTTTCCAATTCTTTCTACAGGCCGACAACTCACCCATAAAGCATATTTGCTTCCGGGCGGCATTACTGTTGCTTTTGTGGTGCTGATGTTTGTGGCGGTCGGCAATCCATTGGCGTTCAATATGCTGCTGGCAGCGTATCTTGCCGGTGCTGCCTACTACTTTGTCTACGAACTATGTGGTAAGCATAAACCCTGGTGGATTCTGTCTGGAGCCGCTGTCTTTACGTTATTGCTGCTGCTGAGCCCAGTGCTCAAGCTGTTCGTTTTTGTGTTTCGGCAAGTTTTACCGGGCGACTTGCCCACAGGTGATGCGCCAGTTGCCTTGCCAATCTTGCTAGTCAAGATGTTTTTTGGTGCAGGGCTGATGGAAGAATTGCTGAAAGCGATTCCAGTCTTTGCTGCCTATTGGCTGGGTACACAGCTGCGATCGCCCAATCGAGAACGCATCGGCGTTTGGGAACCTCTGGATGGCATCTTGCTAGGCAGCGCCTCTGCTGTTGGTTTCACTTTACTGGAAACGCTAGCGCAGTATTTGCCTGAAGTGTATAAAGCTACGCTATCGTCCGGCGAAGGTGCTGCTCAACTCGCTAGCTTGCAACTGCTGATTCCACGCGTCCTGGGTTCGGTGGCAGGGCACATGGCCTACAGTGGTTACCTGGGTTACTTTATTGGACTGAGCGTACTGCGATCGCGCCGCCGCTGGCTCATCCTGGGCATCGGCTATTTCACCGCCTCTGGACTCCACGCCCTCTGGAACACAGTCGGTAGTATTAGTCCCGTCTTTCTAGCGCTGGTGGGGCTACTGTCGTATGCCTTCCTCGCTGCGGCTATTCTCAAAGCACGGGAGTTATCACCAACGCGATCGCAAAACTTTGCCACTCGCTTCTACAAGTAGCTTTGTATAGGTGGTTTTAAGTGTCACCCAGCATCATACGTCTTGTTATGAGGCCGCAACTGTCCACTAACCCTGTTGTCTCTATCGGGTATCCTGTGAGGTTATATCTAGGCAGACATTGAGGGTGAGAATAGAATGTACACTACAGCACAAGCGTTGAGATGTTTTCAGCTTTGCTGTGATTTAACCAGCAAATACTGCTCGATTGATCTGGTGACGATCGATATGCGCACTGGGCATGTGATCATTTTGTCAAAAGAAGACATTAATATTGAGATCGATTCGAATGGAGATTGGAGGTTTGTATGAGCGTGAAACCAGACTTCGCTATGATGACAACTCCACAACTTCGAGCGTATGTTTTAGAGCATCGGTCTGACGACGAAGCCTTGCAAGCCTATCTGGATAGACGACATGCTGAGAACCCAAACTCACGGGTTTATAGGGCTGAGGACGACGTTTCTGAAGCGATCGCAGCATACTTGGAGAGTAAAAGGCAGCAAGAAGCTTCCTAAAACTGTCAATCTTTAGACCTACCGCAAAATGCTAGCAGATTGGCTGTTTTACACCTCAAATCTTTTCAAACCAGCCCACATCAACTTCAACAGACTCAATCATTGTTATCTTGACGCCAAGACCTAGCTCTTTTAAGCGTTCAACTAACTGCTCGCCGTCTATCAAGTCAATTGGTGGTGCGCCATCTCGCGTGGCTTCTTTAATCGCGTCTCTAGTGAATGTACCAGTTGTTATAAACAACCCTTTATCAGTACGCCCTTGCATTGCCCCACGAAAGTCTCGGATTTGACCTGCTGTTACTGAACCCTGGTAGCGCTTGCACTGAAAGAGCACGTGAAAGCTCAAGAAGCCGTTGATACGGGCAATTCCAACACCATCAATTCCACCGTCGCCAGATTTTCCCGTAACCTGTACTTGAATAAAACCAGATTCACGAAGTAATCGCTGTGCCAAACGCTCAAACGCAAATGGATCAAGCGATAGCAACGTTTTGTGAAGTTGTTGATGCCACGCAAGCCCTTCTAAAGTCTCGATCGCTGCGATAGTCTCGTCTGATGAACCTGAAGAGGCAGACTTGTTTTTATCAGCATCCCGAACCGCCCTAACAATCTCTTTGGCATCAAGATCATTGAGATTGATTGAAGTTGAAACTAAAGACCATACGCCACGGGCTGAATTTTGCAAAAGCCCATACTTCTTTAAATAAGTCCGGCTCCACGCAAGTCGGTATTCAACCTCGCTTTGTGATGTACTACCATGCAGAATCTCAAGAACTTTATCAGGAACGTTGAGAAGCTGCACTACTTTTTCATAAATCTCTTCGGTTGTTCCAGACCCACCTAAAATTTGTAGAGCCTGAATCGTCGTCAAGATCATTGAGTCGAATGTTGGGACTGAGGAAGCAGATCGCTTCATGTAAAAAATTCTGAGTGGATTTACAACAGCTTTGTTAAATATAAATCTCTACTCAAGATACGTAACTGTTTTACGATCTCCCAACGTCAAAGATCCTACAGATAGTCTCGCAGTACTGCCCCAAGCCAGAAACAAAATTAGCTAACACTGCTTCACTTTTCACTCTTTGTTTCTAGTTCAGCTAAGGCAAAACGAGCGATCGCCAAACTCAAACGAGCTTGCTCCACTTCCGAAAGAGCATCCCACTCAATGGAATGGACGCGCTCTAAGGTGGATTCGACAGGAGAATCATTGCCACGCATGGCATGAGCAAGCGGGCGTGCTAGAACGTAGAGATCTTCTTCTGCAAGATTGGGGAGTGCGTCTTGAACGCACTGTACCAACTGATCAGCTAAAGAGACAGAACTGGATAAAACTTGTTGGGCGCGCGTGGCGATCGCGGTGAGCAACTGCTGAGGCATGCGCGAAGCGAAGCGCTGTACCAGGGTTTCTTGAAGGGTTGCTGCAGACCAGAGCTGATCCAACTGGGCAAAGAACACACTGGAACGGGTCGCAACCTCATCGACCTTCCAGTCATCCAGGGAAAACTCTTGCTCTAACGCTGTAAAAAATGTTTCGGATTCAGGTGCAGCCGGATTCCAAATGTAAGGAATGGTAGCGCTTGCATTTTCTGCCACTGCAAAGTTGGTTTCAGTCAGCGGTTCATCTCCCGTCCAGGAGCAGTCTACACCCTCGGCATGGAGGAGTGTCGCCCATAAGGCTTCCTCAACCTTAGCCTCTGAATTTGCTTGATTGTCAGAACACATTAATCTATTTTCCATGTCGGGACTCCTGCATGCACTGAAAACAATAACCTCGTTGGTGTTACCTACAGGGCGATCGGGATCAGTTCCGCAACTCCATCTAATTTACGCCATCTAGCTGAGAAAGCAATGATCCCTCTGTACAAGAGCAGTAGCCAAGGTGCAAAAAGGGGTAAGCCTGTAAGTGTGGACGTTAAAGCCTGAAGAAGAAACGCTTTTAGCCTGGAGGCTGATCAATATATGGTGTGTCCAATGACGTGGTGAACTCCAGCGCCTCATTATGAATACTGCCAAACTTAAGATGAGTACCAGGTTTCAACGGCACCTCCTGACGGTGGACGCTGCGCCAACCATTCGCTTCTAAACCAGCTTCAAGCATCCAGGTGCCATAGCGCGAAAAGTCTTCCAAAAAATAAGCCGGTTTGGTGTTGACGTTAGGCTGAGGCTGCCGACAAAAAATCACCGCATGCCTACGGGATACACCGCCACCTTGCAGTACCAGTTCGTTTTCAGACCGATCAACACCCACTCGCATAAAGCCACCTTGAATGTGCCAGACTCTCGCAGTGGTGAGCGATCGCAGCGCGGCATCAGGCTTTGGCTGACCGATACGGGTGATAGGTCCTGGCATAGCGGTCAGGCTGCCTTCGATCGGCTGTAGCAGCTCGCCGTTAAATTCGGGATGCATGTAGAGCACAGGCAACGTCCATGCTTGCTGATTGAAGCGATAGAGCGTTAGCAAGTGCTGTCGGGCAATGGCAACAGCCTGGTCGATCGGCACTCGCCCTGAGAGTGCTCTCGCAAACGCTTGAATAAAGCTGAGTGCCTCTTCATCAGTAATTGAGTCTCGCATGCCTAGAACAGCCGGAACCCCGTGATGGATGAGCACTTCGGCTAAACTGCTGCGTGGTATTGCCTGCGATCGGCTCACGTCGGAGGCGGCCAACGGTGTCGCTTGCACCGTTTCATGATCGGGTTGGGCACCCCAGCAAGCGTTGAAAACGGCCAATTTAACTTGACACCGTGTCAACACTTGCGCGAGCTCAGTGCCATTCAGCCTCATGTTTGGTCGTAAAAACAGTAACCCACCGTCAGGTGCTGGAACCCCATGTCCAGCGTAGAAAAACACATTGTACGCATGTTTCTCAAGCTGGCTGATTAAGGTTGCTGGCGTCGGTTGTACCAGCGTATCGACCTGACAGGGCGTGACGGTACCCCCCCCAATACCACTACTGCCAGACGTGGTGAGAAGATGAGCAAGCACATTGGCTTCCTGTTCTAGCTGTAAGGTCGGCGAGTCGTTGGAAGGAGGCGCGTGAGCCGCTCCTTTGCGGCTGTCGTCTGTGGCTGGTTCAGAATCTTGACCCAGTACCAACAGAATTTTGAGAATATTGTCCGATCGCAACGCTGGCAGTGGGTTGACATCACTGGTCGTACGGCTAAACAGCAATTGTTGCCGCAGTGAGATCGGCTGTTTCCCTGCCCCGTCCTGCATAATTTCCCAGGGCAATGACACCAGATCGGGATCACGAATTTCTAGGCGCAGACGCAATGGTATTGCTTGCCCCATCGCAATACCCTGGCTATGGTCAAGGCTGCCTTGAATGGGGCCATCAAATAACCACTGCCAAAGACTAATGCCCAGGTTTTGCATCAGTCGACCGGATTGGCTTACAGGTTGCCCAAGGCTTGGTGGCAGGGTCTCCAGCGGCAAGATCAGATCGGGCGGCAGTGCATCCACCTGTGATACCTGCGGCACGTTTGGTAAGCTTCTGGGGGAAAACATTTCTTGCCAGCTCAGCCAAAGCTGGTTGTACGCCTCTGTCCAAAGGCAATCATGCAAAACATAGCCCCCCGGGAAGGGGGCTTGTGTGACGTGGATGGCGAAATGATTCGCTGCGCGTAAAGGCGCGATCGCCAGATTCAAGCAAGGAATTTCAGACAAAGACATTCGGGAATTAAGACCAGACCCATTGCGACATCAGGATTGTTTTAACAGTCTAGTCTTTGTTCGCGTTAGTTGATAGCGGTAACCGTGAGATGGCTTGAGGGGAGGGCTGTGGGAGCAGGGGGAAGCTGGGAAGTCGGGGGAGAACTTTGAATTTCACTCCTTTGCTCTCTTTGCTCCCTCTGCTCCCTTGCTCCCCTCTTCAATCAGTCGGTACCTGTTCAATCTGGCTAGGACTGGTCACTGCTTTGTGGGGATGGAAGTAAGCTTCGAGCACCTGGCGCACCATTGGAGCTGCAAACGAACCGCCCCCACCGCCAGAATTTTCCCCAAAGGCGACGACGACAATTTCTGGTTTGTTGGCTGGGGCAAACGCGCCAAACCAGGTATGGGATTGCCGCCCAATATCCTCTGCAGTGCCGCTTTTACCAGAAACGGGGGGGAGCGACGAGACGTTGAGCGCTGCACCAGTACCGCCATCAACAACAGCACGCAGCCCTTCACGAAGGATACGGATGGTATCTGGCTTCAGATTTAGGGATTCGCTCCAGTTTTGTGCCGCTTCGTTATCCTTCAGCAGGTGTGGCTTGACTAAATAGCCACCATTCGCTGGTACGGCAAACATCACGGCAACTTGAAGTGGGGTGGCTTGCAGAAAGCCCTGCCCGATCGACATATTGACCGTATCGCCTAAGAACCAACCTTCTTTGACTTCTTTACGTTTCCACTCATCATCGGGCACCAGACCGGGACTTTCTTCTTCTCCCAAATCGATGCCTGTCTTGCGACCAAAGCCATAGCGCCGCGTCCATTGAATCAAATTGCGATCGCCAATGCCCATACCAATCTGGTAGAAAAAAGTGTCACTGCTCCATTGCAAGGCACCAACAAAGCCTAGCGGCCCAAAGCCAGCGCGGTTCCAGTCACCAAATTCAATACCGCCGACCGTAATGGATGGATACGTTCCGAGCACGGTGTCTGGGCTGAATTTACCTGTTTCCAGCCCAGCCGTGGTTGTGACGATTTTAAAGGTGCTGGCAGGAGGAAAGCCCTGGACGGCACGGTTAACAAACGGGTGATCTTTACTTTGCAGACGCTGCCACTGGGCATCAGTAATCCGGGTGGAGAATAAATTAGGGTCAAAGGTGGGACGGCTGACCATTGCCAGTACTGCGCCATTAGTGGGATCGATCGCGACAATCGCCCCCTTACGATCGCCCAGCGCGGCCTCTGCTGCCTTCTGTAGATCCAGATCGATTGTTAGTTGAACGTCCTTGCCGGTTTGGGTCGGTTTCCTGCCCAACACCCGCACTACCTGCCCCGCACCATCGACTTCGACTTGCTGCCCACCCCATTCGCCTCGCAGCAGATTTTCATACGTCGCCTCAACACCCATTTGACCGATGACATCGCCCAGTCGATAGCCATCCCCTTTGCGGCGTTCGAGTTCGCGATCGTTCATTTCCCCCGTATAGCCAACCACATGCGCGGCTAAGTCGCCGTTTGGATAGTAGCGCACCGCCTCAGCCTCGACCTGTACACCTTCCATCTCGCCGCCATATTCTGCAAGCGCCGTCACCTGAGCCGGGCTCACACCACGAGCAATCCGCACTAAAAAAGGAGAGGTGTACCCCGCCTGCTCTAGACGACTTTTGATGACCGTTTCTGGCACATTGAGAATTTGCGACAGCCGCTGCAGCGTGGTTGCCCATTCTGTCTTTTTGCGCGCCAAGGGCCAGAGAAAGACCGAGTGCGACAAGCGACTACCGGCCAGCATCTTGCCCTTGCGATCGAGGATCTTGCCTCGCTCTGGTTGTTTAGGGATCAGGCGAATGCGGTTATTTTCAGCCAGTTGGCGATTACGATTTCCCTCCACCAGTTGCAGATAAGCAAGACGGCTACCCATGCCTGCCAGCAAGACCAGTGAAACACCCAACATCATTGCAACAGACTGATACCGCCGCCCCACGGTGCGAGGGGTAGTCTGATTAGCAATCGTAGACGGTTGAGTTAGGGTCATACAAGCATTACGAGAAAGCAGAGTATCGTTAGATGGATATGGTCAAAAACTTGAGATGGTTGACCGATCGCCAGTGAGCCGTTGGCTGCTAAATTGGGCAACCTAGAGTAGAGTACTGTCCCTTTCAATTCCCTCCGTATGCTGCCGTATGCAACGTGCTGATGTCATAGACTAAGGCCATTAAGCACCTGATTAAAAAATGCCCGAAGTTTTTTAAGCCTTGGACGACCGCTCAAGTCATGAGAAAACGCAGCAGGTAGATAAAATAGACCAAAGATTATAGTCTGTCACTTTATCAGAAGATGGAACTTTATCAGAAGATGGACACAACGAACTAAGTGCTTACCTGGGAGAACCTGGTTTTGCAACGCCAAAATCTTCTCGCAAAATCTTCTCGCGCTTCGCTTTACCGTTCATTGCGACAGGAATCAACCATAGGGAATCGCTACTATGTCTCAAACCATCACGCATAACCAGCGCTCCATAGCGACTGATACCGGGTTTGATGTTGAACTGCGTAAAGTCTTTAAAGTTTTTAATGGCGAAACAGCTGTGCGAGGCATTGACCTCAGTATTCAGCGGGGCGAATTTTTCAGCATTCTGGGGCCTTCCGGCTGCGGCAAGACAACAACGTTACGAATGATTGCGGGCTTTGATTCTCTTTCTGCAGGCGAACTCTTCATCCAGGGGCAATTGATGACTCAGATGCCGCCGTATCGCCGCCCAGTTAACACCGTCTTTCAAAGCTATGCTCTGTTCAATCACCTCACTGTGCGCGAAAATATCGCCTTTGGGCTGCGGATTAAGAAACGGAGTAAAGCCGAAATCGCCGATCGGGTGCAAGAAGCGATGAAGCTCGTCAAAATGGACGCGTTAGCAACTCGCTTTCCGGCTCAGCTTTCTGGGGGGCAGCAGCAGCGGGTTGCGCTAGCACGCGCACTCATCAACCGTCCCGCCGTGCTTCTGTTGGATGAACCACTAGGTGCACTAGATCTGAAGCTGCGCAAGGAGATGCAGGTAGAACTGTCAAATCTGCACCAGGAGTTGGGTCTGACCTTCATCATGGTCACGCATGACCAGGAAGAAGCGCTCAGTCTTTCCGATCGCATTGCCGTGATGAACCTCGGCAAAATCGAGCAAATTGATACACCTAGCCGCATTTATGAGCAGCCACAAACGGCCTTTGTGGCAGATTTTATTGGCGATACCAACCTTTTCCCCGCCAAAATCGAGGGCGCCCATCCGGCCATGCTTTGGATTACGACCACCAACGGGCTGAAGATGAAAGTAAAACCACTTGAAACGTCGACTCCGTTAACCTCGGGGCAAGTCGTCATCAGCGTACGTCCAGAAAAAATCCAGGTCACTCGTACCATCCCTAACGATGTGATCAACTGCTTTGAAGGGCGTCTTCGACATGTAATGTACTTAGGCGCCCACGCCCACTATGTGATTGACCTCATTTCAGGCGATCGCCTCACCGTCATGCAGCCGAGCACGATCGGCGAACTCCCCAGTGCCGATACACCCATTTATGTTCAGTGGGCACCGAGCGATTGTCTCGCCATTCCAACAGTGAGTTAGGGGCAGTCGTTAGAAAGGTTAAAGGCTGAACTCAAAACTCAAAACTCACCCTCTGCTTCCCCTCTTCCCATCGTGTGTCACCCTCTCCCTACTCCTACTTCCTCCTCATCCCCCGCCAGAGCTAACCCGACGCGGCGAGAGTTTTTGCAAGGAGCGACTGGGGTTTTGTCTGGGCTGACTCTTTCGAGCTGTGGCTGGACGCTGGCAGAGGTCCGTCCTTCGGAGACAAAGGCTCAAGCAACGAACGAGTTACACATCTATACCTGGTCAAGCTATATCGACGATGCCCTGTTAGAAGGGTTTAAGGCACAGACAGGTGTAACGGTTGTCGCCGATACGTTCGACTCCAATGAAACCATGCTGGCGGCGTTTCAGGCAGGCAAGGGCGCGGCTTACAGCATCATCTATCCGTCAGACTATACAGTGGCAAAGATGATCGAACTCAAGCTGCTGCAACAGCTTGACCTGAGCCGTATCCAGGGTTTAGAGAACATTCTGCCTAAGTTTCAGTCATCAGCTTATGACCCAGGCAATCGTTATCATGTGCCGATTAGCTGGGGCACAACAGGCCTTATCTACAACAGTGCAAAACTCAACCCGGCACCAACCGACTGGAGCTATTTATGGACACATCAGCAAACCTTGTCGCGCCGGATGACGCTGATTAACGATACGCGAGAGGTGATGGGTGCAACGTTGCGATCGCTCGGCTACTCCTATAATTCCAGCAATCCTCAAGAAATTAAGCAGGCATACGACAAACTCACACTTTTGAAACCCGCGATCGCGTCGTTCACCACCGATGCATGGCGCGATCAACTCATTGCTGGTGATTTGCTGCTGGCGATGGGCTACTCAGCAGATGCTATGGCTGTTACGCGCGCCAATCCCGCTTTGAAGTATGCGATTCCTAGCAGTGGCACCTCGCTCTGGAGCGACACAATGGTGATTCCCAGAAGTGCCCCCAACCCCGATGTGGCCTATGCCTGGATCAACTACGTTCTGCAACCGTCTGTTGCTGTTCAGATGACCGAACGGCTCAACTTTGCACCCCCAAATCAATCGGCTCATGATCAGTTGCCTGCTCCACTGCGCGATAACGAGATTCTGTTTCCGCCAGAAAGCTTGCTCACTAAGTGTGAAGGATTAATGCCTCTGAAGGAGCCGATCGCAGCACTGTATGAAAAATATTGGACTCAGTTGACTAGCAGCTAAAAGTAGTTTTTAGTGGTTGGTCGTTAGAGTCAGGAGACAGGAGGCAAACTCAAAACTCTCTAGCGTAGCGGCACGAAGTGCTACTCAAAACTCAAAACTCAAAACTCAAAACTCACCCCTTACTTCTCATGTCCCCAGCATCGTCCTCTACTGCATCCAACGCTCCTCCCGATCGCGCACTGCCAAAATGGGCGGAACCACTGCTGCTGCTGGGACCAACAGGCATCTGGCTGGGTTTGCTGTTAGTGATTCCGACCCTGCTCATTCTGGAACTCAGTCTAGTGCCTGGAATCCGACCCGGACAGGTCGTCAACCCTTCGGGATTAGACAATTACGCGTTGATTTTTCAGCCAATTTACCTGCAGGTGCTGGGGCGATCGCTGTTTTTTGCGCTGGGTACGACAATCATTTGTTTGCTGCTGGGGTTTCCTGTCGCGTACTGGATTGCAGTCATGGTGCCAAAACGCTGGCAAAATCTACTCCTTGTTGGCTTTGTCTTGCCGCTGTGGACATCCTCACTCCTGCGCTCCTATGCCTGGATCACCATTCTGCGGCCAACAGGTGTCATTAACTCACTGCTGAATGGGGTGGGACTGCCCTCGTTCGACATTCTCAATCGCAGTCCCGCTGTGCTCGTTGGCATGAGCTACAGTTTGTTGCCCTATATGGTGCTGATTCTGTATGCGTCGCTGGAAAAACTCGATCGACAACTGCTCGAAGCGGCGGCTGATCTGGGCGCAGCACCGTCACAAGTCTTTTGGCGAGTAACAGTGCCACAAACCCTACCAGGCATTACCGCTGGTGCCCTACTGGTGTTTATTACTGGTTTGGGCGACTTTGTTGATCCAGAGCTCTTAGGCGGTGCGTCCAGTATGACGGCGGCGCGCCTGATTTACAATCAATTTCTCGGCGCAACCCAAAACTGGGGCTTTGGTTCAGCTCTGAGCAGCTTACTGATTCTGGCAGTCAGCCTGGCGATCGCACTTCTGTTGAAGTACGGTGATCGCAGTGCGAGTAATGTTTAAGGTGGAGTCAGTAGTCAGAATCAATTTCAATCTGGAACGCCTCAAAACAAAACTTGTCTTCTCCCACTCATCTACCCCTCTTCCTTCATGACAGCTACCCCTAAGCCTAAATCTCCCCTCACCTGGCAGGCAGTCTTCTCACTGATGATGTTTGGCTTTATGTATCTGCCCATTCTGGTGCTGACGGTTTACAGCTTTAACCAATCACCTTACAGTGCTGGTTGGCAGGGGTTTACGCTGGAGTGGTATCACAAGTTCTTCAACGACAGTCGCATTCTCTCAGCTTTGGGAGATAGCCTGACCGTGGCCTTTTTTGCGGTTGGCATTGCAGCAGTGATTGGCACGCTGATGGCAGTAGGCTTGGCACGCTACCATTTCCCAGGTAAGAGCCTGTATCGAGGGGTGTCTTACCTACCGCTGATTATTCCAGATATTGCGATCGCCGTTTCGACACTGGTCTTTCTGGCAGCAGTGGCGATCCCGTTTAGTGGGGGCATGATTCAACTGAGCTTATGGACTGTTGTAGCGGCACACGTCGTTTTTTGCTTGGCTTACGTCGCGTTAGTGGTGTCCACACGCCTCACGAACCTGAATCCACATTTAGAAGAAGCCGCGCTCGATTTGGGCGCAACTCCAGGGCAAGCATTCATGCAAGTACTTCTACCAGAGTTGATGCCAGCGATCGTCTCTGGTTGCCTGTTAGCCTTTGTGCTCAGCATGGATGATTTTCTCATTGCCAGCTTTACGGCGGGTGGTGGCACCAACACATTGCCCATGGAAATCTTCAGCCGTATTCGCACAGGCGTCAAACCAGATATCAATGCTCTTAGCGTCGTTCTGATCCTGGCCTCTGGCTTAATTTTCTTTGTTGCAGAGTTCGTTCGCTATCGGAGTGAACAAAAGCGGCTCAGCTAAGCATCGTTTCCAGATACTTATACTTTTCTCAACACTTCTACTGAGAACAGTGAATAAAAATTCCAAATGCGCCAATAGGTTAAGCAGCACCATTACTAGTGACGCAACGATACTGTTAAGCAGGCCCCACAAAGCTTGAGCTTATTTTTTATTGCCCTTACTTAAAGCGACGCTTGCGCTTAGCAATCGCTTTACGCTTACGCTTTTCGATCGGGGTTTCAAATTGCCGCAAGCGCTTGATATCTGCAAAGATGCCCGCTTTGGACACCTGGCGTTTGAATCGACGTAAAGCCGACTCAATGCCTTCGTTCTCACCTAAAACTACCTGAGTCATTCAATCCTCTGAGCCTTAGCTCCATAAAAGACTCCAGCACAACTCACCAAACAAGGGAGTCTCGCTGGAGCAAGTACAGTGTTTTTAAACGTAACTTAGTGATCTGAGTAGCCGCCGCCTCTGCTGCTGGAATAGCCTCTGCTACCCGTGCCGCCACCGGATGGTTTCCGATCTTCGCGTGGACGAGCCTTGTTCACTTTGAGATCACGACCCATCCATTCTGCACCGTCCAAGGCTTCGATCGCAGCGGTCTCTTCAGCGTCGGTTTCCATCTCGACAAAACCAAAGCCACGAGGGCGACCCGTTTCGCGATCAGTGGGGAGTTGGACACGCTTTACAGTGCCATACTCTGCAAAGATGGCGCTAAGGTCTTCTTGCGTAACGGCGTAGGAAAGGTTGCCTACATAGATTGACATGGAGTATCTCCGGAGAGTGATAAGTATGGAGGTTTAAATCCGGAGAGAAGCCTGCTGAAACCAAGAACAAACACCGCAACCGAATCAAACTCTGGAAACTAGATTAACACAGGATCAAGATCCGCAACCGCTACTTACCATACTGTGAAGGAATCTCACGTTCTTAACGCAAGGAAATATCGACGCTGCCCTGTTCATCCTTAACCTTTACTTGAGCCGATCGCGATTGCGCTTGAGCGCCTGTTACTTTGCACTCAAAGGTGTCTCCTGGTTGAGCAACGCGAATCTTACCGCCACAATTGGCTGTAACGTCTGGCCCACCTTTATCACGAATGCGAGTCTGGATAAACTGCTCGAGTTTTGACAGGACTAATAAGCTTTTGGTATTCCACTGAAACTGACCGTCTGGATTCGTCAATTCCACCGCGATCGCGAAGTTCTGCCCCTCAGACGTGGCCTGACAGTTAAAGCGATTCCCCGCCTTGACATCAAACTGTACCGGACAATCAACGGAGTCCAGAGGCACCTTGGTCGTATCTGTAAACGCCTTACTCAAGCGACTCTCTAGGTCTTTTGTTGCTGGCGATTTGCTGGTGGCTGCAGGGCTAGGGGTTAGCGCTGGGGACGCCGATGGGCTGGGCGAAACGTTCCCATTAGTTGCCTGCGGTTGATTGGTACAGCTTGCTAAAAGGGTGATGGTGGAGAGCACCACTGTCAAACTCACCCACCGCTGACTGCTACTAACGCGAAGGGGGTGCGATCGCGCTCCCGTTTCGGAACTGTAAGGCTGACTCATGAATACGCTCTCTGGTGCACTGCCTATCGTAGCGCTTTTTAAAGAGCGCTACGATAGGCAGTGCTCAGCTACTAGCGGTCAGCCTTTTCACGGCCTGAAGGATAGAGATCAGCCAACAGAGAAAAGCCAATGGCTGACGGTTGGGTCTTATTCGGTGTAAGACAACACTTCTTGCTCGGCTCCAAAGATGTAGTCGTAGTCGAAAACCAGCGATTGAGAATGTCGAATGATGGAGAAACCAAAATTGGTGGTGGTTTCGGTTGTAAATGTGGCGATCGCCAGCTCAACTAACTTTTTTTCGCCAATGACGGGTTTTTGCACAAAATAATCGCGTCGCGCAAAAAACAGCCGTTCGTCTTTTGGCACGATGATGCGGTTGATTTTATGCGTATGTTGAATGGGGCGAATGTAGGTATTGATAAATTCATCCTGGTTGCGTTGCAAGCGGTAAAGCTTCTCATGCTGAAACCAGCTCATCCGAAACATCATTTTGATCAGCTCAAAACCCAGGATGTAGTTGAACACATTATTGCGCTCTGTATTGCTCATCACTAGCTTTAGTGCCGATTCTAGATAAAGGTCAGGTTGACCCCTCACATCTTGAGCAGAGTGAATATAAAACTGTCGAATGTAGCTTCTAAGCGCGATCGTATCCAGCTCTGTGTTGACGTTAAATTCTTCTAGGTAACGGCTAACTTTTTGTTTGGTATCTCGATCTTCCAGGACTTTTGAGATTAAGCCATCAGCGGTGTAATCATCCAAAAAGCCAGCTTGCATTTCAGGCGAAGCGGCACACATCAGATGACAGAGTGATAACACAAAGCGACGCTGTTTCCAGGGCAAGCTCTCTGCCCATTGCTGTGCTTCTGGAGGAAGCATCGAGAGAATACTTTCAGCGCTTGACGACTCGGATGGAGCTGCTTTTTTACCTGTGCGCTTGCTCATGAATTACCGCAAGGAATGCCGATCGGTGCCTCTAGTGTTCCCAATCAAGGCACCGACGAACACGAACGTAGGAGGTCGGTGGCAGGAACTGCGGGGGATGCGGGATGCGGGGGTGAAAGCCACGCCGAACTCAAAACTCAGCCTCCTGAGCCACAAGCTCTTCCCACTCTCCCCTCCCTCCCCTCATCCTTAGCCCTCCAATTCTACAGCCAATAGTTCTAGTAGCTCTGCCTCAGATAATTGGGCAATGCCTAGTAACCCCGCTTTTGCGAGTTTGGAGCCTGCATCCTCTCCCACCACCAAATAATCAGTGCGTTTGCTAACAGAATCGGTAATCTTGCCGCCTGCTGCCTGAATCATGGCTTTTGCTTCGTCACGCTTGAGCGTGGGCAAGGTGCCGGTGACGACAAAGGTTTTGCCTGTAATCGAGCTATTGGCTGGAGCGGGTGGCAGCACTTCGCCGACAAACTGTAGTCCAGCTGCTTGTAGGCGTTTGATTAGTTGCTGGTTGCTGGGATTTTGAAACCAGTCATAAACTGATTGAGCGATTTCGCTGCCAATACCAAAAACCGTTGCGATCGCGCCCACATCGGCCGCTGCTAATGCCTCTACACTGGCAAAACGCTGGGTCAGAATTTGCGCATTGACGCTGCCCACATGACGAATGCCCAGCCCATACAGAACTCGTGACCAGGGTTGCTGCTTGGAGGCCTCGATCGCCTGCACCAACTTTTCGGCAGACTTTTTGCCCATTCGCTCCAGAAGCAGCAGGCGATCGACCGTGATGTCATATAAGTCAGCGACCGACTCCACCAGCCCAGTATCCACAAATTGCAGCACAAGCTTTTCGCCTAAGCCGTTAATATCGAGCGCCTGACGGGAGGCCCAATGCACCAGTGCGCCACGTAGAATGGCGGGGCAGGACGCATTGATACAGCGGGTGACAGCTTCATCGATCGGTTTAACCAGAAGCTGTCCACACTCTGGGCAATGAGTCGGCATCTGATAGGGCTCTGTGCCATCAGGTCGCAAGTCATAGAGAACGCGCACCACTTCGGGAATAATTTCGCCTGCTTTGCGCACAATGACGGTATCACCCGCACGGATATCGAGTTCGGCAATGCGATCGCTGTTGTGTAACGTTGCTCTTGCCACGGTAGTACCGGCCAACTGTACGGGACGCATTTCTGCCAGCGGCGTCACGGCTCCGGTGCGGCCTACGTTGACGCTAATGCGTTCCACGATCGTAGGAGCCTCTTCGGCAGGATATTTGAGGGCGATCGCCCAGCGAGGAAATTTCTGTGTGAAACCCAATTGCTGCTGCAGCGCTAACGAGTTGATTTTTACAACCACACCATCCGTCATGTAGCGAAGTTGGGTGCGCTCGATCGACCAGCGATCGCAATAGTCCTGCACAGCTTGTAAATCGCTGCATTGCTGTCGCTCTGGGTTAACGCGAAAGCCCATGTGTTTGAGGAGTTCCAGGCAATCCCATTGGGAGTGGGGAAGAGAGTTTTGAGTTTCGAGTAGCGCTTTGCGCGGACAAGCTAGAGAGTTTTGAGTTAATTTTTTCTCCGTAACTCCGTATCCCCGTAACTCCGTATCGTCCCCTGCTCCCTCTGCTCCCCCTACGCCCCCTGCTTCCTCTACGGCCTTTGCCACTTCTACCTTGCTACTACCGAAATAGAGCGTGTAGGCGAAGAAATCGAGTTTGCGACGAGCGACGATTTTAGAGTCTAGTTGTCGGAGGGTTCCGGCAGCGGCATTGCGGGGATTGGCAAAGAGTGCCTCGTCTGCTTGTTCGCGTTCCTGATTGATTTGCTCGAATGATGATAGTGGTAGGAAGGCTTCGCCGCGTACTTCAACTAGCGGTGGGGGATTGTCTAGATTAAGCCGAAGGGGGATCGATCGAATGGCTTTGACGTTTGGCGTAATCTCTTCTCCGGTAATGCCATCGCCACGCGTCACGCCCCGCACTAAGATCCCGTTCTCGTAGGTCAGTGCCAGCGCATTACCATCAATCTTCAGTTCACAGACGTAATCAAACTCAGTGACAGCGGGTGCAACGCGTCGCCAACGGTCTTGCCACTTCGCTAAATCCTCGTTGCCAAAGGCGTTTTCCAGGCTGTAAAGCGGAATGTTGTGTTTGACCGAAACGAATTGGCTACTGGGACGCTCACCGATGCGCTGGGTCGGGCTATCGGGAACGATCAGTTGCGGATAGCGAGTTTCTAGGTCTACCAGTTCGTAGTAAAGCCGATCGTAGACAGCATCATCCATCGTGGGAGCATCCAGCACGTAGTATTCGTAGCTAGCTTGCCAGAGGAGTCTCCGCAAGTCTTGTACGCGCTGTTCGATGTCAGGAGTGAGTTGTGCTGCCGCATCCATCGCCAATGACCTAAGCAAATTCAGAACCTAGTGTAGCGTTGCGAAGGACGAGTCTGTGCGTTTGGTGCCACGGTACGGTGACTGAGCGGTCAAAAACAAAAAATTCGGGTATGCTGCGATGTAATGTGTACCCTTTGGATAGCCTGGGTTCGGCGATGAAGGTTTGGATTACCTGCTTTGTTTTGTTATTTGGTGCAACAGAGGCACTGCAATGGGTGCAGCACTTCTCGTTGCCGCTGCCGATTTTTATTTTGGGTGGTGCGTTTTTGGCAATCGCATCCAACTATGACAAACTTACCCATCTACCGTTTCATCTGGACTACGAGAAACCAGAAACGCTGAAAGAAGAACCTCCGGTGGCGCGATCGCTCAATGTGCCACAAGCGCCACTACAGAAGACAGTACGCGATTCATTGCGCGATCATTCCGGTCAGCGACCCATCTCCTTCACCATTCGCAAGCCCCAGCAGCCAGAAGGTTAACCGACGCGATTGATCTGGGTGGACTTTCAGCACCCTCTGCCTTCCTGGAGTCTGCCAATGCTTGCCTTATTGTTGCTCATCATTGCCCTAGCGCTGCTCATCACCACCCTGGTGCTGCTCGTTAACCGCACAAGCAGCAAGCGATCACGTATGTTGGGATTTGTTCTACTGATACTGGGGCTATGGGTATGGGCAGGAGTATGGAACTGTTCCAATACGAAGGATGCCGCCGTTATTCACCTGACAGCGAAGCAGAGGGTTGGCTCAATGAATCGAGCGCAACAAGCGTATTATCTAGAGAACGGTAAATTTAGCGACTCTTTGCAGAAGCTAGGGCTGGGTCTTCAACCCACAAGTGAACAGTTTGTCTATTCAGTTCGGGCGACAACCGATGCTGCTTTTCAGTACGGCACCACTCGTCCAGACTGCCGCCTTTGTACGGGTTCTCTGTATGACTGGCTACCCTTCTTGCAAGCGAGCTGTCATAGTGGTCCCTGTTTAAGATCTGTTCATTGCAAATCTCAAAGCTATGCCGGGGTCGTTTACACCCAGCGGATTGCAGATGAAATCACCACAAAAACAGTGCTGTGTGAAGCGAAAGCGTCCGGAACCGTTCAACTCAATCTGACGTATCGTAATGGCATCGCTGATTGTGGGGATGACGCGAAGAATCTCGCGAAGTATTTGGAGTAAGGCGATCGCCTATCGTCCCATTTTACGTTTGAGTTCCTGTAGCTCTTCTTCAGCTTCCCAGCGGCGAAACTGATGTTCTAAGTCGCCAACGCTGCTGGATGAGTTGGGAATCTGGTTCCAGCCAGCACTGTTCCACTTTTGTTCTGTTGTCGCAGCCGTTGCGCGAGTGGCTTGAGCCTGAGCAACCTTTGCCTGTACTTCTTTGCGGCGCTGCTGGATTTGTTGCTGCAACTGCTGGGTCTGCTTAAGGCGTTCTTTCAACACTTCCATCTGTCCCCAGCGCTGGTTGCCCTGCCGCAAGAGGCTGGCTTCATGCTCCTGAGCGGGTTCTGCTAGATCGAGCCGTCCAGACGCTTTGGCTTTTTCGATACGGGTGTGCCAAAGCTGAATTTCGCGAGCGATCGCCAGAATCTCATCCTGAAGCCCTTTCTCTTCTCGCCGCAAATCCGTCATCAGTTTCAGGGTTTCTTCTTCCTGGTCGCGCAGCTTTTCTTCTAAAACGAGCAATTCCAATTGCGGATTGTCGCGCAAGAACTCCTCAAGCCGCGTTTCGAGAAACTTGCTGAAATCGTCAAACAGACCCATGAGGGAAACTCCTAAAGAGTAGTTTTGAGTGGTTAGAGAAACCGACTAACCACTCAAAACTAACAACTCCTAAAAGTTCTGACCAATAAAGACCGATCGCACTTCACCGTTACGACGAATGACGGCCTGGTCTTTAGAAACTTCAACCAACGTCCAACCGCTGGTGGCAATGCTTTCGCCAATACGATAGCGTTGGGCAACACCATTGATTTCGATTAAGGCAGCAGAGCGATCGCCCAACTCCAGCACCCCAACCAGTTTCTTCGGAATACCAGGCATTGAGAGCGGAATGGGTGGGCGAACGGCGGTTGGCGTATTAGCAGAAGGCAAGGGTGACACCGACAGACTGCCAGACTGCGGTTGTGGGACTTGATAGATCGGCACATACAGCCGTGATAAGCCTGTGGACGGACGGGTCGCACTATTTGGCTTTGTACCCGGAGCCGTTTGAATGGTAGGGCTACCGGGTAGCTGTATGGCAGGTAATGAGGGCAAACCATTGACCCCAAGCGATGGCGCACCAGAGGGTTGCTGCTGATCGATCGCCTTAAGTGCCTGTTGCAGATAGCTGACAAATTGATTGTCGGTTGCAGAGTTTGCGGCCGCTGGATTGCTGGTGGTGGTTTGCGGAGCCATTGTTATAGGCGCGACCTGACGCTGTGCCTGTTGACTTAACAGCCAGGTAGCCAGAACAGCTAGCAGCGAAAAAGCGCCCAGACCCAGCAGCAGTCGATCGTAAGAGCGTACAGACTCACGCACGCTCTGGATCAAGGGCTTTCGAGTGAGCGATCGCTCACTCGTATCCTGTGCCAGCAGCGCATCGTCGTCTTGATCGTCTGGCGCTAGCGAGGCATCAAGCTCCGATCGCCGCATCAACGGCGACACCAGATCAACAAACCCATTAAACTTGGGTGCTTTTGAGGTGGGTGTTGGCTCATCTGACGGTACAGGGTCAGTGGTCAGTTTCGCACCGCTATCTAACAGCCGCTCCACATCGCCAAACAGATCGTCCATTAAACGATCGGCGTAGGACTCGACTGGAAAGCTACCGACCTCTGGCACATCGGAGCCAAAGGACCCGACTGAAAACGGTGGCGCATCAGCTGACTTGAGCAGCCGCTGACTGGTGCTGACATCCTGAGACATAGTTTGCTCGTTGAGGAGTTTAAGACACGAAAGCAGTATAGAAGATACCAATCATTTGGGATCAACTAATTTGGAGCCATTCAACGTAGATGCCGCGATCGCCTGCTGGTTTGCAGAATGATTCACTCTAGCAGCAGACTGAGGAAAGGCCTGTTTTTTCGATCAAGTGTTAAAAAACTATAGAAACGTCGCTTGGGGGGAAACACGGTTCTGATCCAGGCTGGATGCATTCATAGCGGTTTCATCGCTGACATCGTTACTTGGCACGAACGAACGGAAACTCTTACGACTCTTGCGATAGAGTCTATGGAAGACCTGTGCCTTGGCGTTGATTCATGACGGATGCTGCCTCTACCTCCGAACTCACTGATGGGTTGCCAGAACGCTTAGTGAAACATGCGGTGCGCTACGCCGATCATCGATCGGTCGATCGTGCCTTGCTCACGCCGATGATCCGGCACTATGTGGAGCTGAAAGACCAGCACCCTCATGCGTTGCTCCTGTATCGCGTCGGAGACTTTTTTGAGACGTTTTTTCAGGATGCGATCGCGATTGCCCGCGAGCTAGAGCTGATTTTGACGGCAAAGGATGCGGGTAAGGATGTCGGTAAAGTACCCCTGGCAGGCATTCCTCATCACGCGCTCGATCGCTACTGCGCCTTGTTAGTGGAGAAGGGCTTTGCGATCGCCGTGTGCGATCAGATGGAAGACGCTGCCGATGCGCAAGGACAACTGGTGCGACGCGAAATCACTCGCGTGATCACGCCCGGCACCATCCTGGAAGAAGGGATGCTGAATGCCCGTCGCAATAACTTCCTAGCAGCAGTCGTACTTGCCGGGAATCATTGGGGCTTAGCGTATGCCGATGTCTCCACCGGCGAATTTTTGACCACGCAGTCACAAGATTTAGAGCAGCTCACTCAAGAATTAATGCGGCTACAGCCCTCAGAAGTGCTGTTCCCCACCAACGCTCCCGATCTGGTCAGCCTGCTACGCCCCGGAGAAAAATCAGACCATTTGCCTGAGTGCCTGCCGTCTCAGTTCTGCTACACGCTGCGATCGCAGGCTCCCTTTGTCCTCTCCGAGGCGCGGTATCGGCTGCTGCAACGCTTTCGGGTGCGATCGCTGGAAGGTATGGGCTGCGAGCATTTGCCGTTAGCCGTGCGAGCCGCAGGCGGGCTGTTGGAGTATGTCGAAACCAGCACCGAAAAAGACATGGGAAAGGGTAAGGGCGAAGGGGGAAAGGAGGAAGGGGAAAGGGGAAAGGATAAAAAGAAAGAAGCTGATGATCAGCGTGACGGTAAAACATCGTCTCTTATCCATCCTTCTGCGCTTAAGACGTTTCCTTTGCAGCCACTGTGTACCTACACGCTGACGGAGTATTTGGTGATTGACCATCAGACGCGCCGTAACCTGGAAATTACCCAGACGGCAAGGGATGGCACCTATCACGGGTCGCTCTTGTGGGCACTCGACAAAACCGTAACGGCAATGGGCAGTCGGGCACTCAGGCGATGGCTCCTGCAGCCGTTGCTTCAGTTGACACCGATTCACGATCGCCAGGACACGATCGCGGAACTGGTCGAAAACGGTTCCTTGCGCCAGACCCTACAGCGCCTGCTCAAGCAAATCTACGATCTAGAGCGGTTGGCTGGTCGTGCGGGATCGGGCACTGCCAATGCGCGTGATCTGGTGGCGCTGGCAGATTCGCTCGACAAGCTTCCTGATTTGGGGCGCTTGGTGGAGAAAACGCGATCGCGCTACTTGCAAGATCTCCAGACCGTGCCGCCGATTCTGGAACATCTGGGTCAACATCTCCACGCTCATCTGGTCGAGACACCACCGCTTTACCTGACGGACGGCAACCTGATTCGATCGGGGATTAACGCCCAATTAGACGAATTGCGACAGCAGGTGGAAGCAGATCAACACTGGATTAAAAACCTGGAAGCGGTGGAACGCGAGCGCACAGGCGTTTCCACACTAAAGGTAGGCTACAACAAAACCTTTGGCTACTACATCAGCATTTCCCGTGCCAAAGCAGGACAGCAGGTGCCCGATGGTTATACCCGTAAACAGACTCTAACCAATGAAGAGCGTTATATCACCCAAGACCTGAAAGAGCGAGAAAACCGCATCCAACTGGCACAAGACAGCCTGAACCATCTGGAATACGAAATTTTCGCTGAGTTGCGATCGCAGGTGGGTGAACAAGCCGAACTGATTCGTACGGTGGCACGGTCGATCGCTGCGATCGATGTGCTTTGCGGTTTAGCAGAAGTGGCTGTCTATCAAGGTTACTGCCGGCCTGCGATCGCCCCTAGCCGCGAGGTTTGTCTCCTTGAAGGCCGTCATCCAGTAGTCGAGCAATCGTTGCCAGCAGGTTTCTTTGTACCGAATGACACGGCGTTGGGTAGTGGAGAGGGAGCAATCAGCGGTCAGCCGTCAGCGGTCAGCCGTCAGCGGTCAGTAGTCAGCAATCAGCCGTCAGCCGTCAGCCGTCAGCGGTTAGCCGGAGAAACAGAGAGTGAAACTCCGAACTCCGAACTCAAAACTCAAAACTCAAAACTCAAAACTCAAAACTCAAAACTCAAAACTCAAAACTCTCCTTCCCCACCCTTCAATCCTCTCCCCCCACCCGACCTCATCGTCCTCACCGGCCCCAACGCCAGTGGCAAAAGCTGCTACCTCCGTCAGGTCGGGTTGATTCAACTCATGGCGCAGGTGGGTAGCTTCGTGCCTGCACAGACTGCAAAACTGGGTCTTTGCGATCGCATTTTTACCCGTGTTGGCGCAGTCGATGACCTGGCAACGGGGCAGTCTACCTTCATGGTAGAAATGAACGAAACGGCCAATATTTTGAATCACGCCACACCACGATCGCTGGTGCTCTTGGATGAGATTGGTCGTGGCACAGCAACGTTTGATGGGCTGTCGATCGCGTGGGCGGTTGCTGAACATCTGGCAACCGAAATTCGTGCGCGCACGATCTTTGCGACTCATTACCACGAACTCAACGAGCTAGCGTCGATTCTGCCGAATGTTGCGAACTATCAGGTGGTCGTCAAAGAATTACCCGACCAAATTATTTTTCTGCATAAGGTACAGCCTGGTGGAGCCGATCGCTCCTACGGCATCGAAGCTGGACGGTTAGCAGGTTTGCCTGCATCCGTCATCCAACGGGCACGGCAGGTGATGGGACAAATTGAAAAGCACAGCAAGATTGCGATCGGGTTACGCAAAGGCGGCCAGACGAGTCATTCAACCCGTGAAAAGAATGGTCAGGCCTATCCAATAGATCAACCGATCGAACAGTTAGATATTTTTGGTGAAGGGTAATTCAACATAAGCATTACGTGAGTGCGGGTAGACACAGCGCTAGAAACCGATCGCTCAATGATTGCTAGTTGTATCCAATGGTGCCTTATAGTCTTCATTAATCAATAGCATGTATCCCTATCTAGTGAGCTTTACTGAAGACGCAGCCACTTTGCAATCAGTGTCACTTTGAGGAGAATAAAGCACTGACTTTGTCTGGCTCTAGCGGTTTGAAAAAGAGAAAGCCTTGCCCAAAATCACAGTTTAAAGCCTTAAGATGATCAAGCTGCGTTTGGGTTTCAATACCTTCTGCCACAACCGTCATTCCCATTTTTTGGGCAATGTTGATGATTAAAGGAACCAGGCCTAAGCTATCTGAATGTTCGCCCATTTGTTTAATAAAGGAGCGATCGATCTTAAGCGTATCTACGGGAAAGGAATGTAAATAGCTCAGCGATGAATAGCCAGTGCCAAAATCATCAATACTGAGTTGAATCTGCTGTTTTCGCAATGCTTGTAGGATGCTCCCTGCGGCTTGAGCATTTTCCATAATGGCGCTTTCGGTGATTTCTAGCTTCAGCTGTTGCGGTGTAAGCTGAGTTGCGGCAAGTATGTGATCAATTTGCTCTACTAAATCAGCTTGTGCAAATTGGTGTGCCGATACATTCACACTCATGGTGAGTGGAAAAGTAGTCAATTTTTCATCTTGCCATTGTTGCAATTGTTGACAGGCCTGGTGCAATACCCAATGCCCAATTTGTGAGATTAAACCCGTTTCTTCAGCAATGGGAATAAAGGTGGCTGGCGAAATTAACCCTTGCTGAGGATGGAGCCAGCGCACGAGTGCTTCAAAGCCAACGATGTTGCCCGTTGCGATCGCCACAATCGGCTGGTAGTGAACGATGAATTCCTGCTGCTGTAGCGCTTTGCGCAAGTCGATTTCGAGCTGTAGCCGCTGTAATGCAAGATGGTGCAGCGTGGGGTCAAAAATCTGATAAGACGTGTTTCCAGACGCTTTAGCACGATACATTGCCATATCTGCATCACGCAAAATATGTTCTGGCTGGCTATAGTCTGCGTTGCCGATCGCAATGCCAATGCTCGCGGTAATAAAAACCTCGTGACTTTTCAACTGAAACGGTTTGGTAAACGCATCCAGAATTTGATGAACCGTCTGTATCAGACTGTCCAAATGGGCAAACTCCGTCAACAGCACCGTAAACTCATCGCCGCCAAGGCGCGCAAGGGTGGCATAAAGGGGTAGGGCTGCTTCGAGACGATGGGCTATCGCTATTAAAAGCTGATCGCCGATGAAGTGACCCAGAGAATCATTGACCACTTTGAAGCGATCGCAATCCAGAAACAGTACGGCAAAGCAGGCGGTTGCTTCTGCTTTGTTGGCAGCAAGCGCTTGTTTTGTGCGCTCAATAAACAATGCACGATTCGGTAGGCCTGTGAGTGCATCGTGGTGCGCCATCTCTAACAGTTGAGCTTGAAGCACTTTGCGCTCGATCATTTCACGCTGGAGTTCACGATTAGCCAGTTCGAGTTGGTGAGTCCGCTCTTTAACACGTTCCTCTAGCTGCGCACTGAACTGTTCATTGCTGATTGCGGCAGCCCTTAAGGCCAGCTGGTTTTGCACCCGCGACAGCACCTCTTCTAACTGAAAAGGCTTCATGATGTAGTCTGCCCCGCCCACTATAAAAGCCTTTGCTTTGTCCAAACCCTCACTGAGAGCGCTTAAAAAAATGACTGGAATACTGGCAGTGTCTGGGTTTGCTTTCAACGCCTCACAGACCACATAGCCATCCATTTCGGGCATCATAATGTCGAGCAGAATTAAGTCTGGCGGCACAACTCGAACGGCTGTTAGCGCCATTTTGCCACTAAGCGCCTGACGTACCTCATATCCTTCTTTAGTCAACATAGACGAAAGGAGTCGCAGGTTGACAGGCGTATCGTCAACCACAAGAATATCTGCTTTAGTCATGTCTAACGTGTCTGTTGTTCATGAGAAGGGCTTAGCACCTCTTGAGGAATACTGGTTGAGCAACCAGTCGTTCCACCAAATCCAGAAGCTACGTACTCGTCACGCTGGCATCCATGAGTTGTTCATCAAAGCAATACGGTGCAAAGCGGCTGTCTTGCGCTATCTCAATCACCGTATGGACCAGAACGGAATGGACGGCTGGAACCCCGGTCAATGACGGCATCTTCCCTTTGATCCCAATGTCTTGAGCCGCAACAGGTATAGCATGCCCAAACAGCCTCTAGATGTAGCACAAAACCTGGGTTGACCCAAAAAGATGGCTCAACCAGCTCACGCCCAACTCTCACCCTGTGGAAGGGTGATCGCATTCTCTATACATTAAAGCGGAACAGCAATACGTCACCTTCCTGCACAACGTATTCTTTGCCTTCGCTGCGCACCAGCCCTTTTTCTTTGGCAGCGCTCATCGAGCCAGTGGTTGTCAGGTCTTTATAGGCAACCGTTTCAGCACGAATAAAGCCACGTTCAAAATCTGTGTGAATGACGCCTGCGGCTTGAGGCGCAAGCATTCCCGCGTGAATCGTCCAGGCACGCGTTTCTTTGGGCCCCGTTGTGAAGTAGGTACGGAGCCCAAGCAACTCGTAAGTCGCGCGAATGAGCGATTTGAGCCCACCTTCCTGAACACCGAGGGATTCGAGAAAATCGGCGCGATCGACTTCGGGAATATCGACCAGCTCAGATTCGACCTGTGCAGAAATAATCACGACCTGGGCGTTTTCGGCAGCAGCGATCGTGCGCACTTCCTCGACCCAGGCGTTGCCCGTCGCCAGGTCATCTTCCGAGACGTTCGTGGCATAGATAATGGGCTTGCGGGTTAGCAGCCCCAGCGCTTTGATGGCAGCTTCTTCGTCTTCGTTAAGGCTTACCTGACGGGCAGGCTTGCCTTCGTTGAGGACTGCCGTTAGTTTTTCCAACGCATCGACTTCGACCTGCAAGTCTTTGTTGCCACGCGCTTGCTTACGGGCGCGATCGATCCGTTTTTCAATTTGCCCCAAGTCTGCAAGAGCCAGCTCCAGGTTAATCACCTCAATATCACGTGCCGGGTCTACAGATCCAGACACGTGAATAATATCGTCATCGTCAAAGCAGCGAACCACGTGAACGATCGCATCCACTTCACGGATATTTGCCAAAAACTGGTTGCCTAAGCCTTCGCCCTGGCTGGCTCCTTTCACCAGGCCAGCAATATCGACAAACTCGACGCGTGTGGGCACGATTTCCGCCGAACTCGATATTTTTGCCAACACTTGCAGCCGCTCATCAGGAACAGAAACCACCCCCACATTCGGCTCGATCGTACAAAAGGGAAAGTTGGCAGCTTGCGCTTTAGCATTGGCAACCAGCGCGTTGAACAAAGTAGATTTTCCGACGTTGGGCAGTCCAACAATCCCGGCTCTCAGCATCGATTTTAGAAGTTAGATTGGGTGATTTCAGAGGAAACAGTTTGCTGAGTCAAATCAGCACTAATCATCATTGTAGGTTTTCGGTCAATTTTTCCGATCGATTACCCCAATCTAAAATCTTCGCCCCCTAGATTTGAAACTCAAGCACCCTGATTAAACCGGCTCTGGAATCGTCTGTGGAATTGTCCCAGGTACGGTTTGTGGAATCGTTCCCGGCACAGGTTCAGGGACAGGTCCAGGAATTGGTTCAGGGACAGGTCCAGGAATCGGCTCAGGGATGGGGCCTGGACCAGGGCTGGGTGGCTCAGGCATGGGAAGTGGTATGTCAGGTGTATAAATCATGTGATGCTACTCAAAGCGTGGCACCTCTCTACCGTAGAAAGCGGCGAACGAGATTGCATCTTCCTAACTAGGCATCACCTTTGGTACGGAGGGCTGGTTCGCCAGTGTTATCGGTTGGTTAGCTTAGTGCGATGGTAGGAGAACGACATAACCACTATCTATTTCATGCCTGTTCTATGTCACCTGCTGCCAATACCTTTCTAGCGCTTCAAGCTAAGACGCCACTGTTGGATGCACTATGGGCTTGCGCTCACAAAGCGCACGCACCATTTTATGCCCCAGGACACAAGCGCGGGCAGGGAACGCCCGATCGCTTGGCAGCACTGCTAGGCACAGCCGTTTTTCGAGCCGATTTGCCGGAACTGCCGGAGCTAGATAATCTTTTTGCACCAGACGGAGTGATTCAAGCGGCTCAGGAGCTTGCAGCAGCAGCCTTTGGAGCCGATCGTACCTGGTTCTTGACCAATGGCTCTACAGTAGGCGTCATCGCTGCCATAGTGGCAACCTGCGATCCGGGAGACAAAATCATTCTGCCTCGTAATGTTCATCAGTCCGCCATTTCGGGGCTCATTCTTTCAGGTGCGGTACCGATTTTCATCCAGCCAGATTATGACCCGATACTGGATCTTGCCCATAGCCTGACACCTGCTGCGGTCGCTGAAGCGTTGACACAGCATCCTGACGCTAAAGCAGTGATGATGGTCTACCCCACCTACTACGGCGTGTGTGGCGATGTGGCAGCGATCGCCTACATCGCCCATCAGCACAACATTCCCTTGCTGGTCGATGAAGCGCATGGTGCCCATTTTGCTTTTCACCCAGAGTTGCCGATCGCCGCACTGGCAGCCGGAGCCGATTTAGCGGTACAGTCCACTCATAAAACGCTGTCAGCGATGACGCAGGCGGCAATGCTGCATACTAGGGGCGATCGTGTGCAAGGCGATCGCGTTAGCAAAGCACTCCAACTGTTGCAATCCACGAGTCCTAGCTATCTGCTGCTGGCGTCTCTGGATGCGGCACGGCACCAAATGGCTACCCAGGGAAAGCAACTACTGTCACAAACGCTGCAACTGGCAGACGAAGCCCGATCGCGCCTTGAGCAAATTCCTAGACTTTCAACGCTGAAACCTGAGCAAGCAGGACAAACGGCTGGCTTTATGACGCTCGATCGTACCCGTCTGACCGTCACCGTGACTGGGTTGGGCCTGGATGGATTCACAGCGGATCAGATCCTCAATGAGCAACTGGGTGTCACAGCAGAACTCCCATCGCTGCAGCATCTGACATTCATTGTGAGCATCGGCAATACTAGAGCCGATCTGGAGGCATTAGTGCAGGCGTTCCAGACACTAGCGACACCGCAAAGAGAATCCACAATGCAGAGACATAGAGAAAAGCAGTATCCTTCATGCCTCACTCCTCACTCCTCACCTCTTACCCCTCGCGCTGCCTTCTTGGCTGCCACTGAAACCATACCGATCGCGCAATCAATTAACCGCATCAGTGCCGAGCTAATTTGCCCCTATCCACCGGGCATTCCAGTCTTGATGCCAGGAGAGGTGATTTCGGAGAACGCGATCGCCTCCCTGCAAACAGTGCTTGCGATCGGTGGGCTGATTAGCGGTTGTGCCGATCCCAGTCTTGAGACGCTCCGAGTGGTGAAAGCGTCAGCTAGCAGCAGAGAGATTTGATATGGTTTCAGAACCAACTGTAGTTTGACGAATAGATTAGGCTTGAAGCGCAACCAAGACCCTTCAGCCTTCAGCCTTCAGCTTTCAGCTTTTAGCCTTCATCCTTCAGCTTTTAGCCTTCATGCCTTCTCCCCTTTGGTCTTATGTTACTCCTGGTATCCCTGACGAGATGTTCGAGCGCTTGCCGGGCATTCCTATGAGTCCGCGTGAAGTCCGGTTGCTCATTCTGTCTTCCTTGAGGCTTAAGGACGATTCGATCTTGTGGGATATTGGCGCTGGTACGGGCACCATCTCAGTAGAGGCAGGTTTGCTCTGTCCAAAGGGGCAGATCGTGGCGATCGAACGTGACGAAGATGTTGCTAATCTGATTCGGCGAAACTGCGATCGCTTTGGTGTGAGTAATGTCGAAGTCCTTGAGGGCAGTGCACCTGAGTGCTTAACGGAACTATCTCAAGCGCCGCATCGCGTCTGTGTTGAAGGGGGGCGTTCAATCAAAGCGATTTTGAATGAAGTCTGGCAGCGTCTGCAGCCTCGAGGACGCATCGTTGCTACAGCGGCAACGTTGGAAGGTCTTTACCAGGTTTCGGAGAGCTTTGCTGAACTGCAAGTTCGTAACATTGAAGTCGTGCAATCGGCAGTCAACCGACTAGAAAAGCGAGGCATAAACCAGACCTTTGCCGCGATCGATCCAATCTTTGTTCTTAGCGGAGAAAAATTAGACTAGAAGGGTGAGCGAGTGGCTAACCCCATTGTGAAGACTGCTTTGACGAGAAATCTTGGACGTTGTGCTACGAACGTTAAGAGAACGTAAACGCTAAAATCAAGCTTTTTCAGGAATTGGCAAGCAACCGTAAAGAATTACTGGGAGAGCTACCGAGATTCAGTTAAAGTGTTCCAAAGGATTCTTAACCTTCTTAATCTTGAGCTAACCTCAATGGCTGCTGCTAGCTTCCCGATAAGGTGGCGTTCAACAATACCCTAAGTCTTTCTAGTGAGGCTTTCAGTATTGCTCAGCAGATTAATTAAGAAAACGCCAGCCTGAGCAGTTAACCCTGACAGAAGTTCATTTCGTCACTGTGAAGTGGGGTCCGTAAATGACGTTGGATCGCTCAACCGAATCGTTACCAAAAGAGAGCAGGTCACAAGAAACCAGTTACATGCCTTTTCCCCGTGTTTTAAGTGGAGTTGTTGCGATCGCCCTCGCACTCGGCATGATTGTGTTGGGTGGCTGGTACTTTACGGTTGGCTTTGGCATCATCATCTATCTGGGGCAACTGGAATACTTTGAGCTTGTCCATGCGAAAGGCATTGTACCTGCAGCCAAAACCACGTTAGTAGTCAGTCAAGCGTTGCTGCTCATCTCTACCGTTTCGCCGACGCTAGCAGATGCGGTCTTTCCGGTAGCAGGCACGTTTATCTGCTTTTATTTACTGTTTCAGCCTAAACTTGCGACGATCGCCGACATCTCAACCTCCATTCTCGGCTTATTTTACGGGGGCTACCTGCCCAGTTACTGGGTCAGGCTGCGATCGCTAGGACAGGCTGATGTAAGCAACCTGCCTCTAGATGGCTACTTGCCCCACGCTTGGACAGACTTACACAGTATGCCGCAAGGCTTAACCAGCACCCTACTGGCGTTTGGCTGTATTTGGGCAGCGGATATTGGTGCGTATGCGTTTGGCAAAATCTTTGGACGGACACGGCTTTCAAACATTAGCCCTAAAAAAACCGTCGAGGGTGCTGTGTTTGGCGTGACGGGTAGTATTGTGGTCGCGATCGTCGGCTCCTGGTACCTGAACTGGTCGGGATGGCCCATCACAGGTGCCGCTCTCGGTTTGCTGATCGGCATTGCCAGTCTGCTGGGCGACCTGACTGAATCGATGATGAAACGTGATGCCGGCGTTAAAGACTCTGGGCAACTCATTCCTGGTCACGGCGGCATTCTCGATCGCGCCGACAGCTACGTGTTTACGGCTCCGCTAGTGTACTATTTTGTGCTTTTGGTTTTGCCGCTACTGCCCCAGTGAGTCGTTAGGAGTCAGGAGTCTAGTAAACAAAAGACCCGTAGGAGCAGGTTTGACCACAAGCTTAACGGCTAGATCATAAGACTGTGCAAAACCTGTCCGCACCCAACGGTAAATTTCTTTTTGGAAATCTCCTTAGGAGTCAGTAAATTAATGGTTAGTGAGCAAAACTAACTCAAAACTCAAAACTCAAAACTCAAAACTCCCCTGACGTCCCCCTCACCTTTCTCTTATGTCACGCGGTCTTTTCTGGCTTCCTCTACTGGCAATCTTCGTCTGGCTCACGTGGGCTGGTTGGAACGAGTACCAAAAGCTGGAGGCGTATAAAACATGGGCAGCACAGTTTGAACGGGCAAAATATGACATTTATGCAGTGTTGGGCCAGAAGGGTCGTGAACTGACTTGGGGTTTACCGACCCGAAAGGGACCAGTGAGTCTGGAAACGGTTTCCTTGAATGATGTACAGTCGATTCGTCTTTTGGTGAATGAGCAACCAGCGGCGCTAGAAGCGGCTCCCAATCAAGGCAAGGCGATTCTGGAGTTGACCTGTGCCGATCGCGCTGCACCGATCCGTATTCCGTTTACAGAAGTACCGCTGGCGGCCAAGTGGGGGGAGTATTTGCAAGCAAACTTATCATTGCAGTAAAGCCCTGGTGTTCGTCTGTGCGTTGTAACGGGTCGTAAACGCTCAACCAAAGATTGCGTGACGCTGGTGGCGATTGCGGTTACAGTGATGCATGTCAACTGCCAACGGTGTTTCACCCCGTTTTAGCATGGCAACTGGTCGTCACGATCGCACGCCCAATCGTTCACAGACAAGCGCAAAGCTTAAGAAAGCGTCTCAGCTTTCTACAGTCTCGCCAACTGCTCCACTGACAAGGCGAGATCGCTTGAAAGGGCATTGGCCAAGAACATTTTCTTGGTCGGCGATCGTGGTTCTTTTTCTGGCGGGCAGTGGGCTGGCTGGCGCTGGCTGGCTAGGTATTCAGCTCATGGTGAATCCACAAACCCTGCTGTGGATGAATCGTCTGCTGCCCAATTGGATTCCGATTCCTGTAACAGGGCTGAAGCCACCTCAGACACTGGATGAGGTGCGCAACGAACTCACTCAGGCAGGGCGCAGTCTGGGTGAACCGCTTCCGTTGGGGAAAAATATTAGCGCTCTGGATCACAAGACGACGGTATCAGATATCTTGCTGCCCGTATTGGCACAGCGAGCAAATTGCCAGAGCGACTGCGAACAAATTGTCGAGCTGCGAGTGTACCAGACGATCCCCACCCGTCAGCGTGAGCAACGCCTCCAATTATTGGATCAACTGGCGATCGTGGGGCCTGATGAATCGTTCGTGCTGGCACCGCTGATCAATGCGGGTGATACCCATCAGGGATCGACGCGATCGTTGCCGTTGATGATGCTCAATCGGTTTGAGGGCAAGGTGCCCGCGCAGGGCGTTTGGTTGAATTTGAGTGGACGCTGGCTGCGGGGAGACAACACGATCGCCTACGGGCAGGTGCTGCACTACAACTCCAGCCGGATGCATCTACACCCGATGTTGGAGTGGAGTAGCCCGGTTGGGCAAGATCCACTCTGGCAGAACGTGACGGGCGATAGTGTGCCTGAACTGATTGTCGACCAGACTATCGGGATGGAGCCTCAATTCCAGATCTATCAGGTGAAACCACGAAAGTTTCTCGCCAGCCCGCTGCAGTTAGAGCCAATCTTGTTGCTGGAGACTGCGATCGACGACGGCACCTACAGCAATGGGTTGTTGCTGGCTCGTAGCGGGTTATGGTCAACTGGCCTACAGTGGCTACAATCAGTGCAGCAGCGCGATCGCAAGGGGCAATGGCCAGCAGCGGCTCAGGCGCAAAAAGTGCTCATTCAACTGCACGCGCAAGCGACTCAGAGGCAAGCCGATAAAGCCTGGGCAAGCCCCAGCCAGCAGGTGCTAGCAAACCTGAGTGATGGGCGGTGGGGGCGAGCTTTAACCGTCTTTACTGCCAATACCGAAAACAGTCTAGAAACTGCCACGCTGCTGAAGTCAGATGCTGGCCGCTTGCAAAATCGGGTTGATGCCGCACTGCGCGTGAGCCCACTGCAAACGGATGTTAGAACTTGGGGAGCCTTGTTAGTGGCGGCACAACAAGGGCGTAAGGCTGCGATCGTCTGGTTAAAAAAGCAGCCCCGCACTACCAGCACAGAGATTGCTCGTGTCACTGCTCTCATCACACGTCTCACTGCACCATCTGTAGACGAGACCGCCTTAGCTACTCTGCCTCCTGGTCAACTGGTGGGGACTGCTGAGGCTCTGACTGCCATCAACGCCGCCACATGGTTGAAGCCAAAGCAGCATCCAGTGCTCAAGCTAGGCGAACAGCAAGCATGGTATCGAGTCCAATTGGCTGGCTTTCAAGATGGCAAAAGCTGGCGCTTTTCGGGTGCTTCGTTGGGGCTGCCAACTAATGCCTCTGCGGATCGCCTCTGGCAACAACTGGGGTTGACCGCCGATCCATCCCTCTCGATCGTGCTCTGGCAGTCAGATGGACAGCAGCAAACGGTATCTGCCAGTATTAAAGCCGTGCGCATCAATGCTGGCAAACTAGAGCTACTGGCTGCGGGTGAGGTTGTACCCAGAGCGATCGCCCAAACAGACAACACTCTACGGCCACTGGCATTCACTGAGTCTGCCTTGCACTGGCAAACGCCAGAAACCACTCAACTGTCTGATTGGCTAGAGCAACAGCCTGAATGGGCAGCTTACGCCTTACCAACGCTCATACAAGAGTTAAAGCACATCGGCAAACTGCCATTTGGAAGAGCGCTAACGTGGAATGAACTAGAGTCGTCAGGTATTGGCAGCAGCCCAGTGCAGCTAGCAACCTTGACCGGTAACAACCAACCTGACGTGATCGTAACGATTGATCTTGAGCCACAACATGGGCAAACTACCCCCAAAGCAGCCAAACGTCTTGCTAACCGATCGCGCACCCTGCTTTTTTCAGCGACTGGTACTTTGCTTTATAGCGAATGCTCTACTGAGTCAGGGCTCACGTATTTAGCGATCGCCAATTTGGGCAATGAAGGAGGTAGCGCGATCGTTGCCAGTAGTTCTGAGAACTACCGCTTTCTACGCTGGTCAGCCAAACGCAAACGCTTTGAATAAAAAAGCTAGATGGTTGTTAGTTGCACTAGAAAGTTTTGAGTTTTGAGTTTCTCCCCACGCTCCCTCTGCCCCTATTCCTTTCACTTCATCCTTCCCCTCAACGTCTACCCAACGCCTCACGCAACCAGATCTTAGACGTAATGTAAACGGGCACCTGGTAATGTTCTGCTAACAGCCAAGCGACAAAGGTGAAATGAGCCCCAAAGGTCAAACTAATCCACACCGTAGGAAACCACGCCCAGGTGCTGCCTCGCATGGGCGGGAAGGTATGAGAAGACAGCCAGATGAGCGCTGGTGGGAGCAGCACAAGCGCCAAGCCAACCAGCCAAACGACAATGGTGAGATCCACATCCAATTGATTAGCAGCCTTCCAGTTGTGCCCGTTCCAGCGCCAGGTCATCGGCTGGGAGCTGTCTTCTACGTGGATCAACTGTTCCTGCAAATTGCTGGTAAAAATATGGCGACAAAAAGCACACGCAAAGGCGTCCATTAAGGTCAGCGCCGCAATTTGCCCATGCCGACAAACGGGACAAATGTAGGTTTCCTGATAGTTGAGATCACGCCACTCGATCGCCTGTTTCGCTTTTCGCTTAGAGACCGTTGCGGGTTCAGTCCAATCCGAGTCATTGTGATGAGGACTAGATCCTGGCATAGAAGTGCTCCACTCTAAGAAAAGAAGCGGACAATAGCGGTGAGCGACATCAAAATTAGCCGCTAAACCTTTGCCTTCCGCCTACCGCTGGTTTGGATCACGACTCGCTATTTGCTGGCAAGACGAGCACTGCCACCAATCGATCGTGTCACCTCAACTCCATTCTGCTGCAAAATCACGATTGGGTCAGAGCCTGCACCCGCCACAATGCGTTTCACTAAGACCTGACCGTTGGCTAGATAGCTGCCAGCGTTTACATAGCGGCTGCTTTCAGCGTCTGGCTCTTTAATAATTACGCTCCACTTGCCGCCAACTTTGATCACGCCACTCACTTCAATGGCATCGGCCGCTGCAGTACGAGAGACAGGGGCAGATGGCAACAGTGTAGGCGGTAGCGGAGTGTTGAGGGTACCCTGCGCGATCGGTGGCGCATTAAATGCTGGCAGCCGCCCTTGGTTGGATGCGGGCAAAGGACTGGGAAGGGTGACCGCTGGCTTACGAGTGGTAGCAGAGAGTTTAATCGGTGCCGTAGCGACTGCCGCAAAGGGGTCGGCTCGCCCTGTCACGATTGTCGGTACGCGCATCCGAGCATTCGTCGGCGTAATGAGTCCGGGCATCGTCGGTACTGGCAGCAGTGCCGTTGGACTCACTACGGGCTTCGGAAAATTTTGGGCGGTGACAACAGGTTTCAGAGCACCATCCTCAGAAGGCGATGACACAGCAGCTTGTTCATTGTTAGGAGTACTGGAGCAAGCCGCTAGCAGCAATAGGAAACTGAAACTGACGAGCGATCGTGCATGCATGCCTGACATTCCCTCTGGCTGAGACTAGCCTCAGGATAACGCCACTTCACATAAATGATTCATCTTGCTGAAAGAAAAAAGCAAAGATGATGGCGGTAGTCTATTTCGGGGTTGAAAAACCCCGAAACGAATGCTTGACAGAATACCTGTCGACTAACTTAATGTCTGGCGCTTGTAAGCCTGGAATGACTGATAGCACTCTGTCGGGTGGTACAAGTGGCACTGATCGGTGATCGCCTTCATGAGCGGCCAGGAAAAGCGGCATTCGTAGAGGTAAGGCCCCCAATTTTCCCGCAGGCTCTGATGCGCAGCCCGCAAGTTGTACGACGGGATAGAGGTGGACAGATGGTGTGGGATATGAACATTAATGTGATGGCACAAGCGTTCCACCCACATCGGATAGTCGCAGTGAACGGTTCCGGTGAGTTGCGCTTTAGCCGCGTTCCACTGTTCTGGCTCTTGGAACGCAATATCAGGAGCCGTATGGTGAACCAACGTAAACGTGCTCATCCAGAAATGGTAAACCAGCCAGGGCATCAGCCAGAATTTAATGAAGCCACTGACGCCAAGTGTGACAAAGAGCACTGGAAACGCGATCGCCGCGAAGCCGATGACAACTGCAACAGACAGCCTGATTTTGTTTTGATCTTTAGCGTCTACTCTAGACGGGTCAAAGTGCATGATCGCCCAATGAACGATCGAAGCCAGCCACCACAAACGACCCCGCATGCCCTGGTAAGCCAGCTGGATCGTCTTGGGTAATGAAGCGTAGAGCTCAGGTCGAAACGGTTGCCAAGCATTATCTACATCCATTTTGTTGGTGTAGTCGTGGTGTTTGTTATGCAAAAGACGCCAGCTATGAAAGGGGTAAAGCAGCGGCAGCATGAACAAATGCCCCACCCAATCATTCACCCAACGCTGTTTGGCAAACGATCGATGCCCACAGTCATGAGCAATCACAAAAAAGCCTGTGAGTGCCGTTCCGGTAAAAATCCAGGCGATCGGTAACAAAAACCAGGGTGCGATCGCAATACTGACATAGCCTAAGCCAACCATCAGGATGTTGGTTAAAACTGATGTCCAGGCTTTTCTCATATCTTTCTGAAAGCATTCTTTAGGCAATGTTTTCAGAATGTCTTTCAGACGCAGATCAGGGCTCAGTGGTGTGAATGTTAGGTTATTGGGGCTTACTGTCGCAGTCATGAATCGATTGTTCTCTCCAGGTGTAGGTCGCTTGAGCAAACGCACATTAAAAAACCTGCTGTGCAAGAGCAGTGAGCAGGTTGCAAGTTATGACAAATCCAATAATGAATTGTCGGAACGAGACGAAAGTGCGATCGCAAGGTGCATCTAGCTAAGGAATGATTTAGTAACAAACCTCAACATTTATATCATACCCATCGCTCAGTATGCCCACCGTAATCGTCCGCTAACCTGCAGTGATCCCCACGCTGTTTGCCTCGTTATGATCCTTGTAGGGCTAAATTTTCTGGTGTTTGGCAGCCTTACTACCCAGAGTCAGAATGAGCTTCAAAGAACATTCCTTGCCGGCACTTTCCCTCATCCGCCATTCCCCAGCACGTCACCCAATGCTAGTCGAGTGCCATTAGAAAAGTCCCAGCCAGATTGGGGACGTTTACCAGGCAATTGCACGGTACGTAGTAGCAGCACCCCTTCGCCAGTCTGCACGATCGCGCCTTCCCCTTTCAGCAACCCGACTACTTCGCCAGGTTTTGCCGTTGCCACTGGTGACCAGGCTTGGGCGATCACGCTGAGCGCTGGGGGCAATTGAGACCAGTATGCAGACGCTAGAGGAGCGGTTGCCACGATTTTGAGGGCATCGCCTCGAAACGTGGCGCTACAGGCAGGGTAAAAGCCACGGATCTGGTTATGCAGCGCGATCGCGCTCCGTGACCAATCCAGCCAGTAAGCCTCTTTTTTGATGAGTGGTGCGTAGGTTGCTTGCGTGTCATCCTGCAGTAGCGGCTGAATAGTTTGCTGGCTTAGCTTCTGCAGCGTTTCAATAAGCAGATCGGCTCCGATCGGTGCCAAGCGTGCCGCCAGATCATCGAAGTTTTCCAGCAGCGCGATTGGCGTACGCACTGTCAGCAACATTGGCCCTGTATCCATGCCAGCGTTCATCAGCATGGTGGTAATACCCGTCTCCGCCTCACCGTGATATAAACTCCACTGGATGGGAGCTGCACCGCGATAGCACGGCAAAATGGAGCCGTGGGCATTGATACAGCCCAGACGTGGCATGTCGAGAATGGCCTGCGAGAGGATTTGCCCATAGGCGACCACCACAAACGCATCTGCTTGCGCTAGACGCAGCTTGTCTAAGGTCTCTTCATCTTTTTTGACGCTCTTGGGCTGATATAAAGGCAGGTTGTGCGCCTGCGCGATCGCTTTGATCGGTGAGGGGGTGAGTTGGTTGCCTCGACCCCGTCGCTTATCAGGCTGAGTCACTACACCCAGGACGGTGAAGTCCGGGTGTGACAACAAGCGCTCTAAGCTAGGGACGGCAAAGGCAGGCGTACCGAAGAAGATAATATTCATAACTATTGGTGCTGCGCGAGGGAAGAATGAGCTTCCCTATCTCTGTCTTCCCTACTGCGAATCTCTCCGACCACGCCACGGGCTAACTTCGAGCTTACCGTCTGGCTTAAAGACAACTTTGAACAGAGCAAGGGGCACCTGAGCCGTGCCAGCATCGCCGTCAGCTGCAAGTTTACCCAGTTGGGGCAGTGGTGTTTCTTTGTCGTAATCAGCAGCGGGCTGAGTATTTGGCTTGTAGTCTACGATCGTGCCGTCCTGGGTCACCCGTACTCGGAAAACTAGATCTTTTTTGAAGCTCGGTTTGCTTTGCCAATTTTTGTCGATTTGGTCGTAGAGCTTGGGTTGAAGAGCCGTAATCTGAGCAGCATCAGTGATTTCTGTAATCCCAGTCAGTGGACTAGCAATCGTGCTCTTCCAGGGCGCTACGTCAACAACACCCCTTGAGGTGAAAACCACCTTATACTGCGCGATCGGCTCTTTGGTTGACTGCGAACCATTAGACGGAATGTACAGCAGATTGGGTAAAGGTGTTTGCTGCGCATCCGCTGGGGTACCTGGGGTGATGGGCTTGTAGCCAACAATGGCACCGTCCTTCACAACGCCAACCCGGTAAACGAGGTCTTGCTTAAGAGCTGTACGATTTTTCCACGCTTGATCAAGCTGGGTCGCTAACTGCTTCTGCAAGGTTTGGATTTGCGCCGAATCAGTGATTTCGGGAGCAGCGGTCAGCGTTGCCTCTAGCTGGGTCAGATCGGGCTGCGTCGTCGTTGGAGTTGGGCTAGGAGTGGTCGTTGGCGTACTGGTCGGGCTGGGTTTTGGCGAGCCACTGGCGATCGGCGTCGGTGGACTAGTGCTAGGAGAGGGCGTACCAGTTGTGCTAGAAGTCGTGCTGGCTTTGGGCACCAGATCCTCTGGCTGGCGTACCTGGGGGGTGGGAATGAAAAAGAACGCAAGCGCGGCTAAGGCCAATCCTGAGGCTCCGATCGCAGCCGGCACTGCTTGTTGCGCAACGGGTTCACTACTACGAACAGAGCGTTTCGCAAGCGGTACGACGTGGAGAGCCAAATCCGGCAAGGTTTGAGTATCTGCAAAAAATTGATCGATCGCTTCTACCAGGTCAAACAACTGCACGGTCGTCAAGTCAACCTGTCGGGTAAGATGAGTCGCAATACCAGAGCCAGGATCGGCATCGGGCGGCAGCACACTTAACCGATGGTAGTGATGCCCCAACCGCTCCAACTGCACTAGCTGTGTGGGTGTTTGAGACCCTTTTTTAAAAGTACGAATCCCACTCAGCAGTTCCTGAGCGTAAAGGCTCACAGCCGTAGTCAAGCTTTCAAGAAACTCACGTCCACCCGACAGCGGTTTTTCTTCGCCCACGAGATGACACTCAACGCTCATTAGTTGAGACATCAAAGGACGCGCCTCTGACTGGTTCGTCACAACCGTATCACCCCATCCTTCCAGAACCAGGCTGCAGTTTGGTAAGCTGTATTGACGCTGAATGCTCATGCCACTTCTCCGTCGAACAGGCTGGCCCAAAATCGCTGCATGCCGTAAGTACCGGTACAGAACAGCAGCTGTGTCAGTAGATTTAGCGCCAGTTCATCCAGCTTTTCGTCAGAGTTATAAGCGGCGACGAGTGCACGTTTGGGGTTCATCCGCGAACGGAAATGGGCGCGGAACCGCTCCAGATACTCACTCAGCCGAAAGTGGTGTTCCATGGATAGCTGCTTGTCACTGAGTTGTTGGGACGCTAGCAAAAGTTGTCGAAGCAGTACAGTCAAGCGGCGTGCCAGATAGCAACCGACAATTACCAGGGCTTTTGCTTCTGTTAGGGTCAGGGGACGACGCTGACTGTAGCGCCGCAGCGGGTTCGTGCTGCGTAAACGCCACAACGAAACCCGATTTTTGATCATGCTCTGAAGCTCTAACTCATTTGCCATGATCAGAATGGCTTCTGACCCGCTCAAGTCCAGCGCCTCGATCGCTAGCAGTAGCAAATCAATTTCCAGTCTTGCTCGGCGAGGGCAGTTCTCATCCACAAGCGAGGGGTTGGGCAGACTATCAAGAATTAAAGGTGTTGACTGAACGGGTGGACTATTTAACTGCATTACACTCACGGGAACATCCATTCCAACTGGCTTAGATAGTGAACTGAACGCAATAACCGAGTTTGGCGATCGCTCAACATGGTTACTCCAGTTCTAGCTCTGACACGCTTCATGACTCTTAACTCACTGGTTTAGTATCCAGCAGGATTTTAGCGAAATCAGGATTGACAAGACGAACGATTCTCATGTAGACAAGTTTTTGTCGTGCAGCGAGCGAGCGTTTGAAGCCGCGATCGCGCTGGAACCGTGCAACCTTATAGTGTACGATTTCTCGCCGTTTTATTACACTACGCTCGAAATTGGTCGAAAGTTCCCAGCCGCAAGCAAGGGTGAGGCTGTAGTCATAACACGTCATAGTAATGAGAGAATGAGGCAAGGCTGGCACAGGACGATTCGTGTTTGCTGCTTGCAAAGATGGCTGAGGGGAAATTGAATTGATGCTCAAACGAATATTGGCAGTGATGTTAGTGGTCATCAGCCTGAGCCTTCAAGGCTGTGTTACCCCAACTGGTGGCTTGAAGCCCTACGTGGACAGCATTGATGGTTACAAGTTTCTTTATCCTAACGGTTGGCTGCCCGTCAGCGTTACGAGTGGCCCCGATGTAGTCTTTCACGACATTATTGAGCAAACAGAGAATGTGAGCGTGGTCATCAACCCCGTGACTGGCAACAAAACGCTGACCGAATTGGGCAGTCCCGGTGAAGTGGGTTATCAGTTGGGCAAAAGTGCGATCGCCCCACCCAACTCTGGGCGCACAGCCGAATTAGTGAATGCTGAGTCGCGTACGGTTGGAGACAAGCTCTATTACCTGCTTGAGTATGCCGTCAAAGTGGGCGATCGCGAACGTCATAATTTGGCAAGTGTCGCCGTTAGCCGGGGTAAACTTTACACCTTTAATGCCTCTACCTCAGAAAAACGCTGGGGAAAAATGCAGACGTTGTTGGAGAAAACTGTGAAGTCTTTCAAAGTGGATTAAGCATGGGTTTTCCACAGTTCATTCTTGCGTCTGCATCGCCTGCGCGGCTCAGGTTACTGCAAAGTGTTGGCATTGAACCGATCGTTCGCCCCAGTCACTTTGATGAGTCTCAAGTGCAAACAACTGATCCAGTTGCGCTCGTTGAGACGCTAGCACTCAGCAAGGCAGCAGCCATCGCAGAACAATTGAATAGCAGCCGTTCCGCAGAAAGGCTGATCTTGGGGTGTGATTCTGTCTTAGCCGTGAATGGCGACATCCACGGCAAGCCAGCCAATGCAGAGGAAGCGATCGCTCGTTGGCAGCAAATGCGCGGTCAGGTCGGTAGCCTCTATACGGGACATGCACTGCTGGTCTTTCCTCCATCCTCCTCCCGTGCCCCACTTGTCCGCTGCCAGATCACCCATGTTCACTTTGCCTCAGTGAGCGATCGTCAGATTGCCGCCTATGTTGCGACTGGGGAACCACTCAACTGCGCCGGAGGCTTTGCGTTAGAAGGGAAAGGCGGTTCGTTTGTCGAAAAGCTGGAAGGCTGTCACAGCAACGTCATTGGTCTTAGTTTGCCACTGTTGCGACAAATGCTGGGAGAGCTTGGCTATAGCTTGACAGATGCGTGGTCAACAGGTGCATAGCACCATCGCCTCTAGCGGTTCTACAGACGATGAACTTTAAAGATTTTGTCCACAGCCTCTGGTTTGTTCCTAAACTGGGAGCAGATGGAACTTAGACTAAGACTTGGTTGGCACTAAAGCGGCAAACCTTTACATGCTAGGTCGTTGTCCCACTGTCATGACTGATGCCGTAGTCGGCTCATTTGGTAGCCTCCGGGCTCTGACCGACGTGTTCGCAACTACCGGGCTCTCTGAATGAATCGTTCGGTGACTGATCTATTTGACTTTCGTGCCGATCTACTCGACCAGACTCATCTGGGTAAGCTGTGTGGATCGGGACAGCGTTTTCTCGATCGCTACGAAATTTTGAAGATTCTCGGTCGGGGTGGCTTTGGCATTACTTTCTTGGCAAGGGATGCGGCGCTTCCTGGACAGCCTCTCTGCGTGATTAAGCAGCTTTGCCCCAAAGTGAATGATGCCGTTGCGCTGCAGCAGGCCCGTAAGCGCTTTGAAAAGGAAGCTGCAACCCTCAGCAAGCTTGGTAGTCATGCGCAGATTCCACAATTGCTGAATTACTTCGAGACAGCAGGCGAATTTTATCTGGTGCAAGAATACGTTCGCGGGTTCACGCTCACCAAAACCGTGAAGCGCTACGGACCGTTTTCTGAAGCGGGCGTGAAACAATTTTTGCGTGAGTTTTTACCCTTATTACAGTACGTCCACAACAATCGTGTCATTCATCGAGATATCAAACCGCCCAATTTGATCCGTTGCCGCGATGATGGCAGGTTGGTGCTCATTGATTTTGGTGCGGTGAAAGAGCAGATTGCAAAAATTAGCGATTCGGGTGCTAAACCAACCACGACGCAGTTTGTGGGTACACTTGGGTTCGCGCCACCAGAGCAACTGGCGTCTCGCCCGATTTACTCTAGTGATATCTACGCTCTGGGCGTGACCTGTCTTTATCTGTTATCAGGTAAACCGCCGCTAGAGTTTGACTACGAATTTTTGACGGGCGATGTGCGTTGGAGTGAGTATGTTTCGGTCAGCGAACACTTCGGCACAGTCTTGAGCAAGATGTTGAAAGTGTCGCCACAAGAGCGGTTTCAGTCGGTCGATGAGGTTATTCGAGCGCTAGAGCTAGAGCCTTATTTTGACAATCTTGTGCATTGTATGAATATTAAACCTAAGCCTTTTCTACATCCTGCCACCGCAGATGAAGCGACTGCTGACAGCTATGTGCCTCCGGTCGCACGGACTGCAATGGCGATCCGAGATTGGCAGGCCAAACTGAAGGCCAGACGGATGCGCGATCGCCTGTATCAGCCCAGAATTACCCACAGTGGCTCAAGCTATTTTCGCTAAGCAGGCTGGCTTTCGCTTTGCCGTCTTGTGGTTAAATGGCATCATGCCTGTTCTTGCATAAAGCGGAACATCCCAAACTGCAAGCGATGTAGGATGTCATTACCCCTGAATGGCGACCGAACCACCCTCAGATGAAGCCGATCTCCTGATCCGAGTTGCCCAGCACGATCAGGCAGCTTTGTCAGCACTGTACGATCGCTATGCGCGAGTGCTATATGCCGTTGCTTTCAAAAGTTTGCGATCGGCTGAAGAAAGCGAAGAAGTTGTTTTAGATGTATTTGCTCAGGTGTGGCGCACCGCCGCCCGCTATGACGTTGCTAAGGGTCGGGTTGATAGCTGGCTGTTTATGATGACTCGCAGTCGCGTTTTGGATCGGCTCCGCAGTTTTCAGCGAGTTACCAAGGTTACACTTGCGTCAGAGAATTTAGCAGAGATCCAAGCAAGTACTCCTGGCGTAGATCCTGTTGAGAACGTCTTGATTTTAGAACGACGCGATCGGGTGCTAGCAGCCCTCAGCCAACTGCCTGAAGAGCAACGCCAGGTGATCGAGTTGGCCTATTACAAGGGGCTCACCCAGGTAGAAATTGCCGCGCAAACGAACCTTTCTCTGGGTACGGTTAAAACGCGCGTTCGATTGGGTTTGAGTAAATTGCGAGTGGCTCTCGGTAACTGGGAGCCAAGCTAGGATAAGAATCTAGACCATTAGAATGTAATGAACGCTGAAGACCGCTGTTTTTGTGAACTGGCTCCGCTGTATGCACTCAACCTGCTGGACGACGATGAGCGTCGCTGGGTTGAGGCGCAAGCGATCGAAAATCCAGAATTGGCAGCTGAGCTAGCAGAACATCAAATCACGGTGAATACCCTGCCTTACAGTGCGCCTATGGTGCCGATGGCAGTGGATTTAAAAGACCGACTGTTTCAACGGTTAGCAGCGGAACCAGCAGAGAGACCACCGCTCGCAACCCTTCCAACCTTACCCGGTCGATCGCTTGAGAACCAACTACTGCCCCCCAACTCTAGTTCATTGCCGATCAGTGGCTCTCAAGACGTTGCTCAGTCACGTGTAATACCGTTCCGTCACCGTGGGCTTTGGTTACAGGCAGCTGGAGCCATTGCGGCACTGGCAGCGATCGCTCTCCTGGTAGACAACCATCGTCTTCGTCAGAGCGTACAGGCTGACCAGGCGATTGTCGCTACGCTCCAGCAACCCGACAGCGTTGTTTATACGCTGAGAGGCACTGATAAAGCTGCGACTGCCGCTGGTAGCCTGGTGGTCAACTCAAGCCATAAAACCGCTGTGGCGTTGGTGCAAAATTTACCTGCATTGCCTGCAGGAAAAGCCTATCGCCTCTGGGCGATCGCCAAAGGGGCAAGCAAACCCACGTATTGCGGCCAGTTCAATAACAATCGTACAGGCACCGTGCAATGGTCGTTACCAGAAGCCGTCTGCAGTGCCAGCGCTCCACAAATGCTCATCACCGCTGAATCTGCGACAGCTCCTCCCGTGCCAGCGGGACCGTTGGTGATGAAGAGCGTGCTGTAGCTACCGCAACGTCCACGCTAGAAAACGTTCCGTGTAGTAAAGCGCCAACTGGTTACTCACACCGTTGAACACTTTGTCAAAGGCATGTTCCGCCCAGGGAATTTCGAGCCAGACGGCACGAGTACCTGTTGCCTGTAGCCGATCGTAGAGCGATCGCCCAAACTTAGCCTGCACCAAATGGTCACGCCCACCATAGATGAGCAGTGAAGGCGGTAGTCGCGGAATGACAGGATGATTTCCGTAAAAAAGCTCACCAGAAGAAACATAATTGTAGGGAGAAGCCTGCCGATAAAGCTCAGGAAACTGTTCTGGCGATCCACCTAAGAACGCATTCAGTACAGCCCGACTATTGATGGGGTCAGGGCTGGGCAAATCATAGTAGCCCTTCGTCAGGTCAACGGGGCCGTAGTAATTTACCACGGCTCGGATTGAGATGGGACTGGTTTGATACGCTGCCAGCATGGCTAGATGTGCGCCTGCCGATCGCCCCATAAGAGCCAGTCGTTGCGTGTCAACCTCTAAATCATCTGCGTGCTGCTGAATATAAGTCAGCGCCGTTTTTACATCCTCAAGCTGTGCTGGAAATTGGTAGCGAGGTGCATGACGGTAGTCGATCGCCACCACCGTATAGCCCCGGGCTGCCATGTAGCGACTGAACGGCGCATCATCATTCGGGTTACCACGTTGCCATGCGCCACCGTAAATGACCACTATCGTCGGATGCTTGCCTGTCTGTGGTGCACGATAAACCGTCAGCGTTAAAGGCACTCCATCAGGCGCTGCAACAGGTATCCCGACGGTCGTACGTACTAGTTGTTCGGGAATACCCCGCAATGCATCCATGAGAACGAACGGCTTAGCACGCATTTGTCCCTGTACAGCAGGAGCAATTTGTGTCAGGTAGTCGGTTCCTAATGCAGTTCCAATGCTGGTTTCAGCTCGTTGATTAGCAGCTGCAAACTGGCTTAAGGGTAACGTGCTGATGGTCAAGCTAAAAAGGCTACAGGCGAGCACAAAGCGAAACAGCCAACTTTTACGAACGTACCGTAATGCCAGTAGGGCCGCGATCGCATTTGCCACTATCAACCAGGGGCTGATTTCTGGCGCACCGACACCCAACGGCAGCAGCGCAAAGGTTGGTGCAGGCACAACAATCCAGGCAGTGAGAAAGCAGGTAACGCCACTGATCAGTAGGGTTAGCCCTCTCAGCAAGGCGTTTAGCAGGTAAGGCATTTAAGTAGCTATAAAGGAAAATCTCATACCTTGTAGCGATTAGCGGTCAGCGGTCAGCGGTCAGACTGAAAGCTAATGGGCTGATAGCTAATAGCTTTGCTTAAAACTCATTCTGACTCAAAGGTTGTCTGTTCATACAAGCCTCAAAAAAGCCCCCGATCGCGCGATCGGGGGCAAGGGGGTACGAAACATTCAATTTCGCTAGGCTATGCAAGCCACTCTTGAACGGCTTCTGCTTTCGTATTGGTTCTCCGCTCAGGGGTTTCGCGGGTGAACTTCATGTGGATCGCGCGGTTCTGCTCCCCATCCGCCGCAACGGCCAGAATGGGATAGTCGATCAAGCCATCCTGGAAGGACATTTGGAAGCGGAAGGTGCCGTCAGAGTTGAGCTTGATGGGGCGACCACCGATCGTTACTGTTGCATCCGGTTCCGTTGCGCCGTAAACGATGAGTTCAGCATCCGCAACGAGCCAAAATTGGCGAGGACGAATCGGTGGCGCAGAGGCGGAGAACCCAACCCCAGACATCCCGATGCCCGATGCTGTCAGCCCCGAGGTTGTGGGGACTGCCCACATACCAACACCAGACGGGAAAACGTAGGAACTGATTGCCTGCTCGTGCACAGGCACCTGCTGCATGGAGCCATAGAGCGAACCTGCAACCCGCTGAGCTTCAGTGGTTTCTGCCAAACCAAAAATCTGGTCATAGATAGCATTACCTGTCCCCGTCCCTACACCAACACCAGTGCCAACCGCGCGATGACTGGGTGGCACAAGCTCCAGGAAGGTCTTGCCAGCCAATGGTTCCTCCCAACCAACGGTGATGAATTGGTCTTCAATCCAGTCAGAAGGATACACAGGAGGTACGCGAACCGGGGCAGAACGGGCGAGAACCAGCCAACGTCCATCCGCACACCGATAACCAATATCCACGACGTAATCACGATCGCTCACTGGGATGGGCAAATACCACTCCCGCGATAGCTCATCTGCAGGATACTCTTGAATGCTGTGCGGCGACTGATACGCCAAATTAACAGCCGTCACATCATAGATGCGCAGGGCAATCTGTAACCCACCCTGGCGACGTAAAGCTTCTTTATGTTCATTGGGGATGTCCCAGTATGTGTAAGCCCACTGTGGATCACGGGGCATGAGGACGATACGGCTTTCGCCATAGCCCGCCGGAAGATCTGCCAAGCCTTCATCAACGGCTGCTAGCGAACCACCGACACGATCGTCTTGCCCGAGATCAAATTTTGCTGCTTCCACTTCTGCTTGGGTCTCCAATGGTCTGCCTGGGGTAGATGAACCTTGACTACGCTGAATTTCCTGAATCGAGTCCAGGAGCTGCTCTTTACGCATACGGCTATAGCGCGAAACACCGTATTCACTGGCAACTCGACGAAGCTGCCGTAGCGTCATGTCCTCAAGCGGCGGACGTTCTTTTGTCATGATCGATGCGTCTCCGATTTAAGTCTTTGTTGATGGTCATTTCTGCTTTAAACAGTTACTTCTGATACGTTTTGGGGTCGCGCAGGCAGGCGTACGGGGATCACATTTCTAGGCTTATGTTGCGGCAACTTAAAAGTTGGGTCAAGGGGGCAGAACGTAAATTTTAGGCATTTATACGTGTTCTCGGGTGTGTCGGGGATCGTAATGTCACAAAATCATGACATTTGCTCAATACCGGGATCGCACGATCGTGATTCGCTGACAATTGATCCCTCTCTTGACTTGGTAGGTGTTCTTGGAACTTGGTTGTCGCGATCGCAGATTCAGAAGCACAAAGCCCTTGGCGTTTAAAACGTTTGCGGTACTCTGCGGTTGCAACCACCTGCTAGGGGCGATTTTTGGGAGATGTTTTCTGTCAGTTATGCCCTGTCGGTATACTCGTAAGGCTGGCAGCGACTGTATCGTTTGCTGCTACATAACTGAACAATGCGTTCTGCACCTTGCTTGAGGTGCATCGCTTGCACCATCCTGTTCGCTAAAGGCTTAACGTTTTCTATGGCTAACCAAAGCCGTCTGATCAGCACGGTTCTGTCTCCAGCCGTCCGGCTTTGGCTGCGATCGCAACTTGAGCACGTAGACGACCTCCAACTCACCATTGAGGCGGGCGATCGACAGATCTTATCGGGTCGCATCAGTGGAGTCTCTGTCTCTGCCCGCAATGCGGTTTATCGAGGCTTGCACCTCAGTCAGGTGAGCCTCATCGGGGAGCAGATCTGCACAAACTTTGCTCAGGTTTTGCGTGGTAAACCGTTGCGCTTGACCCAAGCCTTCCCGATCGCGGGTGATGTGCTGGTGTACGAAGCTGATTTGAACCAGTCCTTGCAGGCACCGTTACTAGCGCAGGGTGTCATTGAATTTCTGTTGACACTGCTGCGATCGGATGAGCCAGCGCAAGGCGACACAACCGTCGAAGGCGATGATCTAATGCAGCACACTCCGCAAGACATTCAACTGAAAGATCCGCAGGTGTTACTGGGAGAGGGCTACGTCACGTTGGCCGCTACCCTGGTAACAGTCAGCAAACAGCCAACGACTGTGATTATTCGCACTGGCTTGCGTTTAAGCAAGGGGAATCAGCTTCATCTCGATCGCCCACATTGGCTCCCTCACGCCAAGGCTCGCCAAGGCATGCCCCTTCGTGACCTGGACGGCTTTGCATTCGATCTGGGTGCTGATGTCTCGCTGCAAAGGCTCAGTCTGGAACCGGGACAAATTCGCTGTCAGGGGCAGATTATGGTGACACCGGAAGAGGTGAAGGCTGAAGGCTAAAAGTTTTGAGTTTTGAATTTTGAATCTTGAATTGCTTCCCTTGCTTACCCCACTCCCCACTCCCTAAGCTCCACTCCTTCCTTAACCATCTGCAATACTCCGAACGGCACATTCAAGACGAGCGTGAGCTATGGTAGTAGTCAAACTTGACCCCTGCTGGGACGTTATGAGAAAACTTTTGCTGCTGGGTTTGTTCTTAATCGGGCTGGGCTGGGCACTTTCCAACTTTAGCGGCTTAGCGGCTCGCGGCACCTACGACTCGATTGTTTTAGATTTCCGCGAAGATATTGGAGCCGCTCAGATTGAGAGCCAGGTTCAGTCGATCGCCCAAAAATATAACGTCACGCCCCGGTTGAATAGCGCCTTTTCCTTCGCGGATCATATTTTTATTGTGAAGGGCGATCGCGCCACACTGGACTCCTTGAAAAAGTCTGAGGTCAAGAAATATACAGAATTTATTGAGCCTGATTATATATACAGTGCGTTCACGGCGCCTAATGACCCTGACTATGGCAAGCAGTGGAACTTGCGTAGCATCAATGTTGAAGCAGCCTGGGACGATACGCAGGGCGAAGGCATTACGGTAGCGGTGATTGATACTGGCGTCAGTCAAGTGCCCGATTTAAAAGAAACCAAGTTCGTCAAAGGCTACGACTTCGTTAACGACCAGTCAGAAGCCAACGATGATAACGGTCATGGCACCCATGTTGCAGGCACGATCGCGCAATCGACCAACAATGGGTTTGGGGTCGCAGGCATTGCTTATAAAGCCAACCTCATGCCGCTGAAAGTGCTGTCAGGTGGCGGCGGGGGTACAGTAGCAGACATTGCAGAATCGATTCGCTTTGCTGCAGACAACGGGGCTGATGTCATCAATATGAGCCTGGGTGGTGGCGGCGAAAGCCAGTTAATGCAAGAGGCGATCGACTACGCCCATCAGAAAGGAGTCGTGGTGATCGCAGCAGCAGGTAACGCGGGTGAGAATGCAGCCTCCTATCCCGCGCGCTATCCCCATGTGATTGGGGTTTCTGCCTTGAGCCCAGCGGGTACGAAAGCGCCTTACTCTAACTTTGGTGCTGGCATTGATCTTGCCGCACCCGGTGGCATGAAAGAAGGTGAAGACCCTACGGGTGGTATTTTGCAAAACACGATCGACCCTGCAACAGGCGAGTCGGTGTTTGAGTCCTATCAAGGTACCAGCATGGCAGCGCCTCATGTGGCTGGTGTTGCCGCATTGGTGAAAGCAGCAGGCATTAAAGAGCCTGACGCAATTGAAAACGTGCTGAAGCAATCGGCGCTGCAGATTAAAGATGATGCACTGAACCACTACGGTGCAGGCAAGTTGGATGCAGCAGCAGCAGTGAAGCTTGCAGCTCGTGGACAAATCACGTTCCGCGATTTCTTCCGCTGGTTGCGCGATAACGGCTACCTCAATCCTCGCTTCTGGATTGACGGTGGCGTCATTGCACTATGGCCTAAGATGGCGATGGTGCTTGGCTCTTATCTCTTAGCGTGGTTCTTGCGGAATTACTTCCCGTTTGCCTGGGGATGGTCGCTCTCCACGGGCTTAGTCGCAGGCAGTTCTGGTTTGTTCTTCCTCAAAGGCTTTTATCTGTTTGATGCGCCTCAATGGCCGTTCCGCGCTCTCGGTAGCTCGATTCCAGAATTAGGCAGTGCGTTGCAAGGAAGCAGCGCCTTGAATCCGCTGTTTGCCAGTGTGTTGATTCCGCTAGGGTTGATTGTGCTGCTGTTGGGGCACGCGCAGTGGAAATGGTTTGCGATCGGGACAACGATTGGCGTCGCTGCTTGCCTTGGCGTCAGTGCCGTCACATCCCCGTCCGTCATGTGGTTAGGCGATGGCACGATCGCCCGTGGGTTCCTCATTATGAACGCGTTGCTTTGCTTTGCCCTGGCGCGTCTTGCTGTTAAACCAGGAGTTCAATCGACATGAGCGATACCATCAAAGTAGAAGGCACGATCGAGCGTAAGGGCTTTGGTACTGGCACCTGGGCACTCGTCAGTACCAGTGGCGAAACCTATGAACTGCACAAAGCCCCTAAAGAACTCCAACACGCAGGATTAAAGGTCAGCGTTGAAGGTCAGATCCGCAAGGATGTCATGACGATCGCGATGATTGGTTCCGTCCTGGAAGTCAATCACTATAAGATCAAGGGCTAAACTTTCTTCTTGTAGGGACGCTACCTGTAACGTCCCTACAAACGCGAAACCTACAGCATTTCTTGTCTAGTTCCCTTGTCTAATTCGTCGCTGCCATCACTTCTTGCAAGCGACTGCGAAATTCTCCTTTGGGATGTCCACCTTTGACTTCGCCCAGAATTTTAAAGTCACTGTCGGGGTTATCGCAAATCAGGTAGGTGGGCCAACCCATATCTGCTTTGTCAGGATACTGCGCCAGCAAAATCTTGCGGTATTTGCGATAGGTTGCCGTGTCCTGCATCTTCACGCTGACGAACTCCAACCCCAGTTCTTCGACCACCTTCTGGTCATAAAACGACATTTTGTGGCACACGCCGCAGTCTTCGGAAGAAAATTTGATGACAGCCCGAGTCATAGAACCAGCCTCTCCAACACGTGAGCGATCGCCAGCAGCCGCTGTAAACCATACCTACATTTTACGTTGGAATGCTGAGTGACATTTCGTTCAGAGTGTTGCAAATCTTGTCGAGGGGGGTGTCACCTCCCCATGATTGGGCTCAAAATCCCTAGAATGAGACTAATCCGATCAACGCGATGGTCTGAACCGAGAACGCTGCCTTCGGTATGCGAAGCCGGTACACAGGCACGAGCGTTACTTTTGGGTGCACAATCACGGTTCTAGATCACTTTACGCTGATTCCTTAAAGAGATTCGGAAACTGTTTGAAGTTTCGGTAACTTTTTCTACTGCGGCACGTCCGCATGAGTAGCCCATGTCATGATCAATAAGACTTAATAAAGTCGAGTTTACTCACTCAGTGCATTTACCGAAATTGTTAGTCCGGTTCCTGAAGCTAATCGTTATCAAGTCACTTCTCATCAAGTCACTTCTCATCAAAAACTGAAGCGATAGCGTTGCCACTGTCTTAGTCGGGCAACCTAAACACGAGTGAACATGATCAAGATCACAATTATTTCCCCTGATGCCGACGTTCGATCGTTGATTAAGAAGGGTAGCACCCATGCGATCGTAATTTAGACAACCAGGGGATTGCATCTATAGTCTTCTGGAGAATAGCTGTGACCCAGGAATTTCATATTTCTGTGACTCCGATAGGGGAAGACGACTACCTTGTACGTACTGAACGGGTAGCGCCAGGCGTGCCTTTGGCGGAAGAGCAGGTTACCTGGCCCGTTGACGAGTGGCTGACTCAGGCAAGTTTCCTCATGAATGACCCTCTGCAAGGGCTTCTGCGGGGTGACATTCTCCATTCGTTTGCAGAAACATCAACATCGCCTTCTGAGCAACCACCCGAAGCGCAAGGAACCCTGGTGGCGCTTGGTCAACAGCTTTATAATGCGTTGTTTCAAGGCACCATTCGCGACAGTTGGATGACTGCCCAGGGTATCGCCCAGCACCGCCAGGAAGTGCTGCGTTTGCGCTTGGGGCTGAAAGATACGCGCCTGCCGCGCCTACCGTGGGAAGTGTTACATGCTGGCGATCGCCCGATTGCCACAGGCACCGATGTGGTCTTTTCACGCTATCACTCCAGTTTTGCAGCGATGGCATCGCTGCTGCAATTTCAAGCCACCAGTGCGATCGATGCCCATCAGCCGCTGAAAATTCTCATGGTGTTGGCAGCACCCACTGATCAGGAGATGCTGGCGCTCAAACAGGAAGCCCTGCATCTCCAGCAAGAACTGCAAGACACTGTGCAAAATGGCAACCGCAATGGCAGTAAGGGCAGTAAGGGGCGCAACTCAGACGTTCAGCTGACGATTTTAGAGCAACCTGGACGCGAGCAGCTCACGCAAGCCCTCGAACACAATCATTACCATGTGCTGCACTATGCAGGCCATAGCAACCTGGGAACCGCTGGCGGCAAGCTCTACTTGGTGAGCAGCAAAACGGGGCTGACTGAGACCTTGAGTGGTGATGATCTGGCGGGTCTTCTAGTCAATAATGGGATTCGCATGGCGGTCTTTAATTCCTGTCGAGGCGTCTACACCGCCACGACCGAGGTTCTCAGTGAGACAGGCGATGGCAATCTGGCGGAAGCATTGGTCAAACGTGGTATCCCGGCCGTGCTGGCAATGGCAGAGCGTATCCCGGATGACGTAGCGCTGAATTTGAGTCGCTTGTTCTACCGCAATTTGAAGCAAGCCTACCCGGTTGACCTCAGTTTAAACCGCGCTCGTCAGGGCTTGGTGTCCTCTTACAGTTCGAATCAGCTGTACTGGGCACTGCCGATCCTTTATCTCCATCCAGAGTTTGATGGCAATCTTCAGTCGCTGGATGGTTTAAGTGAGTCAGCAAACGAGACAGATGCTCAACCGATCGAGTCCACTGAACCTGAAATTCCTTTCACCGAAACGAAAACGCTGGTGAACCTACGTGAGGGTAAGGATGTCGATGAGTCTAATGCTTTAGAAGCCTTGGAATTTGACGATCCAGAGTACCAAAGCGATATGGAGACCGTTGCCCATCTGGTGAATCAGCTATCACATGGGACAACGGCTGATGTTGCCGATGACGAGCATCTTCTACCAGCATCCCCCTCAGAAAACCTCCTGCCCGAAGCTGAATACACCTTCAAGGCAGACGATTATTTGATTCTGCCTGACTATCCAAACGAATTTGCTGCTTCTGAAACTACCTCTGATGTTTCTGAGGCAGAGCCTGTACAGCCTGGAGGCGCGCTGACATCTACGGCAGTTGAGGCTAGCGAAGTTGAGGTGTATGCAGACCTTGCAAGGATGCTGGCCGATACGGGTAAGCTCACGGAGGCGATCGCCAACTGCCATCAAGCCGTACGAGACAACCCCAATGACGCCCACGCCTACTACAGTTTAGGCGTGGCGTTAAACCAGCAAGGCTATGTTGCAGAAGCCGTTGCCGCCTACCATCAAGCCTTACGAATCGATCCGACTTTAGCCGAGGCGCACAACCAGCTGGGGTTGGCTCTCTACCAACAGGGCAATCTCAGCGAGGCTGCGCGCGCTTACGACTATGCCATTCAGCTTGACCCTAGCCTCACTAGCGCCAAGCGAAACTTAGAAGCTACGCTCCTGCGCCAGGGCAATTTGGGGGAAGCAAAGCAAGCCCTGTTAGAGGGTGCACCAGCTTACCGTCGGGGTGGCGGACAAGTCGCAGCGCTTGATTATGCCGATAACAGTCTTCGACTAGCGGCCTCTGGTGCCTCTGTGCAGTCTATTGCTCGTGGCAAGCCTCTTTGGCACCGCCAGCCGTTCCTGTGGGTTGGCGTTGGCTTGGTCGCAACGCTGATGTTTGGCACCTGGGTTTTCCGCGATCGCTGGTTGCCCAGCACACCTCAGTTACCGCCATCTGAGTCGGCCTTTGACAAAGTCAACACGGCTGGTGATTTGAAGCGGGTCAGTACTAATGTGGTTGCTGCTTTGGCAGCAGAGCAACTCAATCAGGGCAAAATTACGGATGCTCAAGCGGCGATCGAAACCCTGCTTGATCGCGGCGCACTCACGCAGACTGCCGCAGTCCTCACCCCTGTTCTCAGTCGCCGGTCGGATAACTCAACCGTTAACTTCCTGATGGGTCGTCTTGTGTGGGAGTTCATCAAGGTCGGCAACAAGGATTACAGCGTTGGTGATGCGCGTCGATATTGGGAAACGGCTGTCAAGCAAAACCCTAGTGCTGAACATCAGACTGCATTGGGCTTTGCTTACTACACCGAAGGGAATGTCGATCGTGCCAGTCGCACATGGCTGCAGGCACTGAGGTCGGAAGGTGCTCAGAGCAACCAGGTCACTGCAGTACAGGCAAACACGCCTTCACCGTCACAAGCTCTGACTGCTTATGCTGGGCTCGCTCTGGTAGCAGCAAAGTCGGCTGCCAACCAACCACCCACTCAACAGGCTAAGTTGCAAAACGAAGCGATTAAGCTCCGCCAAAAAGTATTGGCTGATGACCCGGTCAACTTTCAGCCCGAAGAACTCGCAAAAAATTGGCTGTGGTCTGAGGCGGCAATTCGGGATTGGCGATCGACGCTGGCGCTCAAGTAAGGGGTGGTTACAGCACTCGTCAATCACGAATTCTGGTAGGGGCATTGCACTGCAATAGTCCCTAAGCTGTGAGACTACTAGTCTGCAAATTCCTAAAAGCCAAAAAAGATTAGAGCAACGACGAAATCGATCGCCGCTTACGGATATCCAGCTGATCTGCCAGGCTGGCTTCGCCCCAATCGAGGGGATGCTTGTCTTCAGAGGGGACGACGGTGACTGGCACATCAGTCGCTTGCCCAGTAGCCGACTGAAACTCTTGATGCGCCAATTGCATAAGAGTAGGAGGAGCTATAGACGGCCTAGCAGTCTTAGCAGGATGTTGTACCTGCCGTGGATTCAGTACAAACGATGGTACTACTCCAGGCTGTGGCTGGGGTCGCGATGTGGAAGGCGATGGTGGCTGTATGGCTATCGTTGGTTGTATTGCTGTCGTTACAGGATAAGACGTTAACGGCTTGATCTTGATGCTCTTGCGAGGACGCGGCGGACGATTGGCTTGCTTGGAGACAAGCAGCGAACCTGCTGCACAGCTGAGTGCGATCGCCCCGAAGAGCCACAGTGGAATACGAGCATGACTGTTTGTCGCTGTTTGAGTGGTCTCCCGAATCGTTGCGGCCCCTGAGACTTGATTGCCATTAGATGCATTGGGACTAGATGCATTCGGACTCAGCAAACCACTGACAGCTGTGACGGCGATGATAACCACAACAACCCATACGCTGCCTAATATCACTAACGCTAGAGCCCACCCAGACCAACTGAGGCTGAATGCGGCTTTTGAGGTTTGTACCGGCTGGCGCGATCGCGTTGATAGCGATGGTCGCGGCTGCTTTGCCCTGTGCTGATGTTGCTGCCTTTCCATACCATTCCCAGGTCATGAACCACCATCTCTCTAGATTTTACTCAAAGCGTTCAACAAGCAACATTAATCTCAAAGAGTCAGGCTGGATTTAGGTTCTTCTGCGTGCGGGTAACGCGATAATGGAGATTGCCACGTGTGATGCGATCGCGTCTGGAATGATCCATCCGTTGAACAAGCACCTTGAACTGGCGCAGCAATCATTACGAGCCGCGTATGATCTCATTGCCACTTTTACCAATTCCTTCCCAAACCCTCCTGCTGTATGCCATTGCGGCGGCGGCCGCACTAGTTTATCTACCGTTTCTGGTGGTCGGCTATGGTCGCCTCAAGGCTGGGTATGACATGGCAGCGCCGCGATCGCTCTTTGACAAGCTGCCTGCCTATGCTCAGAGAGCTACGTGGGCACATGCAAATGCCTTTGAGTCCTTTGTGCTGTTTGCCGCTGCGGCGCTAATGGCGTATATCACTGGGCAACAATCAGCGCTGGCAGGCTGGGCTGCGATCGCCTACGTCATTGCTCGACTGCTCTACCCTGTTTTTTACATCCTGAATGTGCCTATTGGGCGATCGCTGATGTTTCTCACTGGCTCATTGAGCATTACGACACTTTTTGGTTTGAGCTTGCTGACAATCAAATAAACTGCAAAATCATTAACGCGTTTCGAGAGGTTCTTATGGCAAAGCGATCGAGTTCAGACATTGATCTTGCTCCCTTTATTGATCATGCGTTGCTAAGCCCAACGGCTACGCTAGAGCAGGTCGAGCAATGGTGCGCGGATGCAGACCAATTTAACTTTGCGGCTGTTTGCATCCATCCAACCTACGTACGGCAAGCTGCCGCTGCGCTGCATGGTAAGAAACCTAAGGTCTGTACTGTGATTGGCTTCCCTTATGGTGCTACCACCTCAGCTGTAAAACTCTATGAAGCCCAAGAGGCAGTCGAGCATGGCGCAACAGAATTAGATGTTGTGATTAACCTTGGCTGGTTGAAAGCGGGGCAAATGGATGCGGTGCATCGCGAAATCGCTGAAATCTATGATGCGACGGGCCAGACCATCAAAGCCATTTTAGAAACCGCTTTGCTGACTGATGGCGAAAAGCGGCAAGCGGCTGAAGTGTGCATGGAGGCAGGTGCTGCGTTCTTGAAGACAAGTACAGGCTTGTATGGAGGCGCGACGGTTGCCGATGTCCGCTTACTGAAAGAAGTAACCAAAGACAGAGTGGGTATTAAGGCTTCTGGAGGCATCCGCACGGTGGAGCAAGCGTTAGAGTTGATTATGGCTGGAGCTACTCGGTTGGGAACATCTCGTGGCCCCGAGTTGATCCGAGAGCGAGAAGGTCTCGCAATACGTTAGACAGCAGGCGTCAGCAGTCAGTGGCCAACATCAACTTAAAACTCTTCCCCTCATTCTCTGCCTCCCCATTCCCTCACTTCTTTTTCATGAGCCGCACTTACAAAGCTACTGGAATCAATCTCAAAAGCATGCCCATGGGTGAGTCTGATCGGCTGCTAACCATTTTGACGCGCGAATTTGGCTTGGTACGGGCGATCGCCATGGGGTCGCGGAAGCACAACTCACGACTGGGTGGACGCAGCGAACTGTTTGTGGTGAATGAGCTGCTGATTGCCAAAGGACGATCGCTCGACAAAATTACACAGGCAGAAACGCTAGAGTCTTATCCACGGTTGGGGCAGGATTTAAAGAAGCTGATTGCGAGCCAGTATCTTGCAGAACTGTGCCTTCATCAAGCCTTGAGCGAACAACCGCAGGAAGAACTGTTTTGCTTGCTTAACGAACATCTAGCACGACTGGAGCGATCGCCGACTTCACAAGTGCTGGCTCATTTAACCCACGCGGTTTTTCAACTGCTGGTATTGGCAGGGGTCGCACCCCAAGTGCATCTTTGCTGCGTGACGCGCCAGCTGTTGCCCCCCGATTTGACCGATCGCAATTGGCGCGTCGGCTTTAGTATTCCAGCGGGCGGAACTGTTACTCCGGCAACGCTGGAGCGGTTGCTTGCTGAAAAACGACCGTTGCGTCGGCATCGAGTTTCGGAAGCCTCAGCAGCAGCACTGCCTCCAGTACAGGCGGGAGACGCCACAATGACTATAGAAGATGAGAGGCAAGCCAACGCATCTGCGTTTTCAAGCAGCTCAAGTGCAGGGTTGCATCGGCGGCTGTCTGCTCCTGAACTGATGCTTTTGCAATACCTTGCTGACGCAGAATTGCCTGAACCAGAGGCCTTGCTGGCCCGCATCCAGCCAGGCGAGTGTTCTCAGCGCACGCTTGATCGCCTGTGGCAATCGGTTGAACAGGCGCTGCGATCGTATGCTCAGTATTACCTCGATCGCCCAATCCGCTCTGCTAGTCTCATTGATGCCTGCTTTGCGACTCCCGAATCGGCCTAATGTCTTCAAGCTCTTCAAACACCTCTTCAAGCTATGATGCGATTGTCCAACTCTGACCTGGAAGCAACGGTGATGTTGTCTTTGAATCCGACCAACACAGGTGAAAATATCAACGACAAGTCGCGTAAGGTAGAAGCTGACGCCTTGAAAACAAAGCGGGGGTTCCCTCCGTCAGACGCTTCGATGGAACCAACGAACAGCCAGGATGCTTATCGACCGAGATTGGCAGAGGATATTTTTAATAGTGAGGCGGCTCCCTCACCAATGCCCGCAGTGGAGCAAGGTGTGTCTGACCAGCCAGATGCTAAAGCCTTACCATCATCAGCTTTAGAGTCACTACATCAAAATGGGCATGGTCAGAGTCCGGTCGTCATGACCATAGATGAATCAAAAGCAGTCAATCTTGCTCAAACCAACGGTCAGGCTAATGGTCAGGAGCCTGAACCAGAGCGGGGTTTCTTTCCGGTTCTGAAGAATCGCAATTTTTTAACCTTGTGGAGCGGTCAGGTTTTTTCGCAACTGGCAGACAAGGTTTATCTGGTGCTGATGATTGCACTCATTGCCAGCCGTTTCCAGAGCGGTGACCAGTCCATCAGCGGCTGGGTGTCATCCATCATGATTGCCTTTACGATTCCAGCCGTGTTGTTTGGCTCGATCGCGGGTGTGTTTGTTGACCGCTGGTCTAAAAAAACAGTGCTTGTACTGACCAATCTCTTGCGCGGCGGGCTGGTTTTTGCGCTGCCACCGTTGCTCTGGTTGTCCAAGGGTTGGTCACCACTGGCAGGCTTGCCAGTCGGGTTCTGTGTGCTTCTTGGCATCACCTTTTTCGTTTCGACGCTGACCCAGTTTTTTGCGCCAGCAGAACAATCCACCTTACCGCTAGTGGTTGAACGGCGACATCTGCTCTCTGCGAATTCTCTTTACACCACCACCATGATGGCATCGGTGATTATTGGGTTCGCGGTGGGTGAACCGCTACTCGCTCTGGCAGACACCTTGATCAGTCAGTTCGGTTTGACGGCGATCGGGTTGGGTAAAGAATTGGTTGTTGCCAGTGGTTATACGATCGCGGGAATCATTCTGCTGTTGCTCAAAACGGGTGAAAAAAGCCGTACGGTAGCAGCCGTCAATGCTGAAGGCGTAGAGTCTACCGTTGAAACGCCGCATGTTTGGCAAGACATCCGCGACGGCTTACGGTTTCTGGCAGAGCAGGGTCGGGTGCGAAGTGCCCTGATTCAACTGGTCATTCTCTTCTCGGTCTTCGCGGCGCTGGCTGTACTTTCGGTACGACTGGCAGAGGTGACGCCAGAGATTAAATCCTCTCAGTTCGGCTTTTTGCTGGCGATGGGTGGGGTCGGCATGGCGATCGGGGCAACGCTGATTGGGCAGTTTGGGCAACGGTTTCAACATGCGCAACTTAGCCTGTTTGGTTCCCTGGGTATGGCAGCTTCCCTGGTTGGAATTTCCCTCTCGGTGACGCGGCTAGTGCCAACACTACTGCTCATTGCGGCGCTTGGTGGTTTTGCGGCGATCGTGGGTGTACCCATGCAAACCGCCATTCAAGAAGAAACGCCGGAAGCGATGCGAGGTAAGGTGTTTGGGCTACAAAATAATGCGATCAATATTGCGCTCAGTTTGCCTCTGGCGCTGGCGGGTGTCGCCGAGACGTTCTTTGGCTTGCGCATCGTTTTTCTTAGTCTTGCGGTTTTGGTCGTCGCAGGAGGGGTCTTAACCTGGTATATTTCCCGTACAGGTTTAAACCAGCGTTAGTAGGCTGTACGGTTGCGGTTTGGTGGACTGATGCCAGTGGCTCCCTAACGACTGACCGTTAATCACCCTACCCCTTCCCTTTCGTTTGAGACCCTGAATGCATATCGCCTGGCTCGGAAAAAAGTCGCCTTTCTGCGGCAACGTCACTTATGGTCGAGAAGTGACCAATGCACTGCTGGATCGAGGTCATCAGGTCAGCTTTTTTCATTTTGCTCAGGCAGAGCCGCCCCCCGATAACTGGCCTGACTTCCAGGAGATTTCGATTCCGTTTCTCTACAAATCGCAAATCTACACCATTCCAACCTTCAAATCGAGCAAAATTCTGGCGCAGGCGCTTTATAAGCTAAACCCTGATGTAGTGCACGCTTCGCTGACGCTGTCACCGCTAGATTTTTTGTTACCAGAAATCTGTCTTGATCTAGGCATACCGCTTGTGGCGACGTTTCATCCCCCGTTCGATCGCAAGCCGCGTAATCTGACCTCGGGCACACAACACCTGATGTATCAGCTATACGCTCCGTTCCTGGCAAAGTACGATCGCGTCATCATTTTCTCCCACATTCAGGAAGAGCTGCTTATCCGCCTTGGTGTACCAGCATCTAAGCTGGCAGTGATTCCTAATGGCGTCGATGTTCAAAAATATTCCCCTGGTCCTTCTAGCCTAAAGGCAGAGCTAGATGCCGATCGTATCTTTGTTTACCAGGGACGCATTGCGCCAGAGAAAAACATTGAATCGCTGCTCAAAGCATGGAAGCATTGTCGTCTGGACGATCGTACTAAGCTGGTCATTGTTGGCAACCACGGCTCTTTAGCAGCCTCTTTGATGCCATTCTATGGGCCTGAACATGGCATCGTCTGGCTAGGTTTTATCGCTGATGAGGCGCAACGCATCAACATCTTGCGGGGTTCCGATGTTTTTGTGCTGCCATCGTTGGTAGAAGGGTTGTCTCTCTCTCTCCTCGAAGCGATGGCCTGTGGGCTAGCCTGCATTGCGACGGATGCTGGCGCCGATGGCGAAGTCCTGGAGGATGAAGCGGGCGTCATTTTAAAGACGCAGAGTGTAGCGACTCAGCTCAAGACCTTGCTGCCCCAACTGTGCGAACATACGGGTTGGACAACGCTGCTCGGACAAAACGCCCGACAACGCGTCAAGGAGCGTTACACGTTGACCGACAATATTACACATCTGGAGAGCCTCTACGAGGAGGTTCTGAGACATCAGCCTGCACCATTGCGGCAGGTTTCGTAACATGAACCAGACTGATCTAGCATTCGCTCCGGCCTTGGAGCAAGCACAGTTAGTGCGCCAGCGGGAAATCTCGCCGCTAGAACTGGTCGAGCTTTACCTACAGCGCATTGAACAACTGAATGGGCACTTGGGCAGCTACGTTACAGTGGCAGCAGAACAAGCGATCGCTGACGCAACAGCTAAAACAGAGGCGCTCGGCAGTAATACTGATGACTTGCCCCCCTTTTTTGGCGTGCCCATCTCAATTAAAGACCTGAACGCGGTGGCTGGCTTGCCCTGTTCGTATGGCGTCAAAATTTTGAAAAACCGCATCCCGACCGAAGATGATGGTGTTGTCACCCGTATTAAGCAAGCGGGCTTCATTATTTTGGGTAAGACGGCCACGTCAGAGATCGGTACACTGCCCTACACCGAACCCAATGGCTTTCCCCCTGCCCGCAACCCCTGGAATCCCGCTTATACGCCGGGTGGGTCTAGTGGCGGGGCTGCCGCAGCACTGGCAGCAGGACTCTGCGCGATCGCTCACGGCTCAGACGGTGGTGGTTCCATTCGCGGCCCCGCGTCCTGCTGCGGCCTGGTTGGGATCAAGCCAGCACGGGGACGGGTGAGCCAGGCACCCTATGGGGATCGCCTGAGTGGCATTGCAACCAGTGGGCCGATCGGTCGTACCGTTGCCGATGCGGCCGCTTTATTGGATGTGATGTCCGGCTATGTGACAGGTGATCCCTATTGGCTACCGAAGCCCGCCGCTTCTTTTCTCTCAGCGGCTCAAACCTCTCCCGGTCATCTACGCATTGCCTTTGCGACTGCCATTGAACCGATCGGGGTAGCCGATTCTAGCTGCAAGCAAGCCGTTTTAGACACGGTGCAGCTACTCCAGGCACTGGGGCATACAGTGGAACCAGGTTGTCCCGACGTTGGCGATTTAATTGAGCCGTTTACCATCATTTGGCAGTCTGTTTTGAGTGAAGTTGGCATCCCGTTCGTTTTCCTGGGCAAGATGAATCGCTGGTTGCTGAATCGATCGCGCTTTCACTCCAGTGGTAAATACCTACGTGCGGTCAGTAAAATGCAAATCATTGCCCGTCGCATTGTGGCTTTCTTTGATGATGTCGATGTATTAGTGCTGCCAACCTATCTGCACTCCCCCATTCGTGTGGGAGAGTGGGCTAATCTCCGACCGGCCAAAACGTTAGAAAAAATTATCGGTTGGGTTGCTCCTTGTCCACCTTTCAACGCCACTGGCCAACCTGTTATTACGATTCCTGCGGGCTTCGATCCTCACGGTCTGCCGATCGGCGTCCAGTTGATTGGTAAACCAGCCGCCGAAGCTACTCTCATTGCGCTGGCAGCCCAAATCGAAGCGGCAAAACCCTGGAGCCAGTATCGGCCAACCCTTGCTACGGAAACCTCACAACAAAAATAAGCTGGCAACTCAAAGACTGGTTTACCTTGAGAATTGACGCAGTTAGCTGATCCAATCGTTATCAGTCACTGTCAGTTCCTACGACCTACTCCCAGTCTTCTAGGTGCTTTACTGGAGTCGCTTGATGCTCAAGCCATAAAAATTCGCAAGCTAGAGACAGGAAACCCAAGATTCGATATGATGTTCTACAAGTGTAGTGACAAACACAAAAACACGCTTGCGTCAGCAACTAATCTGGATTACGCTTGAGTGCGTCAGCTTGTCAACGATCTGAGTGTAATGATAGAAGACCCCAACAGTCGTTCTATATCGGTGTGAGGAGAATAAATTAAAGCCATGTCCAACGTTTTTTTGAAATCGCTGCTAGTCAGCCCTGCAATTCTTGCTGCTGCTTTGACGGTTTCCGCCTCTGCAATTGCAGCCGAAGCTAAAGCAACAAACGAAGTTGCTCAGCCTCAAGCATCAGCTTTACAGCCTCTATCCCTGGCTGCTGTTCCACAGATTTCTTCTCCTGAAGTTTCTGCGTTAGCGAATGCACCGACGACAGCCGTTCGTCCTGCCAGCCTGGAAAAGAGCCTGCCTGTACAAGTCGCTTCTACACCAGCGGAGCAAGCAACCCCAGCTGCACCTGAAGCAGCCGATAGTTCTTTGAGCCAGATCAATCGGTACACCCGTGAAGGTCGCTCACAAAATTCCAGCCAGGTCACATCTGTCTCTCAACTGTCTGACGTTAAGCCAACTGACTGGGCGTTTCAAGCCTTGCAATCGTTGGTCGAGCGCTACGGTTGTATCGCTGGCTATCCTGACAGAACCTACAGAGGTAATCGCGCTACCACTCGCTACGAATTTGCTGCTGGTTTAAATGCTTGCCTTGATCGCGTCAACGAACTGATCGCTGCTGGTACTGCTGATTTGGTCAAGAAAGAAGACCTGGCAGTGCTGCAAAAGCTGCAAGAAGAGTTTGCTGCTGAGCTGGCAACCTTGCGTGGACGTGTTGATTCCTTGGAAGCTCGCACTGCGACTTTAGAGAAGCAGCAATTCTCCACCACCACCAAATTGGCAGGTGAAGTTATCTTTGCCATTACTGATGAATTTGGACAGCCATTTAGAAATGAAACCGTCTTCCAAGACCGGGTTCGTTTAGCGTTCAACACCAGCTTTACTGGTAAAGACTTGCTGATTACTCGTCTTGCGGCTGGTAACTTTGTTCCCTTTAGGTTCCAAGATTCCGTTGGTGGTATCGGTCTTCAATCGTTCCAGTTTGGAAGCACTGGTGGAAATTCGGTCTTTGCTGACTGGGTTGCTTATTACTTCCCACTGGGCGAGAAAATTAGCGTTTACATCCCAGCCTTCGCTGGTTTGCAATATGACTATGCCCCCACTCAAGCAGGTCTTTTAGAGGGCTTTGATGGTGGTAATGGTCCTCTCACCATCTTTGCTCAACGTAACCCCATTTACAACATTGGTGGTGGTTCGGGTATTGGTCTAAACTTTGATGTCACAAACAGTTTCAAGCTTAGCCTTGGGTACCTGGCGAACAACTCTAGTTTGAGTGCAACTGGCGGACAGCTAAACGCTCCTCAGGCTTTCTTTGGCGCGAACAACCCCGCTGACAAGGCAGGTTTGTTTAACGGTAGTTATTCTGCGCTTGCCCAGATTGCCTACAAGACAGATTTCTTCTCCATTGGTGCAACCTACGTCAACGCTTACGCTCGTGGTGCCATCTTTGACACTGGAAGTGGCGGTGCAGTTGTGGGTACGGCTGCGGGTAACTTCGCGTTCGTCAACGCAGCAGGCGGCAAAGCTAGACAGTTTACGTCTACCAGCCTGAACGCTTATGGTCTTTCGGGTTCGTTAAATCTGGGTAAAACCATTTCGATTAATGCGTTTGGTACGTACATCGAAGCGAACAAACCAGGCGACGGTGTTGGTAGAGGCGAAATCTGGACCTATGGCGTTGGTGTTGCGTTTGCTGACTTCCTCAAGAAAGGCAACTTGCTAGGTTTGACCGCTGGTGTTGAACCCTACCTCGGCAACGCAAAGAAGTTTGGTCAAGGTTCAAACGGTCTACCAATTCATTTTGAAGCGTTTTACCGCTATCAACTGAGTGACAACATCTCGATTACACCTGGTGTAATTTATGTGATTAACAATGGTCAGTCTAACGCCACTGAGGATATCTTCATCGGTACTCTGAGAACGACCTTCACGTTCTAGTTATTTGTGAACAATGTCTTCGAGGTGTAAAAAGCACGTTTGATACCATAAGCGCTCTCCATTAAACGGAGGGCGCTTTTTTGTGATCTTTACTAGTGATTCTGCGATCGTTGCGTCATGCAAAACATTACTCTTGATGCCAAAGAACTCAAATTTTGCTGCCTTTAGACTGCGAAGGCTAGAAATAGCCCCAGAAAATGCGCCTTCCTTTAAAGTCTTGTTAACCATTGTCTCTGATAATTAGGTGGAGGTAGTTTCCAAGCTCTGATAACTGGACAGTGTAATACCTCAAAGGAAAGTCTTTGGGGTACTATATGGAAGCATTCTGGACGTTTTCGAACTTCAAGAGTCTCCGGTATATGTGTTGGATTAGCAGATAAGGCTCTTCCTATGGAAATCTAGGGGCTATCTGTACATCGATCCGTTCGTACTAAGGTGTGAGTGTAAAAACAATGATGTCAAAAACAATCTGGAAGTCTTTATTAGCGGCTCCGGCGCTTCTGGGCGCTACGGTTGCTATGTCTGCGATCGTGAATACGGCAGCTGTGAATGCGGCTGAGGCGACTGATGCTGCAGCTAAAGTGCCGACTGTAGACAGTGCAGTCAGTGCAGCACCATCTCTGCCAGTCAAACCTGTTGTTGTTGCGGATGCTTCGACGACCGCAACGCAAGCAACACCTTCAAATCTCAGCCAGATGACTGTTTACAGCACAGAAGGAACACCTTCTACTGGCATCGTCGGTCAAGTCACCTCTGTTTCGCAGCTTTCGGATGTCAAGCCTACCGATTGGGCCTTCCAAGCACTACAATCGCTGGTCGAGCGCTATGGCTGTATCGTCGGCTATCCCGACAAGACCTACCGCGGTAACCGAGCGCTGTCTCGCTACGAGTTTGCGGCTGGTTTGAACGCCTGCATGGATCGGATCAACGAGTTGATTGCAGCAGGCACCGCTGACTTGGTGAAGAAAGAAGACTTGCTGGCTGTGCAACAGTTGCAAGAAGAATTTGCGGCTGAATTGGCTACTCTGCGTGGACGTGTGGATGCACTAGAAGCCCGGACAGCCACCCTGGAGAAGCAGCAGTTTTCGACTACTACCAAGCTAAATGCTGAAGTAATCTTCGCCGTTGCCGATACCTTTGGCGATCGCGCCACCCGCACAGGTAATAATCGCTTCCTCGGAGGCGTTAACGCTGCTAACGAAGGTCGCTTGAGAGACGATCAAACCCAGACCATCTTCGCTAATCGTGTTCGTCTTAACTTTGATACGAGCTTTACTGGTAAGGATCGACTGCGCACGCGTCTACAAGCGGCTAACTTTACTTCTTTCAGTGGTGCATTCACCGGCACGAACGAAACTCGCCTCGCTTTTGATGATGGCGGCGGTAATGCATTTACGATCGATGAGTTGTACTACCGTTTCCCACTGGGTGACAATCTACGCGTGCAGATTGATGCAACCAAGAACGAGTTTTACGATGGTCTGGTTAGCAGCTTAAGCCCCTTTACAAGCAGCGGCTCAGGTGCGATCTCTCGTTTTGGACGGTTCAACTCGACACTTCGGAGTGGTGCAGCGGGTGCTGGTCTAACCTTTGATTACAAATTCGGTTCTGCCTTAAGTCTGCAAGGTGGGGTTATAACTGATACCGATAGCAACGACCCAAGTCCTAAAAACGGTCTGTTCAACGGTGCTTACTCAGCCATTGGGCAAGTTGTCCTTAGACCTGCCAAGCCACTTGAAATTGCGTTATCCTACGTCCGCTCTTACTACCCCGGCGGCAACGTTAACGTGACTGCAAGCACTGGTAGCGCCTATGCTTCAACTCCGTTTCAAGCTAACCCGACCTCAGTTGACACCTTTGGTGCTCAAGTAAACTTCCGTCTGAGTCCTCAGTTTATTGTCGGTGGCTGGTTTGGCTACTACAAAGCCTATCAGGGTCGGAGCAGCAACGAAGCTGAAATCTACACCGGTTCTGTCTACCTGGCGTTCCCTGACTTGGGTAAGAAAGGTAACTTGGGTGGCATTATCGTGGGTATCCCAGCGAAGGTGACTGGCAACGATTTCCGTACCGCGGGCGTTCGCCGCTTTGATGATGACACGACGTTCCATGTGGAAGCCCTGTACCGTTATCAACTTAGTAACAACATTGCGATTACACCAGGTCTCATTGTGATCTTCAATCCAGAAGGAAACAACAACAACGCAACGCAATATGTTGGCGTACTTCGCACTACCTTCACCTTCTAGTTAGCTCAATCCTTAAGCTGACAAACTAAAAAGCCCCGTTCACACGGGGCTTTTTTTTACATAAGAACGTTTACGAATTAACTATGTTTCTGCTAGAGCCACTGCGCGATAGCCCTCTAGAGCCGATTAGCTACGCTCTAGCATGGGTTAAAAGCTCATATTGTGCTTGCCGAAATGATCCTCACATGAGTTTTTGAAAGTTATCGACAAATTAAGTGTAGGATTTTATTTTAGTTAAAGGTTCCTTTGGGAATGCTTTTAACAGTATGTATATCGCTTTTGGGTCTTTAAGGTGTGAGTGTGAAAGTAATGATGTCAAAAACAATCTGGAAGTCTTTATTAGCGGCTCCAGCGCTTCTGGGCGCTACCGTTGCTATGTCTGCGATCGTGGTTACAGCTTCGACTGCAAAAGCGACGACTGCTACGGATGCTGTGGCTCACCCCCTGATAGAAAGACAGCCAGACAAGAGCTTGTCAGCGCTTCCCGCCAGTCCAGTGCTTTTGGCAGAGGCTGCGCCTACGTCCGTCTCACCAACCGCTCCTCTAAATCAGGTTTTGATTTACGGCACGGAAGGGACAGTGCCTGCAACGGCAGCAAATCAGGTGACGTCTGTTTCACAGTTGTCAGATGTAAAGCCTACTGATTGGGCGTTTCAAGCTTTGCAGTCGCTGGTTGAACGCTACGGTTGCATTGTGGGTTATCCCGATAAAACCTACCGCGGTAACCGCGCCACTACTCGGTACGAGTTCGCTGCCGGCTTAAACGCCTGCATGGATCGGATCAACGAGCTGATTGCCGCAGGCACTGCTGATTTGGTTAAAAAAGAAGACCTCGTGGCGCTGCAAAAGCTGCAGGAAGAATTTGCGGCTGAGTTGGCAACCTTGCGCGGACGAGTTGATGCGCTAGAGTCACGCACGGCAACCCTGGAGAAACAACAATTCTCCACGACCACTAAGCTCTCCGGTGAAGTTATTTTCACGATCGCTGATGCGTTTGGTGATTACCCCAGACAAGGCGGCACAAACACTGTTTTCAACGATCGCATTCGACTCAACTTGCTCACGAGCTTTACAGGCAAGGATCGTTTGAGAGTGCGTCTTCAGGCTGGTAATGCCACTCGGCTGCTGAGCAATCCCAGCATTCCCAATGCGCAGAATAACTACCAGCGCACCAATGAAGGGAACCTTCCTTATGACGGTGGCAACCCTGCGGCTGACGGCACAATTACGGATTCAAACAACGGTGGTAATAGTGTCTTTCTAGACGTGTTGGATTACCGCTTTCCCATCGGCAGCAACTTGACCGCTACCATTTTTGCCAATGGTGCCCTGCATCATTACTACGCTGATACCATTAATCCTCTCTTTGAGGGTAACGGTGGTGGTCAGAACGCAATCTCTCGCTTTGCCGAACGCAACCCAATCTATCGCATTGGACCGCTGGGCGCTGGGGTTGGCATTAACTATAAGTTCAGCAACAACTTTAAGCTTGACCTTGGTTACCTTTCTAATACTGCCAGTAACCCTGGAGCAGATGGTGGTGTGTTTAATGGTAACTACTCAGCCTTGGCGCAGTTAGTCTTTAGCTCTGGCGGCTTCAAACTGGGCTTTACTTACGTGCGTGGCTACGAACGAAACAATGCTGCGCTCTCGGCTGGCAACAACTTCAACCTGGGTGGTACGGGTTCAACGTTTGCGAACTTGAACAACAACTCCCTGTTGCGGGGACGCTCGTTCCCAGTCGAAAGCAATTCCTTCGGTGTTGAAGCGTCGCTGCGTCCGACCCCTGGTTTCATCGTCAACGGCTGGGTTGGCTACAGTGATGCGAATATCATTGGTTTGGGTAGCGCAGACATCTGGAATTTTGCGGTTGCAGTTGGCTTCCCAGATCTGGGTAAAAAAGGTAACTTATTGGGTCTCGTAGCGGGTGCAGAGCCAACTTTGCGAGGCACTGATTTTGCGGGTGCTAACTTAAGCCCAGCCTTTGCCAGTAGAAGCCAAGATTTTGCTTATCACTTCGAGGTGTTCTACAAGTACCAGCTCACAGACAACATTTCCATCACTCCAGGTGTGATTTATTTGCCCAGTGTGAATCAAAATGCAGGCATTCCCGGCAATAACTCTAATGACGATGTTTTCATTGGTGTTTTACGGACAACCTTTACGTTTTAGGCGCTGCTAAAGGAACAGCACCTCTAAGGCGTGCTTTAAAATCTTCTGTTCGGTTCATCGTCTGATGGTGACCCCTCTCCTTCCCCCTTAAAAAGAACTTTGGACCGTTCGGCTCTCTCCTATTTAAGGAGAGTTGGGAAGAACCGAAGGTTTTTAAACCACTGACTAGGGTGTATGAATCCCCGAAGCACTCTGCGATCGCAGAGTGCTTCGGGGATTTTTCTCGTCTCCTCAAAACCCTAGTGAAGAACCGTAGTATAATAGTGTGAGCGTGATTAGTCGCGTTGCTGTTCATTAAGTGTTAACCGTGGAAATTTCTAGTAAAAATGAGTACGCGATTCTGGCACTCATTGAGTTAACCGCGCACTATACCAGTGGCGAACCGCTACAGATCCGTCAAATTGCTGCCCAACAGCAAATTCCCGATCGCTACCTGGAACAATTATTGGCTACACTCAGACGGTGTGGCTTGGTGCGATCGCAGCGAGGGGCAAAAGGAGGCTACATCTTGGCGCGTGAACCCTGGAAAATTAATCTCTTAGAAGTACTGAATTGTTTAGAGGGTGCCGAGGCTCAATCGGCTGAGTCCCATGTTGTGCCTAAAACTGTAGAAAGTGCTGTCATTTGGGATGCTTGGCAAGAAGCGCACCAGGCTGCGAACACGGTCTTGCAGCGATGTACCTTGCAAGACCTCTGCGAAAAGTGCAACGCTAGACGACAGCTCGACATTATGTACTATATCTAGACTTATGCGTGTAGCTCAAAACATCACCGAACTCATTGGACGTACGCCCCTGGTGCAGTTAAATCGGATTCCTCAAGCAGATGGGTGTGTCGCGCAAATTTTAGTGAAACTCGAAGGCATGAATCCTTCTGCTTCAGTCAAAGACCGTATTGGCATTAGCATGATTGATGCGGCCGAAAAAGAGGGACTCATAACTCCCGGTAAAACGGTGCTAGTAGAGCCGACCTCTGGAAACACAGGCATTGCCCTGGCAATGGCCGCAGCCGCAAAGGGTTATAGCCTCATTTTGACGATGCCAGAGACAATGAGTTCTGAACGGCGAGCCATGCTACGTGCTTACGGTGCGCAGCTGGAGTTGACGCCAGGCATCGAAGGTATGAGCGGTTGTATTCAGCGGGCACAGCAAATTGTTGAAACGTTGCCCAATGCGTATATGCTTCAACAGTTTCGTAACCCAGCGAATCCTCAAATCCATCGCCAAACGACAGCAGAAGAGCTCTGGGCTGATACCGATGGTCAGATTGATGCCGTGATTGCTGGGGTCGGCACAGGCGGAACCATTACCGGTGTTGCGGACGTGATCAAGTCGCGCAAACCGACATTCAAGGCGATCGCGGTTGAACCTGCGAACAGTCCTGTGCTATCGGGTGGTCGCCCAGGTGCTCACAAAATTCAGGGAATTGGTGCTGGCTTTGTGCCTCCTGTGCTGAATGTCAATCTAATCGACGAAGTCATCACTGTCTCAGATGATGATGCGATCGCCTATGGACGGCGTTTGGCTCGCGAAGAAGGCTTACTCTCTGGTATCTCTAGTGGTGCTGCGCTCTATGCAGCGATTCAGGTGGGTCGCCGCCCCGATTATGAAGGGAAGATCATTGTGATGATTCAGCCCAGCTTTGGTGAACGCTACCTCACTACCCCTCTCTTTCAGGACTCTGAGCTTAATATGCCAGCCATGCTTGGAGGATAAGGCTGAAGAAGAAGCATGAGGTCTGACCACTATCGCACTCTAAACGTTACTCCAACAGCGACACAGGCAGAGATCAAACAGGCATACCGTCAGTTAGCCAAACAGTTTCATCCTGACAGCAACCGGGAAACTGCTAACCACGAGCAAATTGCCAAGGTCAATGCCGCCTACGAAGTACTGGGCGATCCTGAAAATCGTAAATCTTACGATCAGCAGCTACAGTATCTGACACAGCTTGAAGAGGCTGGTTTTTCAGCGGGACGGGGCAATCGGCAGCAACGAACGGCTGCCGCCCAAGCGCGTCACTACAAACAGCAGCAGACTATACCAAAGGCGGATGAGCACCTGAAACAGTGGCTAACTCAGGTCTATACGCCCGTGAGTCAGCTAGTAGTGCGAATTCTCAAACCGTTGAAAGAGCAGATTGACGCTCTCGCAGCTGATCCCTTTGACGATCAACTAATGGCAGATTTTCAAGAGTATCTGGAGGACTGCCGCGATCGCCTCAGTCGGGCTGAAACTATTTTTCACTCACTCCCTAACCCTAAAACCATGGCTGGTGTCGCAGCACACCTCTATTACTGCCTTAATCAGGTGGATGATGGCATTGAGCAGTTAGAGTTTTTCACGCTCAATTACGATGACTACTACCTACATACTGGGCAAGAACTCTTTCGTATTGCTGCTGGGTTACGTCGAGAGGCACAAGCTGCTGTTAAGGAAGTCATGTAAAGGGCTGCAGACTAATGGGCCCTTATGCTATACTGAGCAAGCACATCGGGGCGTAGCGCAGCTTGGTAGCGCACTACTTTGGGGTAGTAGGGGTCGTGAGTTCGAATCTCGCCGCTCCGATGCACAAAAGCCAGTCAATGACTGGCTTTTGTCGTTTTCAGCCAAGGGTTCTAGAGCTTCCCTATTTTCAATTAGCATCTCGGAATCGACCAGAAAAACCCGGAATAGCCTACAAAACTGGTGCAAAATTGGTGCATGAGATCAGGGTATCGTTCGCCTAACCGCTCATGCACCAATTTTATGAAAAGAAAAAGAGTCCATATTGAAGTGCGTAATGGCTGGCTTAAGTTACGCTGGTCCCATCAAGGGAGACGCTATGATCTCGCCCTGGGTTTGCCAGATGGAGCCCTCAATCGCAAAATAGCCGAACGCAAAGCAACCGAGATTGAAATCGATATCACGACCGCAACTTTCGACGCGACATTGAATAAGTATCGCCCGGAACAGCCTTCACAACCCTCTGGACTATCTGTCGCAGGGTTGTTTCAAAAGTTTATGAGGCATAAGGCAAGTGAAGTCTATCCTCAAACGCTGATCAAATACGACGCGACGTTAAGACGTCTCCGCGAGTTTTTTAAGGAAGGAGCCGCCGCTGCAGTGACGCTGGAGCAAGCCGAAGCGTTTAGAGCATGGTTTGCGGCTCGGATCAATCCTTCGACTCAGCAACCGAATTCACCCACAACGGTGAAAGAACGCATCACGTTGATCGCCGCGTGCTGGGACTGGGCTATAGAAGAAAGTTTGCTGCCGACGAATCCGTGGCAAGCGCTAGCGCGCCGCATCAAAGTACGCAAAACACAAGCCCCAAAACCCTTTAATCCGCAGGAGATTGCGCAAATTATTCAGGGGTTTCGGACCGATCGCTACTATGCCTATTACGCTGATTATGTTGAATTTATGCTGGGAACGGGTTGTCGTCCAGGGGAAGCGATCGCTCTGAAGTGGAAGCACGTTGCCGACGATTGCTCATCCGTCTGGATTGGCGAAGCTTACTATCGTGGGATGCGCAAAGAAACAAAAAACACAAAGACCGGGACGGTTCTTCTCAGTCAGTCCCTCAAACGCTTATTTCTCAAACGCAAACCCAACAACCCGATGCCAGAAGATTTGGTCTTCCCTGCGCCTAAAGGTGGTCATATTCATGATCAGGACTTTAGAAATCGAGCCTGGAAAACTGTTAGAAGTTACGCATTGACAGAGAGCAGGAAATGTGATGACTCTAGATTAGTCTCCTAGCCCTTGGAAATCCGTCGTG